>DASYTJ010000138.1:0-77663 GCA_036002325.1 Thermoanaerobaculia bacterium | reverse complement strand
CGTGGTGGCGGTGCGGGAGAACACTCCCGTGCTGCTCGGCGAGGTGGCCGACGTGCGGGAAGCGCCGGCGGTGCGCCGCGGCATGGCGCACGGTCTGGGCTCGGAGGTCGTGAGCTGCCGGATCTCGAAGCAGTTCGGGGCCGACACGGTTGCTGTCGCACGCGGCGTGCGCGCCGCGGTGGCGGATCTCGCCGGGAGCCTGCCGCGTGGCGTGCGAGTGCGGGTGCTTTACGATCAGGCGGAGCTGGTTTCCTCCGCCCTCGGAGGCGTGGGGCGGGCCGTGCTGCTGGGTGCCGTGCTGGTGGTGGGCGTCCTCTTCCTGATGCTGGGAAACCTGCGGGCCGCGCTCATTGTCACTCTCACGCTACCGCTGTCGATCGCCCTGGCCGGCCTGATCCTCGAGCCGGCGGGCATCGGCCTCAACACGATGACCCTCGGCGGGCTGGCCATCGCCGTGGGCCTGCTGGTGGACGCGGCGATCATCCTCACCGAGAACGTCTACCACCGCCTGACAGTCGCCCGCGGCGGCAGGCCACGGCGTGAGGTGGTGCTCGCCGCCGCCGTCGAGGTGGGCCGCCCGATCGCCTTCGCGACGCTGATCGTGATCGCGGTCTTCAGTCCGCTCTTCGCCATGAGCGGCATCGAAGGACGGATGTACCGGCCGCTGGCCGCCGCGGTGGTGGCGGCCATGGCCGCCTCGCTGGCCCTCGCCCTGACGCTGGTGCCGGTGCTCGCGGGCTGGCTGCTCCGCCCGGCGCCCTCGGGAGCCGAGGAGGACGTGGCGCTCATCCGCCGCATCAAAGCCCTCTACGCGCCGCTGCTCGATCGCTGCATGCGCCGGGCCGGGCTGGTCCGCGTAGTGTCGCTGGCCGTCACCATCCCGGCGCTGCTGCTCGCCTTCCGCGTCGGATCGGACTTCATGCCTCAACTCGACGAAGGAGCCCTGCTGCTGCAGACGCTGCTGCCGCCGGAGGCTTCCCTGGACGAGGTGGACCGCCGCAATCACCGGGTGGAGGACATCCTGCGCCGGTTTCCCGAGGTCAAGGAAGTCGTGCGGCGCACCGGCCGCGCCGAGCGCACGGAGGATCCCATGCCGCACGTGCTCTCCGACGTGCTGGTGGTCCTCAAGCCGCAGCGCTCCCGCTCGATCGAGGAGCTGGAGGAGGAGATGCGCGAGCGGCTGGAGAAGGTGCCGGGCGTCGCGGTGCTCTTCACCACGCCTCTCGGGATGCGGATCGACGAGGGCCTGGGAGGCACCCCCGCGGACATCCAGGTGCGGATCTACGGCCCTGATCTGGACCGCTTGAGCCGCCTGGCGGAGCAAACCCGGGAGCTGATGGAGCCGGTCGCGGGGATCGCCGACCTGCGGGCCGAGACCTTGACCGGTCTGCCGCAGGTCCGCATCACGGTCGACCGCGAAGCCGTGGCGCGGGTGGGGCTCACGCCGGCCGATGTCGTCGACGCCCTGCGTGTCGGCCTGGGGGGCGACGAGGTCTCTCAGGTGTGGGTGGGGCAGCGGCGGTTCGATCTGGTGGTGCGGCTCGCGGACCGGCGGCGCGACCTCGCTGCGCTCTCCGCGCTGCTCATCGACGGCAGGGACGGCACTCGCGTGCCGCTCGGCCAGCTCGCCTGGGTGGAGCAGACCTTCGGGCCCGCATCCATCCAGCGCGAGGCCGGGAGCCGACGCATCGCCGTCGAGGCCAGCGTCGCCGGCCGCGACCTCGGCGGCACCGCCGCGGAGGTGCGGGAACGACTCGCGCGGGGACTGGACCTGCCGACCGGCTATTTTTTCGACGTCGGCGGCCGGGTGGAGACCCAGGCGCGGGCGTTGCGCTCGCTCTACCTTGCCATCGCCGTGGCTCTTCTTGCCGTCCTGGTGCTCCTCTACCTGGCCTTGGGATCCTTCGCCGAGACGATGGTGATCCTGGCCACCCTGCCGGACGCCTTCGTCGGCGGCATCGTCGCCCTCTGGCTCGCCGGCGAGACCTGGAACGTCTCCTCACTGGTAGGGCTGATCGGCCTGTTCGGCATCGCCGTGCAGAACGGTCTCGTCCTGGTTTCGCAGACCCGCACTCTGCTGGCCGAGGGCAGACCCTTCGAGGAGGCGCTGCGCGAGGCGTCGATCGGGCGCGTGCGGCCCAAGCTGATGACCGCGGGTTGCGCGATCCTGGGATTGCTGCCGCTGCTGATGCTGCGCCTGCACGGCTCGGAGATCGAGCGCCCGCTGGCGATCGTGATGATCGGCGGTCTGGTGACCTCGACGCTGTTCACGCTGCTGGCGCTGCCGACCTTCTATCAATGGGTCCACCGGATGCAGGAGGGATTCCGGCAACGTTTGAACCCGTGAAGGTGAGCTTCACTCTTCCAGCTGCGTCCTGTCCGGTCCCCGCTGCGCCGGCTCCCTCTCCACGAGACCGCCGTCGGGCGTCCGCCAGTAGTCCCGCTGTCGGCGAAAGGGCATCGACACGAGGTGCCAGAACCGGTTGTCCTCCGGCTGCGTATAGGCGGGGACGCCGATGACGACCTGCGACTGTGGAACGTTCAGCCGCAGGGTGCGGTGGAGCCGGTCCCACCATGGGACTACCACCGAGTAATTGGAGAGGTCTTCCTCCCGCACCTGTGAATGGTGAATGCCATGCATTCTCGGCGTCACCAGGACGCGGTTCAGCAGGCGCTCCAGCCGGATCGGCAGGCGCACGTTGCTGTGATGGAACAGGGTGTTGGCCTGGAAAGCCAGCTCGTAGACGGCATAGGTGCGGAAGCCGATGCCGATCGCCGTTACCTGCACCACCCGGAAGAGCGCCGAGAGGGCCACCTCGCCGAAGTGGAAGCGGAAGCTCGTCGACACCCCGAGGACGGGATCGGTGTGATGGACGTTGTGGAAGCGCCAGAGAGGCGGCACCACGTGATTCAGGCGGTGCCAGTAGTAAAACGCCAGATCCATGCAGAGGAAGGCCAACGCGCCGCGTAGAGGAGCAGGCAGGGAGACCAAGTGGACGAGCCCGAAGCGCCTCCCCGCCGTCCAGTCGATCGAAGCCGCGACAGCGGGCCGCACCACCCCGGCGGCCACGGCGAACGCAAGCGCGGAGATCGCCAAGTTCAGGAGCACCTCCGGGACGACCGAATGCAGGCCGGACCGCAGCGGCCGGCGCCGCTCCAAAATCAACAGCAGGAGGAACAGCCCTGCCACCACCGATGAAACGATGAGAATCCGAGCCATGGTCCTCTCCCGGTTACGGGACGGTACGGCACGCGCAGCGAACGGCCGTCCACGGGCGGCGGAATCGTACAGGAAAGGGCCAGCGCAAGCTGAGCCCAAGGTGGCGTCTCGCGTGTGGGCGGCGGACCACCCCTTCAGGTGGTGCGGAGACCTAGCGTAGTCCTTTACCGTAGGGCCATCTCACGAGGAGCTCGTAGAAGGCTGCCGGCGAAGCGGTCTGATCCCGGAGACGAGACGAAGCCGTCTATTTCGCCGTCACAATGTCGGCCTTGGTGGTGCCGACGACCGCGAAGAGGTCCTGCTGCTCCTTCTCCGGGACCTTGTACTTGTCCAGGATCTGCTTGAAGACCTGAGCCATGCGCTGCCATTCCGCTTCGGTGATGTGCAGATGCGCGTGCGACTCCTTCATGGTACGGCCGGTGTACTGGCACGGACCGCCGGTCGCCTGGCAGACCAGCGCCGTGACGTGGAACTTCAAGTAAGCCGCCGGCACCCGCTCGCGCGCCTCCCTGATCGCCGGGTTCTGGTTGAGCATCTCGTCCGGGACCAGCGCGTCGATGAAATCGCTGACCACCACCGAGATCGGTGCCAGTCCGCCCAGCCGCTCGTAGAGCGACTTCTCCGCCGCCGCCTTGTCATCCCCCGCCCAGGCTGCCGATGCGCCGAGGATCAGCAGCGCGGCAGCGATCAATGAAAGAAGACTCTTCGAACCGCGAAGTGCGTTCATCTCTCCCTCCTGAATGGAAGCTCCTCTATCCTACTCCTGACTACGGCAATGGGCGAGCCTTCGGATGATCCGGCCGGCGCTGCGGACAGGATAGGAGCGATGGTTATCCTCGGTGATTAGGACCCCGGCGCCCGTCGCCGCGGCGAGGGCCTGGATCCGCTCCAGCGTGGTGATGGGGTCGGCGCGGCCATGGACGAAGGTGACCTTCGGTCCGATGTGCGAGAGCGGGACGGCGATGGGCTTGCGCATGACCACGTTGCGCAGCGTGCCGTTGAATGAGCGCCAGGTGTGCAGTAGCGCTTCGCGGGAGACTTCCGGCGGGACGCCTGGCAGGAAGCGGGGCACGACACGCGCCAGGAAAGGCTGCGGCGAGGCTTCATGCAGCTTGCACGCTTCCCGGGCGAGGACGGGGTTCAACGTGAACAGGCCGCCCATGGAAGACATCTCCCGGATGTGCGCCCGAGCTTCGCGTTCCCCGTCGAACACCGGCGTGCCCAGCAGGAAGAGATGCTCGACCTCCTGCGGATACCGCGCCGCGTAGTACGCCGCGAGCAAGGTGCCGAACGAGTGGGCGATGAAGGTCACCCGCCGAGTCGCCCCTTGCGCCACCAGAGTGCGCCGCAGAGCGCCGAGATGGTCTTCGAGGGTGTAATCGACCGCCGGCAGAGGAGAGCGCCCGAAGCCGAGGGCGTCGAGGAAAATCAGCCGGTGCGTCTTCGCCAGAGGATCGAAGGCCCCTTGCCAGAAGTGCGTCGTGGCTGGAAGGCCGGCCAGGAAGACGACAGGATCTCCTCGACCCCGAACCTCCACGTATAACTTGCCGCCGAGGTACGCCCTCTCGGCCCGCAGATGGCGGACGCGGATGGCGGCGACGATCTCGAGCAGGGCCGCCGCCGCGGCAACCGCCAGGGCCGCGATCCACAAGCTCCGCCACGCACGCCGCTTCATCGCGCCGCCCACCACCGGCTCAGCCAGGCGAGCCCCCGGGGGAATCAGGATCATCATCGCCGCCTGTCCTTTGCAAAGCCTTTTCCAGGTAGACGACCGCCACCGGTGAGGATCGGCGAGCTCGCTGCAGGCGGGTCTGCGCCGGCGGACCTGCTCAGCGATGAGGGGAGGCAGTCCGCGGGAGCCGCGGCTTGACCCTGGAGTCGAGTCCAAGGTTTATAGATCTCTGAATCTGACGCGATTCCTTGGCTGATCTCGCTTGACCTGGATTTGTTGTATAAGAATATGATCGGTCCAATGAGAACAGGGCATCTGCTGGACTTGGTTCAGATGGCCGTCGAATGCGGCTTCGGAGAAGGAGGAGCGTCTTGAGCGAGCCGGCGGCTGGCTCTCGCTCGCTCCTCTGCCGTGAAGGGATCCGGTTGTGCGCGATCCCTCTCGCCCATGTCATCGAGACCATGCGGCCCCTACCGCTGGCGGCGTTCGCCGGGATGCCGCCGTTCGCGTGCGGCGTGTCCGTCATCCGGGGCGCCCCAACGCCGGTCGTCTCGCTCGGCGGTCTGTTGGGGGCCGTGGGATCCCCTGAGCCCTCGCGATTCGTGACCGTGAGGACGGGGCCGCGCACCGTGGCCCTCGCCGTCGAAGAAGTGGTCGGGGTGAGAGACCTCTCCGCGGCGCCGCTCGCGGAGCTGCCGCCCTTGCTGGGCGAGGCGGCCGCGGAGGTAGTGGCCGCGGTGGGCGCCGTGGACGCCGAGCTGCTGGTGGTGCTGCGCAGCGCGCGTTGGGTTCCCGCGGAAGTCTGGCAGGCCATCGAGGCGGAGGGGCCGGCCCAATGACCGGCGTTCTCGGTCTCAGCGACGTCGAGAGGGCCCGCAGCGCGGTGGCGCGGCACCTGGGGCTGTACTTCGACGACACCAAGCTGAGCTTCCTGGAGGACGTGCTGCGGCGGCGGGTCGAGGCCAACGGCCGCGATGCCGAGAGATATCTGCAGTGCCTCGAGTCGCCGGAGGCACCCCGCGGCGAGCTGGGTGCGCTCGCCCAGGAGCTCACCGTGGCGGAGACGTACTTCTTCCGCCATATGGATCAGTTCCGGGCGTTCGCCGAGCGGGCTCTACCCGACCGCATGCGCTCCCGGCTGCCGGCGCGCCAGCTACGGATTCTCTCCGCCGGCTGCGCGACGGGCGAAGAGGCCTATTCGCTCGCCATCATGGCGCGTGAGAGCCTCACCGACCCCTCCTGGAGCGTGTCGATCTCGGGAATCGACGTCAACCCCGCCGTGCTGGAGAAGGCGGCGCGCGGCCACTACCCGGCCTGGTCGTTGCGCGAGACGCCGCCCGCGGCGCGCCAGCGCTGGTTCCGGCCCGAAGGGCGCGACTTCGCTCTCGACGAGTCGGTGCGCAGCTCCGTCGTCTTCCAACAGCGCAACCTGGCGGAGGACGACGCCGGGCTCTGGCAGCCCGCGGCCTACGACGTGGTTTTCTGCCGCAACGTCCTGATGTACATGACGCCGCAGAGCGCCCAGGCGATCGTGGCCCGCATCGCTCTCGCCCTGGCTCCCGGCGCCTTCCTCTTCCTGGGCCACGCCGAGACCCTGCGGGGGCTCTCTCAGGACTTTCACCTCTGCCACACGCACGGAACGTTCTACTACCAGCGGCGGGGGGCGGAGGAAAAGGTTGCGGTGGGGCCTCCGGCGAGCGTTGCCGCAGCGCCACCCGCCGTGCGGCTCACGCCGCCTCTCGTCGCGGTGGAGACCGAGCTCTGGCTGGAGACGGTCCAACGCACCACCGAGCGCATCGAGGCATTGGCCGCCGGGCGGCCCACGCCGCCGGCTGCGCCTGGCAATGCCGGCAGCATCCGTCCGGCCTGGGATCTGGGGATCGCCTTCGATCTGCTGCGCGGGGAGCGCTACGCGGAGGCCCTGGCTCTGGTGCGGTCGCTGCCCGCGGAGTCCGGGCAGGATGCCGACGTGCTGCTGCTCCAGGCGGTGTTGCTGACCCATGGCGGCCAGCTCGCCGAGGCCGAGGCGGCCTGCCGGGAGCTGCTGGCGCAGGACGACCTCAACGCCGGGGCTCACTACGTTCTGGCATTGTGCCGCGAGGGCGCGGCGGACACCCGCGGCGCGATCGAGCACAACCAGGTGGCAGTCTACCTGGATGCCGGATTCGCGATGCCCCGCCTGCACCTCGGGCTGCTGGCACGCCGGAGCGGCGACCGGGAGGCGGCGCGGCGCGAGCTCACCCAGGCGCTCATGCTGCTGCAGCGCGAGGACGCTTCGCGGCTGCTCCTGTTCAGCGGCGGGTTCAGCCGCGAAGCTCTGCTGGCGCTCTGCCGCGCCGAGCTCGCCGCCTGTGGCGGGACGTCCTCATGAAACCGCATCCCGCACCCGGAAACGGCACGGCGGCGGCGCTGCGGCAGGCGTTCGACCAGGCTTTCGCGGCGCCCGCTGGCGCGGCACGAGCCGCCACCGTGGATCTGCTCGCCATCCGCATCGCCGGCGAGGCGTACGCCCTGCGGCTCTCCGGGATCGCCGGCCTGCACGCCGACCGCCGGATCGTGCCGCTGCCGGGCGCGGCTTCCGAGCTGCTCGGCGTTGCGGGGCTGCGGGGGAGCCTCGTCGCCGTCTACGACCTCGGGACGCTCCTGGAGTATCCGCGCAGCGAGAAACCCCGCTGGATCGCGCTGGCAGCGAACGAGCGGACGCTGGGTCTGGCCTTCGAGGAGCTCGAGGGTTTCCTGCGCCTGGCGCCGCAGGACCTGACGACTTCCGGGTCCACCCCGGGGAGGCACGTGCACGAGGTGGCGCACGCCGGGAGCATCCTGCGTCCGGTCGTCGACGTCGCCTCGGCCGTCGAAACCATCAGACGGTTGGCCCGCCGCGGCGGCCCGCCCGAGGAGGGATGAGCCATGGCTCGAAATTGGACGTTCGGACAGAAGATCGGCGGCGGTTTCGCCGTCGCGGTCCTCCTGACCCTCATCATCGGCGCCGTCGCGGTCTACGCTCTGAGGGAAGTGGTGGCGAGCAAGGACCGTGTGATCAGCGAGCACGCCCAGCCGCTGATCGATGCCCAGAAGCTCGAGGTCGCGGCGGAAAGGAAGTCCTCGTCCGGCCGCGGATACCTGCTGGTCCCCCAGGAGCGTTTCCTGGATTCGATGCGTGTGGCACGCGAAGATCTCACCGCCGCCCTCGAACGGCTCAAGGGACAAGCCGATGCGGAGGAGGCGCGCCGCCTGATCGCGGCGATGGAACGTTCCGACGCGGAATACCAGCAGGCCCTGGATGCGATCATGGCTCTGCGCCGGAGCGCGGCGGGCTTGGAGGAGGTCATCCGTTCCTTCGAGGAGCGGGTGCTCCCCAGGCGCGATCGACTGCGGAATGCCGTGGAATCCTACGTGGCCTGGGAGGAGCGCCGGCTCGCCGAGGCACGGCAAGCGGCCAGCGACAGGGCTTCGGCGGCGATCCTGCTGGTGATGGTCATCGCCGGTCTGGCGCTGGTCTTCGCCGTCCTGATCGCCGCATTGCTCGCGCGGACCCTCAGCCGCCAGATCGGCACCGCCGTGGGGCAGGTGCAGAGCTCGTCTGCGGAGCTGCAGGCGGCGGCCAATCAGCAGGCGACCGGCGCCCGGGAGCAGGCCACCGCCATGAACGAGATCGCCACCACCATCAGCGAGCTCCTGGCCACTTCGCGGCAGATCGCCGAGAGCGCCCAGCGCGTCGCGGGGATCGCCGATCAGACGGTGGCCGCCGCACGAGCGGGCGAAGGGACGGTGGGCAAGGCGCACGAGTCCATCGCCGGGATCCGGCGCCAGGTGGACGCGGTGGTCAACCACATGCTGGATCTGGGGAAGAAGTCGCAGCAGATCGGCGCGGTCCTGGAGATCGTCTCCGAGCTGGCCGAACAGACCAACATCCTGGCCATCAACGCGACCATCGAGGCGGCCGGAGCCGGCGAGGCTGGGAGGCGTTTTTCGGTGGTGGCCGACGAGATCCGCAAGCTGGCGGACCGCGTGACGGGATCGACCAAGGAGATCCGCTCGCTGATCGAGGACGTCCGCAGCGCGGTGAACACCACGGTCATGGCGACCGAGAGCGGCTCGAAGTCGGTCGACGCGGGCTCGAAGCAGTTTGCGGACGTGGCGTCGGCTTTCCGGCAGATCTCGGCCCTGGTGTCGACGACGACCGAGGCGAGCCGCGAGATCGAGCTCTCCACGAAGCAACAGACGTCGGCGGTCGAGCAGGTCAACGTCGCCATTGCAAACGTGGCCCAGGCGACCAAGGAGACCGAGGCGAGCTCGTCTCAGACGCTGCAGACCGCGTCGCAGCTTGCCGGCCTCTCCCGGGATCTGCTGCGCCTGATCAAGCCCAAGACTGCGTGAGTCATGGCCGCAGATCCCTTCCGCTACTTCCGGGTCGAGGCGCGCGAGCTGCTGGAGCAGCTCGGACGCGGGGTCCTGGGCCTCGAGCAGAGCGCCCCGCCGGAGCTGATCCCGCGTCTCCTGCGCCTGGCCCACACCCTCAAGGGCGCCGCCCGGGTGGTGAAGCAGCCCGAAATCGCCGACCTCTCGCATGGCATCGAGGACGCGCTGGCGGCGGTGCGGGAGGCGGGCGGGCCCGCTCCGCGCGGCCGCATCGACGAGATCCTCGCCAAGCTGGATGCGATCGCCGAGCGGCTGGCGGCGCTGACCCCGCCGGCCAAGAGCGACGAGGCGGCCGTGGACGAGACGCTGCGGACGATCCGCGCCGACGTGGCCGAGATGGACGCGTTGCTCGACGGCCTGGCCGAGGCGCACGTCGAGCTGGCGGCGCTGCGCCGCATCCTCGGCCCGGTCGAGCGGGCTCGCCACACGGCAGACCTGCTCTCCGACCAGCTCTCGTCGCCGCGGGCGCGGGAGCTCGCCGGCGCCGGGGACAGCCCGGCGATGGCCCAGGCCCGTCCGCTGGCCCAGGACCTGCGCGGACTGGTGGAGGTTGCCGAGCGCGGCCTGGGCGCGGGGCTCGACCGCGTCGACCGCGAGTTGCGGGAAGTGCGGGAAGCGGCCGAGCGTCTGCGGCTGCTGCCGGCCGGCGCTCTCTTCACCACGCTGGAGCGCACGGCGAGGGACGCCGCCCAGGCGCTGGGCAAGCGCGTGCTCTTCACGGGTCAGGGCGGCGACGTGCGGCTGGATGGGCACGTCCTCGGCACGGTGCAAGGGGCGCTGCTGCAGATGGTCCGCAACGCCGTGGCTCACGGCATCGAGACGGAGAGCGAGCGACGGGCGGCGGGCAAGCCGGCCGAGGGGCGGATCATCCTCGAGATCGTCCGCCGTGGCAGCCGGGTGGCCTTCCTCTGCCGCGACGACGGCCGCGGGGTGGACCTGGAGGCGGTGCGGCGAGCGGCCCAGAGGAAGGGGCTGCTGGCAGGAGCGATCGATCCGGTGGGCGACGAGGATCTGCTGCGCATGCTCCTCGCGGGAGGCCTCAGCACCTCCGGCACCGTCACCGAAATCTCCGGACGGGGGGTGGGGCTCGACGTCGTGCGGCAGGCGGCTGCCGCGCTCGGCGGCGAGGTGCAGGCGCAGACCCGGACAGGCGTGGGGACAGTGCTGGAGCTGGTCGTGCCGGTGTCGGTGTCGTCGCTGCGGGCGCTGGTGGTGGAGGCGGCCGGCATGACCGCGGCCATCCCTCTGGACGGCGTGAAACAGACGCTGCGGATCGCCCCACAGGACATGGTCGGCGGCGCGCGCGGGCCGTCGCTGGTCTTCGCCGGCCAGGTGATCCCTTTTGTCCCGCTCGCCCATGCGCTCGGACGGCAGGTGGCGAGCGGGCGAACGGCCAGTTCCTGGTCCGCTGTCGTCGTCGGCGAAACCGCTCTGGCGGCGGTGGGCGTCGACCGGCTGGTCGGCGCGGAGTCGATCGTGCTGCGGCCGCTGCCGGAGCTGGCCGGCACATCGCCGGTGATCGCCGGAGCGTCGCTGGACGCGGTGGGGAATCCGCAGGTGGTGCTCGATCCCGAGGCGCTGGTGGCCGACGCGTATGGGGCGGCGGCCGGCGCGCCGCCGCCGGCGATGTCCCGGCCGCCGATCCTGGTGGTCGACGATTCGCTGACCACGCGGATGCTGGAGCAGAGCATCCTCGAGTCGGCGGGTTACGAGGTGGACCTGGCCACCTCCGGCGAGGAGGCGCTGGGAAAGGCGCGGCGGCGGCGTTACGGCCTGCTCCTGGTAGACATCGAGATGCCGGGCATGGATGGTTTCGAGCTCCTCGAGCACGCCCGCGCCGATCCGCTGCTGCGGGAGATCCCGGCCATCCTCGTGACCTCGCGAAGCGCTCCGGAAGACCAGCGCCGCGGCGAGGAGCTGGGCGCATCCGGGTATGTCGTCAAGAGCGAGTTCGACCAGGTGGAGCTCCTGAAGCAGATCCGCCGGCTGGTGGGATGAACCATGAGCAAAAGGATCCGCGTCCTGGTGGTGGAAGACTCGCTGACGGTGCGCAAGCGCCTCTGCGAGGTGCTCGCCGCGGCGTCGGAGCTCGAGGTGATCGCGGAGGCCGAGGACGGCAAGCGGGGCATCGAGCTGTGCCAGGAGCTGCGCCCCGACGTCGTCACGCTGGACATGATGCTGCCCATGATGAGCGGCCTGGCCGCCACCGAGTACATCATGGCCCACTGCCCGACTCCCATCCTGATCGTCTCCTCGTCCATCAACCGCGGCGAGCTCTACCGCACCTATGACGCGCTCGCGGCCGGCGCCGTGGACGTCCTCGAGAAGCCGCGCGGCGATGACACCGACGGCGACTGGGAAGGACGCTTGGTGGCGGCAGTCAAGCTGGTTTCGCGGATCCGGGTGATCACCCATCCACGGGCCCGGCTGGGAGTTCTCGGCCGGACGCCGGCTCCGGCCGCCGCGGTTCCGCTCCGGTCTCCACGGCCGGGAGCTCAGGTGGTGGCGCTGGGAGCCTCGACGGGAGGGCCGGGCGCGATCCTCGAAATCCTGCATGCGATTCCGTCGCCGTTCCCCCTCCCCATCCTCATCGTGCTGCACATCGGCGATCCCTTCGCGACCGCCTTCGCCGACTGGTTGGACGGCCAATCGAGCCATGAGGTGGCGTTCGCCCGCGACCGCGAGCCGCTGAAGGGGGATCGGGTGGTCCTGGCGCCGCCGGGATGCCACCTCGCGGTGGGCGGCGGACGCCTGCTGCTGAAGTCCGGCCCCGAACGGCACTCCTGCCGGCCGTCGGTCGACGTGCTCTTCGAGTCGGTGGCCTGGGAATACGGCGCCGCCGCTGCCGCATGCCTGCTCACCGGCATGGGGCGCGACGGCGCCGCCGGCCTGCTGGAAGTACGGGCGGCAGGAGGGGTGACGGTGGTGCAGGACGAGGCCACGTCGGTGGTCTACGGCATGCCTCGGGAGGCGGTGCTCCTGGGAGCGGCCGAGCAGGTGCTCCCGGTAGGTGCGATCGGCCCCTTCATCGCCTCCCTCGCCGCGGGAGCCGAGGAGCCGTCATGAGCGGCACGGTGCTGATCGTGGACGACAGCCTCACGGTCCGCATGGATCTCGCCGAGGCGTTCGAGGCCGCCGGCTTCCACCCGATCACCTGTGCCACCCTCGCAGAAGCGCGCACAGCGCTCGCCAGCGGTCCCGTGGCGCTCGCCGTGCTGGACGTGCTGCTGCCGGACGGCGACGGCATCGCGCTCCTCGCAGAGCTTCGTGCCTCGCCCGCCACGGCGGAGACCGTGGTGCTCATGCTGTCGAGCGAGGCCGAGGTTGAAGACCGCCTCCGCGGTCTCCAGACCGGCGCCGATGAGTACGTCGGAAAGCCTTACGACAAGAGCTACGTGGTGGCGCGAGCGGGAGAGCTGCTGCAGCGGCGGCAGGCGGACGTCATCCCGGATCGCACACTGGTGCTCCTCATCGACGACAGCGCGACGTTCCGGGAGGAGCTGGGCAGAGCACTGGAGCTCGGCGGCTACACCGTCCTCATGGCCGCAACCGGCGAGGAGGGATTGCACCTCGCGGCCGGGAGCCGGCCGGAAGCCGTGATCGTCGACGGCGTGCTCCCCGGCATCGACGGGGCGACCGTCGTCCGCCGGATGCGGCTGGATGCCGCCCTGAGGCACACCCCCTGCCTGCTGCTCACGGCCTCCAGCGATCGTGGGGCCGAGCTGCAAGCGCTCGACGCCGGCGCCGACGCCTTCGTCCGCAAGGGAGAAGACCTGGGGATGATCCTGGCGCGTCTCGGCGCCGTCCTGCGGACCGCCACCGCCGGCGTGGGCAGCGAGAAGACCGCCAGCCTCCTGGCGCCCAAGAGGATCCTGGCCGTCGACGACAGCGAGACCTTTCTGCAGGAGCTGGGGCTGGCGTTACGCGGCGAGGGGTATGACACCGTGCTCGTGCGTTCGGGCGAGGCAGCCCTGGAGATGCTCGCCGTCCAACCGGTCGACTGCATCCTCCTCGACCTGCTGATGCCCGGCCTGGGCGGCAAGGAGACCTGCCTGCGCATCAAGTCGGCTCCGGTGGTGCGGGACATTCCGCTGATCATTCTGACGGCCGTCAGCGAGCGCGAGGCGATGATCGAGGGGCTGAGCACGGGCGCCGACGATTACATCTCGAAGTCGAGCGACTTCGAGGTGCTCAAGGCGCGGGTGCGGGCCCAGATCCGGCGCCGACAGTTCGAGGACGAAAACCGCCGCATCCGCGAGGAGCTGCTGCACAGGGAGCTGGAAGCCACCGAGGCCCGGGCGGCGCGGGAGCTCGCCGAGACGCGCGCCGCCCTGGTCGGGGAGCTGGAGCGGAAGAACAAGGAGCTGGAGGCTTTCAGCTACTCGGTGTCGCACGACCTGCGCGCCCCGTTGCGCAGCATCGACGGATTCAGTCAGGCCCTCCTGGAGGACTACATGGAGCGCCTGGACGACAAGGGCAAGGACTACCTCCGGCGTGTCCGGACGGCAGCCCAGAGGATGAGCGAGCTCATCGACGATCTGCTGCAACTGTCGCGGCTGGGAAGGGCCGAGCTCAAGCGTGAAAGGATCGACCTCGCGGACATCGCTCACCTGATCGCCGCCGATCTGCGCAAGAATGACCCGCGGCGTCAGGCCACCATCTTGGTCGAAGAGGGCCTCTGGGCCGAGGCCGACAGCCGGCTGATTCGGGTGGCCCTGGAGAACCTGCTGGGCAACGCCTGGAAGTTCACCGCCCAGGTCGAGGCGCCGAAGATCGAGCTGGGAACGACCCCGGGCGGGGAGGCGTTCTTCGTCCGCGACAACGGAGCGGGGTTTGACATGGCGTACGTCGGCAAGCTGTTCGGACCGTTCCAAAGGCTTCACGCCGAGGCCGAGTTCCCCGGCACAGGCATCGGGCTCGCCATCGTCCAGCGCATCATCGACCGTCACGGCGGACGGGTCTGGGCGGAAGGCGAGGCGGGGCGGGGGGCCACGTTCTACTTCACCATCCCGCCAGTCGATGAAGGAGGCCCGGATTGAACCGCAGCCGCACGATCTTGCTCGTCGAAGACAACCCCGACGACGTTTTGCTGACGCTGCGCGCCTTCGAACGCAGCCGGATCGTCAACGAGATCGTGGTCGCGCGGGACGGGGCGGAGGCGCTGGACTACCTCTTCGCACGGGGGACGCACGCGAGCCGGGATCCCGCCATCATGCCGGAGGTCGTCCTGCTGGACCTCAAGCTGCCCAAGGTCGAGGGTCTCGAGGTGCTCCGCCGCCTGCGAGCCGACGACAGGACCCGGCGCCTGCCGGTGGTCGTCCTGACCTCGAGCAACGAGGAAAAAGACGTGATCACGAGCTACGAGCTAGGGGCCAACAGCTTCGTGCGCAAGCCGGTGGACTTCAACGAGTTCGTGGAAGCCGCGCGTCAGCTCGGGCTGTACTGGCTGATCCTCAACGAGCCGTGGCCGAGCGACGGAGCGCGGGGGGCGGAATGAGCAAGAAGCTGCGTGTCTTGCTGGTGGAGGACCTGGAGGACGACGCCGAGCTGATCCTGCGCGACTTGCGGCGCGGCGGCTATGAGCCGGACTACCGGCGCGTCGAGACCGCCGAAGAGATGGCTTCCGCGTTGGACGAAGGCGGTTGGGAAATCGTCCTCTCGGACTACAACCTGCCGCGCTTCAGCGCGCCGGCCGCCCTGGAGCTGCTCAAGAGCAGGGGCATGGACGTGCCGTTCATCATCATCTCGGGAACGATCGGCGAGCAGACCGCCGTCGATTGCATGCGGGCGGGAGCGAGCGACTTCCTCCTGAAGGGCAATCTGACGCGGCTGGTGGCGGCCCTGCAGCGGGAGCTGCGCGCCGCGCGGGACCGCCAGACCCAGCGCGAAGAGGAGCAGCGGCGCCGCGAGATCGAGAACGCCCGAGAGCAGGCCGAGAGCGAGAATCGCTTCAAGTCTCAGTTCCTCGCCAACATGTCCCACGAGCTGCGGACGCCGCTCAATGCCGTCATCGGATTCTCCGAGCTGCTCGAGGACGAAAAAGCGGGGCCCCTGGCGCCCATGCAGAGAGACTATATCGAGGCTGTCCTGGCGAGCGCCCGCCACCTGCTCAACCTCATCAACGACATCCTCGATCTTTCGAAGATCGATGCCGGGCGGGTCACGCTGTCGCCGGAGCCCACGTCGATCGCCGCGCTGGTGGCATCCATCAAGAGCGTGCTCCAGTCTCTGGCGAACAAATCCGGGGTCGCCTTGGAGACCGACGTCGCCGCCGATCTGCCGGAGCTCCATGTCGATCCCCTACGGATCAAGCAGGTCCTCTATAACCTGCTGGCGAACGGCCTGAAATTCACACCGAAAGGCGGGAGGGTCAGCCTGCGCGCCCGGCGGGAAGGCGACTGCGTGCGGGTCGACGTCGTCGACACCGGTATCGGTATCCGCCGCGAGGATCTCCCGCTGCTGTTCCGCGAATTCCAGCAGATCGCAAGTCCGGGCCGCGTCAAGCCCGAAGGCACGGGGCTGGGCCTGGCGCTGGCAAAACGCCTCGTGGAGCTGCACGACGGTGAGATCTCGGTGAAGAGCGAACCTGCCAGGGGAACCACGTTTACCGTCAAGCTTCCCCTCCAATCGCAGGCATGACCGCCGCTCTACGACACCGGCCGAAAGATCTCTTCCAGGAACCGGCCGGCGGCGGCGCGGAAGTCGTTCGTCCACTCGTGGCCGCCCTCGAAGACGCAGGGACGGACGTCCACGCCCTTCCGCCGCAGGAGCTCGACGTCGTGCTCCATCTTCGCCGCGTCGTACCACTCCTCGCTGGTGCCGCGGCCCAGCAGGACGGGAGGGAAGTCGCCGAGGTCCTGGCTCTCCAGCTCCGGCGGCACGTCCCCGCCGAGCGCGATCACGCCGTGGCAGGCGTGGCCGGAGCCGGCGGCGGCCCGGTAGGCCATGGCGGCCCCCTGGGAAAAGCCGAGATAGACGAGCTGCTCGGAGACGGGCAGCTCGCGTTTCAGCTCGGCGACCACGCCGGCGACGTAACGGACGTTGTCACGGATCGCCTGCTCCCGCTGCAGGCGGGTCATCCAGGAGGCGATGACGTCGCCGGAGCGGTTGTAGAACGGGTGCAGGGCCTGCACGGCGCAGAGCGCCCAGCGGGAGGCGCCGGGCAGGCGGCGCAGCTCCTCCAGGTGCCGCTCGGCGTTTTCCCCGTAACCGTGAAAGCCCACCAGCAGCGGACACTCTTCGGCGTCCGGCGCTTCGAAAAGGAATCGGCCGTGGACCTGGGCCGCGATCTCGCGCTCTTCCCGGCGTCGCTCGCCCATCAAGCCCGCCTCCTCTCGGCGCGCTGGCGCAAAGGCGCGGAGAGCTCGCGCACCCGTGCTTCCAGCAGGGCCGGCAACCCGGGGTCCTCCCGCCCCTCTTCGATCAGCCTTACCAGCGTGCTGCCCACCACCACGCCGTCGGCGATCTCGCCTACCGCCGCGACCTGCTGCGGCGTCGAGACGCCGAAACCGACCGCGAGCGGCTGATCGAGCCGCTTGCGCAGGCGCTTGACGTCGCGCAGCAGCTCACCCGGCAGCGAGGCGCGCTCGCCGGTGACGCCGGTGCGCGAGACGTAGTAGACGAAGCCGGTGGAGGCCTCAGCCACCTTGCTCACCCGCTCGCGGGTGCTGGTGGGCGCTAGCAGGAAGATCGTGTCCACGCCCTGCTCGCGGAGCGCCGGGATGAGCTCCCGCTTCCCTTCCTCCGGCGGCAGGTCGACGCACAGCACGCCGTCCACGCCGGAGGCGGCGGCCTGCTCGGCGAAGCGCTCGATGCCGCGCGCGTGGATCGGGTTGAAGTAGGTGAAGAGGACGACGGGGACGCGCAGCCGGTCGCGCTGCCGGGCCACGAGCTGCAGGATGCCGGAGAGCTTGGTGCCAGACGCGAGCGCCCGCGCTGCGGCCCGCTGGTTGACCGGGCCGTCGGCGATCGGATCGCTGAAGGGCACCCCCAGCTCGATGATGTCGGCACCGCCCGCGACCAGCGCCTCCAGGTACTCGGAGGTGGCGCCCAGGTCCGGATCGCCCGCCATGAGGAAGGGGATGAAAGCCGCTCTCCCCTCGTGCGAACAGGTGAAGAAGACCTCGTCGATGGCGCTCATCACGTCTCTCCACGCCGGGCGGCGGCCGCCGCGAAGGATTCCACCTTGCGGTTCCAGGCGAGCACCGTCTCCAGGTCTTTGTCGCCGCGCCCCGACAGGTTGATGAGGATGACCCGCTTGCGCGACAGCCGCGGCGCGCGCTTCACCGCTTCGGCGATGGCGTGCGCGCTCTCCAGGGCGGGCAGGATGCCCTCGGTGCGGGCCAGCAGGTGAAAGGCGGCGATCGTCTCCTCGTCGCTCGCGGCCGTGTACTCGACCCGCGACTGGTCGTGCAGCCAGCCGTGCTCGGGCCCGATCGCGGGATAGTCGAGACCGGCCGACACCGAGTGGGTCTCGGCGATCTGCCCCTCCTCGTCCTGGAGCACGAACGTGCGGGTGCCGTGGAGCACGCCGAGCGCGCCGCCGGCGAAACGCGCCGCGTTCTCGCCCCGCTCGGCGCCCCGGCCGCCGGCCTCGACGCCGATCAGGCGCACTTTGGGGTCCTGCAGGAAAGCGGAGAACAGGCCGATCGAGTTGCTGCCGCCGCCGACGCAGGCCACCGCCAGGTCCGGCGACTCGCTCCCCGTCTGGCGCTTCAACTGCAGCCGCGCCTCCTCGCCGATCACCCGGTGGAAGTCGCGCACCATGCGCGGGAAGGGATCGGGACCGAGCACCGAGCCCAGCACGTAGTGGGTGGTGCGGACGTTGGTGACCCAGTCGCGCAGCGCCTCGTTGATGGCGTCCTTCAGCGTGCGGCTGCCGGCCTCGACCGGCACGACCTCGGCGCCGAGCAGGCGCATGCGGTCGACGTTCAGGCGCTGGCGCCGCATGTCCTCGCTGCCCATGTAGACCGTGCAGGAGAGGCCCAGGGCGGCGGCGGCGGTGGCCGTCGCCACTCCGTGCTGGCCGGCGCCGGTCTCGGCGATCACCCGCTCCTTCTCCATCACCCGGGTGAGCAGGCACTGGCCGATGGCGTTGTTGATCTTGTGGGCGCCGGTGTGGAGGAGGTCCTCGCGCTTCAAGAAGAGGCGCGCGCCCCCCAGCTCCTCCGAGAGCCTCTCGGCGAAGTAGAGCGGCGTGGGGCGGCCGGCGTAGTCGTTCAGCAGGGCGGTCAGCTCGCGGCGGAAGGCGCGGGAGCGCTGCGCCCGGTCGTAGGCGCGGGTCAGCTCGGCCAGAGGCGCCATCAGCGTCTCGGGAACGAAGCGGCCGCCATACCGGCCGAAGTAACCCTCCGTGTCAGGGAGGGGTTGGGGTCTCGCCATGCCTCACCTCCTGAAGGAGCCGCCGTAGCAGCTCGAGGTCCTTGATCCCGGGAGCCGACTCCACCCGCGAGCAGACGTCCAGGGCATAGGGCCGGGCGCCGGCGGCGCGCCGGGCATTGTCCGGACCGATGCCGCCCGCCAGGAACAGCCGGCCCGGGAGCTCCGCGGCGCCGCGGGTGGCCACACCGTAATCCCAGGCCCTTCCCGTGCCGCCGTAGAGCGAGTCGTGAGCCGCGTCGACCAGAATCCCCCACACCTCGCCGTAGGCCGCCGTCTCGCCGCGGCCGGGCAAACCACCGCAGCGAAACGCCTTGATCGCCCGCGATGCGAACGGCGCCACCGCCTCCGGACCCTCGTCGCCGCTGAATTGCAGGAAGTCGAGCCCCACGCGCTCCGCGATCTCCCCGACCTCGGCGGTCCCGGCATTGACGAAGACCCCGACCAGCGGCACCCGTCCACCCACGGCACCGGCGATCTCCAGCGCCCGTTCCACGTCGACGAACCTCGGGCTGCCCGGCCAGAAGTTTAACCCCAGGAAATCCACCCCCAATTCCACCGCCGCGACCGCGTTGGTGGGATCGGTGACGCCGCAGAGCTTGATCTTCACAGCCGTCACGGCCATGGCACCTCCGGTCCGATCAGCAGCTCCCGCAGCTTGCGCGCCGGATCGGGGGCGAGCAGGAGCGACTCGCCGATCAGGAACGCGTCGAAGCCGCTGTCGCGCAGCAGGGCCACGTCGAGGCCGTCGCGGATGCCGCTCTCCGCCACTTTGACGGCTTCCGTGGGAAGCCACGGCAAGAGAGCGATGGAGCGCTGGAGGTCCACGTCGAAGGTGCGCAGGTCCCGGTTGTTGACGCCGACGATTTCCCACGGCTCGCCGCCCAGCCTGGCGACGTCGTCCGCGTCATGGGTCTCGACCAGCGGCACCAGTCCCAGGCCGCGGGCGATCCGGGCGTGGTGGGCCATCTCATCGGCCTCGTACAAGGCGGCGATCAGCAGCACCGCGTCCGCCCCCGCATCGCGAGCCCACAGGAGCTGCACGGGATCGACGACGAAATCCTTGGCGATGGCGGGCAGGCCGGACGCTTCCCGGCAGGCGGCGAGGAGCTCATAGCTGCCGCCGAAGAAGTCGGGCTCGACGACGACCGACAGGGCCGCGGCGCCGTTCTCGGCATAGAGGCGGGCCTGCGCCCGTGGATCGATCCGGCCGGCGAGCGAACCGAGGCGGGGCGAGCCCATCTTGACCTCGGCGATCACGGCGGGGGTGCCGCGCCGGGCGCGCAGCGCGGCCAGGAACGCGTTGTCGGCAGGCGTACGGGGGGTGCCCGTGGCCATGCCGTCGGGCCCGGCCCCGCCCGCCTCGACGATGCGCTGCCGGCGGCGCTCCGTGATGCGCGCGAGAATGTCCGGCATCGTCATCCCGGAAAGCTCCTCAATTCTTCCAGCTTCTCCGCCGCCGCGCCCGAGGCGAGCGTCCTCTGGGCGCGCTCGACGCCTTCCTCGAGCGTCGCGGCGACTCCGCCGACGTAGAGGGCTGCCCCGGCATTGAGGGCGGTCACGTCGGCGAGCGGCCCCCCCTCGCCGGCGAAGACGAGGCGCGCCGCCGCGGCGTTCTCCTCCGGCGCGCCGCCCGCGAGCTCCTCCAGGCGGGCCCGGCGCAGGCCGAAGCGCTCGGGCTCCAGCTCGTAGAAGCGCACCTCGCCGTCTTTGACCTCGGCGACGCGGGTGGAGCCCGTGGTGGTGATCTCGTCGAGCCCGTCGCCGTGGACCACCAGGGCGTGCTCGGCGCCGAGGTCGCGCAGCACGTAGCCGATCGGCTCGACCAGGCTCTCGGCGTAGACCCCCATGACCTGGCGGCGGGCGCCGGCCGGATTGGTCAGCGGACCGAGGACGTTGAAGATGGTCCGCAGGCCCAGCTCCCGCCGCACCGGCATGACCTCGCGCATGGCGGGATGGAGCAGGGGTGCGAAGAGGAACGTGATCCCCACCGCGTCGAGGGTGCGGCCGGCCGTCTCGGCGTCGATATCGATCTTCACGCCGAGGGCGGCCAGCACATCGGCGCTGCCGGAGCGACTGGAGACCGAGCGGTTGCCGTGCTTGGCCACCGGAACGCCCGCCGCGGCCGCCACCAGGGCGGCGGCGGTCGAGATGTTGAACGTGCCGCGGCCGTCGCCGCCCGTGCCGCAGGTGTCGACCACGCTCTCCCGATGGTGAGGGATGGCGATGGCACGCTGACGCATCGCCGCTGCGGCGCCAGAGATCTCGGCGACCGCTTCTCCCTTCATGCGCAGGGCGATGAGCAGTGCCGCCTTGAAGGTCTCGGTGACCATACCGTCCATGAGCTGGCCGAAGAGGATCTCCGTCTCCTCGCGCGTCAGGCTCTCGCCGGCGGTGAGGCGCATCAACGCCGAACGGGCATCAAGCTCGGACATCGGCTTTCTCCTCCTCGCAGAGAGCCAGGAAATTGGCGACCAGATGGGGACCCGAGCCGGTCAGCACCGACTCCGGATGAAACTGCACTCCCCAGTAGGGCAGCTCGCGATGGCGCAGGCCCATCAGCGTGCCGTCGTCGGCCCAGGCGAGCGGCTCGAGCTCCCGCGGCAGCGAGCTCTCCTTCACCTCCAGGCTGTGGTAGCGCGTGGCCTCGAAAGGATTCGGCAGACCGGCGAACACCCCCCGATCGCCGTGGCGTACGGGCGAGGTCTTGCCGTGCATCAGCCGGGGAGCCCGGTCCACCGTGGCCCCGAAGGCGACACCCAGGGCCTGATGGCCGAGGCAGACGCCGAGGAGCGGGACCGCCGCGCGGCGGCGGATCAGCTCGACGCAGACTCCCGCGTCCTCGGGCCTGCCGGGTCCGGGCGAGAGCACGATGCCGGCGGGGTTTCTCGCGAGCATGGCCTCGGCGCTGCAGGCGTCGTTGCGCAGCACCTCCACCTCCGCTCCCGCTCCGCTCAGCATCTGCACCAGGTTGTAGGTGAAAGAGTCGTAGTTGTCCACCATCAGGATCACGATCGTCTCTCCAGCTCTTCGGCGAGCGCCACCGCGGCGAGCAGGGCCGCCGCCTTGTTCTTGGTCTCCTGCTCCTCTTTGATCGGATCGGAGTCGGCCACGATACCCGCCCCGGCGGTGACGGAGGTCTCGTGATCGCGAACGACCAGGGTGCGGATGGCGATGCAGGTGTCGAGGTCGCCCGAGAACGAGAGATAGCCGACGGCGCCCGCGTACGGCCCCCGGGCCTGGGTCTCCAGCTCGTCGATGATCTCCATCGCCCGGATCTTGGGCGCGCCCGAAACGGTGCCGGCCGGGAAACAGGCGAGCAGCGCGTCAAGTCCGTCCCTCCCCTCTTCCAGCTCGGCCTCGACGCTCGAGACGAGATGCATGACGTGGCTGTAATGCTCGATCTCCATGAAGGTGGGCACCCGGACGCTGCCGGGGACCGCGACGCGCCCGAGATCGTTCCGCCCGAGATCGACCAGCATGACGTGCTCGGCGCGCTCTTTGGGGTCGGCCAGCAGATCCTCGGCCAGGCGGCGGTCGCCTTCGGCGTCCAGGCCGCGGGGCCGGGTGCCGGCGATCGGGCGGGTCTCGATGCGGCGCCCCTGCTTTCTCACCAGCATCTCGGGGGAGGCGCCCACCAGCGAGACGTCCGGCGTCTCCAGCAGCACCATGTAGGGGCTGGGATTGACCATGCGCAGGGCGCGGTAAAGGGCGAAGGGCTCGATGCGCCGCGGCACCCGCCAGCGGCGGGCGAGCACCACCTGGAAGATATCGCCGGCGGCGATGTATTCCTTGGCCTTGAGCACCGCGAGGCGGAAGCTGGCGCTGTCGAGGCTCGGCAGGTCCGTGGCCGCCGACCCGGGCGGCTGCCCCGGCATGGCGACTCCGCCGCCGTCCGCGCCTTCGGTGAGCAGCTTCGACAGCCGCGCCAGGTCCCTCTCGGCCGCCACCACGTCGATCTCGCCCTCGATCTCGTTGGCGATCGCCAGCACCCGCTGGTGCGCGTGATCGAAGAGCACCAGCGTGTCGAAACGGGCCAAGAGGGCGACGGGGAGATCGAATGGGTCCGGAGGACGGTGCGGTAGCCGTTCGACGAGGCGGATCAAGTCATACCCGAAGTAGCCGACGAACCCGCCGGTGAAGGGTATCGATCCCTCCTCGCTGGCGATGGAGCTCAGCGCGCCGTGGAGAGCGTCGAGCGGATCGCCGTCCAGGCGCTCGCTGCGCCCCTTCCGCTCGACCTCCAGGCGATCGGGATAGAGCCGGTAGATCTCGCGGGGCGCCGCGCCCAGGAAGCTGAAGCGCGAGACCCGCTCGCCGCCGCTGACGCTCTCGAACAGGAAGCGGTGCGGCGAGAGGGCGGCCAGCCGGCGGTAGACCGCGAGCGGCGTCAGACTGTCCGCAAGAAACTCGCGGATGTGGGGGACGGCGCGGCGCGGCCGGTATGAAGTCTCAGGCTCCAGCATGGGCAACCTCCAGATGGCGTCGCAGCAGCTCCCCGGCCACTTCCGTGGGATCGATACCGCTGGCCTGCAGCAGAACGAGAAGATGGTAGAGCAGGTCGGCGGCCTCCCCGGTGAGCGCCTGCCGGCGAGCTGCGCGCTCTTCCTCGCCGGCGGCAGCGGCTACGACCGACGCGATCGCCGCCTCGACCCCTTCCTCCCCTACTTTCTGGGCGATCCGCGCGATCCCCTGTGAGAGCAGCCGGGCCGTGTAGCTCGTGGCGGGATCGGCGCCGCGCCGCGATTCCAGAACGGCGGCGAGCCACCCCAGCTCCAGCCGCGCCGGGTTGGGCTCGAAGCAGCTCCGCGTGCCGCGGTGGCACGTCGGTCCGGCGGGGCGGACCCGCACCAGAAGAGCGTCGCCGTCGCAGTCCGCGGTGACCTCCGCTACCTCCAGCGTGTTGCCGGAGGTCTCGCCCTTGCGCCACAAGGCCTGCCGCGAGCGGCTCCAGAAGTGGGCCTGCCCGGTCGACAACGTCCGCTCGACCGCCTCGCGATCGGCCCAGGCGAGCATCAGCACGGCGCCGCTGCCGACGTCCTGGACGACGACGGGAATCAGGCCGCGATCGTCGAAGCGCAGCTCCTCCACGTTCATCCCGGCTCCTCCCTGATGGGGAATCCCGCTCCGGCGAGATCCCGCTTCACGTCGCCCACCGTGTAGGTCCCCTGATGGAAGATCGAGGCGGCGAGCACGGCGGCGGCTCCGGCCGCGAGCGCCTGCGCCAGGTGCTCCGGCTCGCCGGCGCCGCCGGAGGCGATCACCGGCACCGGCACGGCGTTCACGGCCTCGGCGATCAGCTCCAGGTCGTAGCCGCCCTTCGTACCGTCGCGATCGATGCTGGTGAGCAGGATCTCACCCGCACCGCGCTCGACGCCGTCGCGGATCCAGGCCAGCGCGTCGAGCCCGGTGGGCCGGCGCCCGCCCTGGGTGACCACCTCCCAGCCGCCTTCGCTCCGGCTGGCATCCACGGAGAGGACCACGCACTGGCTGCCGAACCGGCGGGCCAGCTCCCCCACCAGCTCCGGCCTCTCGACGGCGGCGGAGTTGATCCCGATCTTGTCAGCCCCGGAGAGCAGGAGCCGTCGCGCGTCGTTCTCGCCGCGCACGCCGCCGCCTACGGTGAGGGGAATGAACACCCGCTCCGCGGTCCGGCGGACCCATTCGACGTCGGTATCCCGCGCCTCGGGAGCCGCGCCGATGTCGAGGAAGACGATCTCGTCCGCTCCCTGCTCGGCGTAACGCAGCGCGGCCTCGGCAGGGTCACCCTGGTCGGTGAGATCGCGAAAGCGCACGCCCTTGACCACCCGCCCGTTCGACACGTCGAGGCAGGGGATCACGCGGCGGGCGAGGCCGGAGAGGCCGGTCATCCGCATATTGTGATCGCCTCCTCGACTGTGAAGGCGCCTTCGTACAGCGCGCGGCCGACGATCACGCCCGCGATCTCGGGGATCCGGCAGGCCGACTCCAGATCGGCGAGAGCATGAACTCCGCCGGAGAGCAGCGCCGGCAGCCCCGAGGTGCGGGCCACCCGCAGGGCCAGCTCGAGATTCGGACCGGCCATCATGCCGTCTCGCTCGACGTCGGTCACCAGGACTGCCGGACACGGCAAACCCATCAGTTGGGCGCAGAGCTCGACGAGCGGGAGCACGGCCCGCTCTTTCCAGCCGGCGATGCGCACCTCGCCGCCCGCCACGTCGAGGGCGGGCACGAGCCGTCCCGGCAGCTCCTGAGCGAGGCTGCGAAACGCCTCGACATCCCGCGCTACGAGGGAGCCGATCACCGCGCGTTCGCAGCCCGCCGCCAGCGCCCAATCGATGGCTTCGCGGCCGCGCAGGCCGCCGCCGAGTTGGAGCTTCGTTCCCACGGCGGCCAGCCGCTCGACGAGCGCGCGCTGCGGCTCCTCCCCGAGCGCGGCGTCGAGGTCCACCACGTGGACGCGCGCCACGCCGGCGCGAGCGTACGCCTCCAGGACGGCGACCGGGTCGTCGCCATAGACGGTCTCGCGGGCCTCGTCACCCTGGCGGAGACGGACGGCCCGGCCGCGCCGCAGGTCAATCGCGGGGATCAGTGCCATGGGCCATCTCCAGAAAATTCGCCAGCAGGCGGAGGCCGGCGGCGCCGCTGCGCTCGGGGTGAAACTGCGTGCCCATCACCCGGCCCCGTCCGGCGACCGCCGGGAAGACGCGGCCGTGGGTGCAACGGGCGAGGCAGAGGTCCTCGGGAACCCCCTCCGGGGCGTAGCTGTGAACGAAGTAGGCGTAGCGGTTTTCCAGACCGGCGAGCAGCGGGTGAGCGGCCTCATCGTGCAGGCGGTTCCAGCCGATGTGCGGCACCGGCACGGTCTCCGGCAGCCGGGTGATCCGGCCGGGCAGGAGGCCGAGACCGTCGGTGATCCCGAACTCTTCGCCTTCCACGAAGAGGATCTGAAAGCCGACGCAGATCCCCAGCAGCCAGCCGCCACGCCCTAGCGCCTCGTGAATCGCATCCTCCAGGGCGCCGCGCAAGGCCTCCCGCGGCGGCGCGAAGGCTCCTACGCCGGGGAGCAGCAGACAGCGACCGCGGGCGATCCGCTCGGCATCGGCCGTGATCTCCGGCCGCCCTCCCACCCGCTCCACGGCCCGCGCCAGGTTGCCGAGGTTGCCGATGCCGGCGTCGATGAGGAGCGTCTCGCCGATCATGCCGAGAGCGTCCCCTTGGTGCTCGGCACGCCGGGCGATCCGGCGCGGAGGGCCACCGCCTGCCGGAGCGCCAGCGCTGCGGCCTTGAACGCGGCCTCGGCGGCGTGGTGGCCGTTGCGCGCTGAGAGAATCTCGAGATGGAGGGTGAGGCGACCGCGGTCCGCAACGGCCTGGAAGAAGTCGGCGACCAGAGTGAGGGGGAAGTCCGCCGTCACCCAGCCGGCGGCCACCTCCGGCGGCGCCGAGTAGTGGCAGGAGCCGCGTCCGGAGAGGTCCACCACCGCCCGCGCCAGAGCCTCGTCGAGCGGCGCATAAGCATGAGCGAAGCGCACGATCCCCCGCCGCTCCCCCAGCGCCGCCGCCAGAGCCTCGCCGAAGGCGATCCCCACGTCCTCCACGGTGTGGTGGAGATCGACGTGCGTGTCCCCCTCCGCCTGGAGATCGAGACCGAGCCCGCCGTGCGTCGCCAGGGCGTTCAGCATGTGGGCGAAGAAGCCGTTGGGGACCTGGATGCGGCGGTCTCCGCCGTCGAGACGGAGATCCAGGCGGATGCGCGTTTCCCCCGTCGAGCGCTCAATGCGAGCAATCCGGACCGGGGTCCCCGCGGAATCCTCACCCCCTGGCCCCCTCTCCAGTGAAGCTGGAGAGGGGGAACCCGTGTCCGTTCTTTCTCCCCCTCTCCCGGTGAGGTGGGAAGGGAGGGGGCGGGAGAAAGGGCCGGGGGGCGAGGGTTCGCCGCGCAACGCCGCCCGCACCGCCCGCAAAGACGCACCGGTCCCCACCGACACTCGCAGACACCCGGCGAGCCCGGAATAACCGCTCACGTCGCGCACACGGATGCTCCGGGCCTCCAGGGTCTCGCGGATCTCTCGCGCCTTGGGGCTGCGCACAAGGAGGAAATTCGCCTCGGACGGAAAGATCTCCAGGCCCTCCTCTTCCAGCATGGCCGCCCACTGCGGACGGCGGGCGACAAGGATGCGGACCCGCCGTTCCGCCTCGGCCGAAGCCTGCAGTGCGGTGCGGCCAAGGATCACCGCCGGGTGACCGAGGTTGTACGGCAGCTTTACCTTGATCAGCTCCGTCACCAGCCGCGGATCGGCGAGGAGATAGCCCAGCCGGATTCCCGCCAGCGACCAGGCCTTCGAGAACGTGCGGAAGAGGATCAGGTGGGGATAGCGGGCGAGCAGCGGCCGGTAGTCGTGGCGACAGAACTCGCCGTAGGCGTTGTCGAGCAGCAGCGGCGCCTCCAGACGGTCAAGCAACCGCTCGATGCGCTCCGGCGGCAGGGCGTCGCCCGTCGGGTTGTTCGGTGAGCAGAGCAGCAGGGGCCGGCGCGGATCGCGTTCCACCTCGGCCTCCAGCTCTTCGGCCGGCAGCCGCAGGTCGGCGCGCGGCGGCAGGAACCGAGGCACGCCACCTGCCTTGAGCACAAAGCCGCGATAGAGACCGAAGCTCGGCTCGGCTCCCAGCACCTCGGACCCCGGCGCCACGAGGGCCGTCAGGGTCACCGAGAGCAGCTCGTTCGAGCCGTTGCCCACCAGGACCCCTTCAGCCGGGTGGCCGTGCAGCTCCGCCAGATCGCGGCGCAGGGCGTCGGCGTGGAAATCGGGATAGCGGGCCCAGTCCGCCGCGAGGAGACGCTCGGCCATCTCCACCTTGAGCCGGCCCGGCAGATCCCACGGCACCTCGTTCTGGTCCAGCTTGTGCCGGCAGGGGGTCAGGTCGAGGTGATAGGCGCCGAGGGCCCGCAACTCGGGGCGAACGAAGCGGGAGGGGTTGGTCATCCAAGCCTCCTGCGCGCCGCCGCCGCGTGCGCCGGCAGGCCCTCCGCGTCAGCCAGCGCGGCGGCCGCCGCGGCCCGGCGGCTCGCGGCTCCGGGAGTGAAACGCAGACTGTGGCTGCGGCGCAGGAAATCCTCGACCCCCAGAGAGGACGCGAACCGGGCGCTGCCGCAGGTGGGCAGGACGTGGCTGGGGCCAGCGATGTAGTCGCCGAATACCTCAGGGGTCGCGGCACCGATGAAGACCGCGCCCGCGGCGCGGACGCGCGGCGCGAGGGTCTCCGCCTCGGCGCCGACGAGCTGTAGGTGCTCCGGGGCGATCCTTTCGGTCAGCGCCAGCGCCTCCTCAAGATCCGCCACCACCAGGGCCACGCCGAAGTTGGCGAGGGCCGCCCGGGCCGTCGCGGCCGTCGGCAGATCCGCGAGCTGGCGGTCCACTTCGGCGGCGACCCGCCGGGCGAGCCTCTCCTCCGTTGTGATCAGCACCGCCGCCGCCAGCGGATCGTGCTCGGCCTGCGCCAGCAGATCCGCGGCCACGTCACCGGGATCGGCGGTCGCGTCGGCCACGATCAACACTTCGCTGGGACCGGCGAGGCCGTCGATCGCCACGTCGCCGACCACCAGCTTCTTGGCCGCCGTCACCCAGGCGTTGCCGGGGCCGCAGATCTTGTCCACGCGGCGGATGGTCTTCGTGCCGTAGGCGAACGCGGCTACCGCATGCGCGCCGCCCATCCCCCAGACCTCCGTCACTCCCAGGCGGGCCAGGGTATGGCGCAGGCACGGGTTCGAACGGTAGGCCCCGGGCGGCGTCGCCACCACGATCTCCTTGACGCCGGCCAAGCGGGCGGGCACCACCATCATCACCGCGGTCGAGGGGTAGCTCGCCCGGCCGCCCGGCACGTAGAGGCCGACGCGGCGGAGCGGCGCGATCCGCTCTTCGAGCTCGATGCCGTCCTCCTCCAGCCGGTAGCCGGTGCGCACCTGTGGCGCATGAAAGCGCTCGACGGCGGCGATCGCCCGTTCCAGCGCCTCGACGAAACCGCCAGAGAGGCCGGCGTCGCCGTCTCCCTCCGGACGTTTCAAAGCGAGATCCGCCACCGAACGCGCTCTCGCCTCATCGAGCCGGCGGGCGTAGCCGAGCAGGGCGCGGTCGCCACTCTGGCGGACCTCGCGAACGATCTTCTCCGCCCGGCGCAAGGTCTTCGGGTCCAGCACCTCCTCGCCGCGGCGGGTGAGGCGATCGACGGCGCGGCGGCCGGCCCGGGAAGCGGCAGCTAGGACGGCGAGGGTGCTCACGACACCACCTCCGCCTGTTCCAGACGGTTGATCCAACTGTTCAAGAGGGATCGGTGCCGCTGATACGAAGCGCGGTTCACCACCAGACAAGGGGCCACCTCGGCCACCACCTCGATTTCGACGAGGCCGTTCTCGGCCAGGGTGCGCCCGGTCTGCACGATATCCAGCGCCAGTTCGGCCAACCGCAGCACCGGCGCCAGCTCGATCGATCCTGAAAGCTTCAGGATCTCAGCGCCCCAAGGGCGCTCGGCAAGGAGGCGGCGAGCCGAATTCGGGTACTTGGTCGCCAACCGCACCTGCGTGCCGGGAGCGGGAGGCGCCGGCGTGAGGCCGATCAGCGACAGACGGGAGCGGCCCTGGCGCAGGCGCACCGGCACCAACAGATCGCCGTCCACCTCTTCCAGCACGTCGCTGCCGACGATGCCGCAGTCGGCCACTCCATGGCTCACGTAGAGCGGCAGGTCCCAGTCCTTGAGGGAGAGCACCTCGATTCCCTCCTCCGGCAGCCGCGTTCGCAGGCTTCGCCCATCGCCGCCGAGGCCGTCGAGCGGGATGCCTGCCGCCCGGAAGGCCGCGAGAGCCGCGTCGAGGTTCCTGCCCTTGGGGAGCGCGAAACGGATCATGACTCGCCTCTCCGCGTTTCTCCCTCTCCCGCTCCGCTGGAGAGGGGGCCAGGGGGTGAGGTTTCCGCGGGCATGCCGGTGCCTGCTTCCAAGAGCCGCTCCAGGCTCAGCGAGAACCCGACAGCCGGAACCTCGGCCCCCAGAGCGCGAAACAGCCGATCGTAGCGACCGCCACCGCCGACCGGCACCGCGGCAGGACCGGCATAGGCGTGGAAGACGAGACCGTCGTAATAGGAGCGCTCTCCCTCACCCGTCGTGAGGCGCGGATCGAGCACGCTGCGGGCGAACTCGGCGAGATCGATCGTCAACTGCACGTCGGGGAATTCGGCGGCGAGCTCGTCGCGAAGGGCCAGGAGGTCCCGGAGCCGGCCGGCCGCCTCCGGCCCGAGGTCCTCCGGCCGCTCCGGCATGCCGTCCTCGACCACGCTGAGCAGCTTCGGACAGGATCGCCGCACCTCCCCACGCTCGCGGCGGGCCACTGCGTTGGCGAGACGAATCGGATCGCCGGTCTCCGCAGTCAGCAGAAGCCGGTCGAGGGCTCCCGCGAATCCGAGGACGATCTGGAGCGAGGCGCCGCCTGCGGCCGTCGACAGCTCCAGGAACAGCCGCAGGACCTCGCGTTCCGCGGCCTCTCCCGGCAGGCCCAGCAGCTCGGCGCCGAGCTGGTAGAACTCCCGCGCCCGGCCCGCCCGCTCCTCCTGATAACGGATCACGTCGCCGCGATAGAACAGGCGCAGCGGCAGCGCAAGGGATTGCAGCCGCGGAGCCAGAAGTCTGGCCAGCAAGGGAGTGAAGTCGGCGCGCAGGGCGAGCAGCTCGCCGTCGCGATCCACGAACCGGTACAGCTCGCCGCGGCTCGCCGGCGTCAGGAGCGACTCGTAGGGCTCCAGATAGTCGAGGATCGGCAGGATCACTTCGGCGTAACCCGCTCCCCTGAGCTCGGCCGCCAAGCGCTCCTCCGCTTCGCGCCGTCGCCGGGCGCTCTCGAAGAGCAGCGCCGCAACCCCGGTCGGCAGCGCGGCGGAGATCCTCACGGCTCACCGTCCAGGCCGGCCACCCGCCGCGCCAGAGCGAGCGGCAGGTCCTGGCCCGTCATCATGCGGAACTGCCCCCGCGCCTGATCGACCAACACTTCCCGGCCGTCGATTGCCACCGCCCCCCGCGCCGCCGCCTCGTCGAGGAGGCGCGTCGGCCGGTCCAGCCGGTAGACGAGGTCGATCACTACGACGCCGGAGCGCAGCCGCTCGGCGTCGAACGGCAGCGGGTCGTCCTCTCCGCGGCCCAACGACGTCGCGTTCACCAGCAGGTCGAAGCGAGCGGGGTCGAGCTCCGAGAGAGGTAGGAAGGAGAGCTTCAGGCGGTCGGCGGCGGCGCGTCCGCGCTCGTCATCGCGATTGAAGATCGTCACCCGCGCTCCCGCCTTCGCCAGGCCTTCGGCAGCCGACCGGCCGGCGCCACCGGCGCCCACCACCGCTGCCCGCAGACCGTCGATGGCGATCCCGCGGTCGCGCAGCGGCAGCACCACGCCGTCCGGGTCCGTCGCTTCCGCTTCCCAGACCTCCTGGTTCCACACCAGAGTGTTGGCGGCGCCGATGAGCCCGGCGAGCGGGCTCTCGGCTCCCGCCACCGCCAGCGCCGCCTCCTTGAACGGTGCGGTGACGGAGAGGCCGCGGATTGGCATGCCCAGCGCCGACATCACCCCGCCCTCCACCACCTCCAGCCAGAAGTCGCCAAACGATTCGGTGTGGAATGGCAGGTAGGCCGCAGGGATACCCAGCGCCCGATAGGCGGCGTTGTGGATGCGGGGCGACAGCGAGTGGGTGACCGGATTGCCGACGATGCCGAAGAGCGCCTCGACCGGCGGCAGCTCCGGCAGTCCATAGTCGCGGCGCAGGCGCTCGATCGAGAGCTGTCCCGGCGCCGCGGGGACCTCCCCCAGCGAGCCGTAGACCACGGGCGCGCCGAGCCGGGGCGCCACAAATCGCGTCCAGGCGCCGCCGGGACCGGCCGCGAAGGCGATGACGTCACGACGACCCAGAGACTCGAGCAGGATCAGGCAGGGTAGCTCGTCTCCCGGCTGCGCGGCCGTAGGCACCAGCTTGTAGAAGGCCGCGGGGACGGCGGCCATCCGCTCGAAGGTGGCCTTGAGGCCTTCGACGGCCGCGGCGGGGCCGTGCCAGGAGACGATCCGCTTTTCGGCAGGCACGGCCTTGAGGATCTCCGGCGTCAGGTCCCGTGCCGCTTCGAGATCGATCAGGTCGAAACGCGACGCTGCCGCGAGCAGCCGCCGCTTGCGGCGCTCGGGCGATCCCTCGAAGGCGCCTCCCTCGGCCCGGCTGCGGAGCGTGTACAGGAGCTTGCCCGGAAAATGGCGGGCGAGCCGGGCAGGATCGAGATCTCCCACCAGATCGGCGCGGACCTCCAACCAATCGACCTCCGCGAGGTCCGACGCGGCGGGCGTTAGACCCTCCTCGGGGAGAGTCGTCACGGTGGCGACCAGCGTGGCGCGGCCCGGCGTGGCCGGAGATGTCTCCAAACGAAAACCTCCTTCCAGACCCGGAAGGAGGCGGCGTACGGCGTCAGGCGGTCTCGCGTCCCGGGTCCGTGCGGCCGGGACGGAACCCGGCTCAGCTCACGGAATGATGATGCGCACGCCAGCCCCAGGCGGTCGGCAGCGTGAAACGGAGCGTGGTGGTGCAGCGCATCGTCAAGTTCCCGATCAGGCTGGAGAGCTTACCGCAGAGGGACGGCTGGCTGTCAAGGTCAGCGGTGTCGATAGGCCGTCCGCCGGAGGCGGTACACCGCCTATTGGAGCCGGCGAGCTGTATGCCGGAGGCAAAAGGCGACTCGACGGAGGCGCTGGACCTCCTGCACCCCCTGACGTTCCCATGCCACAATAACCCCGCCGGAACACCTCCGCGGTCGCAGACCGAAGGAACCCCAATGCAAGATATCGTCGCCCGCCTCATCGAGTACGGACTCCTGGTCGTCTTCGCCAACGTCTTCCTGGAGCAGCTCGGCGTGCCGATCCCCGCCCTGCCGACGCTGGTGGTGGCGGGCGCTCTCACTGCACGGGAAAATATGGATCTCGCCGCGCTCCTCGCAGTGGCTCTCATCGCCTCGCTCCTGGCCGATACGATCTGGTTCCTGATCGGCCGCTGGCAGGGGCACCGCGTCCTGCGAACGGTCTGCCGCCTCTCCCTCTCCCCCGACTCGTGCGTCCGCGGCACGGAAGATCTCTTCGAGCGGGTGGGGATGCCGTCGCTGGCGTACGCCAAGTTCATTCCGGGCTACAGCACGATCGCGCCGCCGCTTGCCGGCGCCATGGGCAAGACCGCCGGTTCCTTCGTGTTCTGGGATGGCATAGGCAGCTTCCTCTGGATCGGCTCGGGCTTGACGGTCGGCATCCTGTTCCACGGTGCCATCGACCGGGCTCTCGCCTACATGGAGACCCTCGGTTACTGGGCCGCAGGCGTCCTCGGTGTCGTCCTGCTGCTGGTGGTGCTGGCCAAGTGGTGGCAGCGGTGGAGAGTGCGCAAGCTCCTGGACCTCGCCCGCATCTCGGTCGACGAGCTGAAGCGCCTGATAGACGCTGGGGAAACCCCGGTCATCGTGGACGTGCGCAGCCGCTCGGCCCCGCTTCACGACCCGCGTCGCATTCCGGGCGCTCTGAAGATGACCCTCGACGAGGTCGATCATCGATTGGCTGAGCTGCCGCGGGATCGGGAGATCGTCCTCTACTGTACGTGACCGAACGAAGCCTCCGCGGCCCGTGTGGCTCGCGCTCTCTTCGAAAAAGGATTCACCCGGGTCCGCCCGCTGGCCGGAGGATTGGATGCATGGGTTGAAGCCGGCCACTACGCCGAGGACGAGACGATCGTGGCAATCCGGCGGCCGCGGTGATATTGAAGCCAACCCCCTCAGCCGCTACTTTGACGGCCTCAGGACCAAGCCGTCATACTCGGAGTATGAAAACGGCAGTCTCTATCCCCGACGAAGTTTTTGAAGAGGCCGAGCGCCTCGCAGCCGAGTTCCAAACCTCTCGTAGTGAGCTCTACAGCCGGGCACTGCAGGAGTACATCGCTAGGCACGCGCCTGATCGGCTCACGGAAGCAATGAATCGCGTCATCGAGGAGGTCGGGAGCGATATCGACGAGTTCAGCCAGAGAGCCGCGCGCCGGGTGTTGGAGCAGGTTGAGTGGTAATCGGCCAAGGCGAGGTCTGGTAGGCCGATCCGGGAGAGCTTGTCGCCCTCGACAAGCAGCAACTCACGGAATGCATCGGTATGTTCTGGGGCACTGCGCTACTCCATACGACTCGCGTGAATAACTTACATTATAGCCCACCCCTCCACCACTCCCCGCACCGCCCGAATATCCCCCTCTAAAACCCGATCCCGCAACATCGTCTCCGCCACCTCTCGTACAGCTCGAAAGGCCCGCCGCGTTCCCTCGCCGAGCTTCGCCGCGATCTCCTCCCGCCGCTCCGACCGCGTCCGCTCCTCGAACAGCTCCGCCTCCCGGTCCGCCTTGTCCCAATCGGAAAGGACCCGCGACCGCGGCTCGACCGGATCGATTTCAATCGCCACCCGCCACTCGACGGCCTGGGCGGCCACTAGCAGCTCGATCGCCAGCACGGTCTGCGCGTTGCGCAGCACCGTCCGCAGCTTGCGGGCGGCGATGGTGGACATGGAGTTGTGGTCCTCCGAGTTGGCGGAGGTAGGAATGGAATCGACCGTCGCCGGATGGGTGAGGACCTTGTTCTCCGACACGATGCCGGCGGCGGTGTACTGGGCGATCATCAGGCCCGAGTTGATGCCCCGGTGCGGAATCAGGTTCGCGGGGAGATTCCGGCTCTGTTTGCAGTCGAGCAGCATCTGGGCGCGCCGCTCGGAGATGTTGGCCAGCTCGGCCAAGCCGATGGCGAGGAAGTCCGCCGCCATGCCGATCGGCTCGCCGTGGAAGTTGCCGGCCGAGTAGGAGATCCGCTCACGGCCATCGTATCCCTGAGGCCAGTTGGCCGCGAACTCGTGATCGAAAGGCACGACGCCGTCGCCGGGAAAGAACAGAGGATTGTCCGTCGCGGCATTGATCTCCGCCTCCGCCACCTTCCGCGCGTAGGCAGTGGCGTCGCGGGCCGCCCCGTGAACGGCGGGAGCGCAGCGCAGCGAATAAACGTCCTGGACGGCGCCGGCTCGTTCGACCAGTTGACTTCCCTTGATCAAGGCTCGGATATTGGCCGCGCTGGCGATCTGTCCCGCGAGCCCCCGAGCCTGATGGACACGAGGATCGAAGGCGCGGGCACAGCCGCAGACGGCCTCAAGGCTGAGCGCCGCCGCCGCGTCGGCCGCGTGCGCCGCGCGTTCGGCGTCATGGACCGCCAGCGCGAGGAGAGCCGTCGAAAAGGTGGTGCCGTTGATGAGCGCCAATCCTTCCTTGTAGCTCGGCGCGGGGATCTCCTCGATTCCCAGATCGCTCCGGAGCGCTTCCAGACCGCTCCTCAGGTCGCGGTTCTTGAATGGCAGATCCTCCGGCTGGCGAACGACGTAATACCGCCCCTCCCCCAGCAGCACGACGAAGAGGTGAGCGAGCGGACAGAGATCCCCGCTCGATCCCACCGAACCACGGATCGGCACCTGCGGCACGATCCCCTGATTGAGCATCGCCTGGATGGTCCGCACCATGGCGGAACGGATTCCCGAGTGTCCCTTGAGGAAGGCGTTCAGGCGGATCGTGAGGACGGCCCGCACCACGTCCGGCTCGAAGTAGTTGGCCGGGTTGTCGCGGTCCGCCGTCTCTCCCGCTCCTGCCGAGTGGCTGAGCAGGAGGTTGCGCTGAAGCTCTTCCAGGTGATCCGGGGCGATGGGAACGTTCTTGAACTCGCCGAAACCCGTAGTGACGCCGTACTCCAGGACTGGATGGGCCTCGCCGTTCTTCTTGTTCCAATCTTCGACGTACTGGCTGGCGAGGGTCTCGATCTGCGCCCGGCTCGCCTCCACGCGTTCCAGAGCCTCCGGATGAATTTCGACCCGAACGCGCGGATCGCGGGCGGTCCTCACGAGATCCTCGAGAGTCAACGAGCTGCCGTCGAGGACGACGCGCTCGCTCATCGGATTTGGCCTCCGATCTGGTCCAGCATCTCCCGAACGGCGGAGACCAGCTCGGAGCGCGGCACTTCCCGTTGACCGGGCCGCTCCTCCAGCCACTCCTGCCGGTTGGCGAGCGCCTCGGTTCTCTTGCGGCCCACATCCATGTCCTTGAGGGTGACGATCCCTCTCTCCTTCTCGTTGGAGCCGTAGAGGATGGCAATCGGCACACCCCAGAAGTCGGCGTACTTGAGCTGCTTGCCCGGTCCCTTGGCGGTGCCGAGATACAGCTCGGTCGGAATGCCCGCCCGGCGCAGCTCCCAGGTCATCGCGAGGTAGTCGTCCTGCAGGCCGGGATCCATGTTGGTGATCAGCACCTTGGCGGTCGCCTTCTGCTGCCCTGCGCGGCCGAGATGGACGAGCGCCGCGAGCAGGCGGTCGACCCCCAATGACGCGCCGACGGCAGGGACCTTCTCTCCCAGGAAACGCATCACGAGGCCGTCGTAACGGCCGCCGCCGAAGACGGAGCCGAACTCCGGCGCGTCGAGAAGAATGGCTTCGAAGACCGGACCGGTGTAGTAGGCGAGGCCGCGGGCGATCGACAGGTCGAGCGACACCTGATCGTCACCATAGCCGAGGGCATAGAGGTGATCGGAGATCCGCTCGACGATGCCGATCTCGGACTCGGCGCCCTCGACCCCGGCGAAGATCTCCCGGAGCTGGGCCACGACCTCGCGGCGGTCGTCGGAACGGATCTGGAGGAAGCGCTCGATCTTGTCCACCTGCTCAGAAGAGAGACCGACGCCGCGGATGGGATCCCCCGACGAATCGACGTAGCCCGTGGTCAGCTCCAGACGGACCTTCTGCGGACCCACTTTGTCCAGCTTGTCGAGAACGCGAAAGACGTCGGCGCCGCGCTCGCTCGGAATGGTCCCGTAGGCAAGGAGGACATTGAGGATGCCCCGCGAGGAGAAGCGCACCCGGAACGGCCCCACCTGGAGGGCCGAGAGGCTGTCGCACATGCCGGCGATGATCTCGGTGTCGGCGATCTCGGACCCGACGCCGACCGAGTCGAGATCGAACTGTGTGAACTCACGGAAGCGTCCTTGACCGGGCTTGTCGGCGCGCCAGACGGGCGAAACCTGATAGCGGCGGAACGGGCGCGGCAGATCGCGGTACTGCGACACGACCCGGGCGAGCGGCACCGTGAGGTCGAAGCGGAGGCCGAGCTCTTCTTCCTCGGGATTGCTGACGGTGAAGATCGACTGCGCCGTCTCCTGCCCGGCCGAGGAGCCCCGCAGCACGTCGAGGTACTCGATGGCCGGGGTGGCGAGCGGCACGAAGCCGTAGAGCTCGTAGACGCCGCGGATGGTGTCGATCATCCACTGGCGGGCCAGCATCTGGTCGGGCAGGAGATCTCGCAAGCCGCGGGAGACGCGGGCTTCCACCATGCCTGTCATGGGAACGTCCTCCAGCGAACGGCTGGTTGATGTCAGAAGGATGGTACCGGCGTCCGGATTTGAACCGGAGACCTCCTGATCCACAGTCAGGCGCTCTTGCCAACTGAGCTACGCCGGCCCCGGACGGGACATCGTACGTGCGGCGGGAGCCCTTGTCAAAATCCTAGGCGGCGATCAGCAGGTTCGAAGCGAACCGTCCGCCGGAGTCCATCCAGGTCCGCCGTAGCTCGAAGCCGGTCTCGGCGGCGAGGGCCGCCACCTGGTCCAGGCTGAACTTGTAGGAGCTCTCGGTGTGGATGGTCTCCCCTGCCGCCAAGGAGACCTCCAGCCCGGCGGCCCGGATCGCCACCCGCTGGTCGCGGCGGCTCTCCAGGTGCATCTCGACGCGCCCTTCCTGCTGGTTATACCGAGCCTGGTGGCGGAAGGCGGCAAGATCGAAATTCCCGCCCAGCTCGCGGTTGATTCGCGCCAGCAGGTTGAGATTGAACGCCGCGGTGACCCCGAGAGCGTCGTCGTAGGCGGGGAGCAGAACGCTCTCGGGTTTCTTGAGATCGGTCCCGAGGAGAAAGCCTTCGCCGGGGTTCAACAGGTTCCGGACGTCCCGTACCAGAGCGAGCCGTTCCTCAGGGTCCAGGTTGCCGATGGTGGAGCCGAGAAAGAGGACGAGGGTGCGGCCGGGGCCCTTCCGCTCTTCCCGGATCCGGCGGAGCGAGGCGTGGTAGTCCCCGATGTAGGCCGTGATGCGGAGGTCCGGATAGGAGAAGAGCAGCGATCGGCTGCTCGTTTCCACCGCGGATTCAGAGATGTCCACCGGCACGTACTCGAGCTTCCCCTGCCGGGCAAGCAGGGCCTCGATGAGCAGCTTCGTCTTTTGCCCGTCGCCGCTGCCCAGCTCCGTCACCCAGACGGGACCGCCGAGAGCGGCGGCGATCTCTCCCGCACGAGTGTTAAGGATCTCCGCTTCGGCCCGGGTCAGGTAGTACTCGGGCAGCGCGGTGATGGCCTCGAAGAGGCGCGAGCCCAACTCGTCGTAGAGGTACTTGGGATAGAGGACCTTGGGCTGCGAGGTCAGGCCGCGGCGGACGTCTTCGGAAAAGGTGGGAAGTTCCCTGCCTCTCACTCGCCGCAGGAAAAGTCGCTCACAGGGGGAGACGACGGTGGGTGCTTCAACGGAGAGCTCGGTCCCCGACACGGCGGTCACTGTAGCACACCGTGAAGCCGCGTCTGAAAAGCCCGTGGTAGCATCCCTGCCCGAAATCGAGCCCCTTCGGACGGGCTGCGGGGGTGACGATCCCGTCCCCCTCTGGAGGAACCGCACGCATGAACGACGAGCGCGAAACCCTGGAGCTGGACGTCCTCTTCGTGGGCGCCGGACCGGCGAGCCTGGCGGGGGCGTACCGGCTCGCCAACCTCGCTCGCGAGAACGGCCTGGAGCTCGCGATCGGGGTACTGGAAAAGGGCCGGGAGATCACCAGCCACGCACTCTCCGGCGCCGTCGTGGATCCACGGGCCTTGCGCGAGCTCTTCCCCGACGACTGGCGGAGCGCTCCGTTCGAGGCGAAGATCGAGCACGAACAGCTCCTCTACCTCACGCCCAGGCGATCGTTCTCGCTTCCCATCCCGCCGCCCCTGGAAAACGAAGGGAACTACGTCGCCTCGCTCGGCAAGCTCGTCAAGTGGATGGCTCCCAAGGTGGAAGCCGCCGGCGTCGACATCTTCTTCGAGTTCCCCGCCGCCCAAGCCCTGGTCGAAGACGGCCGCGTGGTCGGTGTGCGCACGGGCGACAAGGGCATCTCCCACGAGGGCAAGCGCAAGGCCAACTACGAGCCGGGAGTGGACATCCGCGCCCAGGTCGTGGTGCTGGGCGAAGGGCCGCGGGGCACATTGGTCAAACAGCTCGACACGCAATTCGACCTTTGGCGCGGCAAAAACCCGCAGATCTACGCCATCGGCCTCAAGGAGGTCTGGGACCTGCCGCCGGGCCGCATCGCGCCGGGGGAGGTCATTCACACTCTCGGCTGGCCGCTCGGCTTCGATATCTTCGGCGGCGGCTTCCTCTACGGCATGCAGAACGACCAAGCAATCGTCGGCCTGGTCGTGGGGCTCGACTACAAGAACCCCCTCCTCGATCCGCACGCCGAGTTCCAGCGGCTGAAAACGCACCCGCAGATCGCGCCGCGGCTCTCAGGGGGCAAGATGGCGTTCTATGGCGCCAAGGCGATTCCGGAGGGCGGCTGGTGGTCGCTACCGCGCCTCTCGGGCGACGGCTTCCTGATCGTCGGCGACTCGGCCGGCATGCTGAACAGCCAGCGCCTCAAGGGAATCCACCTCGGTATGAAGTCCGGCATGCTCGCCGCCGAGACCATCTTCGAGGCGCTCAAGGCCGGCGGCGCCACCGCCGAGCGGCTCGCGGCCTACGAAGCCAAGATCGACGCGAGCTGGATCAAGGAAGAGCTCTGGCCGGTGCGAAACTTCCATCAGGCCTTCGACCACGGCCTGGTCGCAGGGATGTTCCAGGCCGGCGTCGGTCTGGTCACCGGCGGCCGCGGCTGGGGGATCTTCAACCGTCTGGAGACGAAACCGGGCCATCAGAGGATGGTGCCGCTGAACACCCCGGAAGGGCAGCGGCTGCCGCGGCCGGAGCCGGTCGTACCCGACGGCCAGCTCACCTTCGATCGTCTGGCCGACGTCTACAACTCGGGCACCGCTCACGATGAGGATCAGCCGGTGCACCTGCTGGTGGCGGACACCGACGTCTGCATCTACCACTGCGCTGTCGAGTACGCCAATCCCTGCCAGCGTTTCTGCCCTGCCGCCGTCTACGAGATGGTGCCGGACCCCGCCTCCCCGACCGGCGAACGCCTGCAGATCAACGCCAGCAACTGCGTCCATTGCAAGACGTGCGACATCATGGATCCCTACGGGATCATCACCTGGGTTCCCCCCGAGGGGGGCGGCGGGCCGAACTACAGCAAGATGTAGCTGGGTCGCGGAAGAGGCCATCGAGACAGGCGTCCTACCCCTCGACCCCCTTCGGCCCGATCGAGCAGTCGCCGCTGCCGGTCTCGACGTGGATCGTCGTGCGGCCCCCGCCGCGCTTGGCGCCGACCACCTTGCGGCCCGAGCGGCGGAGGACGGCGTCGTCGTAGCCCACCTGGAGATCGCCGCTCCCCTGGTCCGCTTCGATGTCGAAGGACGCCTCGGGGCCCGCCTTGATCGAGATGTCGCCGCTGCCGGTTTCGGCGATGATCCGCCGCGCCTTGGCGAGCGAGGTGTGCACCGTCACGTCCCCCGAACCGGTGTCCGCCGCCAGATCTTCCAGCTCGACGGCGATGACCCTGACGTCTCCGGAACCGGTGTCGGCCACCACCTTGCCGGCCACGCCCTCCTGCACGGTCACGTCGCCGGAACCGGTGTCGATCGAGAGCTTGCCGGCGGAGATCCTCTGCACCACCACGTCTCCCGAACCGGTGTCCACCGAGCCGTTGCCCACCAGCCGCTTGACGACCACGTCGCCCGAGCCGGTATCGATCGCGGTCTCACCCTTGGCCGAGCCCAGGACCACGTCGCCGGAGCCGGTATCGATCGCCAGTTGGCCGGAGTGCGAAGCGATCTGCACGTCGCCGCTGCCGGTGTCCACCGACAGCGTGCCGTCGAGATCGCCGCCGCGGACCGGTCCGACCGCGTTGCGCACGGCGACGTTGCCGCCGACGGGCAGGGTAATCCGCAGATTGGCAAAGAGCACCGGCGCCGAGCCGTGCCGCGAGCTGTAGATGCGCACCCGCTCCCCGCGATAGAGGGTCGAGGTGTGGCCCATATCCTTGAGGAAGCCGAGGAACGCGGGCAGGTCATCGTGGTCGTCATCGTTCCGGTTGCCGGTGGGATAAACGTAGGAGGTGTACTTCTCCACCGGATAGGAGAGCGCCCACTCCGCGCGTCCCTTCCGGTCGTGGCTCTTCACCCATTTCATGCCCTGGAGCAGCCGCTGGGTCTCGGCGGTGCTGCCGGCATCGGCGTGGATGGTCGCTTCGACGACGACCTCCTTCCCCTGCCCCGGAACGATCTCGAGGCGGCCGGCAAGATTGGCCAGCCGAACCGCCTCCTCCTCGGTGGGAGGCAGAGTCTGCCGGAAGGCGCGGGTCTGCGTCGCGGCCTGGAGGGCCGAGGCCATGGCCAGCCCGGCCAGAAGGGTCAATGCCGCGGCGAGCGCGAACAGCCTGGAAATTCGGTTCATGGCGTCAGCCTCCATCTCGATTCACACCGATCACTACGAGACGAGAATGGGAAAGGTTGCAGAGCTGCACGATAAACTGACCCCGTCTTTCCGATCCCAGGAGACCCCCTGCATGCGCCATCCGCTCATCGCCTGGACCCTGTCCGCAGCCATCGTCTTCCCCGTCACGGCGGTTGCCGCGGCCGAGACACCGGCCAAGCTGACCGTGGAGGCGCTGTTCGCGCCGGACGCCACCGGCCGCCGGCCGTCTCAGCTCGCCTGGTCGCCGGACGGCCAACGGCTGACCTATGTCTGGGACGAGCAGGGGGACGGCAAGGATGAGGCCCTCTGGTCCCTCGAGCCGGCGACCGGCAAGCGCGAGGTCCTTCTGCGGCTGGCCACCGCCGGAGAGGAAGGCAAGGAGCTCGAGCTCGGCGAGTACGCCTGGTCGCCCCGCGGCAGCGCTCTGCTGCTGGCCGCCAAGGGAGATCTCTATCTGCTGCCGCTCGACACGCGCAAGCTCCGTAGGCTGACCAGCACTGATGCAGACGAGAAGGATCCGAGCTTTTCGCCCGACGGCTCAAAGATCGCCTTCGTGCGCGGATCCGACCTCTACTCGATCGACCTGGCGTCGGACCGCGAGACGCGGCTGACCACGGGCGGCGAGGAGAACGTCACGCTGAACGGCGTCAACGACTGGGTCTACGAGGAGGAGATCTGGGACCGCGAGCCGGAGGGCTACTGGTGGAGCCCGGATGGCTCCCGTATCGCCTACTACCACTTCGACGAAACGCCCGTCGGGGCCTACCCCCTGGTGGACGACTCGCCCCTCTATCCGAAAGTCCAATGGCAGAAGTACCCCAAGGCGGGCGAGGCCAATCCGTGGGTAAAGATCGGCGTGCTCGAAATCGCCACCGGCCAGACCCGCTGGCTGGAGACGGGGGATCCGGACGCCTACCTGGCGCGGGTGGCCTGGACGCCCCGCGGCGACGCCGTCGCGATCCAGAGGCTGAACCGCGATCAGAACCGTCTGGACCTCCTCCGCTGCAGCGCCGCCGACGGCGCCTGCTCGACCCTGCTGACCGAAACCTGGCCCACCTGGATCAACCTCGGCCGGGACTTCCGCTTCCTGCCGGACGGCCGGCTCCTCTGGGGCTCCGAACGCAGCGGCTGGCGGCGCCTCTATCTCTACGATGCGGACGGGAAGCTGATCCGTCCGGCGACTCCCGAGGGCTGGGCGGTCACCTCCCTCGACGGCGTGGCCGCGGACGGCTCCTGGGCTATGGTCACCGGATTCCCGATCTCCGCTCTGGGCCCCCTCGACCGCAAGGTAGCGCGGGTCTCCATCGATCATGAAGGCTGGGAGATTCTCACGCCGGAGCCGGGAACGCACCGCGCCGAGGTGGCCCCGAAGACCGGCAACTGGATCCACGCCTGGAGCGATATCGATACGCCGACACAGACCGAGGTGCGGCCGGCTCGCGGCAACTCCATCCCGCTCCCCGCGGGCAAGCCCACGGTGGATACGGCTTCGCTGCCGAAATGGGAGCTCCTCACCGTCGCCGGGCCGGACGGCTCCCAGCTGCCCGCGGCCCTGCTGAAACCCGCCGGCCTCGATCCCTCCCGCCGCTACCCGGTGATCGTCTACCACTACGGCCTGCCCGGCTCGCAGATCGTCGCCAATAGCTGGAGCGGCAGTCGAGGGCTCTGGCACAAGCTGATGGCCCACCGCGGCTTCGCCGTGTTCCTCGTCGAGTATCCGGCGTCGTTCTTCTTCGGCAAGGCCGGCGAGGACCGCGACTTCCGCCGTTTCGGGCCCCTCAACCTCGCCGCCCAGCTCGCGGGAATCGACTATCTGAAGAGCCTTCCCTGGGTGGACTCCGCCCGGCTTGGCCTCTGGGGCTGGTCGGGAGGCGGCGCCAACACGCTCTACTGCGTCCTCAACCGGCCCGGAGTCTGGAAGGCGGCGGTGGCCGGCGCTCCGGTCACCGACTGGAAGCTCTACGACACGATCTGGACCGAGCGCTATCTCGACCGTCCGCAGGACGATCCCGAGGGCTACCGCGACTCCTCCCCTCTCACCTACGCGGCCAACCTCACGGACCGGCTGCTGATCATCCACGGACTGGCCGACGACAACGTCCATCCGCAGAACACGATCCAGATGAGCGCCGAGCTCATCAAGGCGGGCAAACCGTTCGATCAGGCCGTCTACCCCGGCCAGAAGCACGGCTTCCGCGGCGGCTCGCAACGCCACGTCTACGAGCGGATCACTGAGTTCTTCGGGCGGGAGTTAAGCGTACCGCTTCAACACGATTGAAGCGTTCGTGCCGCCGAAGCCGAACGAGTTGCTCATCGCATACTCGAGGTCCACCGGCCGCGGCTTGTGGGGGACGAAGTCCAGGTCGCATCCTTCCCCCGGCTCATCGAGGTTGATCGTCGGCGGGAGGATCTGATGGCGCACCGCCAGGGCCAGAATGCCGGTCTCCAGACCGCCCGCCGCGCCCAGCAGGTGCCCGGTGGCCGATTTCGTCGAGGAGACCGCCAGCTTGTAGGCGTGCTCGCCGAAGACCGTCTTGATGGCCCGCACCTCGGAGAGATCGCCGAGGGGGGTCGAAGTGCCATGGGCGTTGATGTAGCCGATCGTTTCCGGCGCGAGATCGGCGTCCTTGAGAGCGGCCCGCATCACCCGCACCGCGCCTTCTCCCTCCGGATGAGGGGCCGTGATGTGGTAGGCGTCGGCGCTCATGCCGTAGCCCACCACCTCGGCATAGATCACGGCTCCACGCCGCTTCGCGATCTCCAGATCTTCGAGGATGACGATGCCGCAGCCCTCGCTGATGACGAAGCCGTCGCGCTGCGCGTCCCAGGGGCGGGAGGCTTTCTCCGGCTCGTCGTTGCGGTGCGACATGGCGCGTGAGGCGCAGAATCCGGCCACCGACAGCGGCGTGATCACCGCCTCCGCGCCGCCGGCGATCATGGCATCGGCCTCGCCGGCCTGGATGAAGCGGAAGGCGTCGCCTATCGCATGGAGGCCGGTGGTGCAGGCGGTGGCGGGAGAGGTGTTCGGCCCCTTGGCGCCATAGTGGATGGACACCTGCCCGGCCGCCATGTTGACGATCAGCCCGGGAATGAAGAACGGCGAGACGCGATCCGGCCCCTTCTCCAGCAGGGTCTTGTGCATCGACTCGATCAACGGCAGGCCGCCGATTCCCGAGCCGATGACGACACCCACCCGGTCGGCGTTGGCCTCGTCGATCTTGAGCCCCGAATCCTCCAGCGCGAAGCGGGAGGCCGCCAGGGCATAGTGGATGAACGTGTCGCTCTTCTTGACGTCCTTCTTGTCGACGTAGTCGAGCGGATTGAAGCCCTTCACCTCGCCGGCGATGCGCGACGGGTAGGCCGTGGCGTCGAAGCGGGTGATCGGACCGATCCCGCTGCGCCCCTCGAGGAGGGCCTGCCAGGTTTCGGCTGTGCCGACCCCCAGGGGCGACACCAGGCCGACCCCGGTGACGGCGACGCGACGCGATTCTGTCTTCAAGGCTGGATCGATAGCTGAGGCTGCGTGGCGGGGCCCTTAGTTCTGGTCCCCGGTATTATTCTGGATGTATTCGACCGCCTCGCGAACGTTGCTGATCTTCTCAGCTTCCTCGTCCGGGATCTCGATGCCGAACTCTTCCTCGAACGCCATCACCAGCTCGACGATGTCCAGGGAGTCCGCCCCGAGATCCTCGGTGAAACTGGCCTCCAGAGTGACCTCCTCCTCGTCGACCCCGAGCTGCTCGACGATGATGCTCTTGACCCTTTCCGCAACTGCCATCGATCTTCCCTCCTTGATCTTGATCGGCCGGGGCGCGCCCGCGCACGATGTTGGGTTCTAGCATAAAGCTCTGCTGAGAGTCCATTACGGATGCGGCTCAGATATAGAGCCCTCCGGATACGTTCAGCGTATGACCGGTGATGTACCCCCCCTCCTCGCTGGCCAGGAAGAGCACGGCCCATGCCACGTCGTCCACCGTGCCGAGCCTCTTCAAGGCGATGGCCGAGGTCAGCTCCTCACGCGACGTCTCGGGGAGGTTTTCGGTCATCGCCGTCTGGATATAGCCGGGGGCCACCACGTTGACCGTGATATTGCGGCTCCCCAGCTCGCGGGCCAGCGACTTGGTGAAGCCGATGAGCCCCGCCTTGGAGGCAGCGTAGTTCGCCTGCCCCGCATTGCCCATCATCCCCACCACCGAGGAGATGTTGATCACCCTCCCCCAGCGCCGTCGCATCATCCCGCGCACCACCTCCTTGGTGAGCGCGAAGGCGCCCGTCAGGTTCGTCCGCAGCACCCGTTCCCAGTCGTCGAGCGACATGCGGGCGAGCAGGTTGTCGGCGGTGACGCCGGCGTTGTTGACGAGGATGTCGACGTTCGCGTAGTCCTCCGGGAGGCTCTTCAGACGCTCGGCGAAGGTCTCGGGTCTGGTGACGTCGAGCGCCAGCGGCCGGGCGCAGCCGCCGCCGGCGTCGATGTAGGCCGCGAGCTGCTTGAGCTTCTCCTCGTTGCGGGCCGCCAGCGCGACGCGGGCGCCCTGCGCCGCCAGGAGCTTCGCGATGGCCTCGCCGATCCCCTGCGAGGCGCCGGTCACCAGCGCGGTCTTGCCGTCCAATTTCAACATCAAGATTCCTCCTCCAAGAGCTGCCGGAGGTGCTCGGGATCCGAGATCGCCGTCGCGCGCGCCGTCTGAACGATGCGGCGGTTGAGGCCCGAGAGCACGTTGCCCGGTCCCACCTCGACGAAGACCTCCACCCCGAGCTCCCGCTCCATCAGCAGCACCGACTCGGCCCAACGTACCGGGCCGTCGATCTGCCGCTCCAGAGCGTCGCGGACGGCGGCGCCGGTGATGGCCGGAGCGGCGTCCACATTGGTGACCACCGGCACCTGCGGATCGTGGAACTCCGTCGCCGCGAGCAGCGGTGCCATTCCCTCGCGGGCGGGCCGCATCAGCGGCGAGTGGAAGGGCGCCGAGACGGCCAGCAGCGTCGCCTTGCGGGCGCCGCGCTCCTTCGCCAGGACGACGGCGCGTTCCACCGCCGCCCTGTGGCCGGCGATCACCGTCTGCGCGGGACCGTTGAAGTTGGCCACGGCGCAGACCTCGCCCTGCGCGGCGTCGGCGGCGATCGCCGCGACGGCTTCGGCGTCGAGCCCGATGACCGCTGCCATCGCGCCTTGTCCCACCGGCACCGCTTCCTGCATGAGCTGGCCGCGGCGGCGCACCAGGCGGACGGCGTCCGCGAAGTCGAGGGCGCCCGCGGCCACCAGGGCCGAGTACTCGCCGAGGCTGTGGCCACCCGCCGCCACCGGCCGCAGGTCGGGGGACAGCTCATCCAGGGCGCGGTAGGCGGCGATCGCGGCCGCGACGAGGGCCGGCTGGGTGTTCGCCGTCAGGTTCAGCTCCTCCTCCGGTCCCTCCCAGCAGAGCCGGGAGAGCGGGAAGCCGAGAGCGTCGTCCGCTTCCGCGAAGGTCCGCCGCGCCGCGGCACTGGCTTCGGACCACACGCGCCCCATACCCACCTTCTGCGAGCCCTGGCCGGGAAAGACGAAAGCGAGCTTCTTCGTGGCGAGGCTCATCCGGCTTCGGCTCCCTGCCGGCCGCCCAGGTGGCGTTCCTCCTGGCTCTGCAGCTCGGCGATCTTGTCGCGGATCTTGCGGTCCAATCTGGCGTTGGAGAACTCGATCGCCCGGCGGATGGCGTTCTGCACGGCGCGGGCATTCGAGCGGCCGTGGCCGATGAAGCAACCGCCGTTGATCCCGAGCAGGGGAGCTGCCCCGTACTCGGTGTAGTCGGTACGCTGGCGGAAGCGCTCGAAAGCCCCCTTGGCCAGCAGGAAGCCCAGTTTGCCGCCGGGGGCGCCGGCGATCTCCTCGCGCAGCATGCGGCGGATGAACTCGGCGAGCGCCTCGGCGCTCTTCAGCACCGCGTTGCCGACGAAACCGTCGCAGACGATGACGTCCACCTTGCCGCTGAAGACGTCCCGCCCCTCGACGTTGCCGACGAAGTTGAGCCCGGTGGTCTTGAGCAGCTTGAAAGCTTCGCGCGTCAGATCGGTCCCCTTCCCCTCTTCCTCGCCGATCGACATCAAGCCGATGCGTGGCGACGCGGCGCCGATCACCTCCTGCGCGTAGAAGTGGCCCATGACGGCGAACTCGCGCAGATGGACGGGTTTGCTGTCGACGTTGGCGCCGACGTCGAGCAGGACGGTGCGGCCGGTGGCGTTCGGCAGCACGGCCGCGAGAGCCGGACGGTCGACGCCGGCCACGGTGCCGATCACCATCTTGGCGGCGGCCATCGCGGCGCCGGTGTTGCCGGCGGTGACCATGGCCTGCGCGCGCCCTTCCTTCACCAGCTCGGCGCAGAGGCGCAGCGAAGAGCGCCGCTTCTTGCGGATCGGCGTGATCGCCGGCTCATCCATGCCCACCACCTCTTCGGCGTGCACCACCTCGATCCGTCCGCCCACCCCGCCGTGCCGGCGCAGCTCGGTCTCGACGCGCGCGCGATCCCCCACCAGCAGGACCGAGCACCCGTCCTCGGCGGCGGCGCGATAGGCGCCCTCCACCGCGCTTTGCGGCGCAAGGTCCCCACCCATGGCGTCAACGGCGATCGGCATGCTTGGATCCCCACCGAGCCATTCGCGAGGCCGGGGATTGGATTGGACTGGACCGGGCGATTCTATCCCAGCCCCTCACCTCCCCAGGGGGAGTGGGGGCTTACAGGTTCTCTTTGCCCTCGATCACCTGGCGGCCGCGGTATTGCCCGCAGCTCGGGCAGGCGCGGTGCGGCAGCTTCACCTCGCCGCAGTTGGGGCAGGTCGAAGTGGCGGGACGCGCCAGGGCGTCGTGCGCCCGGCGCTTGTCGCGGCGGGCCTTGGAGTGGCGTCGTTTCGGATTCGGCATGATCGAGCCTCTAAAAAGTCTTGGGTCCTGGGTCTTGGATCCTGGGGTTCAAGCCCCGGCTCCCGTCATTTTCTCTCTTCCAGCCGGCTCTTCAAGGCGGCAAGCGCCGCCCAGCGGGGGTCCGTCTCGGACTCCTCGCACGAGCAGGTCCCGGCGTTCCGGTCCGCCCCGCAGACCGGGCAGAGCCCCTGGCAATCGGCGCGGCAGAGCGGCTTCATCGGGATGTTGAGCTGGAGCTGCTCGATCAGGATGGGATCCGTATCGAGGCGCTCGTCCTCGAGGTACAGGACTCCCAGATCCCGCTCCTGCAGCCCGTGCTCGCCCCCCGCTTCGGGATGGCGCTCCACCAGGATCATCAGCTCGACGTCGGACTCGGCACGCTCGACGATCGGCTTCAGGCACCGGTTACAGCTCAGGGTCTGCTCGTAGGAGAGCCGCGCCCGCAGGAAATATCCCGGGTCGGCGAACACCACCTGGCCGCGCCACGATACCGGACCGAGGTCCAGCAGCTCCGGTCGCTCCAGGGTCTCCGGAGAAACGCTCTGCGTCTCGTCCCAGTTGAAAGGTTCGTCGCGAACCTGGTCGAGCCAAATCTGCATACACACAACCTCCAACCGGGGCAACCGCGAAGGCTAAGGGATTTCTCCCCCCGCTGTCAATCGCGGGTCGGTTCAGTTTGGGGATCGACCGCCGCAATCCTGAAACCGCAAGAGGAAGGCGGAAGGCGAGCGAGTCGCCGCCAGAGAAGCCCGTTCGCAGGCGGCGAGCGGACGGAGCAGCGTCTCCCAGTCGCGCCAGGTCTGCACCTGCCGGCGCTCGACCAGGGGAACCTTCTCGAACCCCTTGCGCAGTGTGGAGACCAGGCGCAACGCGTCGCGTGGACGCATCCAGAGGCCCAGGACCAGCCGGCTCCCCGATCCGTCGCCCGCCGGCGGATCGAGCGCCGAAATCTCCGGCGCCAGGGCCTCCGCGCGGGCGAGGCTCGCGGCGTCCAGGGCAACAATGTCCCATCCGGCCGAATTCCCCCGCGGCAGGTTCTTGGCCAGGATGCCCGCGAGCCCCCGCGCCGGCAGGGCCCACCGCCGGCTGCCAGGAGGGTTGAATACCGCCGCTCCGGGCAGCGTGCCGAGCGGCCCGAGCTTCAGCCCCCCATCGACGTCGAACAGCGCCATCGCCGCCGGCGGCAGCGGCCGGGGCGACTCGGCCGGCCAGGCCGGCCCCGCCATGGCCAGGAGCACCGGCGCCTCCCCGCCGGCGGCGGCCGGAGGATCCGGCGCCGGCCCGCCTCCCGCGAGGGTCACCTCCAGGTCCCTGCCCTTTCTCTGCAGCACGTAGTCGCCGGCAGGGAACTCGGAGACGTCCCGCTCCAGGTGCAGGATTCCCAGGTTGGCGGGGAGAGAGGACCGCGAGCCTTCCGCCTGCCCGTCGAGGCGCGGCGGCGGCCCGGACCCCACCGTCCACAGCCCGTCGCGCCAGGCCACGCGCAAGACCCGCTCCTCGACCTCGGACCTGCGGCCCCGCGTCTCTCGCACCTCGCCGCCCTCCAGCCAGGGATTGCCCGCCACCCGGCCGGCGAGCCGGGCCACCGCCGCCAGCCCCGGATAGACCCGCGCCACGAGAAAGAAGCGCTCGCCGTCGAGATCCGAGCAGGCCACGATCTCGCGCGACGGCGGCACCGCGAACGGTCCGAACGACGGCAGCGTCGGCGCGGGCAGACCCCCCACCCGCGCCGCGGCAGCCAGGTATTCAGGACCGTCCTCGATCGATCCCGCGAGGGCTCCCAGATTCTGATGGGGATAGGGGATCCACAGGCAGGCGCCGTACTCCCCGGAGGCGAGCAGCCGTGCAGGCAGGCTTTCCGGCTCCGGCGCTCCGGGCCGTTCGCGCGGCCAGTAGGAGGTGAGGATGTACCCCGCCGCCAGCAGGAGGACGAGCAGGAAAAGCGCGATCTTGACGATGCGCCTCATGGCGGCGGGAAGGTACCACGAGTGTCCGGCAACTGTTACCGCCAGTCGCCGATGATCTCGAAGGCGCCCCAGTGAAAGGGGTGGGAGAGGCCGGGCGTCCGCATCACCTCGATCTGCGCCGCCTGCAAAGCCTCATCCTTGGCCTTCCCCGCCTTGAGATGGCCGTAGAAGCGCCTCATGAGCTCGGCCGTCGACTCGTCGGCCACGCCCCACAGGGACGCCAGCACCGACCGCGCTCCGGCGTACTGAAAGGCGCGGACCAGCCCGACCAACCCTTCGCCTCCCATCTCCTTGCCGAGGGCCGTGTCGCACGCCGAGAGCGTCACCAGATCGGCATCGATCCGCATCTGCTCGAAGATCTCCCAGGCTTGGAGCAGACCGTTATCTTGGCCCTCCACCGGCCTCTCGGGGATGGTCAATGCCAAGGCGGAGTTCAGTGGCAAGCGCTCATCGAGCAGGCCGTGGCAGGCGAAATGGAGATAGCGCACGCTCCTGCCGAGAGACTTGGCCCGCTCCTCCGTGGCCTCCTCCCCCGAGGTATTCGGCTGCCCCTGGCGCGAAGAGACCCGCGATGCCTTCCACCTCTCGCCGGGTCGCTGGTAGAGGCTCCAGGTCGATTCCGCGCCGCAGGAACGAGCGCAGCTCCGGCTCGGCGGCGCGTTCACCCTTGAGAGGTGGATATTGGGGGTCTCCGAGGGCGGCCAGAGTCACCGCCGGGGGCTCCGCGCCGTGCCGGCGCGACTTCGCCAACTCGGCGTAAACCGTGGCCGATACGACGACGTGAAGCGGCTTCCATTCCAGCAAGGGACGTCCGTCGCCGCGGAGCAGGGCCGCGAACGGCAGCGAGTGAAGCGGACCGTCCGGCGACAGCACGAGACGTCGGCCCGTCGCGATCAGCGGCTCGGCCGGCGCCACCAGCAGCCGAAAGAGATCGCCCGCGGACTCTGCCAGCGCGTTGCCGTCCCTGGACTCCCGGCGTGCGATCAGACGCCGGAAGGCCTCCTGTAGCGACAATCTATGCCTCGGCGTGCCCTGCACGATCTGCGGCACCAATGCTGACGAACCGACCGTCGGGACTGCCGGCCCCGATGTCATCTGCGGCCTCGGCGGCGATGACGCGATCTTCGCCGGCGGCGGCGACGACAGGATCTGCGGCGGCAACGGCATCGATGTCAGCCACGGCGAGGGGGGGAATGACACCCTTGTCTGCGAATCGCTCGGTGCGCACGACACGGAAGACGGCGGCACCGGCAACGACACCATCCTCTGCGATGAGAACGACGGGTGCATCGTGGACCTTGCCGCCGGGACCTGCGATGAAGACATGCTCCAATCCATCGAGAACGCCATCGGCTCGAGCTTAGGCGATACCCTGAGCGGCAACGCCGGCAGCAACGTCTTGAGCGGCGGGGGCTCGGCCGATACCCTCAACGGCCGCGATGGCAACGATACGCTGAACGGAGGCACCAACAACGACACTCTCGACGGCGGCAACGGTGCCGACGTCTTGAACTGCGGGGGCGGGAACGACACGATCTCCTACCTGTCCAGCTCGACGGGAGTCACCGCCACCCTTCCAGGTCCATTACCCGGTGGAGATACCAGCTCCGGCTGCGAGAATCTGACCGGATCAAGCTTCGCCGACAACTTGACCGGCGATAGCGGCGCGAACACCCTTTCCGGCGCCGCCGGCGAGGACATCCTCAACGGCGCCGGCGGCACAGACGTCTGCAACGGCGGTCCGCCGGGGGTTCTGATGGGCGGCGAGGACATCTGCGTCAACTGCGAAACGGAGACCGGCTGCGAGGGGTAGCGAAGATCAGTTGGGAAAAGGATCTCAAGGACAGCAGGGACAAAGAGGGGACAGGCTTCTGGTCCTCGCTTTCTTGTCCTTGCTGTCCCTTTTGTCCTTTTTGTCCTTGCTTCGGCCCCTACAGGCACCCCACCGTCACGATGCTGTCGCTGCCGCTGAAGGCGTCGCCGCCGAGGGTCGAGCCGACGAGGGTCGCGGTGGTGTCGCCGCAGACGATGCCGCTGTCCTGAGTGCGGAAGTGCAGCACCAGGTCGAGATCGCCGTCGCCGTCCACGTCCTGCGGATGGCCCGTGCCGTGCGCCTCCGCCGCGCCGCCGGGGCCGGAGAACCGCACGGTGGCCACGTCGATCGTCAGCGCGTCGAAGCCGCCCTCCGTCAGCACCGCCACCGGGATCACCCCCTTCGAGCGCGGATTGACGCTGTTGGGGAAGCCGCCCGGCTTGACGTCGATCGTCACCGTCGTGGGCGGCGGGGGCACCTCCGCCGGATCGAACTCGAGGAAGTTGTAGTTCCGCCCGGCGGGCAATGTCGGATCGCCGAGCAGGGCGCCGCTGCCGAGGTCCAGGCTGAAGATCCGCCGTCCATCCGGGCTCTCGGCCTGGAAGACGCCGGCGAAGTAGAACACGTCGTTGTTGGGATCGAGCGCCGAGACGCCGCTCGACACCAGGCAGCAGGCGGCGATGCCGCCGCCGACGGGCGTGATCGCGCCGGTGCCCGGATCCACCACCTCCAGGCGCTCGGTCGTCGTGGCCGTTTCGAAGACCACGGCGTACAGCGTGCCGGGGCTGCGGTCGAATTCGAGGAAGTTGTAGTTGAAGCCCGATGGCAGCACGGGGTTGGACAGCACGGCCCCGGTTGCGAGGTCGAGTGCGAAGATGCGGAGAGTGCCTGGCGGATCAGCGCTGAAACCGCCGACGAAGTAGAAGACGTCCGCCGCCGCGTCCAGGGCCGAGGTGCCGCTCGGCACCAGACAGCATCCGGCGATGGCGCCGCCCACCGGCGTCACCGTTCCGGAGGCGGCATCGATCGTCATCAGGCTCTCCGCGCCGGCGCCTGTATCGAAGACCACGGCGTAAATCGTGTCGCTATCGGGATCGTGCTCGATGAAGTTGTAGTTGAAGCCCGATGGCAGCACCGGTTGCGTCAGCACGGCCCCCGTCGCGGCATCGAGACCGAACAGCCGCACCGTGCCCGGAGGATCCGCTTGATAGAACCCCACGAAGTAAAAAACGTCATCAGCCGCGTCGAACGTCGAAACCCCGCTCGACACCAGACAGCAGCCGGCAATGCCGCCACCAACGGCGGTGAGCGACCCGGTGGTGGGGTCCACGATGTCGAGCCGCTCCGTCGCCGCCGCCGTCTCGAAGTCCACGGTATACAGCGTGTCATCGGCCGCCCGCGCTCCCATCGCCGCGAGAAGGCCCGCCGCCGCGCAAACCAGAACCCGCCTCGTTCGTGAGCTCATGGGCTTTCCTCCTAGGTCGCAGGTAGCTTATACGATCGGCTATCTGTAACGTTCCTTCCGCCCCGGCGCCTCTTCAAGGCGACGGCTCATCCGGGCCGAGGAGGTCCCTATGACTCAGCGCATCCTCTCCATCCTCTCCATCCTCGCTCTCGCCCTCGGTTTCGCGGCCATCGCCGGTGCGGCGGAAGTTCAACCGGGAGCCGAAGAGCCCGGAATTCACGGCATGCTCGTCGTGGGCAGCGAAGCCATCTACGTCTCGCACCTCCCCATGTTCATGCCCCAGCACCGCTACCAGGGCATCTGGGAAGTCAGCTTCGGAGAGAAGGCCGACGCCACGTACCGCGCCGAGCGGGCGAAGGCGGGCACGGGAGCGATCTTCACCCTTGCACCGACGACCCTCTTCCGCCTGCCGGAGCTGACCACCACGCGCAAGACCTTCAAGGCGGACGTCTTCAAAGGCCATTTCGAGCGTGACGGCAACGAACGCATCCTCGAAAACGTCACCGTAACCGTGCGGCGGCAGGTCCACTGGCACCCGTTCCGCACCAGCCACAGCCGCCCCGAGCCGCTGACCTACCTGCTGTTCGGCAAGGGCAAGGAGCTCTTCCTGGCCCATTGGATCAGCGTCGCGCCGAATTACGACCAGATCCTCTCCGTGACCGCCTCGGCATCGCTCGGCGACCTGCCCCGCGCCGCGCAGCTCGTCCTCTCGAAACGCGGCGACGCCGAAGCCCTCAAGGCCGGCGACGCGGTCTCCGGGATGCTGATCGTGGACCAGGGCCCGGAGCAGCCGGTCCTGATGAAGCCGGTCGACCTCAAGGTCGGATCCGTGATCTACCTCGAAAAGGGCGAGCTGAAAGACATCGACCTGAAGGAGTAAACGCCGGGGACATGCTGCAGACACGCCCCCGGCGGAGCCGAATATCGCCTGCCGGTCCTCAGGGCCATCTCCCGATATCCAACGCGCCGGGCGGTCGCCCTGAACCTCGCGGTAAGCCTTCTGACGCTCATCGCCTCCCTTGGGATCCGGCTCCGTGTGAATCCTGGAGAGGCGCTCCTGGCCCTCGCACCGGCCATTGGAGGACTTATCGCCGGCTCGATCCTCGGCGCCTGGCTGGGGGCCTCTTACGCGACTCGGATCTCCGTCGCGCGGCTCGACCAATGGGTGCTCTGGCTGCTGGCGAGCATCGGACTGATCCTGATCGCCGAAGGACTGCTGCCGTGGCAGGTGGAAGGCGTCCCATGGGGTTTTGCCGTCCGCCTGCCGCTGGCGCTCGTCTGTGGGTTAGCCATCGGGCTCGTGAGCAGCCTTCTGGGAGTTGCGGGCGGCGAGCTCCTCATCCCGACGTTCGTCCTGCAGGGCACCTCGCCGTCGCCGGCTCAAATCTCCGGCGGTCAATTCCTTGTCCGTAGGGTACACTGCTCGCGCTCATTGCATCCAATGGATTCGCTGGGAGGTGAAATGAACGCGTCGGTCAAAACCCTGGTAACGAGCGGTGTCGCCAGCAGTCTGGTCGCCGGAGTCGTAGGCTGGTTCGCCGCCTCGCACAAGATCGAGCAGGAGCTCCATAGCAGACAGGCCGAGGCCGGCTATGAAGCGCTCGTCAAGGCGAATACCTTGTTTTGGCAATCCTCGATGATGAGAAAGGAGGCGGAACGGGGAAACGACGGAGCGCTGTTAACGGAGGCACAAAAGCGACAGAGAGAATCCGACGCCTCCTACATCGTCGCTCAGCACAAGATTGTCGTCTTTGGCGATGAGCGCGTCGTCGCAGCCTTGAGCAACTATTACTACTCCACGAGCGGGGCGAATAGACCCTGCGACAACAGGAAGAAGTTCAAGGCTGACATAGCAACCTACAGGGCGCTTCGGGATACCTTGGGCGTTCGCGGCAGAGTCTCCGACGAGCAGCTCTCGAGAATCCTGTTTCAATGCAGCTTGAAATGAATGATAACGGATGACACCCTCAAGGCCTTACCTGCTCGGCGAGGTCATTTCCTGCTCGAGTCGGGTTGCCACACAGATCTCTGGTTTACCTTGGATTCGCTCTTCGTGGCCCCGCACGAGATCGGCCCTCAAGTAGCTGAATTGGCCGAGAGGCTCCGGCCCTACTCGATCACCGCTGTCTGCGGTCCGCTGCTCGGCGGCGCCTTCCTCGCCCACGCCCTCGCGGCGCACTTGGGCGTCCGGTTCTACTTCAGTCAGCCGGTGCCCTCCCAAGCAGACGGCGGTCTTTTCGCCGCGCAATACCGGCTCCCAGCGGAATTGCGCCGGCGGGTCGGTACCGAACGCATCGCGATCGTCGACGACGTCATCAGCGCCGGCTCCTCCGTACGCGCGACCGCGGCGGATCTGACGGCGGCAGGGGCCTCAACGGTGGTGGTCGGGACCCTTCTGCTCCTTGGGAGCCAGGCTGTCGAACACTTTTCGGCTCGCGGGATACCGCTGGTAGCGCTCGCCGAGCAAGCCTTCAACCTATGGGCACCCGTCGGCTGTCCACTCTGCCGGTCTGGAATGCCGCTGGAAAACCCTGTCACGTCGGCCGCCGCTGAGGGCATCGAATGAGAGCCGCCTGGTACGAGAGGTAGGGTCCGGCACGGGAGGTGCTCGTGGTCGGTGAGATGCCGGCGGCGATGCCGGGGCCGAGAGAAGTTCGGATTCGTGTCGAGGCCTCTGGCATCAATCCCGGAGATGTCAAGAAGCGCCAGGATGCTTTCGGGTATGGCATGCCGTATCCTCGCGTCATCCCGCATAGCGACGGCGCCGGTCACGTGGATCAGGTCGGCGACGGAGTCTCTTCAGAGTGGCTGGGACGGCGAGTGTGGTGCTACGGAGCTCAAACATATCGTCCTTTCGGCACCGCCGCCGAAACCACCATTGTGCCGATGGAGCAAGCGGTCCCGCTGTCCGAAGGCGTGTCGATGGAGCCAGGGTGCCTGTCTCGGCATTCCCGGCATCACCGGCCATCGGGCGGTGCATGCTGGAGGTCCGGTCGAAGGACGCACCGTGCTGATGCAAGGGGGAGCTGGCGCGGTGAGCCTCTGCGCCATCCAGCTCGCCCGCCGCGCCGGAGCGCATGTTCTGGCGACCGTCCGCTCCTCGTCGGACGAGCCGATCGCGAAAGACGCGGGCGCTCACGAGGTCCTCCATTCTGGTGAGGATTTGGTCGAGCGCGTACGGGCGATCGCTCCTGATGGAGTGGACCACATCGTCGAGGTCGCGTTCGCGGCCAATCTCGCGACCGATATCGAGCTGCTGGCGTCCGGCGGATCCATTGCAACGTATGCCACTGGCGCCCCTTCTCCTGAAATCCCCTTCTGGCCGCTGGTGTTCAAGAACGTCCGTCTGTTCTTTCTCGGCAGCGACGACTTCCCGCCGGAGGCCAAGGCCGCAGCGGCTCGGGATCTCAACGACGCCTTGGAGGCGGGATGGGCTGGTTTTGAAATCGCGGAGCGAATTCCTCTGTCGGACATCGCCAAGGCGCACGAGTTCGTCGAGCATCCGGTCCGCCGCGGGCGAGTGGTCGTGATGCTCTAAACAGCCGCCGGAGACGCCCCGCCATCCCCGTGACCTGCGTAGGATGTCGTATCGGGTCTGGGGACGTCTCTACGGGCCGATTTCACACCAATCGCCTCCAGTAACTGTCGACGCACCGCCTCGCGGGAATAGTCGGCCGCGAGGCGCCGGCGGCCGTTCTCGATCAGCCAGTGGCGGGCGGAGGGGTTGTCGAGCAGGTCGGTGATGGCGGCGATCCATTCGACGGGGTCATCGCCGACGAGGATGAAGTCTTCACCCTGGCGGCCGGAGGTGCCCGCCACCGCCCAGGAGGACGCGAGCACGGGTACGCCGACCGACCAGGCTTCCAGCACCTTGACGGGCACCCCGGAGCCGCAGCGCAGGGGAGCGAGCGACAGCGTGGCCTGCGCCAGGACGGTTCGCAGGTCGCGCGGCGATTCGATGAGCCGCGCTCCAGCCTTCTCCACCGCGCGGCGCAGCGCTCGCGACGGCCGATCGCCCGCGACGACGAGGCGCGCGTCCGGCCGTAGGCGGCGAAGCCGGGGCCAGACGTCGCGCAGCCACCAGGCGACGGCGTCCGCGTTGACGAAGTAGCCGAGGTTGCCGGTCATCGCCAGCACCGGCCCTACGTCGCCCTCGCGCCAGAGCTTCTCGCGGTCGAGAGGCGGCTCGAGGGGGCGCTCGGACACGGCGAGGCGCACGACCGCGATCTTGGACTCGAGATGCGGCGGCAGACGGTTGACCAGAGCCTGGCGGTCCCGCTCGCACACGACGAGCAGGCGCTCCGCGCGCTCGGCCAGCCGCCGCTCGGCCGTGGCGAGCCGCCGGGCCTCGAGCTCGAGCAGCGGCACCAGCCACCAGCGGTCGACCTCGGCCCGTCTGGAGAAGTTGAGGGCGAGGCTGTCGATCAGATCGACGACGATGGAAGTCGCGCCGAAGTCCTCGACGTGAAGGGCGAGCCGCACGAGCTGAAGGATTCCCAGTTCGTGCTGCGGCGCCAGTTCGCGGATCCTGCTTCCGAGGTCCGGGTGATAGAAAAGGCCGGCCTGGAGCGGTTGATTCGTCAGCACCGAGCGCGCCAGACCCGAGAGGAACGCCGATCCACCTCCGAGCTGGTACAGCTCGACGCGATACAGCGTCCCTTCCGGCGGTGGAGCGTGGCTGTCGCGGGGCGCAGGCGCGAGAAGCGTCACGTCATGCTCTTCCGCGAGGAGGTCGAGCATCTGCAGGGCCCGCATCTGGTCGCCGCGGCGGGGCGGCCAGGGGTAGCGGGAGGTGACGAGGAGGATCTTCATCCTCCTGCTTTCATACCAGCTTCAGGAGGTGGCCCAGCTTGTCGCGCTTGGTGCGCAGATAGGCGCGGCTGGTCTCGGTCGGCGGCACTTCCAGGGGGATGCGCTCGACGATCTCGAGACCGTAGCCGTGGAGGCCGATGTACTTGCTGGGATTGTTGGTCATCAGCCGCATCTTGCGGACTCCCAGATCGCGCAGGATCTGCGCGCCGATGCCGTAGTCGCGCTGGTCGGGACGGAAGCCCAGGCGCTCGTTGGCCTCCACCGTGTCGTGCCCCTGCTCCTGCAGCTCATAGGCGCGGAGCTTGTTCATCAGGCCGATGCCGCGGCCTTCCTGGAGGAGGTAGAGGAGCACGCCTTCGCCTTCGGCGGCGATATGGTGGAGGGCCTGCTCGAGCTGCGGCCCGCAGTCGCAACGGCAGGAACCGAAGATGTCTCCCGTGAGGCATTGGCTGTGGACGCGGACGAGCACCGGCTCTTCCGGATCGATCTCGCCCATGACCAGGGCCACGTTCTCGTCACCCGTCTCGTCCGAGCGGTAGGCGTGGATGCGGAAGTCGCCGAAGACCGTCGGCAGGCTGGGTGCGGCGATCTTGCGCACCAGGGTCTCGTGGCGGAGCCGGTGGCTGATGAGGTCGGAGACCGTAATCATCAGCAGCCCCTGCGCCGCGGCCACCTTGGCCAGGTCGGGGACCCGCGCCATGGTGCCGTCGTCGTTCATGATCTCGCAGATCACTCCGGCCGGCTGCAGACCCGCCAAGGCGGCGAGATCGACGGAGGCTTCGGTCTGTCCGGCGCGCTTGAGGACGCCGCCTTTCTTGGCGCGCAGGGGAAAGACGTGGCCCGGGCGGAGCAGGTCCTCCGGCCGCGTCGCGGCGTCGATGGCAGTGAGGATGGTGGCGGCGCGGTCGGCGGCGGAGATGCCGGTCGTCACCTTGCCGCGGGCCTCGATGGAGATGGTGAAGGCGGTGCCGAAGGGGGAGGTGTTGTCCTCCACCATGAGGGGAAGATCGAGGGCGCGGCAGCGCTCTTCGGTCAAGGCCAGGCAGATCAGGCCGCGGCCGTGCTTGGCCATGAAGTTGATGGCCGCCGGCGTCACCTTCTCGGCGGCGATGGCGAAATCGCCTTCGTTCTCGCGGTCTTCGTCGTCGCAGATGATGACGATCTCACCGCGGCGGAAGCGCTCGACCGCCTCCTCGATAGAGGCGAAGGGGGTTTCTTGGCTCATGATGGGGCTTTCTCGTTCGCGGCGGTCTAGGGGCCGCGCGCGGAGGTATTTTAGAGATGCTGGACGCGGTTGGCGACCTGAGCCAGTGTACGTTGCCGCGATGCGTCGGTCAACCGCGGAGCGGAATGCCGATTCAATCTCCAGGGTAGGAGACATCGAGATCCTTGCAGATCCTGCGCGCCAGAAAATCGTTGATCTCACGGTGCCGTGGTATGGCCGCAGCCTTCCGGGAGGTGCGGTTGACGTAGACGGAATGGCTCCCACCTTCGCGCAGGAGCTCGCAGCCGTGCTTTTGGAGATGACGGATAAGATCGATTCTTTTCAAGCGGAGATCTTGAGGGGTTCGCGGATCACTTCGACTCCCCGGATCTCCTCCTCGGCGAGCACCCGGTTGGCCTCGAGCACCAGCGAGACGGCCTCTTCCAGGTTGGCCCGAACCTCTTCAAGCGTTGCCCCCTGCGTGTTTGCCCCTGGCAACTCGGGGACGAATCCGATATAGCCTTCGGGTACCCGCTGAAAGAGCGCTGTCAGTCGAACCTTCATGATGGCTCAAGCATAACAGAGGAGCGCCCGCTAGAACGTGTTCCCGATGTTCACGAAGAACTCGTAGCTCGATTCGCCCGGCTCGCGGTCGAGCTTCCAGCCGATGCCGGCGCGAATGGGGCCGATCGGCGAGAGATAGCGAGCGCCCAGGCCGGCGCCGTTTTTGAGGTCGCTGAAGCTGATCGACCGCCAGTCGGCCCAGACGTTGCCGCTGTCGAAGAAGACGGTGCCGCCGAAGTCGCCGAAGAGCGGGAAGCGGTATTCGAGGTTGACGAGGAACAGGCCGTCGCCGCCGACGGGCACGAAGCCCGAGCCGCTCGCCCTGGGAAGGAGGGTTTTGCCGCGGATCCCCAGCTCGCGAAAACCGTAAGCGCGGTGGGTGGCGTCGCCTCCCGCGACGAACCGCTCGGGGATGGGGACGTTGCGGCTGGGGAATTCCCGCAGGGGATCGTCCGGCTGAGCGGCGAGCGACTTGAAGGGCTCGATGCCGCCGAAGCGCACGCTCGCCGCCACCACGTTCTGGCGGCCGAGGTCGAAGAACTGGGTCTGCTGTACGGAGAGCTTCAGGAACTCGGTGTCGGTCTCGAAAGCGGGAAAGGCGTATTGGAGCTGGACCAGGGTGCTCCAGCCGCGGCTGGTGGAGATCGGGTCGTCGCGGCGGTCCCAGAAGAAGGTAGGCACCAGGCTGGTGATCTGGTACGGCTGGTTGCGCCGCTCGATCTCGTTGGAGACGACGCCCGGATCGACGTTTTCCAGCTCGACCGTGCGATAGTCGACGCCGAGGCTCAGGCGGCGGTTGCCGAACACCCGCACCGCTTCGGTGCGGGCGCCGTAGCGCGTCACGTCATAGGGCTGCTCCTGCCGCTTGGCCTCGCCCTCGTAGAACAGCGTGGAGGTGAGCGAGACGGGATACTCCCCCAGGTATGGCTGGTTGAAGATGAAGCGGAAGCGCTGATTGCGCTGGCTCCAGCGCAGGTCGGTCCGCAGGCTGTAGGCGCGGCCCAAAAGGTTGCTGTGATTGAAGCCGAAGAGCCCGCGTATTTTGTCGACGGAGTCCCAGCCGATGCCGTAGATGAGCGTGCGCGGCTTGCCTTCCTCGACCCGCACCAGCACGTCGCGCTCCGTGGTGTCGAGCCCGGCGCGGATGAGCTCGACGTCGACGCGCGAGAAGATGCCGAGACGGTAGAGGTTGCGCTCGACCTCCAGGAGCTTGACGTCGCTGATGGGATCGCCCTGTTTGAGATCCAGGGAGCGTCGGATCACGTCGCCCTCGGTGCGCTCGTTGCCTCGCACGATGATGCGGTCCGCCACCTGCCGGGGGCCTTCGAGGACCTGAACGGCGACGTCGACCAGCCGGTGGTCGGGATCCCAATCCTGACGGGCGGAGACCTGGGCCTGGGTATAGCCGCGGACAGCGTACTCCGCCCGGATCGCGTCGAGAGTGCTCTCCAGGAGGACGGGATGAAAGCCCTCGTTCTCTTTGAGCGGCAGGTTCTTCTTCAGCGCCTCGAGGTCCAGCTCTTCGACGCCCTCGAAGGTGAGGTTGACCACCCGCTGCCGCGGTCCTTCGCGGATGGGAATGACGAGCCACAGATCGCCGTCCTGCCTCTCCACTGCGGGAGGCCCCACCTCGGCCTTGAGATAGCCGTGCAGAGCGTAGTAGCGGCGCAGGTTTTCGACGTCCTCATCCAGCTCGTGCTGGACGAGCCGGCCGCTGCCGGGGCGGAGCAGGGCCCGCTCGCCGGTGATCATCACCTGGCGGAGCTCGTCATCAGGGACCTCCTCGTTGCCCGACAGGTCGATTTCGCGCAGCGTGTAGACGGGGCCGGGATCGATGCGGAAGGTGAGCTGCAGCTCGCTGCTGGTCCGTTTTTCTTCGGTATCGATCTTGACGTCGTAATGACCCTGCTCCTGGAAGTAACTTTTCAGCCGGTTGACCGCCTGCAGGACCAGGGCCTCGTCATAGCCGCTCTCGCCGAGGAAGGGGAGGAGGCCCTTGCGCCGCAACGTCTTCTCGTCGGCGCCGATGACGACGAGCGAGATCTTGGGGCCGACCGAGATGGGGTAGGTCAGCTTGACGCTGTTGGTCCCAGAGTCGTACTCCTCGAGTGGCGGATCGACCCGCGCCGCGCCGTGTTTCTGCCGCAGGAGCCAGTCCTGGAGGCGCTCGGCATCCTCGCGCGCCGTCTGCCGCCGGAAAAAGTCGCCGGGCTTGAGCCGGAGCTGCTTGACCAGGGTCGCCGGCGCGAAGGGGTCGACCGGGTGGTCGAAGGCGATGGTGCGCACGGTGGCGCGGGCGCCGCTGCTCACGTGATAGATCACCACCGACCGCCGACGAGCCTCGTCCGTGTCGACCGAGACTCGGGCCGTGCCCTGGAAATAGCCGCTGCGCTGGTAGAGATCCTTCAGCTCGTAGACTCCGCGCAAGACCCGCTCCTCGGAGAGCGGCTCGCCTTCGGCCTGCGGGATGACGCGCCGTAGGTCATCACGCGGCAGGCCGAGCTCGCCTGTGATGCGGACCTCCTCGACCAGCACCACGGCGCGGAAAACGAGGACCACCACCAGTCCGCCCTGCGCCGGATCGTCGCGGGTGTAGAGCTCGATCTCCGACGCGGAGCCGGTCGCCTGGAGGTTGCGCAGGGTGTGGCGGATCCTCTCCGCGTCGAGCGGCTCCCCCACCTCGATTTCGATCAGGTTCTCGAGATCCAGCGACTCGGGAAGCGGCGCATCGCTGCGGACCTCGATGGCGCTGACGATGGGTCCGGCAGAGACCGCGGTCTCCGGCGGCGTCTCGGGGGTCGGGGCGGCCGTCTCTGTCTGCGCTCGGATTGGCCGCACGGCCAGAAAAGCCAGGATCAGCCACAATGTCAGGGTTCTGCTTCGGGATCGACGCACGGCCTTCCTCAGAATCGCCGCTGCCACTGGGCGTCGACGGCATAGCTGCCATCGCCTGCCTGGGTGAGCACCAGAGTGACGTTCTTCCGCACCTGCCACTCGATCTGTACGATGTACTGGCGACTGCTGCTGGGCTCGGTCGAGTAGGTGACGAAGATGTCCCTGGAGAGGCGCTTGCCGACGGTGACGCCGACGCCGGAGACGGGCTGCCCGGCTTCGATGATGGGATCGATGCGGAAGCGGTCGAAGCGGAAGATGTTGCCGACCCGCTGGGAGATGGCCGAAGCGGCCTGGCCGTAGAGGAACTGACGCGCCACGACGTTGGGGGCCAGCTCTTCCTCGGCGGGGTTGGTCGGCAGGGGACCCTCCGCTGGCCGCTGGCCGGTGGCGATCAGCGACACGATCTCGAGGTCCGCCAGATTGGCGTCGGAGGCGAAGTTGATGTCCGGCCGCTCCAGCGTGCCGCCGAGGTTGAGGGTGATGTTGAATCCCTGGACCTCGGTTTGCGCCACCAGATCGATCTCCGGATCGATCCGGTTGGGATTGCTGAACGTCAAGGTGCCCCGTTGCACCTCGTACTGGTTGTCGTTGAACACCAGAGTGCCGCCCGGATCGAGGTCCACCTCGCCGAAGGCCACGGGGCGCGCCAGAGTGCCGCGGATGGTGAGGACGATGTCCCCCTGCAGGTTGGCCACGTTGTTACGGACGCGCAGAGCGTCGGGACCGCGGACGGCCAGATTGAGCTGAGTAGTGGCCTCGAGGTCGCCGGTCTCGGCGAGCTCGAGACGCTGGCGCTGAAAGATTCGCTGGATGAACTGCACCAGGTCTACAGGAACGTCCTCGACGTAGAGGGAACGTTCGAGGTCCACCTGCCCCACGATCTGGCGTCCGAAGTCGCTGGAGATCAGCGCCACCTCGGCGTTGCCGCGGTTGAGGAGGAACTCCGGAAAGCGCAGGCTGATGTCCCGCGCCGAGACGTTCAGGCGGTAGGCGAGGCCGCGATCGGGCCGCGGCAGATCCAGACTGCCGGAGGCCCGCAAGGTGCCGCCACCGAGGCGGGCGTGCAGCTCGTCGAGGATGATGCGGTCGCGATTGAAGCTCAGAAACCCGCTGACCTCCTCGAACGCCTGCGCGAGGTTGGGAACGATCACCTGCGCGTCGCGGATCTCGCCCTGGCCGCTGAGTTGCGGGCTGTCCGCCGTGCCACGCACTGCACCCAGCACGTCGAGAGCGCCTTCGATGCGATAATCGGGCAGAAACAGCTCGGCCCAGGAGGACGAGACGGTGCTCTGGAAATGGAGGTCAAGCGGCGCTCCTTCGCCAAGGCCGAAGGTGCCAGAGACGAACAGCTCGTTGTCGGTGCCGGGCTCGCCGAGGTAGAAGGAGCGGATCGTCACCCGTTGCGGAGTCAACTCCGCCACGATGGGCTCCCGCGAAGCGATGGTCCGCCCCTGGTATTGCAGCCGCAGGTCGGCGAGCTGCAACCCGCCGCGGTAGACGCCGGCACCGAAGTCGGCGCCGAGGGTGGCAGCGCCGACGAACGCGCCGGTGAACTCCGGGAGAGGTCGCGGCGAGAGCGCCCGTGCGAGCACGCCGAGCTGATCGCTGCGCACGTCGATCGCCACATCGGCACCCTGCCGGTCGAGCCGGCCGCCGCCCTGAAAGGAGGCGAGCCCGAGCAGGGAGCCGCGGACATCCACCCGCCGGCCGTCCCAGTTCGCCTGAACAGCAGTATTCCCCTGGCGCTCGAGCGTCCGGCCCTGGAAGACGAGGTCCTCACCGCGGATCGAGACGGTTGCCTGCGGCTCCTGCAAGGTGCCGGAGGCGGCCGCCTCGATGCTCATCCGGCCGGTCAGGCTGCCTCCCACGTATCGTCCAAAAGGTTCGGCGGCCAGCGAGAGCGACGGCGCCAGTAAGGTGAAGCTCATCGCCTCGCTCGCCTGGTCGAAGCTCCCCTGGGCAAAGACCGTCCCGGCTGGCATCTCGATCTGCCCCTGCTCGATGGTGATGTGGCCGCTATCGAACGCCACCGCCGCACGAGCCCGGCCCAAGGGGACACCGAAGGCGACCAGATCCGCGACCTGAGCGTCGGCGCGGCCGTTCAAGCGATCGGGAGAACCCGAAAGGTCAACGCGTCCGGAGAGGGTCCCTTCGAGCTTCTGCGCCAGCTCGGGCCCCAGAAACCAGGCGAGGCCGGCGGCAGGCCACTGCGCGGCGTCGACCGCCAGGGTGAGGGGTTGCGAGGCCGCGGTCTGCCCCGGCTCGGCCAGCGGGATGCGGCCTGTCACTATCAGGGCGCCGCCGCTGCGGGTCAGCTCCAGACGCAGATCCTCCACCGCCCGGGGATTGAGGACGAACGAGCCGCGGACCATGTCCGCTGTAGTGATCGGCGCCACGGCGTCCTGCAGGTTGAGGCGGAGCTGCAGCGAGTAATCCTTGCGGGCAAAGGCGATCGACCCTTCGGCTACACCGCGCCCGGCGGTCGGGAGCCAGAAGTCCGGTTCCTCGCCGCGCTTCGGCGGTCCCACGAGCACAGGTCCCAGCGGGCCGACGTCGCGGCTCACCAGCCGAAAATCGAACCGGCCGGTGTCGCGCTCGAGGTCGTAGGTGAATCCTGGCGAGGTCACGTTCTGTCCCGGTGCGGTCAGGTGGAGGTCGCGGCCGGAGATCAAGCCACGGTCAAGGAGGATGGGGAGATTTCCCGAGATCGCCAGCCCGGTCTCGCTGGTTCCCTTCACGGCGATGTCCGCCCGACCGCTGCCGGCGAGCGGGGCCTCGGTGTTGAACCGGTACTCCAGGGTGCCGCGGACTCGGCCGGAGAGGCCGCCGACGATCGGCAGATCCTCCCCCGGGAACTGATCGGCGATCACCTGCCGGAGCGAGAGGTCGGCGTAATCGAGGTCGAGGGCAACGGGGGTGCCCGGCCTTCCCATTCCCCGCGTGTCGATCGAGATCAGCCCGCTCACGGTACCCTGCGCGTAACGGGAGCTCTCAACGTTGACGTCCAGGTGGGCCGGCCCGCCGATAAAAGCCGCCCGGAGGTCCTGGATGACGCGATCAAAGGTGGCGAGGCGCGGCGCCGAGGCGGTGCCCGAGTAGCTCCAGCCCGCCGGCGTCCACTCGAAGCGGGCGTGGGCCGAGACCGGCCCTTCGATCGACCGCTCCATGTAGCCGAGACGGTTGACGAGCTGGGCCGCGCCCTGAGCCTCGATCGCCAGCTCCACCCGGCGGTTCTCCGCGCGATAGTTGACAAAGCCGCTGGCGCGACTGGAGAGGTCCGGTCCGGCAAGACGGGCGGCCGCGATGCGCACCCGGCCATCGGACGGCAACAAGCTCCCCTTGGCGGAGACTGTGAACCGATAGGGGCGCGCTCGCGGCAGGGTGGTGACGACCTCCTGGGCGGTAACCAGGCCGTCGAGGCGGTTTCCCCCCTCCCCCTGCCGCTCGGCGCGACCGATCAGCCGGCCCCAGACGGCCTGCGCGTCAAGCTCGAGGGGCACCCTACGCTCGTTGAGTTGGAAGACGCCGTCCTGCACCAGGATGTGCCCGATGCGGACGTCGAAGCGCTTCGGCCCGCCCCGCCGGCTGCGGAACGCGGGGAGATTGCTGGTGCCGTCCGGGTTGAACTGGAGATAGACCACAGGGCGCTCGATGTCGATCTGCTCGAGGTCGAAGACCCGGCCTTCGAGATCCTTGACGGTCATCTGGATGCGCACGAACGGAGCGCGGGCGACCGGAGGGTCGGTCGGCCGCGGGCCGGGGACGACGACGTCGCGCAGCTCGACGGCGAACGGGAAGACGGTGTAGTCGATGTCGCCGATCTGAATGGGGCGGCCCAGGAAATCGGTCATCTGCGCCACGATGCGGGCGAGCGCCCGCTGGCGGGCGAACTGGCTCTGCAGAAGGAGGAGACCACCGGCCAGCAGAGCAAGCAGCAGGACGAGCCCCCAGACGAAGGGGCGGACCACCCATCGCCTCACCTTTCCATGCCGGCGCCGGCGCCTGCTTGCCCCCCCGCTACCGGGAGGAGGAGACGGAGGTTGGGCGCCAGAGGGTGAGGGCTCGCTCACACGGGAGATCCTCCGGGATCGCCGCCGCCCGGCCCGTCCGTCTCCCCCGCCAGCCCGCCCCAACGGAGCTTGGCGCGCAGATTGCCGTAGAAGCTGCGGCCGCTCACCTTCGCGAGCCGCACGGTGACGGCACTGCGAGTGAGCCGGACAGTGTCGTGGTAGCCGAGCGAGGTGCCCTCCTGGCCGTCGAGCGTCAGATAGACCTCTTCGCGCTGCGTCTCCAGCGTCACCTCGATGGGTCCGGCGTCCGGCACGACGATAGGTCGCATGGACAGCGCGTGCGGGCAGATGGGCGTCAGCACGGCGACCGGCAGCAGAGGACTGACGATCGGGCCGCCGGCCGAGAGGTTGTAGGCGGTGGAGCCGGTGGGCGTGGAGATGATGAGGCCGTCGGAGCGGAAGCGGGCGATCAGGTGTCCGTCCACCTTGAGCGTCAGCTCGATGATGCGGGCCAGCGCGCTCTTGGTGATCACGGCATCGTTGAGCACTCGGAAGGAGACCGGAGCGCCGCCGTCCCGCTGCAGCTCGACGTCAAAGAGCGAGCGCTCCTCGATGCGGTACCGTCCGGCCAGCACTTGCACCATGGCGGGGTACAGCTCGCCGCGGTTGATCTCGGTCAAGAAGCCCAAGTTACCGAGGTTCACGCCGAGGATGGCGATGCCAGGGCCGAGCGTCCGCGCCACCGAGAGGAGAGTGCCGTCGCCGCCGAGGACCACCACCAGATCGTAGGCGTCGCGAGGGTTGAACGGGCGGTCGCCTTCGACGCCGCGGGCGCGCAGCGTGGCCTCGTCGAGAGCGGCTTCCAGACCTCGGCGGCGCAGCCATTCCGCCAGCTCGTGCGCGGTGTGAACGGCCTCCCGGCTCGCCACCTTGGCGACCACGCCAACACGTTGGAACTTCCGGTTGCCGCGTTTGCGGCTCACGACCCGCTCCGCCGGAAGAGGGCGAAGGCTTCGCGGTTGCCGCCGGTGCCGGCGACCGGAGAATCGAAGACACCCAGCGGCACCAGGCCAAGGGCGGCGACACCGTCGATGCAGTCGCGGATGGCGCCCCTGCGAACCTCCTCGTCGCGGAGGATGCCGCCCTTGCCCACAGCCCCACGTCCGGCCTCGAACTGGGGCTTGACCATGGGCAGGAGGAACCCCTCCGGAGTGAGGTGCGGCAGCAGGGCCGGCACCACTTTGAGCAGCGAGATGAAAGAGACGTCGATGGTGATCAGATGGCAGGCCTCGGGCAGCGCGTCCGGCGCGAGGTGGCGGGCATTGATTCGGTCCATCACTACCACTCGGGGATCCTCGCGCAGGCGCTGGTCGAGCTGGCCGTAACCCACGTCGAGGGCGTAGACGCGGGCCGCCCCTCGTTGCAGCAGGCAGTCGGTGAAACCCCCGGTGGAGGCCCCCACGTCGAGGCAAACCCAGCCGGTTGGATCGAGGCCGAAGTGGTCCAGAGCGTGCGCCAGCTTCCTGCCCGCCCGCGAGACGAACGGCTCCTTCGGCGCGAGCACCGCGAGACGGGCGTCCTCGCGCACCGCCGTCCCCGGCTTGTCCACCCGTTTGCCTTCCACTTCGACAACGCCCGCCATGACGGCTCGGCGCGCTTGCTCGCGGCTGGGAAACAGGCCCTGCTCCACCAGTAGCTGATCGAGACGCAAGCGGCGAATCCCTGTCCTCTTCCCGGGACGTTCAAACGCGGCAGTGTAGTGTCGAACCCCTTGGGCGACCTCGCTCGCCGCGGGGCGCTGCAACGGCCGTGCCGAGCCGAGTACCTGCCATGGGCCGGGACTATACCCGCTGGAGGAGCGTTCTCGAAAGCGGACGACTCACCCGGGCCGGTGTTCCTCGCGCTCTCCCCCACCCAAACAGAAAGGAATCGCCAGCAGGAACAGCGCTGGCCTCTGCACCTCGGTATCCCCCCAGTTGTTCTCGAACAGCCCGGCCAGATTGAAGGCGAGCAGTGCGAGCATCGCGCCGACATAGAGGTCGGCCCGCCGCCCGCTCCTACCGCCCTCACGCCTGAACCCCCGCCAGGCGACAGCTACCGCGGCCAGGGTCAGCCAGAGGTAGGAAGCGAGGGCCGGCAGCCCCCGCTCGGCTGCGATCTGCAGCAGGTTGTTGTGGAGGTGAGGCACGTCGTAGCGCGGTGCCGCAGCCGGCCGGTAGATGGCATACCGTCGCTCGATCAGCTCCGGCCCGAGACCGAAGAAGGGGCGCTCCCGAATCATGGCGAGGCCGGCTTCCAGCATACAGAGGCGGTCGTAGTTCGATGGGTCCCGCAGGTCGCCGATCGACACCACGCGATGCAGGAGAGGCACCGGCGCCAGAGTCACGAACAGCACCGTCGCCGGCACGTAAGCCAGCAGCAGCCGCGGCGCGCGAATCAGGACCAGCACCGTGAGCGCCAAGGCGAGCGCCACCCAGGCGTTGCGGGTATAGCTGCCGAGCAACGCGATATTGATAACCGCGAGAGCTCCCCACCGCCACCAGCTTCGCCAGCGGCCGCGGTAGACCATGGCGGAGACCAGCAGCAGGTCACAGATCAGCAGGTACCCCGAAAAAGTCATGTAGTGGGAAAACGGACCGCGGATCCGGCGGTCGATATCGCCGTAGCCGAAGAGGTACTGGGAGAGGCCGAAGCAGGCGAGCAGGGCCGCTACCAGAATCAGGGCGTCGACGGCGAAGCGCACCTGCCGCTCACGGCGCACCAGCAGAGGTGCCACCGCCAGCGTCGATAGGCTGAAGATCTCGGTAAGGCCGCGGGCGCTGGTACCGGGAGCGTAGGAAGCAACAACGGAGCCCACCAGCAGGACGACGTAGAAACCGAGAGGTATCAGGAGCGGCGAGAGCTCGCCCCACGGCACCTGGCGCCGGCGTGTCCAGGGGAGAGATAGGACCATGAGCCCCAGGAGAATGCTCGACGCGGCGATGCTGAAGATGGTGGCCAGATGCGAGACGAACAACCAGTAACCGGCCCTCTCCGCACGGGAATCGCCAGCGTCGAAGAGCGGGTGCACGGCAGGCCGGAGAGCGGCGGGGCCTCAGCGACCGATGGTGGAGGCGGGGAGCGCCTCCTCGATGAGCATGATGGGGATGTCTGACACGATTGGATAGACGAGCCCCGAAGCGGCGCAGTAGAGCCCCTGCTCCACGACCGGTTCTTCGTCGCGGAAGTGCTCGCGGTATTTCTCGACCAGCGGCCCGCGTATCTCTTGCGGCAGCTCGATCAGCTCCAGTTCGCCCTTCGACTTCGGGCAGACGAGAATCTCCAGCAACTCGGGATCAACTGCCATGAAACGGAGAATAGCACACGCTAACAGGAGGCTTACGGATGGGTGGAGTAGGTCAATACCAGCGATTCGGTCCCCGGGTTACGCGAGTAAAGGCCAGCGTTCGAGAGGTGATAGAGGGTCAGGCCGAGCCGTGATTGCGCGCCAAATCGGCGTGAGAGCTCGATCCCTGAGCGGAATTCCAGAGCGCCTCCCAGATCGCGTCCACCGTCCCAGTAGTAGAGACCCGTCGCCCACTGCGGAGTCAGACTCCAGGCCTCGCCCAGCGGTAGGTCCCATCGGAAGCCGCCGTACACATACAGGCTGCCCTGAGCGGTCGCCATCGCGCCGGCGGTGGGGCTCAGTTCCGGCAAGGCGCGGGGAAGCCAGCGAAAGCGCCGAGGCGCAAAACGCAGTTCCCAGCCGACCTCATATCCGGGGCTGCCGCGCAGTGCGCTGAAGCGGCCGGCACTGGCGCCGATCGCCACCGGCTGTTCGGCGTTCGCGGAAACGAACGCGAGCAGCCAGCCGGCAAGAAACAACACAAGGGCCCTGAGGGCCCGCGGCCTTCCGCAGCTCATAACGTCTGGATCGTCGTTCGCGTCCGGCAGAGACGCTTTGGCAACAACTACGCGCGGGGATATAGCACTGGATGACGGTCAATTCAACAAGTCATCGGCTCCATACCGCCAGGAACCCCGTACGGTAGGGTTGGGTGAAGTCGGTGCGGGTGATGCCGGGAGGAACGTCGCGGAGATCCTCGACCAGCTTGCCGGTCGGATGCTCGGCAAGCCAATACCACTCCGCGCCGGCGGGGACCTCGTCAAACGGGCGCTCGAGCCGGCCCAGGAAGTGGAACTGGTCGTGATAAATGCCGACGAAGCCGATGGGCCGCCCCTGCCGCTCGACCGATGCAAGATAGCGGGCCATGGGCCTCACGTCGTAATACTGCCGAAGCGCCCCGGCGCAGCCGGCATAGACTGCAGCCAGTGCGAGCAGCGTGAATAGCGCCGGAGCCTCGGCCGGCCGGCGGAAGATCCGCTCGAAGGCGAGAAAACAGCCGGCAGCAGCCACCACCAGAAACACGCCGCCGGCGGGTGAGATCTGTCCGACCCAAGGGGCCTGACCAAGCCGGCCGGCGAGGAAGGGAGCCGCGGTCAACACCCCAGCCAGCAGCAGCAGGACGGCCATCGCGGGTGCCATGGTCCGGCGCCGCGGCGTCAAGGCGGGTTCGTCAAGCAGGCGGGCGACGAGGAGGGCGAAGCCTGGCAACAGGGGGAGCAGGTAGTGGGGCTGCTTGCCGCTGATCAGCGAAAACACCACCAGGGCCGGCAGGATCCAAGCCAGGCAGAAGCGGGTTCCTGAATCGGTGGCTCGCGGACGCAGCCGGGCGGTGGATCTCCACAACGGTGGCCAGATCGAGTAGGGATAGAGGAGGACCGGCAGCAAGGGCAGATACCACCACCAGGGCCGGAGGTGGGCGAAGGAATGGACCATTCTCTCCTCGGTCTGGGAGAAAAGGATGGCGTTGCCGTAAGCCTCGCCGCCAGCATGCGCCGCCGGGATGGCCCAGGAGAGGGCGACCGCGTGAGCAACGATCAGAGCTCCGGTGAGCCCAAGCCACCACCGCCAACCCGGCCGCCGCCCTCCCCACCAGGGAGCAAGGACCGCCACGACCAGCGGCACCACCAGCACCACCGGGCCCTTGGCCAAAGCACCCACCCCAATCGCTATTCCCACCTGGATCCAGGCGCGGGCGCCGCGGGTCCAGGCGTCATATAGACCGAGCAACGCTACAAGCACGCAGAGGCTCACCAACATGTCGAACATCAACATGCCGGTGAAAACGCTCCAGAGAAGAAATCCCAGGAGCACGAACGGCACCGAGCGGGCGATGGCCGGCCGCTCCGGCCACAGCCGACGGGCCAGAACCGAGACCAGGAAGAGGTTCGCCAGCGAGCAGAGCGCCGGCACCAGGCGGGGCCACCACTCGTTCACACCGAAGGCCCACCAGCCCAGTTGGAAAAGCCAGAACAGAAGCGGCGGCTTGTCGCTGTAGGGATGGCCGTTGAGGTGGGGCACCAGGAAATCACCCCGGGTCCACATTTCCCACGCGACGGAGACGTAACGGGTCTCGTCGACCGGCAGCAAGGGACGCAGAGTCAGAGAGAACCCGGTCACCAGAGCCCATGCCGCGAAGAGAGGGATCCAGACAGCGAATCGACGTGAAGGAATTAACCGGTTCTCCATGGCGCGTTTAATGAGGTGGGGATCATCCTCCCAGGCGGCCATGAACGGAGATGAGCCGGAGAAGAACGTCAGCTCGACCGTTCAGCGAGGCAGGGCTCCATTAAGATACCCCCATGCGTGTCCTGAAGACACCGGAGATCTCGGTGGTTATTCCCGTGTACAACGAGGAGGAGAACCTCCCCATTCTGGCAGCCGAAGTCCAAGGGGCCCTGGAGGCGGTCGGCCGTCCGTACGAGGTCATCTACGTCGACGACGGCAGCACCGACGGCAGTCCTGAGATCCTGAGCGATCTGGCGCGCGAGGACGCCAGGGTGCGGGTGGTCCGGCAGCAACGCAACTCCGGCCAATCGGCGGCGCTGGCGGCCGGCTTCCGCTTCGCCTGCGGTGGCATTGTAGTAACTCTCGATGCCGACCTGCAAAACGATCCGGCAGACATACCCCGGCTGCTCGAGCGCATGAACGGTCATGACGTGGTCTGCGGCGTGCGCGTCAACCGCCAGGACACCTGGGTTCGGAAGGTCTCCTCCCGCATCGCCAACGGGGTGCGCAACCGCCTTACCCACGATTCAGTGACCGACGTCGGCTGTACGCTTCGGGCCTGCCGCACCGAGCTCGTGCGCAACCTTCCCATGTTCACCGGCATGCACCGCTTTCTGCCTACCCTGTTGAAAATGGAAGGCGCCCGGGTGACCGAGGTACCCGTGCATCACCGGCCGCGGCTGCATGGCCAACCCAAGTACAACATTCGGAATCGGATCTGGCGGGCGCTGGCGGATTTGTTCGCAGTGCGCTGGATGCAGAAGCGCTGGATCGACCGGCGCCTGTCCGAGGAGATCAACGCTTGGAACACAACCCCGTCTGGCTCGTCATCGGATTCATCGGCCAAGCCCTCTTCTTCGGCCGTTTCTTCGTCCAGTGGCTCGCCTCCGAGCGCCGCCGGCAGAGCGTAGTCCCGCGGTCGTTCTGGTATCTGAGCCTCGCCGGAGGAGCGGTGCTGCTCAGCTACGCCATCCACCGGCGTGACCCGGTGTTCATCCTCGGTCAGGCGACCGGCTTTCTCATCTACACGCGGAACCTCTGGTTCATCCATCGCCCCACCACCCCGGTCGCGGACGCAGACTGACTTGGCCGGCCCGCTCAGCACCGGTGGATGGCGGCGCCAGGACCTCCTGCTTCTCGTTCTTCTGGGAGTCGTGCTCTTCCTTCCAGGGCTTGGATGGCGCGACCTGTGGAACCCGGACGAGGCGCGCTATGCCGAAGTGGCCCGCGAAATGCGGCTGCTCGGCCACTGGTCGGTGCCGCACCTGAACGGCCAGATCTACAGCCAGAAACCGCCGCTCTTCTTCTGGAGCATCGCCTTCTGCGGCCGGCTGACGGGTGGCCTCGACGAAACGGCCGCCCGCCTCCCCTCCGCCCTCTCCGCTATCGGCGCCCTCCTGCTGGTCTACCGAATCGGCGAACGCTTCTTCGGCCGGCGGGCCGCCTGGGTTGCCGCCGCGGCCTTCGCGACCTGCTTCAAGGTCCTCTGGCAGGGGCGGTTCGGGCAGATCGACATGATGCTCACCGCCCTGGTCGCCCTCGGCGTCTGGTTCTGGGTGCGCGGCTACACCGAGGGCCGTCCCCGCCTCTACCCGCTGTTCTTTGTCGCCGCGGGGCTCGCGACGCTGGCCAAGGGACCCGTTGGCCTGCTGCCCCCCCTGCTGTCCATCCTCGCCTTCCTGGCGATCACCCGGAACCGCGCAGAGCTCCGCAGGCTGCGGGTGGGGCTGGGACTGTTGATCTGGGCCACGGTGGTGCTCGCCTGGCTCGTTCCGGCGGGGATCTCCGGCGGCCGTGAGTACCTCGAGCAGATCGTCTTCCGGCAGAACGTCACCCGTTATGTCGATCCCTGGCACCACTTCAAGAACTGGCACTACTACCTCACCGTCATTCCGGCTGAGTTCTTCCCCTGGTCGTTGCTGCTCCCAACAGCGATTGTGGTGGGATGGAAACGCCTTCAGGAGCCGAAACGGCGGGGATTTCTCTTCTGCCTGTGCTGGATGGCGGTGACGGTCCTCTTCTTCAGCGTTTCGCCGGCAAAGCGGTCGGTCTATATCCTGACGATGTACCCCGCAATGGCTTTGCTCGTGGGAGCAGGCCTGGACCGCATCGCCGCCGAATGGCCCCAATGGCGCCGGTGGCTCATGGTTCCCCTCAGCCTCATGGCCGGATTGGCGCTGCTGGTCATGGCCGCCCTGCCGGTCGCCGGACGTGGCAGGCCGGAGGCGGTCCCGCTGGGCGGCGACCGTTTCGTCTGGGAGCTGACGATCCTCTTCGTTCCGTTCCTTCTGGGAGCCGTTTACGCGATGTGGGCCGGCTGGTCCGGGCAGGTCTCCCGCGCCGTGACTGGAATCGCGGCGGGAATGGCCCTGACAGCCCTCGGAGCAGCTCTCGTGGCTCTGCCTCGGTTCGACGTCTTCAAGTCGGCCCGGGGACTCTCCAAGGTGCTGGTCGCCCGCATGGCTCCCGGCGAGCCCTACGGGATCTATCCGCGGCTGGACTCCACTTTCCTGTTCTATACACGGCGCTTCTGCGTGAACCTCGACAGCGAGGCGAAGCTCCGCGCCTTTCTCGCACGGACCGGCCGCGTCTGGCTTCTCGCTCAGCGGGACGATCTGGCGCGCCTGAAGAACCTTCCCGCGATGACTGAGGTGACGCGGGACCAGGATCCCAAGGAAGGCTATCTGCTCCTTCTGAGGCCCTAGCGCGAGGGCCTTGTCAGTGTATTACGTCAGTGATACACTTGTTCTCTGACAGGGATCCCGTCGCTAACCGTGAAGGAGTAGAGAAATGACCGTTCGATTCCAGTCTGTAATGGGGGCTGTCGCCCTCCTCGTGCTCACCGTGGCACCCACCGTCTCCGGCCAGCAAGGCAGAGACCCCGAACTGATGAAGCAGAAGCAGACGATCGTCGACATCCGCAATGTCGGCAGCGCCATGTATTTTTGGTTCCAAAGCGAGATGCTCCCCAAGCGGAGCGACGAAGCCCACGAGAAGGCGAAAGCGGAGTCCGAAGCGAAGTCCGTCGACATCACCGCCGTCCCGGTGATCTCCCGGGAAGAGCTCGAGAAGCTCCTCGTTCCCAAGTACCTCCCGGCGATCCCGCAGCAGGATGGGTGGGGCCATCCGTATGAGTTTCGCCTCAATGCTGCGGACCCGAGCGCCGTCCGCATGATGGGAGTCCGCAGCGCCGGCCGCGACGGCCAGTTCTCGGGAACCGTCTATGAAGTGGGAGCCTTCGATCCGCCCGATTACGACCAGGACATCTCCTGGGTGGACGGATACTTCATGCGTTGGCCGCAGAAAAAGTAGCCCGGCCGGCTTGTGTAGGGGCGCAGCATGCTGCGCCCTTCCTCTACGCCTCGGTGTCCGGCACCAGCAGCCGCTCAATCCCCCGCGCCTTGCCGGTGGCCTCATCGATGTCGATGACGGCGCCGGCGAGGCGCGCGTCCCGCTTGGCGACCTCGAAAGGAGCGGGCGTCTGGAGAAGGAAGCGCTGCAGGATCTTATCGGTCCGCATGCCGATGACGGATTCATAGGGGCCGGTCATGCCGCCGTCGGTCTGGAACGCCGTGCCCTTGGGCAGGATCCGCTCATCGGCGGTGGGCACATGGGTGTGCGTGCCGACGACGGCGCTGACCCGGCCGTCGAGGTAGAAGCCCATCGCCTGCTTCTCGCTCGTGGCCTCGGCATGAAAATCGACGAACACCACCTTGACCGCGGAATCGAGCTTTAGAAGCAACCGGTCCGCCGTACGGAACGGGGATTCGAGATTGGACATGAAGACCATGCCCTCGAGGTTGATCGTCGCGACGGGGATCCCTGACGCCGTTTCGCCTACGTGCAGGCCCTTTCCCGGGTTCCCCTCCGGGTAGTTCGCGGGGCGGAGCAGGTTGGGAACGCGGTCGAGGATCTCGACCCCCTCCCTCTTGTCCCAGATGTGATTGCCACTGGTGAAGACGTCGATGGGCAGATCCGCGAGCTCACGCAGGATGTCGGGCGTGACGCCAAAGCCGCCTGCCGAGTTCTCGATGTTGACCACCACGTAGTCGGCCCCGTGGCGGTCCACCAGGCCCGGCAGCAGGTTGCGCACGGCGCGCCGGCCCGGCTTGCCGACGACGTCGCCCACGAACAACAGCTTCATCAGCGGGCATACTCCACGGACCGCGTCTCGCGAATGACGGTGACCTTGATCTGGCCCGGGTAGGTCAGCTCCTGCTCGATCTTGCGCGCGATGTCCTTCGAGAGCCAAAGCGCCTGCTCGTCGCCGATCTTGCCACTGTCGACGATGATGCGGATCTCGCGTCCGGCCTGGATGGCGAAGGTCTTCTGCACGCCCTTGAAACCGCCGGCGATCTCCTCCAGCTTCTCCAGCCGCTTGACGTAGGTCTCCAGCACCTCACGGCGGGCGCCCGGCCGAGCGGCCGAGAGGGCGTCGGCGGCGGTCACCAGCACGGCCTCCACCGTCTGTGGGTCATAGTCGCCATGATGGCAGGCCATGGCGTGGACGACCTCCTCGGTCTCGCCGTACTTGCGGAGCAGGTCGATGCCGATCTGCAGGTGCGTGCCGTCCATCTCGCGGTCGATCGCCTTGCCGACGTCGTGCAGCAGACCGCCACGGCGGGCCACGGCGATGTTGGCCTTGAGCTCGGCGGCCATGGTGCCGGCGAGGAAGGCGACCTCCTTGCTGTGCTGCAGCACGTTCTGGCCGTAGGAGGTGCGGTAGCGCAGACGGCCGAGGAGCTTCACCAGTTCCGGGTGCATGCCGGGGATGCCCAGCTCCAGGAGGGCCGCCTCGCCCTCCTGCAGGATCTTCTGCTCGAACTCGGCCTTGACCTTCTCGACGATCTCCTCGATGCGCGCCGGATGGATGCGCCCGTCCGCGATGAGCTTCTCCAGGGAAATTCGCGCCACCTCGCGGCGCAGCGGCTCGAACGCGGAGATGACGATCGCCTCCGGCGTGTCGTCGATGATGAGGTCCACGCCGGTCGCGGCCTCGAGCGCGCGGATATTGCGCCCCTCGCGGCCAATGATCCTCCCCTTCAGGTCGTCGGAAGG
>DASYTJ010000137.1:0-7663 GCA_036002325.1 Thermoanaerobaculia bacterium | reverse complement strand
TTTGCCGTCTGCTGGACCGATCGACCAGGCCGTAGTTCCCTTGGTCGGGTTGCCTTCGGAGTCAGTCCAGTCGAAGGCTGCTCCACCCCAGGGCTGAACGTCGATCCCGAGGTGCTTCTTGTACCAATCGCATAGCGCCTTAGGATCCTTGGCGCTCATGAAGATGCCGCCAATACCCGTGACTCTTCGCATTCGGACCTCCGATGTTGGCTGAAATCTCTTCGATGAGATTCTACACCCAGCAGCACAAGTACTACTGCGGGATTGACCTGCACGCCCGCAGCCTCAGGCGAGCCTCTCGTCAGCCGTCCACGTGCTTTCAGGTGTGTGCACCTTGCTTACGCCTCTCCGCAGCTTACGGCGCCGCTCCGAAGCTTACGGCGTGACTCCGCAGCTTACAGCGTCTCTCCGCAGCTTACGGCGCCTCTCCGAAGCTGCGGCGCCTCACCGAAGCTGCGGTGCGCCTCCGATCCTGCGGAGCGGCTCCGAAGACGCGGTGCGCCATCGAAGCTGCGGCGTCGCTCCGAAGCTGCGGAGGCTCATCGAAGCTGCGGAGAGGCGCCGATCCTGCGGAGCGGCTCCGAAGGTGCGGAGGATCACCGCAGCTTCGGCGTCTCTCCGCAGCTTCGGCGCCGCTTCGCTCCTTCGGTGCGGCGCCTCCGGAGACAACAGAAGAGGAGCACGCGGTGTAACGCGCTTCCCCAGGATGACCACGGATTTCAGAGCTGTTGAGGTGAGATCCGGCGTCTGCGGGCCGGTTGGAGGCCGAGATCGGCGCGCTTCTCGGAGTAGAGGCTGTCGCGCGCCTCGGAAATCTCGCGCACCCCGGTAGCCATTCGGCGGCCGTTGCCGGTCCGTCGCGGCAGCAGCGCGCGCCGGTCCTGCCGATACGTGATCGAGGGGAGTAGGGCGGTCTGTCCATCGGCCGGCGCCAGGGCCGGGCTCAGGAGCGGCAGCAGGGGGAGACGGACGGCTTCCAGGCGCGGCAAACCGATGGCGGCGACCGCCAGCGCGACGATCCGGCGGCCCAGATCGGCCAGCTTTCCCAGGAATGTCATTCCCCTGGACATCACCTTCTCCTTCCGATTCGCCTTGAGGGCGTCTACGGCATACCCGCCTTGACGGGATTACGCAGATAGTGCCACAATGTTTCACCCAAGGTCAAGAGACAGGCCTCTCCACCGCGCTCTTGCGGGTGATGGGACGAAAACGCTGCTTCGGAGGTCTAGGTTTGGTTCTTTGACAACTGAAGCTCCCAGGGGAGAGGTTGGCGGGCCGGCCCTCAATCCTCCGGCGGCTCGCCCGAGGGGGCCATCTTCACCAGCTTGGGGTCGAAGCGGCCGAGCACCTCGACGAGATCCGCCTGCGCGGCCATGACCTGGTGAATGTCCTTGTAGGCCATCGGCACCTCGTCGAGGCCGGCGGAGAGGAGGAAAGGCGCTCTGAATACTTGCCACGAACGCCGTGACTGAAGTCGTACTCGGGGCGCATCTCGAGCCGACCCGAGTCGTTGCTAGCGGTTTTCACAATGCGTGAGAGGGCTTCAGCGACTCCACGGCTTCGCCCACACCCCCCGCCGCGCCGCACGCGCCCGGTCCTCCGCGCGTTTCAGCCTGCAGTCGATGTACCAGTCGACGGCGTACGTACCGAGGCTGCGGTAGGTCGCCAGCCCTGCCTCGAGTTGGGTCTCGTTGATCTCCAGCAGCCAGCTCCCCTTCTTGTAGTTTTCAGGGGTTACCAATGCATTGATCACCCCAGAAGTTTCCTGCACGGAGCTGATCGCGAGAGTCACACGCCTGGACTTGCCGAGGATCTTCAGAAGGTTGCGCTTGGCCTGATCCGCCAGGGCGGGATCCGACGGCGCGTCCAGATTGACGAGACGCACCTTGCAGGGCATGTCTGAACATGCCGCCAAGGGTTGGACTCCGCCGGGCTGCTCGCCAGTCGTCACCAGAAGCGTAACCGGATCGAGGACAGCAGCGACCGTACCCACGTAGCTCGGATACGCCGAGCTCACCATGGTGGCATCGCCGCAAGGGTCTTTGGTTTGCGCGGATTGAGAGAGCCCGGCCGAGCCAGCAGCCGCGGCGAGCGCCACAGTGACGATGACGAATCTCAGTTTCATGGTGTTACTCAGCATACCATATAGAGTTCATGGCGTGAGGCTCCCGTCGCTCGGGACTGTTGTTTGACGTGCAGTGAAGAGTTCACGATCTCCCTTGACGGAGCTGCATATAGACGCCAAGACGGTCCGTGATTTGCCAGTGACCTGTCAGACGTCCCTCATCGAAGTAATACACGGTGGCCCCGGACATCGTGATTTTGTTGCCTGTCGCAGGAAAGCCTGGAATATCTCCTTTATGGGTAGCGCTCCAGAACCAGGTCATAACTACCTTGTTGCCCTCGGCGAGAAGGTCTTGGATGGAGAAGCGCTGATCGGGAAACGGTGCTCGCGACACTCTTACGCGCTCCTTGTACCCAGGAAGATCAAGTTCTTGTTTGTCCCATGGATCGCCAGGATCGTGGTGGATCGTGTACTTCGGCGCGATGTACAGGTCGGACGCCTCGATGTTCCCGGCGTTCCAAACTTCGTCAATGAATTGGGCCAGCAGTTCTTTGGTCTCACGCGCGTTTGACATGGTCTGCAGATTCCTCTCCTGTGCACGTCACGGTGCTCCATCGCAGCTTACGGCGTCGTGACGGCGCGCGATCGAGGGAGGCAGGCGGACTTGGCCGTACGCCGGCGCCAGGGCCGGCCTCAGGAGCGGCAGAAGGGGGAAACGGTGGGGCCGGCGGCCGCGGCCGGCCCTCTCAATCCTCCGGCGGCTCGCCCGAGGGGGCCATCTTCACCAGCTTGGGGTCGAAGCGGCCGAGGACCTCGACGAGATCCGCCTGCGCGGCCATCACCTGGTGAATGTCCTTGTAGGCCATCGGCACCTCGTCGAGGCCGGCGGAGAGGAGGGTCACACCGCGCTGTTTGAGGACGTGGCGGGCCTTCTCCCAGGTGAACGAGGCCACCGCGGCCTTACGGCTCATCGCCCGGCCGGCGCCGTGAGCGGCGGAATTCAGGGAGTCCGGATGGCCCTTGCCGCGCACGACGAAGCCCGGCGCCGCCATGGAGCCGGGGATGATGCCGAGCACACCCTCTCCCGCCGGCGTCGCTCCCTTGCGGTGGACCACCACGTCGCGCCCGAAGTGATTCTCTTTCCAGGCGAAGTTGTGGTGGTTTTCGAGGTCGAGGAGCACCTCGGCTCCGAGATGGGAGGCGACGTGCTGATGGATCACGGCGTGGTTCGCCGCGGCGTAGTGGCCCATCAGCTCCATCGCCGCCCAGTATTCCTGGCCCTCCGCCGAGTCGAGGGAAAGCCAGGCGAGCCGCCGCAGCTCCTTGGGCAGCTCCGGGTGCAACTCGACGGCCCGCTTGCTGTAGAAGGAGCAGACTTCCGCGCCGGTGCCGCGGCTGCCGCTGTGGCTCAAGAGCGCGACGTGCTCGCCCTCGGGGAGCCCCACGCTCGAATCGCTCACTGTGAAGACCCCGAGCTCGACGAAGTGGTTGCCGCTGCCGCTCGTTCCGAGCTGGGACCAGGCGCGGTCCTTGTTTTCGCGGGTGATCGGGCTGACCGACCAGTCCTCGTCGAGCACCGGGTGCTCGCGGCGGTCGCGGAAGGTGGCGCCGACGCCGAAGCGGGTCTCGGTCTCGATCGCCTTGCGCAGCCGCTCGGCCTTGCGCTCAAGGTCGCGCACCGGCAGGTCGAGCACCGTCATCTTCATCCGGCAGGCGATATCGACTCCGACGGCATAGGGGATGACGGCGTTTTCGGTGGCCAGGACGCCGCCGATCGGCAGGCCGTAGCCGGGATGAGCGTCCGGCATCAGCGCGCCCGCCACGGTGACCGGGAGCTGGCAGGCCCTCTCCATCTGCAGGAGGGCCTCCGGCTCGAGCCCTTCGCCCCAGCGGCGGTAGGGCACCGGCTCCTTGCGCGGCTGCGGCGGCGCCGCCAGCAGGGCCTTGGCAAAATCGCCCCGCAGCGGATCCTTGATGTAGGCGGACGGATCCCGCATCACCGCCTCGACCTCCTCATCCAGGCGCGTGCGGTCGCCCCCGGCGAGGACGAACCGGGCGATGAAATCCACGCCGCGGCGGGTCGCCTCGCCGGGCGGCACCCCGAGCCGTGCCATGTCGTGCGCGTTCATAGGCGCATCGTACAGCACAGCCGGCATGCCCTTCGAAGCCTCACCCCCTGTCCCCTCTCCCTGACGGGCGAGGGGGAACGCGTACGAAGGCGACTGCCAAAAAAAGCAGGTTCCCTACCAAGAAGATCGGCCGTGAATCGTCCCCCCTCTGCCGTCAGGGAGAGGGGGACAGGGGTGAGGCTTCGAAGGGCATGCCGGTCCGCAATCCACAGACCACCTGAGCCACCTCGTTCAACGGCAAGGCCGCCAGGACTGAATCCCCGCGCTCAGCCGCTCATCGCGCCCGGCTCAGGATCGGATACGGATTGATCGCCTGCCCCTGCCACCAGTGCTTCTCCGGGGTGAGGCGGAAGATGGCGAAGTGCAGGTGCGGGTTGTTGGGGCCGGCGTTGCCGGAGCTGCCGACGTAGCCGATCAATTGGCCGCGGGCGACGAGAGCGCCTTCCTTGAGCCCCGGGGCGTAGCTCTCCAGGTGGGCGTAGTAGTAGCAGTAGGTTTCGGTGGGATCGAATTGATAGATGGTCAGCCCGCCCAGGTTGCTGGAGAAGAACTTGACGATCTTGCCGCCTTCGACGGCCAGCACCGGCGTGTTGCGCGGGGCGATGATGTCGATCGCCTCATGCACGCGCCCCTGGCCGCGGGCTTCCGTGAAGGTGTCGTGGAGGTCTTCACGCCGGATTCCCTGGACGGGCAGCAGGAGATCACGCTGGGCGAGGTCCGCCGGCGGCGAGATGGCGGGGGGGGGCAGAACCGGAGGAGTCGTGGTCGGCGGCGGCGTTCGCGATCCGGGAGGCAGGGCCTGGACAGACGAGGACGGCGGCTGCGGCGCGGGCGGAGCAACGGCTCCGGGAACCTGCTCTTCCCGACCATAGAGCCAGACGACGAGCAGCACCGTCGCCGCGCCGAGCGCGAAGCCGGCCAACCCCGCGAAGGGAACCTTCCAGCTCCCGCGCTTCCTCTCCGCCATGATGGATCCCCTATTACGGGCTCACTCCCGGAAGAGCACGGGCGTCCCCGCCTTGACCAGACCGGCCACGGTCAACGCATCCCAGTTGGTCAGGCGCACGCAGCCGTGGGACTCCGTCTTGCCGACCGTCTTCGGCTCGGGTGCGCCGTGAAGCCCGTAATGCTCCTTGGAGATGTCGATCCAGACCACTCCGACCGGGTTGTTGGGGCCCGGCGGAATCTTGGCTTTGGTGTCGGACGGTTCGGCGTCCCAGAAGAGGTCGGGATTGTAGTTGAAGCTCGGGTTCAGGAAGATGCCGGTGACCTTCCAGTTGCCGATGGGCAGCGGGTCGTACTCGCTGCCGGAGGTGACGGGCGCGAAGAAGATCACCTGATTGCCGCGCTGGACGGTCAAGGTTCCGGCCTCCTTGGAGACCACGACGACGGTATCGTCCGGCCCCTGACCTTTCACGGGCGGGCGGACCGCCCGGACGCGCGGTACGCGGAACTGCTCGCCGGCGTCGAACCGGGCATCGGGATTGAGCCGCTGCAGAAGCTCCTCGCTGGAGTGGAACTTCTCGGCGAGCGCCTCGAGCGGCGAGGTGTAGGCGAGGGCCGGCAGCTTGGCCTTCTCCAGCATGTCCTCGGGGATTTCGGGAACGAAGGGTCCCTTCACGTCGTCCGGCGAGATGGTATAGGAGACGAGCACCCGGTCGCCGGTGACGGCCAGCAGCTTCCGCCAGGTGAGAGGGTCGGCCTCGCCGGTCGCCAGCAGACCGTTGGCCGCCTGAAAGGCCGCCACCGCTTTGCGGGTATTCGAGCCGGCCCGGCCGTCGATGAGGCCCGGCGAGAAGCCGGCCCGGTCGAGGAGGATCTGAACGTCGCCGGGCGCCTCCGGCGAGGGTCCTGCCGCCGGCGCGCGGCGGTCGACCGGCAGCGGCGGCCGCGCGGCCAGGGCGAACGGCGCCAGAAGGAGCAGAATCGCGAGCTTCGTTGTCGGTGTCGGCATGGGAGTTCTCCTGAAGCTCCCGCCTTGCGGCGGTTCGCCCCTGGAGGATGCAACCCGCGAGCCATGGTCTTCATGGAAGAATAGGCGGCCATGGAAGAGAAAAAACTCAGCCGCTACTTTTTCATCGCGGTCTTGATCGCCACGACGCTCCTCTTTTTCCGTATGGTGCGGATCTTCCTCGTGCCGATTCTGCTGGCGGCGGTTTTCTCGACGCTGTTCTATCCGCTCTACGAAGCCTTTCTGCGCATCTTCCGGGGGCGGAAGACGCTCGCCTCGTTCTTCTGCTGCTTCATCCTGCTGCTGGGGCTCATGGTGCCGCTCTACGTCGTGGCGGACCTCGTGGCGCGGGAGGCCATCGAGTTCTACCGCGCCTCCCAGGATCAGATCCCCAAATTCTTCCAGAAGGGAGCGGCGGGGCCTCTCGGCTGGTTGCGCACCCTGCCGCTCGTGCGCGACCTGCCGCTCGAGCAGATCGACTTGAAGGGCGCTTTACAGAACCTCTTGGCGTCGGCTAGCGGCATGGCGACGGCGCTGATCAGGAAGACCTCCCAGGGAACGATCCAGGTCGTCTTCCTGCTCTTCACGACGCTGTTCACGATGTTCTACTTCTTCCGCGACGGCAGGGACCTGCTGCGTCGCGTCCGGGCGCTGATTCCCCTCGACCGCGAGTACAAGAACGCCATCGCCGCACGCTTCACCGCGGTGGCCCGCGCCACGGTCAAGGGGACGCTGCTGATCGCTCTGGTCCAGGGCACTCTCTCGGGCATCACGCTGTGGATCTTCGGCGTGGGCTCGCCTTTCCTCTGGGGCGTGGTGGCGACGTTGGCGGCGATCGTCCCCATGGTCGGCGCCTGGCTGGTGCTCTACCCGGCCGCCTTCATCCAGATCACCACCGGCCATACCTGGCAAGGGATCGGCATCGTGCTGGTGACCGTGCTGGTCATCGTCAACGTCGACAACGTGATGCGCCCGCGGCTGGTCGGCCAGGAGACCGGCATGCACGATCTGATGGTGTTCTTCTCCACGCTCGGCGGCATCGCCATGTTCGGTCCGACGGGCTTCATCGTCGGGCCGATGATCGCCGCCCTGTTCCTCTCCCTGCTCGACATCTACAGCGCCGACTTCCGGGAGACGCTGGAAGCCGCACCGGCGCCGGCATCGGGGAGCGCGGCGCTGCCGGAGCTGGAGCCGTCGGCGGCGCGGGGAGAGAGGGTGCCTAGACCGGACGGCGAACCCGCGGAAACCTCACCCCCTGACCCCCTCTCCAGCGAAGCTGGAGAGGGGGAACGACGCCGAACCGGCTGAGCCGATAGGCTCCGCCCTGCATGTCTTCGCCGTTCTTCCCCCTCTCCAGCTTCGCTGGAGAGGGGGCCAGGGGGTGAGGTTTCGAAGGGCAGAGCGCTCAATCTACCCTCGCCCTGGCAATCTCCACGTTCTGACGTTTCACTCCTTTCCCATGTCGCAACAGGAGAACCTTCATGAGACCTCACATCCTCCGCGGCATCCTCGGCGCTC
>DASYTJ010000136.1:0-20228 GCA_036002325.1 Thermoanaerobaculia bacterium | reverse complement strand
GATTCGAGTGACAACGTCCTGGCTCCGGGAATTGTCGTAAGCCCCGGGAACGCCGTTTTCCAGCAACTGCCGACCGCTGGGCGAGACAGCTCGGACAGGTTCTTCGTGGTCTGGCAGGCTGACGAGTTGGACGGCAATCTCGACGGCATCTTCGCCCGCCGTTACGACTCTCAGGGACAGGCTCTCGGCGAAAGGTTCCAGGTCAATACCTACGCCCTTGGCGACCAGGGAGAGCCGTCGATCACGATCAGTCCCTCAGGAGATGCGGTGGTGGTGTGGACGAGCAACGGCCAGGACGGCGACGTGGGCGGCATTTACGGCCAGCGCTATGATGCCAGCGGTAATCCGATGGGAATCGAATTCCAGATCAACACCTACACGGTAGACCACCAGGGTGCGCCGCAGGTCATGGCGGACCAGTTCGGGAACTTTGTCGTTGCCTGGACCAGCGACGGTCAGGACGGCAGCGGCCAGGGAGTCTATCTGCAGCGGTTCAACTATCAGGGCGTTCCGTTGGGCGGTGAAACCCGTGTGAACACTACCACCGCCGGCGATCAGATCCTCTCCACCTTGAGGGTATTGGGAGGAGGCGATTTCACAGTGAGCTGGTCGACTTACGACGCCTACGGCAATTTCCTTGGTGTGCTTTACCAAGAGTACGACATCTACGGAAATCCAATCGGAGGAGAGTTCTAACTGATTAAGGGCGGCGGCTTCGGCCGCCGCCCGGCCAAACAATGAGTTGATCTCGGAGATCGACGACCGAGGCGTCCGTCACCTCGCGCACCGTCGAACCATAGACCGCGTCACCGCCGTGACCTATCCGAATTCCGGCCTGAACGTCGTCTACACCTACGACGATCCGGGAGTCTCCTTTTCCAAAGGGCGGCTTACCCGGATAGCCAGTACCGCCGCCATGATCGACTACCGCTACGACCGCTTCGGCCGCATGACTCAGGGCGGCGAGTTGGCCTACGGCTACGACGCCAACGGCAATCCCATCTCTCTCGTGTATCCTGGAGGAGTGGAGGCGGTGAGCACCTTCGATTTCGCCGACCGGCCGTCGACGCTCCTGGCCCGCCGATCCGGCAAGCCGGACCAGCCGCTGGTGAACGCGGTGAGCTATCTCCCCTTCGGCCCGCTCACCAGCCTCACGCTCGGCAACGGCCTCACCGAGGCGCAAGGCTTTACGAATCGCTATCTGCCGTCCTCCATCACCCTGACGGGAGTCCTGAGCTGGACCTTTGGAACCGATGCGGTCGGCAACCTTCTTTCGATCATCACCGCCAGTCCGGCCAACAACCGGACCTACGGCTACCAGGACCACCAGTATTTCCTCACGACAGGCAACGGCCCGTGGGGCACGCGCTCGTGGACCTACGACAAGATCGGCAACCGTCTCACGGAGGTCCGAGGTGGGGTCACGGATACCTACTCCTACTTGGCCGGAGCAGGAGGTCACACGCCGAAGCTCTCGCAGATCCAGCTCGGAGCTGGCGGCACGCGGGCCTATCAGTACGACTCCGCCGGCAACCTGGACTCGTTCACCACCGGGGCCGACACGACTTACTTCTCGACCGACGCCGCGGGCCGCTTGGCCGCCCTCTCGCGGAACGCAACGGGCGTGGATGCCACGTTCTCGTATGACGGCCGCGGTTATCTCACCTTCGCCGATCCCGACAAGCTGCCTTTCTATGACGGTTTCGAGAGCGGAACCACCTGCGCCTGGACTTCCACGGTCGGCTTGGCAACTCCTCAGACTTGCACGGCCAAGCAGAATGTGCGGCCTACCTACAGCTCGGCAGGCCTCCTCCATGCCCTGACGCGCAATATCGCGCCGAACCGGAGTTACGTTCTTTACTTTGGCGGCCGCCCGGTCGCTCAGCTTGATCTCTCTGGCACGACGGAGTCATGGAAGCTCCTCGCCACAGACCACCTCGGCACTCCGATTGCCGCGACCAGCACGGCGGGCTCGCTCTTATGGCAGGGAGGATTCGAGCCCTTTGGAGGGGATTGGAGCAATGCGACAGGGGCGGGCGTTTTCTTGCGCTTGCCGGGCCAGTGGCGGGAGGGGATGTGGGAGAGTGCGAGTGGGGTAGGGCTGTATTACAACGTACACCGCTGGTACGAAATAGGACCAGGTAGGTATACAACGCCAGATCCCCTGGGCCTCAGTGCGCTCAATCCTATAGGCCCCCGCCATCTGTATTCCTACGGTGAAAATCAGCCCACCAATAACGTGGACCTCCTGGGCCTCTATAGCATGGACCCGAGCTGTAATAAGTGGTGCGGACCGCCATCAATCGGGCAGTGTTCTATGTCTGCGGCTGGCCAATGTGTATTCCCCATGATCGACGATATTGTCGCCAGAGTCTTCAGGAACCCAGCATGCCGTCAGGCATTAGAGGCGGCTGGCGTTTGGAGGGATACCGCTGGCGCGCTGATGCCTACTAGCGAATACCCGTTGATCACTTGCCGGGAGAGGGACTGTGTGGGGCCTGGCTCCAGCCGCGGCCGGTTCATTCCGATAACCAGCAGCATACCTATTTGTTCGAACTACTTTGTGCTCCGCTGGGAGATGGGTGCCCAGACCTTGTTCCATGAATTTTTGCACAGCGTGGGTGTTCATCATGGCCCAATAGAGGAACATATCTTGCGGACTTGTTATCCTGGGTTTGAGCCTTAGCTAGTGAAGGGGAAACGACTTTGCGGATGACTATCTCAGGCCTTACAAAAGGATTACTTCTGTTTTCGCCTTGGGCGGCATATCGTTATTTCAATCTCTGGTTGATCTCTCTAGACGGCCCGCGAGCTGGATCTCGGTTGACCGATGTTGAATTCTACTCCCTTGACCTGCGGCCGGCGTTTGATCTCTTTCTTCTCTCGCTCTTAGTGTCCTTTGCGCTGGCTCTCAGCCTCATCTCCCATTGGCGGCGCCTTCCATGGCAAAGAACTATGAGTTGGGTTTTGGCTTCTCTCAGCTGTCTAGCAGCCGCCGCCGGCACAGTCTATTTTCCAGTCCTAGTAATGAGTGGGAGATTGCCCGATCTGTTCTTTTTTCATGGAGGATACACAGCCATAGCTTGGTCGTTCCTCAAGATTCTGGTGGTAACCTGGCTATTAGCGCTCGGGCTGCTACAGATGATCCTGGCGCGAGGGAAGGCGCTACGATCCTGAAGCGGGCAGATGGACTGGGGGAGCTCCGTGGCTAAGCTGGGTAGGCAAAGCCAAGCGGCATGTCTTCGTGCGGTTCGGTAGCCACGGCCGGACTTGTCAGCAAAACGTAAACGGTCTTTTTACAGCGCCTTCATCATGGCGTCCTGACTCGCCTGCTAGAAAAGATCTTCGAAACGAGGCGGCGGCGGCGGAGATGAGCTCCGCCGGATCTCCCGCCGGGGGGCGTTTCGATGATCCCGCGTGCGATTCCCTATCTGTACGCTTTCTGGTTTGCCCTGATGGCGGTCTTCGCCGCCTGCCGGGCCGCCTCGGCGGACGAGCTGAATCAGCCGGCATTGGAGGCGAAGGCGATCGCCGCGGCGATCGAGCTCGACGGCTCGCTCAATGATCCGCAATGGCAGGACGTCCAGGCCGCGGCCGGATTCATCCAGCGCGAGCCCGCAGTCGGCGTTCCCGCCACCGAGGCGACGGAGGTCAAGGTGGCGTTCACGCCGGCGGCGCTGTACATCGGCATTCGTGCCCTCGATTCCCAGCCGCGGGAGGTGGTGGCGCGGGCGATGCAGCGCGACGCCGAGGTCGCCGAGGATGATTCGGTGTCGATCGTCCTCGACACCTTCGCCGACCGGCGCAACGGCTATTTCTTCGCCACCAACGCCAACGGCGTCCGCACCGACGCCCTGATCACCGACGAGGGCGATGGCTTCAACTTGGAGTGGAACGGCGTCTGGCGGGTGAAGGCGCGGCGCGGCGAGGAGGGTTGGACGGCGGAGATGGAGATCCCGTTCTCCACCCTGCGCTTCTCGCCGGACAAGGACGCCTGGGGGATGAACATGCGGCGGCTGGTGCGCCGCAAGGGCGAGGAGTCGACCTGGGCGCCGCTGCCGCGCGAGGCGGACCTCAACCGCTTGTCGCTCGCCGGCCGGCTGACCGGGCTCGCGGGGATGTCGCCCGGGCTCAATCTGCGGGTCAAGCCGTTCACGGTGGCCTCGGGGCAGGAATCCGCCGTCTCGACGCGGGCGCGAACGGGCCGGCGCGGCGAGATGGAGACCGACAACGACAACGGGCTGGACGTAAAGTGGGGCGTCGGCCGCGGCCTCTCGCTCGACCTGACGGTCAACACCGACTTCGCCGAGTCGGAAGCGGACGAGCAGAAGATCAATCTCTCGCGGTTCTCGCTGTTCCTGCCGGAGCGGCGGGAGTTCTTCCTGGAGAACGCCGGCATCTTCGAGTTCGGTCCCCGCGAGGTCTTCACCTCGCCGGTGCTGCGGCCGTTCTTTTCGCGGCGCGTGGGCTTGACGGCCGGCGGCCTGGCGGTGCCCATCGAATGGGGCACGCGCCTGACCGGCCGCGCCGGCCCGTGGAGCCTCGGTCTGCTCGACGCGCAGACGGCGGCGGCGGAGGATGGCGGCGGCGACAACTGGGGCGTGCTGCGCGTCAAGCGCCGGGTGGGCGAGCGGCTGAGCCTGGGGCTGATTTCGACCCGTCACGCCGCGGACGACCACGAGAACCGCGTCTACGGTGTGGACGCCGACTTCAATCCGACGCCGCGCTTGAAGCTGCGGACCTTCTGGGCCCAGAGCGACGACACGGCGGACGGCACGGGACGGACGGGCGGCCTGGGCGCCGTCTATCGCGGCCCGGTCTGGCGGTGGAGCCTGGACGGGACGGAGATCGGCGAGCCCTTCGATCCGGAGGCGGGCTTTCTCCTGCGGCGCGGCGTGCGGCGTTACACCGGCAGCCTCACCTTCGTGCCGCGTCCGGCGATCCCCCACATCCGCAACCTTTTCTTCGAAGGGCGGAGCGAGGTCTACACCGACCTCGACGGTCGCCTGGACTGGGCCTGGAACGGCTTCGACCTCTTCTCTTTCCGCACGAAGTCGGACGACGTCCTCTCGCTCTACGCGGACGCCCGCTACGAGCGCCTCGCCGAGCCGTTCGAGATCCGCCCGGGGATTCTTATTCCGGCGGCGGAGCACCGCTTCGGCGATCTCGGCCTGTGGTTCGAGACCAACTCCTCGCGCGCCGTCTCCGCCGACGGCTGGATCCAGAAAGGCAGCTTCTACGACGGCGACCGCCTGTCTCGCGGCATCAGCCTGCGGCTGCGCCCGGGAAGCCACTTCCGCTCGGAGTCCACGTGGGAACATCAGGAGGTCGAGCTGCCGGCCGGCGCGTTCGACATCAATCTCTACCGCCAGCGCCTGTTGTTCGCGGTGACGCCGGACCTCTCGACCGCTGCCTTTGTCCAGCTCAACGACGCGGCCGAGGTGCTGTCGCTCAACCTCCGGTTCAACTGGATCTACCGGCCGGGAGCCGACCTTTTCCTGGTGCTCAACGAGAGCTGGGACGCCACCGGCTTCGGGCAGCGCACGCGGCGCGACCGGCAGGCGATCCTGAAGGTGACGTATATGTTTGCGGTGTAGGAGGCGTCAGCCCATCCCCAGCTGCTTCATCCGCTGCTGCAGCCCCTTCTTCGAGACCTCCAGGCGCTCCGCGGCGGCGTCGAGATCGCCGTACAGCTCGCGGGCCTCCAGGATCTCGGCGCGGCTGAGATCGGCCGCCTTGCGGATCGATGGGAACTTTTCGATCAGCAGGTAGAGCGAGGGGCGGGAGACACCGAGACGCTCGGCGGCCGGCTTGATCTCCCAGCGGCTGGCGCGCAGGGCCTCGACGATCTCGGCCTCGGTGACCTCGGCGGGAGAACGGTAGGCGTGGGGCTCGGCGCGCCGGCGAGGCTCCGGGCGCGCTGCCATTTCCGGCAGCTCGGGCGATCGCGTAACCGGAGCGGCTTCGCGCAGCAGCTTCTCGATCTGGGGGCCGATCTCGACGACCTCGGAGGCGCGGCTGGCGATGACGATCTGGCGTACCGTGTTGAGGAGCTGCCGGACGTTGCCGGGCCAGCCGTAGCGGGCGAGGCGGGCCACCACGGAGGCCGGCATCCAGGGCGAGCCGGTGTCCCGCGACGGCGCCAGCCGGCGCTCTTCGCCGATCGCCTGCAGCTCCTGGCGCAGGAAATGGAACAGCAGCCGGCCGAAGTCGTCGCGGCGCTCGCGCAGCGGCGGGATGCTGATCTCATAGCCGGCGAGCCGGTGCAGCAGCGGGGCGCGGAAGCGGCCTTCCGCGATCGCTTGTTCCAGATCGGCGTCCGTGGCCGCGATCAGCCGCACGTTCACCTTCTGCGGCTCCAGGCCGCCGACCCGTTGCACTTCGCCGGACTCCAGCACGCGCAGCAGCATCACCTGGACCTCGGGAGGGGCTTCGCCGATCTCGTCGAGAAACAGGGTGCCGCCGTGTGCGCGCTGGAAGAACCCGATCTGGTCGCGTACCGAGCCGGTGAAGGAGCCGCGGGCCGATCCGAAGAGCTCCGAGACCGCGAGCGACGTCGGGATGGCGCCCATGTTGACGCACAGGCAAGGGCCGTTGCGCCGCCGGCTGGCGTTGTGGATGGCGCGGGCGACGAGCTCCTTGCCGGTGCCGGTCTCGCCGCGCAGCAGCACCGGCACCTCGAGGTCGGCCACGCGGCGGATCTCGCGACGCACGCGCAGGATGCCTTCGCTCTCGCCGACCAGCTCGAACCGTTCAGGAGTGCGGATCGGCGTCGCCGGCAAAGTGTGGAGCAGCAGGACGACGCGGTCCGCCAGCTCGAGAACGACGCCGCGTTCGACGTCCTGGCCTGAGGCGGTCCACGTCTCCTGGACCGGCGCGCCGTTCGCCGCCACGCGGGTGCGGCTCTCGCCCGTGGCGAGGTGAACCGCGCCGGTCTCCCGCGTCCGGCTGAGGTGTAGGGGCGAGCGGCTGATGTGGCGGTCCTCCAGTGGGAGGGGATCGCCGCGGTCGGGAGCCTCGAAGAGCGGTTCCAGGCGGGAGAGGTACGCGGTGCGGCCTTCCAGCAGACCGCTGAGAACCGCCCGCTCGCCGATCCGGCCGAGATCCGGGTGATACAAGATCGTGAGAGCGGGGATGCGCGCCCGCGCGCGCCTCCGCCTATCGCCTTCGCCGGGCAGGTCCCAGGAGGGCTGCTCGACGGTGAGCCCGAACGTCGAATCCGTCATTCGGCGGCAGTGTAGCATGACGAAAAAAGCTCCCCGGCGGATGCGGGCCGCCGGGGAGTGGGGGAGGTTACGCCTGCAGAGGCTGAGGGTTTTCGCCTAGTTGAGCGGGCACCCGAGATTGTTGTCGGCGTCCAGCCGCGAGGCGAGACCGAGCATCGTGTCCCGGTTGCCGCTGGCGAGGGCCGAGCTCACGTCGGAGATGACGCTGGCCGGCGTGCGCGGGTAGTTGACGTTGGGATGCGATGCGTCGAGCAGGGCCGCGACGCCCGCCCGCAGCAGATTCCCCGCCGCTCCCTCGATCGTCGAGCCGCCCTGGAACGACAGCGCGTCGAGCAGGCTGGCGTTGCCGAGCGTCGGATAGTTGGCAGCCTGATTGAACACGCTCTGCACCTTCTGGCTCGGCGAGTAGCCGGTGGGCGGCCACGAGTCGGTGTGGTTCTTCCAGTAGCCCGGGGTGCAGCCTTGACCCTGCGGCGGTGGCGGCGGCAGCTTGCCGTAGTAGTGGCTGGGATCGGAATCCCTGAGGCCGGAGCCGCCGGGCGCCGTGCCGACGACGGTGCCGATGTTCTCGTACTGCCCCGCGGTGGCGGTGCCGTTGCCGGTGCAGGTCATGGCCTCGCCGGGCTGCAGCGCGGTCTTCGGGCAGCTCACGGCGACGCCGCGGTTGTCGGTGACCATGACGTTGCTCAGAGCCACCTCGCCCATGTTGGTGACGACGTAGGTCCAGTGGACGGGATCGCCGACCGGGATCTCGGGTCCGGGCGCGGTGTCGGCGTCATGGCCGTTGGTGTACTTCTTGATCTTGATGCCGCAGGTCGGCGGCGGCGGCACGCAGCCGAAGTAGTGGCTGGGATCGGTGGCGGTGACGTTGGGGCCGCTGGGCGGCGTGCCGACGGCGGTGCCGATGTTCTTGTACTGGCCGGCGACGGCGGTGCCGTTGCCGGTGCAGGTCATGGCCTCATTGGGTTGCAGCGTGGTCTTGGGGCAGCTCACGGCGACGCCGCGGTTGTCGGTGACTTTGACGTTGTTGAGGACCGTGTCGCCGGTGTTGGTGACGACGTACGTCCACTTGACGGGGTCGCCGACCTCGATGGTGGGTCCCGGTGCGACGTCGGCGTCCTGGCCGTTGGTGTACTTCTTGATGGTGATCTCCGACAGCTTCGGCTCAGGCGGCGTGCCTGTGGGGTGGTAGTGGCTGGGATCGCTGTCCTTGACGGTGTCGTCGCAGGGCGACTTGGCGGTGACGCTGCCGATGTTCTCGTAGTCGACGTTGCCGGCGGTGCCGCTGGCCGTGCAGGTCATGGACTCGCCGGGACGGAGGCTGGTCTTGGGGCAGCTCACGGCCACGCCCTTGCTGTCCGTCACCTTGACGTCGGTCAGGTTGACCTCGCCGGTGTTGGTCACCCCGTACGTCCAGCTCACCGTGCTGCCCTCCTGAACCGTCGGTCCGGGAGGCGTGTCGGCGTCCTGGCCGTTGGTGGCGGTCTCGATATCGATCTTCGGGTTCTGGCCGCCGTAGTAGTGGCTGGCGTCTTCGGCCGTGACGTCGGAACCGGACGGCGGCTTGCCGGTCGCGGTGCCGACGTTGACGTACTGGCAGGCGACGGCGGTGCCGGTGCCGTAGCAGGTCATCGACTCGCCGGGGTCGAGCGCGGTCTTCGGGCAATTCACCTGCACGCCCTGGTCGTCGCTGACCGTGATGTCGGTGAGGCGGACGTCGCCGGAGTTGGTCACGATGTAATCCCAGCGCACCGGCGAGCCGACCGCGAGCGTCGGTCCGGGAGCGCTGTCGGCGTCCTGGTCGTTGGTCCGCTTCTCGATCTCGATCTTCGGTCCCTTGTGGGGCGGCTTCGGCGTGTCCTTGAGGCAGTAGGCCTGGAGGGCGGCGCCGTCGCGGCGGATCGAGTCGAAGTGCAGGCCGATGAACGTGGGCTCCTCCGACTCCAGGTCCAGCCAGCCGAAAGGTTCCAGGAGCTTGAGCGATTCGACGGCCACGATCTGCAGGGGCAGCAGGCGGAGATGAACGCCGCCGATCTGCTTCCCTTCTTCGTTGTAGGCGGTGCCGTCGATGGCGACCTTGCGGCTTTCCGGGTACGGATTCTTCGACGGCTGGACCGCGCGGTCGGTCCAGAAGATGACCTGTGTATCGGCGTCCAGATCGGCGCTGGAGAGGTACCGCAGGGCGTGCCGAAGGCAGAGCCAGGCTCCCGGGCAGGTCGTCGCCTTGTCGAGGTTGACCAGATCGTCGCCCTTCGAAATGTCGTTGGCGGGATCGATGAGGAGGAAGTCACCCCAGAGGGCTCCGGCCGGCTGGACCCCCTGCACCTTGATGACGACCGAGCCGACGGCGAGGTTGGAAGCGGCCACGGTGGAGTAGTAGAGCTTGTCCTGCGGCGAGGCCTGACCGGAGAGCGTCGCCTTGAGATGGTTCTTCTCGAACAGCTTCAGGGTCTTGTTCGGCAGCTTGCCCTGCACGAGCCAGTCGCGCAGGTTGAACGACCTGACCTCGTGCGCCTCCAGCTTCAGCGGAATGGTGGCGACGACGATGCCCCAGTTGGTCCGTACTTCGATGGCAATGTCCACCGGCTGGCCGAGGACGTTGCCGACGGCGAACATCGTCGTCTTACCGGTGCCTCCGAGATCGACCTCGAAGTAGGGCAGCAGGACTGCGGAGGAGGGATAGAGCTGGGCTTCAGCCCTCCCGGCGACGATCCACGCCGCGGCGAGGATGAGAGCGGCTAGTGAGTTGGCGGTTTTTCTGAACATGATGCCCTCCCTTTGATTCGTTGGGTCCTTCGCTTCGCCGCTGGGGAAGGGCAAGGGCCGTACCATCTGGGCCGGTGGTACAAGCAACTGAAAACAAATAAGTTATGTCTTTGGAGGAAGGAGCGCGGCGAGGTCTGTCAACGGGGTGTCAGGAGTGTCAGAGGTGTCAGGAGCTGTCAGGCAAAGAAAAAAGCCGGCTTTCGCCGGCCTTTTCCCAAGCGCGTCTGGAGAGCGCTCTAGAGACCTTTGGTTTGCGTCCCCCGCTCCACCTTCGGACCCAGCTCGCGGCGCTGGGCATACATGTTGGCGGCGCGGTCGAAGAGGCTGAGTGCCTTCTGGAGCTGCTCGTCGCCCCCGGAGAGGACCCGGTGGCGGGCTTCCTGGCCGCCGACGGTGTTCATCAGCTCGGCGCGGATCTGCAGCAAGGAGTCGCGGCGGACCTCCGGTTGGGGGAGGTTCTTGTCCACCTCTTCCTGCGTGGCGAGCTTCTCCTTGACCAGCCAGCGGCCGAACTCGTCGACCACCTTGTCCGGATCGGGGCTCCAGTCCTTGGTCACCTTGTTGCGGCTGGCATAGTCCACGGCGAAGTTGAGGAAGGCGTTGCGGGCCAGCAGGAACTGCTCGAACGGCGACAGCTCCACGTCCTTGACGATCACGTCCGGCGTGATGCCGCCGCCGCCGTAGACCTTGCGGCCGAGGTCGGTCTGGAAGGTCTCCTTGTCGTCCACCGGCTTGCCGGTGACATCGGGCGAGCCGGCGTCGGCGTGGGTGTAGTAGTCGTAATAGGAGCTGTAGTCGCGCTGGATGAGCCTACCCGAGGGGGTGTAGTACTTGGCCGTGGTGAGCGCGAGGCCGGCGCCGTAGGAGAGGTTGAACACCGTCTGCACGAGACCCTTGCCCCAGCTCGGCGTGCCCACGATCAGTGCGCGGTCGTGGTCCTGCAGGGCGCCGGAGAGGATCTCCGAGGCCGAGGCAGTCCCTTCGTTGACCAGCACCACCACCGGCACGTCCAGCGCCGGGTACTTGCCGCTGGCGTTGTAGGTCTGGTACGAGTCGCGCGTCCGGCCTTTGGTCTGCACGATCGCGCTGCCCTCCGGCAGGAACTGATCGGCGACCTCGATGGCCTGGTCGAGCAGACCGCCGCCGTTGTTGCGCAGATCGATGACGACTTGCTTCATCCCGGACTTGCGCAGCTTCTCGAGCGCGTCCGCCATCTCGCGGCCGGTGCCGCGGGCGAACTCGGTGAGCTGAATGTAGCCGGTCGTAGGATTGAGCATGTAGGCCTGCCGGACGGTGGTCTGCGGGATCTCGGCCCGCGTCACCGACATCGCCAGCGGCTGGTCCAGCCCCCTCCGGACGATGGTGATCTTGACCTGGGTTCCCTTGGGGCCCTTGAGCTTCGACACCGCCTCGTCCAGAGTCATCTGCTCGGTCGCCTCGCCCTCGATGGTGCTGATGATGTCGCCGGCCTGGATGCCCATGCGGGAGGCCGGGGTGCCTTCGAGGGGCGAGATGACGGTGAGCTGCCCGTTGCGCACCCCCACCAGGATGCCGAGGCCGTAGAAGCTGGTCTGCTGCTTCTCCCGCATGCCCTCGTACGCCTCGGGGTTGAGGAACGCCGTGTGGGGATCGAGGGCGCGGAGCATGCCGTTGACCGAGGAGTAGACGATGTCGCGGTAGCTCACGTCGGTGCCGTAACGGTCGTGGGCCAGATTCACCAGCTCGGTGTAGAGCTTCAGGGAGTCGCGCGTCTGGTCGGTGACGGCGAGGAGCCGGTCGCCCAGCAGGCCGCCGAGCGCCAGGACGAGTGCGAACAGTACGATTGCAGCGATGCGCCAAGAACGTCTCATGTCTACAGTGTACCATCCGCGCGGTCCACTCCCGCCTTCCCGCCCCTACCCTAAACCCAGCGACACGCGTATCATCGGGAGTCTGATGGGTTCACTGGGTTTACCCGAGATCGCCTTCATCTTCGTTCTCGCCCTGCTGATCTTCGGTCCCAAGAAGCTGCCGGAAATCGGGCGCACCGTGGGCCGGGGCGTGGCAGAGTTCCGCCGCGCGACCAACGAGCTGAAGCGGTCGATCAACACCGAGCTGGCACTGGACGAGACGCCGATTCCGCCGGCGCTCCACGCTCGCCGGTTGGAAGACTCCCGGGAGCCGCGCCGTGAAGCACCGGCCGCCGAGCCGGCCAAGCCGGACGCCTCCGCCGAGCCGGAGCCCGGCGAGGCCCCGCCCGTGAGCTCGCACGGCCTGGAGCCGTGGTAACCCTCCTCCCCTGAGCCCCCGCCGCTGATGGCCTACTCTCAACGCCAGCCGGAAGAGCTGCAGCGGATGTCGCTCCTGGAGCACCTGGAGGAGCTGCGCAAGCGCATCCTGTGGTCGTTGCTGGCCCTCGCCGTGGCCTTCGTCCCTTGCTGGATCTACGTGAAGCAGATCTTCCGATTCCTGCAGGTACCTCTCTGGCGGATCGATCCGAATCTCAAGCTCGTGTTCATGGGGCTGACCGACCCTTTCATCCTCTACTTCAAGGTAGCCGCTCTGACGGCGCTCTTCGTCGCCTCACCTTTCGTGCTGTATCAGGTGTGGGCGTTCGTGGCCCCGGGCCTTTACCGGCGCGAGCGCTCGCTCGCCTTGCCTTTCGTCTTCTTCACCACGGTCTTCTTCATCTCGGGGGGTGCGTTCGGGTATTACGTCGCCTTCCCCTACGCGGCGCGGTTCCTTCTCGGCATCGGCGAGGGGTTCCAAGCGCTCCCCGAGATCGGCAAGTACTTCGGTTTCCTGCTGACTGTGCTTCTGGGGCTCGGCCTGATGTTCGAGCTGCCGATCTTCATCCTGCTGCTGTCACTGATCGGAGTCGTGACGCCGCGCTTCCTGCTGCGATATTTCCGGCATGCGGTGGTGGTCATCTTCATCGTCGCCGCCGTCATCACTCCCACCCCGGACGTGGTGAATCTCTGCATCATGGCGGTGCCGGCCCTCGGCCTCTATTTGCTGGGAATCGGGGCGGCTTTCCTGGCGGCGTATTTCCGTAAGAAGCGCCAAGCGGAGATGACGGCGGAATTCGAGTAGAGCGGCGCGTCTACGGCTTCGAGAGGGACCAGGCGGAGAGATCTCCGGACTCGAAGCCGTCCCGGAAGATCAGCCCGGCGGCCCACAGGATGCCCCCGAGGAGATGCCGGCTGTAATTGGCGTCGGCGTAGGTCTCGGAGCGATGCCCCATGTTGGTGTACCAGGCCCGGCCGCTGTCGAGCGAGTGGCACCAGGCGATGGGGTGATCGCCCATGGCTCCCGCGCCGGGGTCGTAGCTCGTCTCGTCGATGGCGAGGAGCACGTCGACGGCGCTGCGGGGGTTCGCCCGGAAGTTGTACCACTCATCGGTGAAGGAGAAGCTCGCCGGGTAGTGCCGGGTGGAGGGATGGGTGCCGTCCTCGACCAGGAGCGTGGCGGTCTGGATCGGCGGGTGGCTCAGGAACCAGGCTCCTCCGCCCAGGAGATCGCCGTAGAAGGGCCAGTTGTACTCGGTGTCGGCCGCCGAGTGAATGCCCACCCAGCCCCCTCCGCCGCGGATGTACGCTTCGAAAGCCGTCTGCTGGCTGTCGTTCAGGATCTCGCCCGTGGTGTTGAGGAAGATGACCGCCCGGTAGGCGCTCAGACCCTGGGTGGTGAAGAGCCCGGCGTCCTCGCTGGCGTCGACGCCGAACCCGTAGGCCCTCCCCAGCGCCTGGATGAGGGCGATGCCGTCGGGGATCGAGGCGTGACGAAAGCCGGTGGTCTTGGAGAACACCAGAACGCGGAAGCTCTGGGATTCCGCCGGGGCGCACGCGGAGAACATCAGGGTGACGGCGAGGAGCAGGCGCGGTGCCATGGCCTGGAACCTCGGACGGCGCTCCGGACAGGGGCCGGAATGCCACCCGTGGGTGGCCAGTATAGCCCCGCCTTTACCCGTACCCCAGGGCCCGCAGCCGTCTTTCCTCTTCTTCCGTGAGGTCCCGCGACTGCGGATTGGGGTTCCGCCGGCGGTCGGCGAGCCAGCGGAGGAGCAGGTTGTTGAGCTCTCGTTCGACGACGAGCCCGCGGCCGGCGAGGTTCTGCGTCTCCCCGGGATCCGCCTTGAGGTCGTAGAGGTAGGGCCCTACGGGTAGGAAACGGTCGCCTTCCTGATTCAGGCCGTAGCGGTAGTCGCGCGTCCGCACGGAGAGCCCGAGCCGGCCGGCGTGCTCGGAAAAGACGGCCCGCCGGCCCTGGCGTCCTTCACCCGTCAGCTCGCGCAGATCGGTGCCGTCCTGCTTCGGCGTTTGCAGGCCGGCCGCGGCGAGCAGGGTAGGAAAGAGATCGATCGTCTGGACCAATCCGGCGATGCGCCGCCCCGCACTCTCGCGGCCCGGCCAGCGGATCATCAGCGGCACGTGCGTCGTGGTATCGAACAGCCCGACGTGGCGGAAGCGGATGCCGTGTTCTCCCAGGTTCTCGCCGTGGTCCGACACCACAGCCACCACGGTGTTCTCCAGCAGTCCCCGGCTGGCCAGGAAATCGAGCAGCCGGCCCACTTGGCGGTCGAGGTAAGCCACCTCGCCGTCGTAGAGGTCGCGGTTGCCTCCCAGCACCGGTTCGGCGAACCCCCGCGGCTCCGGCTGGCGAAAGGCGGTCCAGGCGTGCACCGGCGAGAGGCCGGCAGCGGCGGCGGGACGGAAGCCGAGCGCGTAGGGCTGCGGCGGAGTGTGCGGGGTGTGCGGGTCGAAGAGATGGAGCCAGACGAAGAACGGGCGCGGCTTGCCGGCGCGGGCCGCGAGCCAGTCCATCGTCAGATCGACCGGCAACTCGGCCGCGTAGTGCTCGGTCGCCGTGTGGACCTCGGCGAAGCCCTGGCCGAGCCCGGAGTTGTGGTCGCCCAGGTGGCTGGCCGAGATGAGGGCGAGCGTGTCGTAGCCGGCCGCGGCGAGCAGCCTGGCCAGCGTGACATGGCTGCGGGGCAGCGGCGTCCGCAGGTCGTAGACGCCGTGGTTCTTGCCGTACAGGCCGGTGAAGATCGAGATGAAGCTCGGATTGGTGACGTTGAAGCTGCTGTAGGCGTCGAGCCAGACGTCGCTTTGCTCGGCCAGTTGATCGAGCGAAGGCGTGAGGCTGGGGTTTCGTCCCCAGGCGCCGAGGGCGTCGGCGCGCAGCGTGTCGAAGCCGATCACCAGGATGTTGGGCTTGCCGTCCAGCGCCGGGGTCGGCCGCGCTTTCCGGCTGTAGACGGCGGGACTGCCCCAGAGGACGCTGGGGACGGGCTGATCGGGTGCGTGCGCCGCCGGACCGTCGATCTGCAGCAGCAGGTCGACCCGGCGGCCGGCGAAGGGAGAGAGGTCCACCTCCACCGCGGCCGGAGCGATGGGCCCTACCGGCTCAGCCTCGACTCGATAGAGCTCCGAGAGCTTCTCCGCACCTTCGCGGACTCCCACCCGGTAGGTGCAAACGCAGCCGTTCGTGGTGCCGAGAGGGATGAACGAGAAGTAGGCCTCCCGGCCGGGTTGGATCGTCCACCGCACGCGCGAGCTGGCCCGCTGCTGCAGAGCCTCCACCTGTCCGGCCGTCCGCTTGGGGAAGGCGATGAGCTGCTTGGCCGGCACCAGCCGCAGGTCCCGCACCTCTTCGGCCCCGAGATAGGAGATCTCGCGGAGCGTCGCCTTCCGCCACTCCGTGGGCGTGGACTCGACCTCCGGCTTGAGGCGCCAGAGATCCAGGCGGTCCCAGGCGCCGGCGGACTGGGGACTGGCCTGTTGGCGGCAGGCGGAGAGAACAAGGACGACAAGGACAGCAGGGACGACAAGGACGGCGACGCGGGGGCGCACGGCGGGGGAGTCTAGCATCGGGCTTCTTTCTCCCCCTCTCCCGGTGAGGGTGGGTTACCTGAATCACCTTGTTCCGCCATGTCTCATGAGGGCTCGAAATTTGATCTAACTTATGATTCCAATGAGCTTATAGGTCTCAAGTAGCTTCTTTTGGTTCCGTGAGGTTTTGCGCTTGACAAAGCCCCCTGTTACCTGTAAGATTCCCTTTGTCGAGAAGCGAACCCATACAGGCAAACAGGGGGCCGAACACATGCGAATCAAGCTGACCGAAAAGGTGATCGCAGGGCTTCACACCACCCAGGACCAGGAGGACATTCTACACACCCAAACGCCAGGAGGCGGAATCCGGATCTCCAAGGAGGGACGGAAAGTCTTCTTCATTCTCTTCCGCCCTCCCGGTTCCCGCAAGCTGACCCGCTACAGCGTCGGCTATCACCCCTCCGGCCGGTTGGGTCCCGGCAAGGGGCGGCCCCTTCCTCAGATGACGCTCAAGGAATTCGAGAACGCCTACGCCATCTTTCGCGGCGAGCTGGCCCAGGGGCGAGATCCGCGAAAGAAGGGAGAGCAGCAGTCCACGCCGGGCATGGAGGAGGAGAGCGAGAAAGTGGAGCCGGACGCGGTCCCCGAAAAGCTCCGCAAGCTCCTACCTCGAGGCTACTACCGGGGCAGCATCGGGGCGCTGCTGGTGGATTACTTCACCCGCCATGCCCCCACGAGTCTCGCGCCGAAGACGTTCCAGGGCTACCTCGCCACGGCGCAGACTCACTTCGGGAGCTTCCTGCAGCTTCGGGCGCACGACCTGGAGGCGGTGACGGAGGCCCTCCGGGCCAAGCTGAGCCAGCTCACGACCGATGCCCCACAGATGACCCGTCACGTCAAGAAGGTGCTATCGGCGGCGTATGGCTACGGCATGGCCCATTGGCAGGGCATCAAGCGCAATCCCTGCCTGGAGATCAAAGTCACGGTCAAGAAGAACAAGCGGCAGCGGTGGTTCGCCGACGACGAGCTGGTGACGATCCTGGCGGCCTTGCCGAAGCTCAAGGACCGCAGGGTTGCCGATGCATACCTGCTGATGCTGGCCTCGGCGTGCCGTCCGAACGAGGCGGCCTTTGTCGAGGCCCCGGAAATCCTCCGGATGGGCGAGGACCGAGTCTGGCGCCTTCCGGAGCACAAATCGAAGAACAAGAGAGAACTCCTTTTTCCATTGACCGGCCCCATCGGCGAGATCATCAACCGCCGCTATCTGGAGGCCGGTGGCCGTGGGCCGCTCTTTTGGGAGTACGTGCCGACGAAGGATTACCCGGAGGAGCTAGCCGACGGCAACGAGGAGCTGCGCAAGCTGACGGGGATTACGGACATGCGTCCGCATGACTTCCGGCGCACCTGCCGGACGCACTTGACGAGCCTTGGAGTCCGCATGGAGGTGGCCGAGGCGGTACTGGCGCATGCCGAAGGCGAGATCCAGGCCACCTATAACCTCTGGACGTACTGGCCGGAGAGGAAGCAGGCTCTGGCGCTGTGGCATACCAAGCTCGCCGAGCTGATGGCTCGTGCGAGCTCGCTTGCGGCCTAAAAGGTGGCGACTTCGAGGAGCGCCAAAATCAACGGGTGTCAAACTGACGCCCGCTGGCACGCGCCCTCAGCGCGCGCGCCAGCGGGCGCAGTAAGAGGCGAGGGCGAAGGGCGGGCCTTCAATGGCCGTCCTGTTACTTGGAAATCTCAGGCGATCTCCTCCGAACGCAAGGAGCGCCACTCAGCGCGCCGGGATGCGCGCATGGCCCAATAGCCGGCGCGCTGGGCGGCGCGCCGGCATCCGCCGCATATGCGCCGGATGCCTCCGGTCATGCGCCGCATCAATCTTGTTTCTCAAAACGCGTCACCACGGATCAAAACGCATGGCGCCGCATCATCTGTTCGCACCACGCATCCACCGCGCCCCTTTCCCAACCGACCCGCCCCGCGGAGAGCGGCACCGAGGCCGGGAACGTCCCGTTCGCCATCTTCCGATAAATCGTCGCTCGCGATAGGCTCGTGATCGCCTCCACCTCGCCCATCGAATAGAACCGCCGCAGATTTTTGTTTTTTCGCTCCACCTCGCGTGACATGGCTTCCCTTTCCTGGTGACAAGGTGGCTCCGTTTCGGAGCCCTTGATATCGCCTGGAGTCTGCCTGCCACGGATCGGCATTTCTACGCCGGGACCTGGTAGGGCCTCGGGGAACAGCACGGTACAGCGAAGTACGATTCCGGACGGGCGATCACCTCCGCGGCGGTATCCGGGGAATCGCGAAAAAAAGCGGCCCGGGGCGACCGCCGCGACTGCGGCCCGCGGTCGCTGCGCTCTCCTCGCCAAACCCTGGTCCATGACTCCTGCCGCGACGTGCTAGCCGTCGTTGTCGCTGACGCCCCCGCCACTCTGACTCTCACCGAGCCCTTGCCCCGCCGGCCGCCCCGGGCGAGTTAGTCCTCTCCGAGCGCTGCGCGCTCGCCGGCTCAACGACGTAAGGACTCTCCGCACTGAAAGGACAGTGCGCCGACGCGGGAGCACCGTCGCTCGCCGGACGCCGATATCCAGCGGGTGCCAGTTTGACGCCCGCTCCAAGGCGCATCGGGCTTTCTTGCCCACGCTCAGCCAGCGCCAATTGAGCGCCATGAGTCGCAACCGCCTACGCCCTCGGCTCCACAGCCCCGCGCCAGCGGCCCGCGGTCGCTGCGCTCCCTCGCCAAGCCCTGAGCCCGCTGGCAGCCTGAAAGGACGGTCTCGGTGCCGCCGGCTCCGGGCCGGACTGCTGGCCCTCCCGGCAGTCGGCACCGAGACCAATCCCCACCCCCCGCCCTCTTCCATTTCCCCCGCCCACGAGCCCGGACCGGGCCTGGGCTGTGTCGAGACTCTCCCGGCCTGCAGCGCCCGGCCCGGCGTGGGGCCTTTCCTCTGCCAAGGCTCACAGCTCGAATCCACACCCTGGACTGCAATCGATCACCGCTTCGGCACCGGCCCCACCACGGGCCTCTAAGCTGACATCCACCGCGGTCCTCTGGCCCCGTCCGGGCTCTCCCGCCTGATAAGGAAGGCAGATTGGAGCTGAACTGCGCTCCAAACTGCCGGCTCTCCTTCATCTCCACCACCCGACCCCTAACGGAGACTCCGCGCCGCTTCGCGCCGCCGAACACCGCTGCCGCGCCGTAAAAAGTCCAGCCCATTCGCTCCTGGCACGCGATGTGCGAACCTGCTCTGGTGACACCGGAGCCCAAGGGCTCCGTTGGCAGATACAGAGGGCGGCTACCGGGCCGCCCTCCCGCATTCCTCCTCGGTCGCAGTGGTTGACCCCGTGTACAAATTCTCCGAGGAGAGGGCTCAACAAGGAGCGCACCATGCCCCAAGTGGATGGCGACGTTAGGAGACTGTTCGACCTACTCGAAGAGCTCATCGACGCGGTCCAGGAAAGGGATCCCCACCGACAATCCCGAAAGCTCGAGACCGTCAAGGAGAAGGTCCGTAGAGACAGGCCCAGCGTCTGACGGGAGATCTCCTGAGGACACCGGGCGAGACACGATCCTCTCCTTCGGTCCTCGTCGAAATCGCTGAGCCGGTCGCCTCGGCAATCACGGCCGCCGGCGTCAGCTCGATCGACACATCGAAGAGGCACCGCCTCAGTTGCCCGTCCGCGCGCGGAGGGGTGGCGGGGAACCCGCAGGGTGCCCCGCGGGCGGCGGCCTCCCGGGAGCCCCCCGAAAGTAAGCTGGTGCGGCCTGCGGCCGGGGGGCCCTGCGGGGCCAGCCATGTTTTCGTTGCACGAAAACTCGCAGGTGCTCCCGTCGGTCGCACCTGCGGCCGCTCGCCACGGGGAAAACCCGCCGCGGGCCGGCGCCGTCCTCGCCCTGGCGGGCTCCCGGCGAGATTCGCCGGAGGACCTCAAGGCGCGGCGGCTCGTCGCTCCCTCCCGCCCTACCTGCTATAGCTCAGATGGTCGCGGCGGCTGTCGCCGGTCGCCGGTGCCAACGCCCGAGCTGCACGGGGGAATGCCGCCTCAATGCCCGCCTGAACGGGGAAGGGTCCGGGGAACCCGAAGAGGGTTCCCCGGACAGCGGCGCCGAGGACTACCGAATCCCCACTCGCGACGACCGCCACGTCCACACAAGGGACCCTCGGCGGCGCCGAGGACTCACGGGGACGTGGAGGAGGCGAAAGCCGCGGTGGTGCTGGTCTTCCCGCGGCGGGCTAGCGAGTCCGTTCGAGCCGCAGGTGCGACCAACGGGAGCACCTGCGAGTTGTATGCCCGGCATGGGCACCAGCTTGGAGGTGCAAGTCCTCCCGAAAGCAGGCCATCGCAATCGAAGCGAAGCGCAACCGCGGAAGGGCGACCGACCGTGGGGAGGAAGCGCGGAGCGCAACCGCTGGCCGAC
>DASYTJ010000135.1:0-67644 GCA_036002325.1 Thermoanaerobaculia bacterium | reverse complement strand
TCTCCAGCTTCGCTGGAGAGGGGGCCGGGGGGTGAGGTTTCGAAGGGGATACCGCTCTTCCTCACTTCACCCCCAGCAGGTTCGCGAACAGCCGATACGCTCCCGGCACGCCCGCGGGGAGCTGCCGGAAGAAGGCCAGGCCCGTATAGACGTAGTGTCCCTTGCCGAGCTGCGCCACGAGCAGGCCGCCTTGGAGATCGGGCGTGTCCGGATCCTTCATCGACAGCAGCGGCTTGTAGGCGGCGTCCCAGGTGTGCGCGAAGTAGAGGCCGCGCTCCTGCACCCAGCCGTTCCAGTCTTCAGGGCTGATCTTGTTCGGCGTGTTGAAGACCGGGCTGGCAGGGTCGAGCACGGCGACCGGGGCTGTTTCGTCCGTGATGCGGTCGTGCGGCCGGGCGATCTCCAGCGGGAAGGGCGCGAACTTTCCTTCGATGAACGGGTACTGCTGATATTGGACGATGACGAGGCCGCCGTTGCGCGCATAGTCGAGCAGCCGGTGATTGGCGCGCGCGAGGGCGGGATCGATCTCGTAGGCGCGGCTGCCGACGACGATGGCGTCATAGCGCGAGAGATCGGCCGCCTCGAGCTGGTCGGGTCCAAGGAGCTCCAGCGGAACGCCGACCTGACGCAGGAATTCGGGAACGCGGTCCGAGGCGCCGCGAACGTACCCCACCTTTTTCAGCGGCGGCAGGCGCAGGTCGGCCGTCTGGATCGTCACGCGCGCCGGCACGGGGCGAGGCGTGGCGCGGATGTGGGGATAGTCCACGACGGGCACGGCGAAATCGAACCGCTCGCCGTCCTCGAGCACGGCGGCGAGCTGCATCTCCGTGCGGCCCGGCTTCAGGTCCTTGGGCGGTGACAAAGTCAGCTCCAGGTCGGCCGGCTCGTCCGCATCCAGCGTAAAGGGCTTCGGGCTGACCGTGGGTCCACCCAGCGCGGCGGCTTCGAGCCGGCCGCTGAGCGGCGCCTTCGCGTGCGAGGTGAGGGTCACGTGGAGGCGGCGCGGCTCGCGGCTCTGCACCGGCCAGACGAGCAACGAGTCCGCCACCGCCACTTCGATTTTCGGCACCACGCGCAACGGCCGGCGGACTTCGCCGATGGCCTGATCGCGGTGCAGATGGACGACTTCCCGCTCCAGGGTGATGGGCGCGCCGTCCAGGGTGAAGCTGAAGCGGGCGGTAAGCGGCGGCGGGCCGAAAGGCTCGCCCCGCTCGGCGGGCGTGGCCGCGGACCAGTCGTAGAGGCTTCCCGCCAGCGGCTTGCGCAGGAAGTAGGGAACGGTGGGAGGCGCTCCGGCCGGCACTGCCGGCTTGAGCTCCCAGGTGCCGAGGGCGCCGGCCGCCAGATCTTTCGCTTCACCCGCCAGCGGCTCGCCGTCGAACTCCGGAGCCGGCACCAGCGAGACCGAGACTCCCGAGACCGGCCGCGCGCCGCCGTTCCAGAGGCTGGCCTGAACGGTGAAGGTCTCGCCGCCGATGAGCGCTTCGCGGTCCGTGGTGGCGTCGAAGGCGATGCTCGCCGCGGCGGCGAGTCCCACCTCGGCGACGTCGATCTTCTCGTCGACCAACTCGCGCGCCGGGCGGTCGTCCTCCGTCAGGACGGCGCGGGCCTGCCGGAGATTCTCGAGGATCTCGACCAAAGCGGGCACCGTCTCGTCCAGTTTCGCCGGGTTGAGACTCGTCCGGGCGCGCTCGGCCGCGGCCTGCACGGCGTTCAGGCGATCCTCCGCCGTCTTCCGCCGCCCGGCGTCGGCCACCGTGGTCGCCAGCGCGGAGAGGCGGGTGTCAATCCCCGAAAAGAGATCCTTCGCTTCCTTGCCGGCGCCTTCCACCCAGCCGACCCGGGTGTCCAGAGGGCCGAGCCGCTGGATCATCCCCATGTCCTGCGAGCGGTGCATGCTGCGGCTGGCCATGGCGAGCTGGGCGATTGACTTGCCGGCCAGCGGATCGATGCGGCTCAACGGCAGGATGAGGCTGGGCGACTCCGGGTCGAAGCGGGTCGAGCGGTAGAGGGCTTGCGGCGTCCAGGGGACGAGTCCTTCGGCCGTGAGCTGCGGCAGGGCGCTGGCGTCGCCGGCCAGAGGGAACGCGGCATAGGCGGTCACGCCGGCAACTTGGTGCTGGCCGTGATTGGGATGGGGAATGCCGGGGAAGACCGAGACCACCACTTGCGGCTTGAAGCGCCGGATCACCCGCACGGCGTCTTCTACCATCACGTCCTTCGGCCAGAGGCGCAAGGTCTCGTCGAGCGAGCGGGTGTAGCCGAAGTCATAGGCGCGGCAGAAAAACTGCCGGCCGCCGTCCACGGCTCGCGCCGCCAGCAGCTCGCGGCTGCGAATCAATCCCAGCCCCACTCCCAGCTCGGGACCGATCAGGTTCTGGCCGCCTTCGCCGCGGCTGAGCGAAAGATAGGCTGCCTCGCCGCCCATGCCGCGCGAGACGAGGGCGATGAGCGAGGTGTCTTCGTCGTCCGGATGGGCGGCGATCACCAGCAGGCGCTTGTGCGTGGAGAGCTTGGCGAGCGCCCGATCGACGGCCGCGACACCGCCGGTCGACGCCGGCTCGAGCGGCGAGGGCCCGAGCGAAATCTGCGCGCCGCCCGGAAAGGCGGTCAGCAGGGATGCGATCAGGAAGAGGATTGAGAACGGCTTCGCGAATCGTCGCGTCATGCGTTGGCTCCAGGTCGGAGGCGGAGTTTAGCATCGGGGACCGGCATCCCCGCGAAACCTCACCTCCTGGCCCCCTCTCCACTTCGTGGAGAGGGGGAAACGACAAGAGCGGTCCTCATCAGGTTGACCCGCTGTAGATCGGTTCTGGATTTTCCCCCCTCTCCAGCTTCGCTGGAGAGGGGGCCAAGGGGTGAGGTTTCGCGGGTAGACGGCGCGCTCCGGGAATTTCTCCTTTGCGCGCCTGTTTAGACGCCCCTCCTTCATGTCCCGTAGACATATTCAGAAACGCGTGAGAAGGTAGCTCGAGCTCGGCAGCAGTCAGTTCCGAGCGGGATCCCGGGAGCCGCTCGGAGTCGCGAAAACGGTCAGAGATCAAATAACTGGACTCGAAGGAGAACGATCATGAAATGCAGTCTCCGACGTACCCTCGAAGCGGCCTTCGCCCTGCTGGCGCTGGTCGCTTTCACTCCCGCCGCGAGCGCGGCGGTCTATATCCCCAGCAAGACGGTCGACACGGCGGACGGCAACTGCAACGCCGACTGCTCGCTGCGCGAAGCCGTCCTGGCGGCCAACGCTCATGCGGGCGACGACGTCATTCTGTTGCACGCGGGAATCTACGGGCTGAGCCTTCCGGGCGGCCTCGACGTATCGGACGATCTCGTCGTGCTGGGCGACGGCGCCGGGCGCACGATCATCGACGGCGGCGGCGTCGATCGCATCTTCGACATCCCGGCCGGCGTCACGGCCGAGATCAGCGACGTGACGCTGCGCAACGGCCACGCGTCCGGAGCCGGCGGCGCCATTCAGAACGCCGGCCAGTTGACGGTCGCGCGCAGCGCCTTGACGGGGAACTCCAGCAGCGGCCTCGGCGGCGCCATCTCGACCGACGGCGGCAGCTCCGCCCTCACCGTGACGGACAGCCTGGTAGCGGGCAACACCGCCCAGGGGCGCGCCGGTGCGATCGCCGTTCATGGCGATACAACCCTCGCCAACGTCACCGTCACGGGCAACCAGACCTCGGCCGATTTCGGCGGCGGCCTCTACATCTTCTCTTTCACCGATGCCCAGGTGACGCTGAACAACGTCACCATCGCGGGCAATACCGCTGCCTCCAAGGGCGGCGGCGCCTTCATCGAGAGCTCTGCCTTCATCGGCCTTTCTCCGAAGGTCACCAACTCCATTCTGGCCGGCAACACCGCCGCTTCCGAGCCGGATTGCTCCGGTCCCGTCGAATCCGGATACGACCTGATCGGCAGCGGCGCCGGCTGCGTCGGTCCTTCGGCCGCCAATCACGACATCGTGGGCGCGCTGAGCCCGATCGATCCGAAGCTCGGTCCGCTGGCGCAGAACGGCGGTCCCACTTCGACGCGCGCTCTCCTCGCCGGCAGCCCGGCCCTCGACGCGGGCAATCCGGCTACGCCGGGCTCCGGCAACGGCGCCTGCGAGGCGACCGACCAGCGGGGCGCCACGCGTCCGGGAGGCGCCCGCTGCGACATCGGCGCGTTCGAGGAGACGACCGCCTGCGTCGCCGGCGGCAGTGTCCTGTGCCTGAACAACGGCCGCTTCAAAGTAACGGCTACCCGGACCGCGAACGGCACGACCGCTCCCGCGCAGAGCGTGACCCTGACCGGCGAGAGCGGCTACTTCTGGTTCTTCGATCCGGGGAACGTGGAGATCACCATCAAGGTGCTGAACGCCTGCGCGCTCAACAACCGTTACTGGGTCTTCGCGGCCGGCATGACCAACGTCAACGTCGTCCTCACCGTCACCGACACCAAGACGGGCGCGACCAAGACCTACACCAACCCGCAGAACCGGGTCTTCCGCAGCATCCTCGACACGGGCGCGTTCGCCACCTGTCCGTAAAGTGAAGCTTCCGGCGCGGTTCGGCTCTCACCGGACCGCGCCGGCATTCAGCGCCGATCATGAAAGTTGACCGTGAGCACGTAGTACACGGCAGCCGGCGTTCGATCGAGCTTCGCCGGCTCGAATCGCCATTCCCGCAGGGCGTCGAGAGCTACGTATTTCATCGCCGGACCGCCGCCTCGGAGCTCGATCACGCGCGGCTCGCGAAGTCGTCCATCCTCGCCGATGACCGCCGAGACCACGACGACGCCTTCGGATCCGAGAAGGTTCAGTGCCGTGGGAAAGGAGATGCGGGGCTGCTTGATGATGCGAGGAGGTGTGATGTTCCTTTCCCCCTCCTTCGTGTCTACCAATACGGAGCCGTTTCCTCCTTTCAGGCGGTCCAGCAACTGTTTTCTGAGATCGTCGGGCTCGGCTTCCCGAAGCTTGCGAGTCCGCAGTTCCACCGCAGCGGAGCCATAGGGCGAGACGTCCGTCTTCGCGATATCGGGGAAGAGATTGAGAGCCGTGTCCCAGTGCCAAGCCGCATCCTCGGTTTTGCCGAGACCTGCCGCGGCGATGGCACGGAACGCCGACACCACCGCCAGGCTGTAGGAAGCGCCCTCTCCGGTGCCTGCTAATTCGGCGATGTCATAGGCCGCCTTTCGCGCGAGCTTCTCCGCCGGAGCCCACTGCTTCGCACGGAGTTTCTGGTCCACCGCCTTCAGTTCGGCACGCCACATTGCCGCGACCACTGGAGTATCGGCCAGCGCCGGCACGGCGGAGGCGAGAAGAAAAACGAAGATCATGATCTTTAAGTAAAGGTTCAACAGCATGGATGTGCCTCCGCAGAGTATGCCCTTGGATCATATTTTACCAGCTTCCACGACGCTTGCCGAACCGCTCCAAGCCGCCGGCTTGACTCAGGCGGCCTCAATCTCCGGGTGGTATTCTCACCCCTGCTATGGCTACGACTCTCCAACCCACTGCCACGGTCACGCCTGAGCGGCCTGCCGCCCTGGACGAGAAGACCTTGAACGCCTACCGCCGGCTGGGATTCCTTCTGGCGGATCTCGACCCGATGAACCGCATCGAGCCCGAAAAGCAGACCGGGCTGGAGGACTGCGATCCGGCGACGGAGGAGTACGCCCGCCGCTTTTACTGCGGGACGATCGGCGTCGAGTTCATGCACATCCAGGACGCTGCCCGGCGGCGGTGGATCCAGGAACGGATGGAATCTGAGGCGCCGCGCTTCGATCGCGACCGAATTCTCGACCTGCTCACCCGGGCGGAGACGTTCGAGCAGTTCCTCCAAGCACGGTATCTGGGCACCAAACGGTTCTCCATCGAGGGCGTCGAGGCCCTGCTGCCATGCCTCGATCAGATGTTGGAGAGCGCCGCGGAGCACCGTACGAGCCAGGTGGTGCTCGCCATGAGCCACCGCGGACGGCTCAACGTCATGGTTCACACCGTCGGCCGCTCCGCCGCCGAGATCCTCGCCGGTTTCGAAGACGTCGATCCGCGCAGCATCCTCGGCGGCGGCGACGTCAAGTACCACATGGGTGCGACGGGCGACTATGCAGGGAAAAACGGCCATACCGTCAACATCCACTTGGTTTCAAACCCCAGTCATCTCGAGGCCGTCGATCCGGTGGCCCTCGGCCGCGTGCGCGCCAAGCAGACGCGCCTTGGCGACGACGTGGACCACGATCAGGTCTTTCCCATCGTGCTTCATGGCGACGCCGCCTTCGCCGGCCAGGGCATTCTCGCCGAGACGTTGAATCTGGCGGACCTCCACGGCTACCGCGTGGGCGGCACGGTGCACGTCATCGTGAACAACCTGATCGGCTTCACCACCGAGCCCAAGGCGCTCCACTCGTCGCGTTTCGCCTCAGACGTGGCGCGGCGCCTGCCGGTACCGATCTTCCATGTCAACGGCGAAGACCCCGACGCCGTGGCGCGGGTGGCGCAGATCGCCGTCGATTACCGTTACGAATTCAAGAGCGACGTCGTGGTGGATCTGATCGGCTTCCGCCGGCACGGCCACAGCGAAGTGGACGATCCCACCATCACGCAGCCGCTGCTCTACAAGACGATCCAGGCCCATCCGCCGCTGTGGCGGATCTTCGGGAAGTCGATCGGCCTGCCCGAGGGAGAAGCGGACCGCCGGGCCGAGGCGATTCGCGCCGAGCTGGACGCCGCGCACAAGCAGGCCGGATCGATCGAGAAGAAGCCCACCCTGCGCACGCTCCCCGAGTACTGGGACCGCTATCAGGGCGGCTGCTGGCTGCCGGATTACGAGGTGAAGACGGGGCTCACGACGGCGGCGATCGCCGAGCTGACCGCGCCGCTCACCACCGCGCCCGAGGGATTCCACGTTCACAAGAAGATCCAGGCGTTGCTCGCGCAGCGGGCGGAGATGGGCCAGGGCAAGCGGCCGCTCGACTACGGCATGGCCGAAGCGCTCGCCTTCGCCTCGCTGGTGAAGGAAGGAACGCCCGTCCGCCTCTCGGGTCAGGACAGCCGGCGCGGCACCTTCAACCAGCGTCACTCGGTGCTGATCGACGTCGAGAACGGCAGCGAGCACATTCCGCTGCAGCACATCGCGCCGGACCAGGCGCGTTTCGAGGTCTACGACTCGATGCTTTCCGAGGCCGCCGTCCTCGGCTTCGAGTACGGCTTCAGCCGCGACTACCCCGAGGCGCTGATCTGCTGGGAGGCGCAGTTCGGCGACTTCGCCAACGGCGCGCAGATCGTCATCGATCAGTTCGTCACCGCCGGCGAAGACAAGTGGGGGCTGCTCTCCGGCGTCGTCCTGCTGCTGCCGCACGGTTACGAAGGGCAGGGTCCGGAGCATTCGAGCGCGCGGCTGGAGCGCTATCTGCAGCTCGCCGCCGAGGACAACATCCAGGTGTGTCAGCCCTCGACGGCGGCGCAGTACTTCCACATGCTGCGCCGGCAGGCGTTGAGCCCCTGGCGCAAGCCGCTGTTCGTGATGACGCCGAAGAGCATGCTGCGCCACAAGGATTCTTCCTCGGGCGTCGAGGAGCTGACGCGCGATCGCTTCCTCAACGTGGTTCCCGATTCAGAGGCTGCAGCCGCGCAGCGGGTGATCCTCTGCACCGGCAAGATCGGCCACGAGCTCAAGCGCGAGCGGGAGCGCCGGAAGGACGCCTCGACGGCGATCGTCTTCCTCGACCAGCTCTATCCCTTCCCGGAGCAGGAGCTCGCCGCCGAGATGGCGCGCCATCCGGAAGCCCGCGACGTCGTGTGGGTGCAGGAGGAGCCGGCGAACATGGGAGCGCTGTTCTTCGTGCAGCCGAGAATCGAGCGCATGCTGCGCCGGCCCATCCGCTCCGTCAAGCGCTCGGCGAGCGGCAGCCCGGCCACCGGCTCGGCGAAGGCGCACACCATGGAGCAGCAGACGCTGCTGTCGCTGGCGTTTTCGATCGGAGCGTAACATTTCCCCCAAAGCCGCTTAGCCGCTGCTGCGTTCAGGCCCGCTGCCCCCCCTACGGCCGGGTCGCATGCGTCTGGTATTGCCACTCCCAAACGAGGCCATCTTCCGGGTGCTGAACCGGCCCCGCAAGTCGGAGCCCGAGGCGGCGGAGAACAGTGGTTGAAGCGCTCTCCTCAGGAAGCGTCTGAGCTGTCACGAGAACCCCAGGCGCAACGCTACTCGCAAGACTGAGCCGCGGCCCTACACCGCCTCGCCGACCAGCACTCCGGCCGGGCCGGCGAGCGGCTTCAGATCCCGCGCCGCCCAGCCGGTCTCGGCCAGCCAGGCGCGCGCCTGCTCGTCGCTGTACGACTCGCCGGCGCCGGTCATTACCAGGAACTCGCCCGACATCAGGGCAGGGAAGACCGGCTGCGTGCGGGAGGCGTCCAGCCAGAAGTCGATGACCAGCAGCGCGGCTCCCGGCTCGACGGCGGCCCGGATCCGGCGCAGCAGCTCCCGGTTCTGCTCTTCGCTGAAGCCGTGCACGATGTTGGCGAGCAGCACGGCGTCGTGCCCCGAAGGGATCTCCTGCTCGAAGAAGTCGCCTTCTAGCAGATCGATCTGTCCACCGAATCCCTTCAGATGCTCGCGGGCGACGGCGATGGCCCGCGGCAGATCGAAGAGGGTGCCCCGCAGGTGCGGATGCGCACCGATCAAGGCGACGAGAAAGCTCCCCGTGCCGCCGCCAAGGTCGAGCACCCGGTTGCGGCGCGACCAGTCCACCGCGCCGGCCAGCGCGTGGGCCGCTCCACCGGTCACCGCGGCGACCCCCTCGTTGAAGAGCTTCGTCTCCTCGGACGTGAACGACCTCTCGATTGGAGCCGCGCCGCGCACCGCCGCCTCGAGGCCCATCCACGTTGGATAGCTGATGCGGTCCCAGAACTTGAGGAACGGCCGCAGATCCACCGGCGTTCGGCCGGCGAGGAAAGCCGCCGCGACGGGGGAGTTGCGATAGCGGTCGCCGGACTTTTCCACAAAGCCGAGGGCCGCCATGGCGTCGGCGCTGACCCGCAAGGTTCGCGCCGGGACGCTGGTCCGCCCGGCCAGCTCCGCGAGCGTCGCTTCACCTTCGCCGATGGCGGCGAAGAGGTCGATGGCGCTGGCGGTGAAGAGGTGTTTGGCCGCCATGAAGCCGCTGGCGACCTGGAGAATCGGATCGGGGGTGATGGCATCGGTCGTTTGGCTCATCGTTGGGTCCTCCTTCTCTCCCGCTCATACGGCTTGGAGTTTAGCCTCGGATGAGGCTCGCCCGGAAACTTCCAGGCGCGCTTTTCGTAGTGAAGGTCGGAGGTGAAGGAGTCATGTCCGTGATCGCCGGCTTCTTCCTGCTCGTGGTGATGATCGGTGCCGCCTGCGTGGCGTTCGCCCTGCTTGCGGGTCTTTTCAAGCTGATCTTCAAGATCGCTCTGTTCCCGGTGGCGCTGGCCTTCGGCGTCCTGAAGCTGGCTCTGGTGGCGGTGGGCGTCGTCGTCGGCCTGGTTTTGATGATCGTGATCGGACCGGCCCTGCTGGTGGCCGGGATGGTTCTGCTGCCGCTCGCCCTGTTCGGCGGGCTGGCCTGGGCGGCGATCAGCGCGATGGCCTAGAGCAAAGCGACAATTCTCTGCGTCTTTAAGCCCCTCTCCTTTAGGAGAGGGGTTGGGGTGAGGTAACGCCGCCTCGAACCTCTCCCATCGCCACGCCGGGAATCTCGCCCACGAAATCCGCGCCGAAGGCTTTCGACGGCGTCCACGCTCCGGGTTGAACCTTGCCGGCCAGGACGCGCTCGGCGCACTCGACGGAGGAGAGCGCCGTGAAGCGGTAACCTTCCGGCGTTTCCAGGGTGGCGGTGGCGGTGCGTCCGGCGGCATCGCGCGCCTCGCCCCAGAGGTAGACGCGGGCGTGCTCGCGTTGCTCGGGCGTGGGCCCGGTCACCCGCTTTTCCACCCAGCGCTGCGCGAACCGCTTGATCGGTTTCCAGCCGGCTAGGGGGAGGAGAGGAGCGAGGCGCTTCAGACGCTGGATGCGCGCCGGCGGCGTCCCCGTGTAGACGCGGATGTTGGGGATGCCGGTCGAGTGGTAGGCCGTCGAGACGTCGCCCCAGGGAATGGTCATCGTCCAGCGCCGGCCGGCGCGGCCGCCGAAGTCGATCTCGCGGGAGTCCCAGGCGATCGGTACGGGGATGATGCGGCCGTTCTTGCGGATGGCTCCGGCGTGGGGAAGGCTCTCGATCATCGTCTTCAGCGTGCCGCGGCTGGTGCTTCCCCCGGCGGTGTAGAAGGCGAGGGCGAGCTCGGCCGGGTCCGGCAGAGCGGCGGCGAGGCGGGCGGCAAGGCAATCGCTCGGCACGACGTCGAAGCCGACGCCGGGAAGCAGGGCGACCCCGGCGCGGAGAGCCTCGTCCTTGCGCGCCAGCACGGCTTCGAAGACCGGGATTTCTCCCGTGATGTCGAGGTAGTGCGCCCGCGTCGCCAGGCAGGCGGAGACCATGGCGGCGCTGGTATGCAGGAAAGGCCCGGCGCAGTGGAGGACGGCTTTGACGCCATAGAGCTCCGCCGCGGTGCCCTGGGGATCGTCGAGCGAGAAGGCGCGGCTCTGCAGCCCGAGCTCCCGCCCCAGGCGCTTCACCGCTTCGGCGTTGCGCCCGGCGAGGATGGGAGAGAGCCCTCGGCGCACGGCCTCGCGCGCCACCAGCTCTCCGGTGTAACCATTGGCGCCATAGATCATCCAAGTCATGGCCGCACCCCTCCGGTCTGCCCGTCTGGTCCGGAAAGGATCTTACCGGAGAAGGATCCGGGAAACCTGGAGGGGGAGAGCAACGTAGATGTAACCGTTTTCTGAGGGGAACAGCCGGTGGCGCTCGTTCCCTCCTTTACGCGCGGTCCCGTCCGTGCGAAATCCTTATTCAGGAGAAGAAATCATGACGCTCGACGTCATCCAACATACATCGCGGCTCTGGCGGGCGCAGCCCGAGAAAGCCCAGGGCAGCCAATCCGTGACCGCGGTCTCGGAAGGTTCCGCCGCTTCCTTCATCTCGGGAGACTTCTCTTGGCGGGCCGACCTGTCGTCGGCGCTCGGGGGTGGCGATTCCGCCCCCAGCCCAACCGCCCTGCTGCTCAGCGCTCTCGCCGGCTGCGTCGTCCTCATCCTGCGGGATCTGCTGGCGCCGCAGCTCGGCGTCACCCTCCGCAGCGTCAAGGCCACGGCCTCCTGCGAGAGCGACGACCGAGGTCTGCTGGGCATCGGCCAAATCGTGGCCGAGCTCCGGAACATCGCTCTGAAGGTCGAGATCGACTCGCCCAGCCCGCAGGAAAAGATCGACGCGCTCATCGCCGTCTGGCGGCAGCGCTGCCCGGTCTACCTGGCGCTGGCGCGTCCGCAGGACGTGGAGGTGTCGGTGAGCTTGCGGGCGGCGTGAGGCTCGCGAGGGACCGTCTTGCCGGCGTTACCTCACCCCAACCCCTCTCCTAAAGGAGAGGGGCTTTGGGATCGGAGTTGGATCGCTCCGCTGTCTCGGAGATCGCTCTTAGAAGAGACTCCGGATTGCTGAAAACCAGCTCGTTGGGGAACCGCAGGATCGTGTAACCCAGGGACCGGAGGTAGATATCCCGGTTCTCGTCGTGAGCGGCTTGGGGTGCCGCAGCATGAACCTCGCCGTCCAGCTCGACGATGAGCTTCAGCGCGAAGCAGCAGAAGTCTGCGATGAAGGGGCTAATCGGAAACTGACGCCGGAACTTCAACCCTCCGAGCCGCCGGCCCCGCAGCATCTCCCAGAGGGCCTTTTCGGCCGCAGTCTGCTCCCGCCGAAGCTCCCGGACGTGCGCCTTTCCGCCACCTGGATGATGCTGCCTGATCGTCATGTCTTTCTTTTTTTCTTTCCTTAGCCCCTCTCCTTTAGGAGAGGGGTTGGGGTGAGGTAACGCCGGCAAGAGCCCCTCTCGCCGCGATCACCCTCTCCGCCGCCGCTTCCGGTATCGCCGCCAGCGCCGTGAGGTGCCCCATCTTCCTGCCGGGGCGCGGCGCCGCCTTGCCGTAGAGGTGGAGCTTGACGTCGGGATGGCGGCAGGCGGCGGCCCAGTCGGGCTCGCCGGCGGCCCAGAGATCGCCGAGGAGGTTGGCCATGGCGGCGGGGCGGAGCAGATCGGTGGCGCCGAGGGTAAGGCCGCAGATCGCCCGGAGCTGCTGCTCGAACTGGCTGGTGACGCAGGCGTCGAAGGTCAGATGGCCGGAGTTGTGGGGCCGCGGCGCCAGCTCGTTGACCAGCAGCCGGCCGCCGCGGGTGAGGAACATCTCGACGCAGAGCACGCCGACGACCTCCAAGCCGGCGAGAATGCCGCGAGTGATCTCCACCGCCTCGGCCGCCGTTTCCGGAGCCACGCGAGCCGGCGCCACGGAGACGTCGAGAATGTGCCGCTCGTGGCGGTTCTCGATTACGCCGAAGTGCGCGAAGGAGCCGTCGAGCCCCCGCGCCGCGACGACGGAGACCTCGCGGTCGAAGTCCACGAAAGCTTCGAGGACGCATTCCTGACCGCCTACCGCCTGCCAGGCGGCCGCAGCTTCGTCCGCGGAGGCGATCCTCACCTGCCCTTTACCGTCGTAGCCCCAGCCGGCGGTCTTGAGCACCGCCGGCGTCCCCAGGGAGGCGAGGGCGCCGCGCAGGTCGTCCAACGAGCGGACCGCCGCGAACGGCGTCACCGGGAAGCCGGCGCCGGCGAGGAAGCTCTTCTCCCGCAATCGGTTCTGCGTAGTGTGGAGCACGGAGCCGGCCGGCCGCACGGGCGCGTGCTCGCCGGCGGCCTCGGTGGCGGCGGCCGAGACGTTCTCGAACTCGAAGGTGACCACGTCGACGCCGCGGGCGAAATCGCGGACGGCGTCGAGATCGTCATAGGCCGCTTGCACTTCGCGGTCGGCGACCTGGCCGGTGGGAGTGTCGTAGTCCGGGGAGAGCGTGTGGACGCGGTAGCCCATGCGCCGGGCGGCGATGGCGAACATGCGGCCGAGCTGGCCGCTGCCGAGGACGCCGATCGTCGAGCCGGGCGGAACGACGCGGCTCAAGGCAGGGTTTCTTCCCTCACCCGGCGGGTCTGCTCGTCGGCGAATTCGCGGAGCTTCTGCCGCAGCTCCGGCCGGGTGGTGGCCAGGATGCGAACGGCGAGCAGGGCGGCGTTGGCCGCGCCGGCCTTGCCGATGGCGAGCGTGCCGACGGGCACGCCGGAAGGCATCTGCACGATCGACAGCAGGGAGTCGAGGCCGTTGAGCGCCTGGCTCTGAACCGGAACGCCGAGAACGGGAACCCACGTTTGGGCCGCCACCATGCCAGGCAGGTGGGCGGCGCCTCCGGCGCCTGCGATGATGACCTCGATTCCTCTCTCGGCGGCGGTGCGAGCGAACTCGCCCATCCAGTCCGGTGTGCGGTGCGCGGAGACGATCAGGCACTCATGAGGAACGCCGAAACGGGCGAGCATCTCGTCGGCGTGGCGGAGCGTCTCCCAGTCCGACTTGCTCCCCATGATGACGCTCACCAGGGGCCTGTCCTCGGAAGCCATGTCGGGATCTCTGGAAGGGAGGAACGCGGAGACCGGTCCGGAGGTATAATGCCGCCGTCCAGAGACCGCATTCGCGGGCGGAGCTTAGCACAGCGGGCGGAGGCACCCTGTCGCCATGGGCCTGTTACCGGAAGGTGACACAGTCCCCTTGGGCGGATTGCCCTCCTCGCATACAATCCGCTCGAAAAACCTGCGTACGAAAAGGAGGGTTTCACCTATGGTGCGTGTCCGTTCCAACCGCTCTTGGGTCTGGGCTCTCGCCCTGACGGCTACGTTGGCCGTCCTGGGCCTGGCCGGCGCGGCGTTCGCCCAGACCGACGTGACCACCAGCCGCATCTCCGGCACCGTGGAAGGCGCCGACGGCGCTCCGCTTCCGGGCGTCACCATCGAGGCCACGAACACGGAGACCGGCCTCGTCCAGGTCGCGGTGACCGACGAGCAGGGCTTCTACCGCGTCCTCAACCTGCCGACCGGCACCTACAAGGTGACGGCGAGCCTCGACGGCTTCGCCACCGCCACGGCCGACAACGTCCGCCTGCTGCTCGGCTCGACGCCGACGATCAACTTCACTCTGCAGAGCGCCACGGTCGCAGAGACCATCACGGTCACCGCCGACCAGTTGCCGACGGTCGAGGTCACCAACACCACGGCCAGCACCACGATTCAGAACGAGCAGATCGAGAACTTGCCGAGCTTCGGCCGTGACTTCAAACAGCTCGTGCTGCTGACTCCGGAGAGCCGCATCGAATCGGAGCGCGGCACCCTGTCGCTCTCCGGCGAGCGCGGCATCAACACCAGCATCACCGTGGACGGCATGGACTACAACAACGCCTTCTTCGGCGGTTCGGTGGGCGGTGCCGAAGGCCGCGCCCCGCTCTCCATCTCCCAGGAGTCGATCAAGGAGTTTTCCGTCGTCACCAACGGCGCCTCGGTGGAGTACGGCCGTTCGGGCGGCGGTTTCGTCAACATCATCACCAAGAGCGGCACCAACAGCTTGCACGGCTCGGGCTTCTACTTCAATCAGCCGCAGAGCCTGATCTCCGATTTCCCCACGGTGGGCCCGACCCCGGGCCGCGAGGCTTCCGACCAGGAGAAGACTCAGTACGGTGCGTCGCTGGGCGGTCCGCTGATCAAGGACAAGCTCTTCTATTTCGTGTCCTACGACAATCAGGACCAGAGCATCACGGTGCCGATCCTCTCCACCCAGCTCCTGCCTGCGTTCTTCACCACGTACCCGGCGCTCGCTTCGACGCCCGAATACGTCCAGACGCAGGACGGCTCGGTGCTCTTCGGCCGCGTCGACTACCAGCTCAATCCCGCGCACCGCTTCATGCTGCGCGTCAACAAGAACGACTACGAAGGCATCAACGGCACCTCGAACAGTCAGTCCCGCACCTCGACCTACAACGGCATCGAAGGGCTGGACACGAAAGCCTACGTCGGCTCGTGGTCCGGCCAGTTCGGCGCCAACTGGCTCAACGATTTCAACACCAACTACATCAACGAGGAAACCCCGCGCGAGGACAAGGGGCTCAACCTGCCTGAGATCCAGGTGGGCGGCCTGCGTTTCGGCGAGGTCAGCTTCCTGCCCATCCAGACCACCAACAAGCGCAAGCAGTTCGCCGACAGCCTCTCCTACCTGCGCGAGCGCCACGTCTTCAAGGGCGGCGTCGACTACAACGACACCAGCGTCGACCAGATCTTCAAGGGCAACTGGCGTGGTGTGTACATCTTCGCCAACAACGCCGACTTCCTGGCCGGCCGCTGGCGCGAGTACCGGCAGTTCGGGGGCCTCAACGGCCTCACGGCTGACCAGGCGGGCAAGGCCACTTTCAGTCAGAAGGAGACCGCCTTCTTCCTGCAGGATCAATGGTTCGTCCGCGCCAACCTCACCCTCTCGGCGGGTCTCCGCCTCGAGAACCTGGACAACCCTGACAATGCGATTCTCAACCCGAACGATCCCAACGGCCGGGGCGGACTGAACCTCACCGCCCACATTCCGGATTCCAACGGCCAGCTCTCTCCCCGCTTCGGCCTCTCCTGGGCGCCGGACGAGAAGACCGCCGTCCGCCTCTCGCTCGGCCGCTACTGGAGCCGCACTCCGGCGCTGCTGTGGGCTCAGCCGTTGACGTCCAACGGCGTGCGCGGCGCGCAGCTCTCCATTTTCGCGACGCAGACCGGCACCACCGTCACCGGACCGCCGACCGATCCTGCCGCTCCGGGCTGGGGCAGCGGTGCCAGCGCCACCGGCGGCGGCTTCAACCCGGTCGGCGTGGAGCGCGTCAACTTCGGACCGGGAACCAAGGTGACCGCCCCGACCGTCTACTCAGTCGATCCGGACTTCGAGAATCCCTACACCGACCGCGTCACGCTGGGCGCCGAGCGCGAGATCCTGCCCCGCATTTCCCTGGGCGTCGACCTCGTCTATGCCGAAGGGCATCAGCTCCAGCGGCTGACGGACATCAACCGCGTCCGTTGCACGTCTACAAGCGACCCTGGCTGTTCCGCTGGCGTCACGGCAAGCAACGGGCTGCCGCGCTACAGCTCCGCCCGGCCTCTTTCGGCCTACGGCGCCGTCATCACCGACCTCTCGGACGCCGAGTCCGAGTACAAGGCCGTGACGGCGACTCTGCAGCGCCGGTACGCCGACAACTACAGCCTCTACGGTGCGGTGACCTGGTCTCGCGACCGGGACAACGATTCCAACGAGCGGAACTTCTCCGGCATCCAGGCCGAGGATTTCAATAACCTCGACCTCAACTGGGGCCCCTCGAACCGCGATCAGGAGTGGAAGGTCGTGCTCAACGGCGTGTGGGACACTCCGCTCTGGGGAATCGGTCTCTCGGGTACCTTCCTCTACTACACGGGTTCGCCGTTCACCCCCACCGCCGGCTCCGACCTGAACAACGACGCCGTTTCCGGCACGGACCGTCCGACGGTCAACGGCCATCACCTCGGCCGCAACAGCGAGCGCTTCCCCGACATCTGGTCGACGGCCCTGCGGCTTTCGAAGAAGTTCGACGTCGGCCCCGCCGGCATCTCGGTGTTCGCCGAGTGCTTCAACTGCACCGACCAGACGAATGAGTCGATCAGCGGCACCAACCAGATCTACGGCAGCGGATTGACCGCGGACCAGAACCCCCGCCCGACGTTCAAGGTCGTGGACTCGCTGTTCTCGACGAGCGGCATCTTCGGTCCCCGCACGATCCAGCTCGGCCTGCGGTTCGACTTCTAAAAAGACCAAGCCAGCCTGACCTGAAAAGGGGAGCGGAAACGCTCCCCTTTCTGCTGCCATGCGCCACGAATGATTTTGAAGCGGACGCCGGGATCAGTCTAGGCGCCGGGTGCTACCAGCAGATCCAGGGCGGATCGCAGGGAGGCGGAGGGGGTTCTTGGCAGAAGAGGGTCGTCGTGTCGCAATGGACGGAGTAGCCGGAAATGACGGAGCAATCGAAGTTCTGGCGAGTCTCACAGTAGATGGGTGTCGGACCGAATTCGCAATCCGTCTGGGCGGAGCAGCAAGGCACGACGCACTTCTTCTTGCTCCCGTCACAGTTGACCAGACCGCACTTCGAGACGCAGCTCGTCGTTCCCGTACACGAGACGACCTCGCCGTCCACGCAGGTCGTCGAAGCCGAGCAAGCGGCGAACGCGCGGTCGAGGCCGGGACCACCGATCAGGACAGCAAAAGTCAGGATCAGAGGCGTTTTCCTCATAGGGTCTCCTTGTATGGCGCATGCGCTGGCGCGCATATCTTAAATGTCTTTCTGGCTGATTGCCAGCCCCTGCGGAAGGGCTTAATCGCGGCGAAGGTCGCGGCACATGTCGACCGCCGATGCATAGCGCCGCTCGGGATCCTTCTCCAGAGCCCGTAGAACGATCCGGTCGAAACGGTCCGAGAGCCCGGAGCGACGGCAGCTCGGTGCTATAAGGCAGCCCTCCCGGATCGCCGCGGTGGTTTCCTCGGAGGTGGCGCCGCGGAAGGGTCGCTGGCCCGTCGCCATCTCGAAGAGGAGCACGCCGAGAGACCAGAGGTCCCCGCGCGCGTCCGACGGTCTCCCCTGGAGCCGCTCCGGGGCCATGTACGGAAGGGTTCCCGTGTCCTTCCGGCAGTCCTCCCCCACGATCCGCGCATGCCCGAAGTCGAGGAGCCTCACGGCGCCGTCCGGCGTCAGGACGACGTTGCTGGGCTTGAGGTCGCAGTGGATGACACCGCGCCGGTGGATTTCGCCGAGGGCCGCAGCGATCTGAAGCCCGAGCGCCAGGAGGGCGGCCTCTTCCGTGGGGCCGCTCTTCCGCAGGAGATCCCTCAACGTCCGCCCCTCCACATATTCGAGGGCGAGGAAGTCGATGCCGTCCTGCGAGCCGAGATCGAGGAAGGTGGGCGTCGAAGGATGATCGAGCCGTTCGAGAGCGAACGCCTCCCGGCGCAGCCGTTCCCGGGCGGGGCTGTCCGCCAGCGCTCCTTCGAGCGGTACCTTGATCGCCACCTGACGTTGCGAGCGCTCGTCGATTGCGCGGAAGACCGCGGAGAGCCCGCCGAGCGCGATCCCTTTGATCAGACGATAGGGCCCCAAGGTCTGGCCGAGCACGGGGATCACGGAGGCCACGGCGTGATCCAGTCCGCGCCTACAGCCGTCCGCTCGCCGGCACCGCCAAGCTCAACAACAGGTCTCCTTGGCGGATCATCAGTCCCCGCTCCACGAGCGGCTGGAGCCGCGTCTCGACCTCGTCGATCGAAACCGGCCCTTCTCCCGCGGCAGCGGCCTCGACGCCCAGCCGCTGGATGCCGCGAATGCCGTCGCAGGCCAGATAGAGGTTGCGGTCCAGCCCGGTCAGCACCGTCAGCGCTTCGGCCGCGACCGGCCGCAGGTCCCAGATCCAGAGCTCGGAGCCTCGATCGGCGAAGAAGAGCTCGCTCTGCGGGTGAACGCCTCGCCAGCGTTCGAGCTCCTGCGACAGGGGTCCTGTATAGGACTCGACGTCCCTTCCGTCGCGGTAGCGGAAGGCGAAGTGGTAGGCGAGATTGCGCAGGGCTTCCGGCTCGAGCGGATAGACGGCCTGGTACGCCGGACAGGGCGCGACGTCCTCGAAGCCCAGCTCCGCACCCAACTCGAAGTTGGGGCTGAACCGGTCGAGCCGGATCCGCCTCGCGGCCTGCGGCGGCGTCAAGTGGGTGAGCAGAGGGACGAGTCGGGCCATCCGCTCGTACTCCTCGATCGGTTCCCCCGGAAAACCCCAGAGGAAGTTCCAGTTGGGCCGCAGGCCGAGCTCCCGGCACCACTTGAGCAACTGGATGTTCTGCAGGCCGGTCTCGCCCTTGCGCATCAACCGCAGCACCGGATCGCTCAGGCTTTCGATCCCTGGCTGGATCCTCACGATGCCGGCGTCGCGAAGAGCGCGGAGCTGTTCCTTGCGGAGGTTCGCCTTCAGGGCATAGAAGAGATCGAGCCGGAGCGGCGAGCGCGCCAGATCTGAAATCAGGGTGTCGAAATACCGCAAATCGAGAATGTTGTCGACCGCGAGGATGAAGCGGCCCGGATAGCGGTCCGCCAGGTACTCCAGCTCGGCGAAGGCGCGCCCGGGCGATTTGCTCCGGTGAGTCATCGTAGAGCCGTTGAGACCGCAGAACGTGCAGTGGTGGGCCGTTCCCCACCAGCAGCCGCGCGAAGTCTCGAACAGCACCATGGGGGCCAGGTTTCGGCAGGCCTCGCTGGCTTCCCACTGGACGAAGAACTCGTCGTAGTCTGGGTAGGGCAGGGCGTCCATGTCGTCAACTCGCGGCGCGATGCGCGGCAGGGCATCTAAGGTCGCGAGGTTCCCGCGGCAATAGACGCCCGGCAGATCCGTCAGGGTCTCTCCCGCAAGCAGCCGGCGGGCGAGCTGAGAAAAGATCCTGTCTCCCTCTCCCGAAACCACCGCGTCCACGAACGGAAACTGTCGCACGATCTCGCGACCCATGACCCCTTCGCAATTGGCCCCGCCGAAGACGACGGCGGTCTCCGGCATCTCGTGCTTGAGGCGCCGGGCCAGCGCCAGCGAAGCGGTCTGCTGGGCGAAGGCGTTGGTGAAGCCGACAATCCGCGGCGAAGAGCGCCGGACCCGGTCGAGGCAGGCCTCGACGAACGTAGCGGCCAGCCGGCGGGCGCGGAGAAGCTCGTCGCGCCGGCCCTCGAAACCGCTGAGGTAATCGTCATGGCCGGCGTCTCGCTCGCCATAGAGAACTCCGGCGAAGATCCAGTCGCCCAGCAGCCACTCGCTGTTCACTTCGACCGCCACGAACTGGTAGAGATCGGCGCCGATGAGATCGGCGAAGGCGAGGGTGAGGTACTCGATGCGCGCCGGCCGGCCGCCGAGGCTCGCCCTGAGAAGACTGAGACCGATCGACGGCTGGAGCAGCGGTCCGAACGGCATCACGACCAGCACGACGTCGCAGCCGGCTTGAGGACGGGAAGAGCGCGGCGCCATCGATTCGCGGGTTCCCAAGCTCGCTTGATCTATGATCCGCCGACAGCCTAGCAACGGCCCCGAGGCACGTCAAACCCGATGATCCAGAAGCCCCGGTTCAGAAGGCACTTCCACGTCGACTGTTCGGCGGCCCAGGAGGTGACGCTGTTCTGCGAGAGCGGCCCGGTCCGTCTCGAAAGCCCTCTTCTGCGGTTCCTCGCTCCCCTCATCGACGGCCGGCGCTCGGCCGAGGAGATCGCGCGCTGTCTCGAGAAGGAGCTGTCGCCGATCGACGTCGCCTTCGGGCTCTCCTGGCTGGAGGAGCAAGGCTATGTCGTGGAAGCCGGCGATGAGGCGCCGGCCGGTTGGGAAGAGCTCGCGGACGCGTTGATGCTGGACGTCAGCGCGGCACGCCGCCGGCTCCAGGAGCGTTCGGTGGCGGTCGCCGCGGCGGGAGACGTGCCCGTCGAGCCGCTGGAGCGATCCCTGCGAAAGCTCGGCGTCCGTGTGACGGGCGAGGGGGATCTGACCGTTGTCCTCGCCGAGAGCTACCTGGAGGAGAGTCTCTCCGACTTCGACCGGCGTGCCCGGGCCGGCGGGTTTTCCTGGATGCTGATCAAACCCGTCGGGACCTTCCTGTGGATCGGACCGCTGTTCGAGCCCCGGCAGCGGGGGTGTTGGCTCTGCCTCGCGGAGCGTCTCCGGGCATGGCGGCGGGTGGAAGGCTTGCCGGAGTCTTCCTGCGTGCCGCAGCCGGCGGTGGACTCCTCGGTGTTGACCGGCCTGAGCCTCGCCGCCACCGAGGCTCTCAAGTGGATCCTCCAGGGCTCGAATCCGGCGCTCGAAAGGACGCTGATCACCTTCGACGTCCGGACGCTGGCGTCCGCGCGGCACGCCTACTCGCCATGGCCCGGGTGCCCCGTCTGCGGACCGGCGGCTCCTGGCCCGCCGTCGCCGCCGAAGCTCCAAAGCCGTTCGAAGGCCTTCACTCCCGGCAGCGGCGACCGGGCGGCCACGCCGGCCGCAACGCTGCGCCGATACGGTCACCTCGTCAGCCCGATCACCGGCATCGTCGACCGGCTGACGCCCTCGCGCGAGGAGACGCACGATCTCCTGCATGTCTATACCGCCGCCTACGCGGAGCCGGCGGCCCCCGGCAGGAGCGGTCCGCGCCTCCCCCGGGAGCGGCGCCGCAGCGCCGGCCGCGGCATCACGCCCGAGCAGGCCCAGGCCGCCGCTCTCTGCGAGGCGCTCGAGCGCTACTCCGGCTTCTTCCAGGGAACCGAGAGCCGCGTCGAGGCGGCCTGGCGAGAGCTCGGGGATTCGGCCATCCACCCGAACGCCTGCCTGCGGATCAGCGATCGGCAGCTCGCCGAGCGGGACGCCTGGAACCGCCTTGATCTCCCTTATCACTGGCTTCCCGAGCCGTTCGACGAGCACCGGCCGGTCGAATGGGTCTCCGCCTGGTCGCTGACCTCGGGCGGACGCAAGTGGCTGCCGGCGGCGTACTGCTATTACGACGTTCCCCTGCCGCCGGAGCACCGCTTTTGCCGCGCGGACTCCAACGGCTGCGCCGCCGGGAGCTGCCTGGAGGAAGCGATCCTCCAGGGTTTTCTGGAGATCGTCGAGCGGGACGCGTGGGCGCTCTGGTGGTACAACCGCGCGCCGCGCCCCGGCGTCCGGCTCGACAGCTTTCGGGAGCCCTACCTCGTGGCGCTGCGGGAGTGGTTCGCGCGTCTGGGCCGCGAAGTTTGGGTCTTGGATGTGACGACGGACTTCGGGATTCCGGTCTTCGTCGCCGTGTCCCGCGAGGTTCCGCACCGGGCGGGAGATCTCATTCTCGGGGCCGGCGCGCACCTCGATCCCGCGGTGGCGCTCGTCAGAGCCCTGACCGAGGTCAATCAGTTCCTCCCTGGTTTCCTCGCCGGACGGCCGCGCCAGATCCTGTCAGCGGATCCCGGAGATGCCGCCTCCTACCTGTTGCCGGATCCGAGCCGTCCGTCCCGCGGCGCGGAGGATTTCCCGGTGTTGACCCGCCCCGACCTCCGCGACGAGGTCGAGCTTTGCGTGGACCGGGCGCGGAGGTGCGGTCTGGAGGTGCTCGTCGTCGACCAGACGAGAGAAGAGGTCGGCCTTCCCGTCGTGCGGGTCGTGATTCCGGGGATGAGGCTCTTTCGGGCCCGTTTCGCGCCGGGCCGCCTCTATGACGTGCCGGTCTCCCTCGGTTGGCTGGAAAAGCGGCTCGCCGAGCCGGAGCTCAATCCGATCCACGTTTTGATCTGAAGTGATAAGATCCGCGGCCGTCGAATCACAAAGCGATAAGGAGGGATGGACATGGCGACGAACGAGGCGCAGCGCTTCTTGAACGACGTCGAGACCAATCAGAATCTCCGGAACAAGCTGAAGGGCTCGCTCGATCACATCGTCAACGTCGCGCAGCAGAACGGCTATAGCGTCTCGGAAGGCGACCTGCGCCAGGCGCTGCAGTCGAAATGGGGGATCAAGAACGCTCCCAACTTCCAGGCGGACCCCGACACCTGCACCTTCGTCTGATCCGGCATGGCGACTCCGCGCGCGCGGGTGGAGCTCCCCGGCACGGTCACCGGACCGCTCCACGGGTCCGCACCGAGGGCTGAAGAACCGAATCCCGAAGAGCGGATCACGGTCACCGTGGTCGTGCGGTCCCGCACCGGCAGTGACGATCTCGGGGAAGCCCTCGAGGCGATCTCCCGGCGTCTGCCGCACGAGCGATCGCTGCTGAGCCCTGAAGAAATCTCCCAGCTTTACGGAAGTGATCCGAAAGACCTCGCGGCCGTCCAGGCGTTCGCCGCCGAGCACGGTCTCCAGGTCATCGAAGCGAGCGCGGCGCGAAGCGCCGTCGAGCTCTCCGGCTCGCTGGCGGACTTCAGCCGGGCGTTCGGCGTCCGCCTCAAAATCTTCGACGCCGCCAGGAGGCCGTACCGCACCCACGACGATCCGGTATCGGTGCCGCGCGAGCTGAGAGGAATCGTCGAAGACGTCATCGGTCTCGACGACCGGCCGCTCCTCAACCCGCACGCGGCCGCGGCGGCCGGCGGGACGGTCACGAAGCTCGCCTACGTCGATCCGCGGAAGCTGGCCGAGTACTACGGCTTCCCGCCGGGCGCCACCGGCGCGGGGCAGACGGTCGCCATCCTCCAGTTCGGCGGCGGGTTCAATCAGAGCGATCTGGAGACCTACTTCCGCCTGCGCGGAATCAAGATGCCCGAGATGGCTCTGGTCGAGCTGTCGGGTCAGACCAACCAGCCGGCCGACCGGCAGACGATCCTGAACTGCGCGGCTTTCTACGGGCTCCTCGATCCCTCCCTGACCGCCGAAGCGGAGCCGAACGGCTGCAAAGGGAGCCCGGGCGCTTTCTGGTCGACCATCGAGTGCAGCCTGGATCCACAGATCCTCGGCACGGTGGCCCCGGGAGCCCGCCTCGTCACCTACATGGCTCCGGATACGCCGCAGGGCTACTACACCGCCTTCTCGAAGGCGATCTTCGACGAGTCCTACGCGCCTTCGGTGATCAACTGCAGTTGGGGCTCGTGCGAGAACCAGACTCCGCCGAGCTCCATGCGCTCGCTCGACCAGCTTTTCCAGCGGGCCGCGCTCAAAGGCGTGACCCTCTGCGCCTCGACCGGCGATTACGGAGATGGCGCCGCCGCCTGCGGCGGCAAGGCGACGGGCCATTTCCCGGCTACCAGCCCGCACGTGCTGGCCTGCGGCGGCACCAGCGTTGCCGCCGACCTGTCGCGCGAGACCTCCTGGTACGAGATGCTCGGCGGTTTCCCGTTGTCCGGCGGCGGCGGGTACAGCCAGGTCTTCGATCTTCCGGATTGGCAGGAGAAGAAGGGAATCGGAGCGGGTCAGAGCGGCCGCGGCTTCCCCGACGTCGCCGCCAAGGCGGACATCCTGACCGGCTACGACTGCGTCGTGACGGATCTCGATCTGCCGATGGGTGGCACCAGCGCGTCTGCACCGATGTGGGCCGCTCTGGTGGCCCTGATCAACGAGACGCTGGGGCGCCCCGTGGGGCTGCTGACGCCTCTGCTCTACACGGACGCCTTTGCCGCGGCCCTGCGCGACATCACGGAGAGCGGCGGCGGCACTTGCGCGCCGACTCCGGGCTGGGATTCGTGCACCGGTCTGGGGAGCCCGATCGGCCAGGAGCTGCTCGCGGCCCTCCGCGGGTCTAAGCCGAGCCCCGGTTGAGGATGAGCTCGCCGACCGCGCCTTCGCTGGTATAGCCGAGGCCGGTTGCGCGCGCGAACAGATCGGAATCGCCGCCGCCCAGGGCACAGGCGGCAAGGCCCATGGCCGTCGCCGTCAGGTACATCGTCTGGTAAAGCGCCCCCACGTCCTTCAGGATCGCGGCATAGCCCACCGAGCGGTATTTCCAAGTCACGCGCTGGAAACGCGCCGCCAGGACGATGAGGATCTCCGGAGGCTCGGCGCTCGCGGTCCGTCCGGCGGCCTCGAGCAGGGCGAGGGCTTCTGGCGTCATCCCGCTCAGCCGCTCGAGCCGATGCTCGCCCGGGTCGTAATGGAAAAGACCGGGCGCGAGCCCTTCGCAGCACTGCGCTACCGGATAGATCTCGAGCTCGTAGACCGCGCCGCCGCCCGGATAGACGCGCTCGCTGACTTCGTGCGTTTCGCCGGCGATCACCCGGCGCAGACGGCTCGACCGGTAGAGGAACTCCCCCAGCTCGGCAAGCGTGATCGGGCACTCTCCCCGCGATCGTCGCGAGCGCCGCTCCTCGAGGACCCGGCTGAAGGGCGGGTCCTCGCGCATCAGCCGTTCGAGATCGGGCCGGAAGAGATCGATCGTTTCTGCCGCCGCCGGCGGCCTCAGCGCCGGCAGCGGATCGATCGACCCGCGAAATGGATAGGCGCCACCGTAAGGGTTGTCGTGCCGGCCGGCGCGGCTGCGGGCGTGGAAGAGGAGGTCGTGAAATTCCCATTGCAGGAGCTGTGAATCCTGCTCCTCTTCCACCTTGCCGTCGCGGTCGACGGGCGAGAGGAATCCAGCCTCCCAGAGGAGATCGCTACAGAGCTCGGCCTCCTCTTCCGCGAGCCCCGGGACACCCGCGGCCAGAGCAGCGCGGTCGCAGGGAGAAGCCAGCCGCGAGATCAGCCGCGCGCCGGCGTCACCGTGAACGAGCACGGTCGAGTGGGCGAGCGGCGACTCGGCGATGAGCGACCGCCCTTCCCGCCGCAAGCAGGCGAAACGGGAAAGGACGAAGACGCCGGGAGGCGCGCCCGGCCGCGGCTCCGGCGCGGAGCGGGAAAAGGGCACGACCGTGATGAGGGGACTGCCGGCGCAGCGGGCTCCGCGGCACAGCAGCCGCTTCTCCGCCAGCTCGGACAGCAGATGATGGAGACGCAGGATCGGTCCCGCGCCTTCGATTCCGTCGACCGTTTCGACGAGCCCCTCCTCGGTGGCGCCTGTCGAAGCCAGCATCTCCAGAGCCGCGCGGAGCCCGGGGCCGAGGACGCCCAGAGGAAGACCGATCTTGCCGCGCTCAATCGTCAACTCACCCGCCGGAGAGCGGACCAGCCGGGCGTCGGGCGGAAGAGAAAAGATCGGCGGGGCCGACATCGGCCGTCACCAGGGCCGGGAGACACCGATGAGCGGCAGAAGCTCGTCGAGAGCCGGATCGAGATACGACGGATACTCGCCGCGCTGCCGTGCGCCGGCCAGGATCTCGATCATCTCGTCGAATCGCTTCCGCGCCTGGTCCTGCAACCTCCGGAACCGCGGGTCCGCGCGCAGCGGCGCGAGATCCCGGTTGAGGAAAAGGAACTCATAATTCTCCACCAAGCCCATCTGCTGCCGGACGAGCATCAGATCCAACGCCTCTTCGGCTCTCCCATGACGGGCGAGGAGAGGCGCGACCTGCGCCGTGGCGCTCTCCCAGCGGGGGAACTTCTTCCCGCCGCGGGCCGCGCGGAGCAGGCGGCCGGCCGCGGCATCCGCCGGCTCGCGGTTTCCATCCCGGGAGGCCCTCTCGAACGTCACGTAGTCCTGGATGAGCTTGAGCCAGTCCGGACGGATCCGTCCGTCGCCGGCCATGGGCTCGAGACGCGCCGCGATCTTGGCGGCCTCCTCACCGCGGCCGGCGAACGTCTCCACCAAGGCCAGAACCAGCAATCCGTACGGCATCTCGGGTTCGATCCTGAGGGCCCGCTCGACCCGGCTGCGGGCCTCGCCATCGCGGCTGATCACCGATAGGAAGACCGCGTCCATCAGCGGATTGGAGAGCTCCAGCGGATCGAGCTGCCCCGCGCGCTCGGACGCTTTCAGCCCGAGGAGAAAAGAACGGCGGGAGAGCGCGTAGCTCAGACGGGTGTGGGCGTATCCATCCGTGGGACCGAAAGCAGCCGCTTTCAGCGCATCCTCCAGCATCGTCCGATAGCTGCCCTGGGGATCGATCTGCTCCGCTTCGCTCAGCACCGCCCAGGCGCCGCTCGACCGGGGATCGATCTCCAGGGCGCGGCGCGCCCATCGGCGGACTTCCGGCAGGATCTCTTGGGGCGGTACGCCGGTGACGACCTTCGCCGCATGCAGTCGGGCCATCTCCACGGCCGCCTGCGCCTGGCGAGGATCGAGCTCCAGAGCTTGTAGAAGCGCCATGTGAGCGCGCTCGAAGTCTTTCGCGACCCCCTGGCGGCGGTAGAGGTTCGAGAGGAACACACCTTGGTGGAGAGCCAGCTCGGCTTCCGAGGTCGCGGCCACGTCCGAAGCCCTGGAGAGCGCCGGCGTGGCGGGGCGGAGAGCCTGGCGAATGCCTTCCGCCGCTGACCTCACCAGCTCCAGATACCGCTCACGGCGATCCTCGAAGTCCCGCGTCCAAAGGACGACCCGGCTGGGAATCGCCACGAGCTGCAGATTGAGGATCAGCATGTCGCCCGCTACGGTGACGGTCGGCAGCACCACGGCGCCGACCTGATAGCTCTCGGCGATGTCGTTCAAATCCCGGCCCACCCGATCGAACTCCAGGCTCGTGGGGGGAGACTTGGTCTCCAAGCCTCCGATCTGAGCCAGATGCGTGGACACGGTATTGGGGATGGCGTCGGCGAGAAACCGGTCGGACTCTTTTCCGATCACCCTGCCGGGAAGCACGACCAGCGACGTGATCTCCGAAAGGCTCTGCGCCGCCCGCGGTTTCCCTTCGAGCAACCGGATTCTCGGCAAGACGAACCATCCGCCCGCCACGAGCGCCACGGCCAGACCGGCGGCCGCGATCCAGGCACGGCGGCGGGGCCGCGGCAGCGGAGTCGTGTAACCCGTGCCCGTTGGCGCCCCTTGCGCCGCGGCCGGCGCCAGGGATTGGGGAAGCTCCAGGGCCGTGGGAGTCGTGAGGGTCGGCAAGTGGATTCCGGACGACCGGTGCTCGAAGACGCGGTCGAGCTCGGCCCGCACCTCCTGGATCCTCGGCACCCGGCGATCCCGGTCCCGCATCATGCACCGCTCGAGGAGGTGGCGGAGGCCTTCCGGCGTGCTCGGCGGCAGCGCTCGCCAGTTCGGCTCCTGCGTGAGGATGGCGCTCAGCGTGTCGGCCCAGGAGCCGCCCTGGTAGGCGCGCCTGCCGGTGAGCATCTCGTAGAGGAGGCAGCCGAAAGCCCAGATGTCGCTCCTGTCGTCGATCGCCTGGCCGCGCACTTGCTCAGGGCTCATGTAGGGAGGCGTCCCCAGGACGATCCCCGGTGCGGTGAGGCTGGCGATGGTGACCTCACGGCCCGGGGCGAACGTGGGGATCGACGACTCGATCGACTTCGCGACCCCGAAATCGAGCACTTTGACCCGCCCCTTCGGGCCCACGATCACGTTCGACGGCTTCAAGTCCCGATGGACGATCCCCTTCTCGTGCGCCGCTTCGAGGGCCTCGGCGATCTGGCGGCCGATCCGCACCGCCTCTTCGATCGGCAGGGGCCCGGAATGGAGGAGGCGTTCCAATACCACGCCTTCGACGAGCTCCATCACCAGAAAGCGCTCTTCGCCGGCCTGTTCGAGGCCGTGGAGCGTGGCGATGTTCGGATGGTTCAGGGACGCGAGGAGTTTGGCTTCGCGCTCGAAGCGGCTGAGGCGGATGACGTCGCCTTTGACGTTCGGCGGCAGCGCCTTGATCGCGACCTCCCGATCGAGGATGGTGTCCCGGGCGCGGAAGACCTCGCCCATGCCGCCGCTGCCGAGCCGACCGGTGATCAGATACCGACCGATCTGCGTACCGATGTCCAACTCTATGGCTCTCCGAGCTCAGCGATCGATTGAGATGTCGTTTGAATGGTTTCCCGGCGTAGTGTAGACGCCGGCCCGGCCCCGCACAAGGGCGGATCTGGAAAGGCCGCCGGGAACCTAAACTGTTGAGCAGTAAGGAGAGAAGGGGAGCTTCCCTCCTATCCGATCATCTGTGCGAGGCTTCGGCGGCGGCGCGGCCGCTCTGTGGCAGTCGATAACGGGAGCGTTGGCTGGGAGGCAGGGACTCGAACCCCGATTCTGCGGTCCAGAGCCGCATGTCCTACCATTGAACGACCTCCCAGCAGGACGGGCGAATAGCGTAGCGAAACCGCCCGGAGCGGTCAACACCCTGAAGGGCCTGTGGTTGCGGCGCAGCCCTCGGCCGCGCGGCCCCCGCCCTCCGCTGCCGCGCCATTCCCCCCGGCTCGGCGCTCTCCGCATCGGCGATTTCCATCATCGCCCCCGGTTCGCGAGCTTCGCCGGCTGCGGGGGCCGCGACGCCCCCGGCGTCCCGCCTCACAAAACCGCGATCGGTGAGACTCCCCCCGACAATTGCGACAGAAACCCGGACGGGGGCATCACAAGCCCCGGCGATTGCGGAACAGCCCCCGAGGGTTGCGAAACATCCCCACGGGGTCGCGAAACAGCCCCGTGCGGGGGCCACACAAGGGCGGCCGATTGTGCGATTCCCCCGCCGGATTGCGAAACACCCCCAGCCGGGAGCGACACAACCCCAGCGGGGCTGCGATGCGCCCCGCGCGGGCGCGTTCCTCGCCCCGCGGGGGGAATGCCGCAATTCAAAGGGGGAGTCTCGCAGACGCCGGGGATTGCGTCTCGCCCCTCCTGCTTTGCGAGGCAATTCACGACCGCGAGATGCTCCGAGAGGGTTCTTGTGCCGCAATCCCGCTCGCGGGGAGCCGCCCCGGCCGGGGCGGAAGACGCGGACCGAGGGGATTGTCACGTCTCCGCTCCGCTGCGGCCCGCGTTCCCCGCCTTCCGGTAGCGCGTTGGCGTTCTACCGACTCCCCAGGACTCGCGCGCAAGAATCCCTTCGTCCGTGAGCTGCTCGAGCGTCCGGTGGAGCGAGCCGCGGTCCGGCTCGTAGCCGAGCTGCTCGCAGACGTGATTGCGGTCGAAGACCTCCGGCACCTTGGCGAGTACGCCCTGGACCTCACGGTAGAGCTCCCAGGCGCGCCGCCGCGGGCGCCCAGGCGCCTGCGGCTGGTCGAGGATGGGCGGAAAGACAGCCGGCGTCGGCTCAGCCGCGGGACGATCCGCGTCCACCTCGCTGTCATTCGTCCAGAGCAGGTTCAAGGCCTCGACCTGCTGGCGATGAGCCGTTTGCAGCCACTCGATTCCGACCCGGAGCTGCTCGTCCAGCCGCCGCTTGCGTTGTTCGTATTCGTTGTGTGTCATGACTCATGATTGCAGCACGATTGTGGGTGTCGCGCAAGCGGCCGTGACGACCCTCATCGCGCGGAGGACTGTTGCCCTTGGCCTGCCTTCATCGTAATCTTCATACTGAGCTGATGCAGCCGGAGATTAAGAAATGCGCACCACAATCTCTATCCCCGACGAGCGCTACTCCGAAGCAACGGAAGTGATGGGCTCACGCCCCTTCAGCGAATTTGCAAGCGAGGCGATCCGGAACCGGGTCCGGCCACACGGCGCCTCCTGCAACGGCTCGGCAGTCTCCCCGCCGAACGGCTAGAAGAGATCCGGACGGCACTGGATCGCCATCTCTGGTTCTAGCGACGGCCCCGCAAAGCATCGGGAAAGGCCCCTCGCTCAGGTGCGAATCGACCGACGCAGATTCCTAATTGGGGCAGGAACCCTTGCGGGTGCAGCACTTTGGCCTTGGACCGCGACTGGGCAGCGCGGCAAGATGAAGCTGATACTCCTCGGCACGGGAGGCGGGCCGCGGCCTCGAAAGACGAGGTCCGCGCCAGCACAGGTCATACTCGTCAACGACGCAGCATACGTGGTCGATTGTGGCGACGGTGTCGCCCGCCAGCTCGTACTTGCCGGAGTGCCACTACCGAGTCTCCGGCACATCTTCCTGACACATCATCACTCAGACCATAACGCCGACTATGGGAACTTAGTCTTGCTGGCATGGACCGCCGGACTACGGACCCGCATCGACGCGTGGGGACCATCGCCGCTCGAGAAGATGACCAAGCAGTTCTTCGAGATGAACGCATACGACATCGCCACGCGCATCGCCGACGAGGGGCGGACGCCGCTTGTTCCGCTGATTCACGTCCACGAACTGAGCCAGGGCGGCCTGGTGATGAAGGACGAGAACGTCAAGGTCACCGCCACGCTCGTATACCATCCCCCGGTCGCACCTGCGTTCGGCTATCGATTCGATACTCGCGATCGATCCATCGTCATCTCAGGTGACACGGCGCCGTCTGACAACCTCATCAAGCTCGCCCAGGGCGCCGACGTCCTAGTTCACGACGCGCTCTACGTGCCGGCCATCGATCGTCTGGTGGCTGGCGTTCCCAACGCAACGAATCTCAAGCAGAGCATCATGTCGCACCACACGACGGCGGAGGACGCGGGTCGCGTGGCGCAGGCCGCCGGCGTCAAGATGTTGGTGCTCTCGCACCTCGTGCCGGCCGAGGATCCGAACGTGACCGACCAGATGTGGCTCGACGCGGCCCGTACGCACTTCCAGGGCCCTGTCATTGTCGGTAAGGATCTTCTCGAGATCTGAGGGGGAAACCAATGAAAATGAATCGGCTCATACCGATGCTGCCGGGTGGTTCCTGGACGGCCAGCCCCATCAGATAGGATTGCCACTTATTCGGGTCCGCGATCCGGGCCGGATCGCATGGGAGCCCATTTATCGAGGATTTCTGGAATGTCCGAACCCGTCCCCACCACCCCTGGACGCGACTTCATCCGCGACATGGTCGAGCGCGACCGTGCCGCGGGCAAGTACGGCGGCAGGGTGGTCACCCGCTTCCCCCCGGAGCCGAACGGCTTTCCCCATATCGGCCACGCCAAGTCGGTCTGCCTCAACTTCGGCCTGGCGCTGGAGAACGGCGGCAGATGCCACCTGCGGTTCGACGACACCAACCCCGAGACGGAGGACCAGACGTACGTCGACGCGATCCAGCGGGACGTGCACTGGCTCGGCTTCGACTGGGGGAAGAACCTGTTCTATGCCTCGGACTACTTCGAGCAGCTTTATGACTTCGCCGTCGAGCTGATCCGCATGGGCAAGGCCTACGTCGACAGCCTGAACGAGGACGAGATCCGCGAGTATCGCGGCACCGTCACCGAGCCCGGCCGGCCCAGCCCGTACCGCGACCGCAGCGTCGAAGAGAACCTCGATCTCTTCCGCCGCATGCGGGCCGGCGAGTTCCCCGACGGCGCCCACGTGCTGCGGGGCAAGATCGACATGTCTTCGCCGAACATGAAGATGCGGGACCCGCTCTTCTACCGCATCAAGCGCGCCCATCACTATCACCGCGGCGACGCCTGGTGCATCTACCCGTTCTACGACTTCGCCCATCCGCTCTCGGACGCCATCGAGGGCATCACGCACTCGCTCTGCACGCTGGAGTTCGAGAACAACCGGGAGATCTACGACTGGCTGGTCGACACCCTGCCATTCCCTGAGCCGCCACGGCAGACCGAGTTCGCCCGCCTCAACCTCACCTACACCGTAATGAGCAAGCGCAAGCTCCTGGAGCTCGTCGAGCGCAAGCTCGTGGCGGGGTGGGACGATCCGCGCCTGCCGACGCTCGCCGGTCTGCGCCGGCGCGGCTTCACTCCGGCGGCGATCCGCGACTTCTGCGACAGGATCGGCGTCGCCAAGGCGAACAGCACGGTGGACGTGACGCTTCTGGAGCACTGCCAGCGCGAGGATCTCAATCCCCAGGTTCCTCGCGTGCTCTGCGTGCTGCGGCCGCTGAAGCTGGTGATCGAGAACTACCCCGAGGGCCAGATCGAAGAGCTGGACGCGCCGCTCTATCCGCACGACGTGCCGAAGGAAGGAAGCCGGAAGGTGCCGTTCTCGCGCGTCCTTTACATCGAGCGGGACGACTTCGCGGAGGTGCCGCCGAAGGGCTTCCACCGCCTCTCCCCGGGGCGCGAGGTGCGGCTGCGCTACGCCTATCTCGTCCGCTGCGAGAGCGTCGTCAAGGATCCCGCGACCGGCGAGATCGTCGAGGTCCGCTGCACCTACGACCCCGCTACACGCGGCGGCTCGGCTCCGGACGGCCGCAAGGTGCCGGGTACTCTCCACTGGGTATCGGCGGAGCACTCCTTGCAGATCGAAGTACGGCTCTACGACCGCCTGTTCCGGGTCGAGCGGCCGGATCTGGAGGAAGGGCCGTTCGAAGCCTGCCTCAACCCGCATTCGCTCGAGGTCCTAGCCTCTCGCATTGAACCCGCCGCTCTGGATCCCGCGCTGGGCGAGCAGTTGCAGTTCGAGCGCCAGGGCTACTTCTTTCGCGATCCCGTCGATTCGCGGCCTGACCACTTCGTCTTCAACCGCGTCGTGCAGCTCCGGGATTCGTGGGCGCTGGAGGCCAAGAAGCAGGCGCCCGCCGCGCCCAAGCCGCCCGAGCCGAAAGCGCCGAAGGTGAAGGAAGAGAAGGCTCCGGAGTCGCTCTCGGCGGCGGAGCGCGAGTTACTCGAACAGTTGCGTCCCCAGCTCTTGCCTGTCGTCGAAGGTGTGCTCGCCGCGCATTCCAGCGAAGTCGAGCGCTACCGCGCTGGTCAGACCGGCGTCCTCGGCTTCCTCGTGGCACAAGTGATGAAGCAGGCGGGGAAGGGCGGCGGCAGGCCGAACCCCAAGCTGATCAACGCGATGCTGACGGAGGAGCTGAGCTCCCAGTAGGTTATTCTGACTCTACACAACGCGGAACGGATATCGTCTCGAACGCCAGGAGGGAAATCATGGCAAAAGGCAGAAGCGCGCAGAAAAAAGAGACCAAGAAGCCGAAGAAGGCCGTCGTGAAGGGCGCGGCTGGCAGTAAGCCGAAGGACACCAAGAAGAAGTAGCGTTCTCCAGGAATGGCTGCCGTTGGCCGCGAGCTGATCTCGCTCGCCGCGGCGGGCTTCCTTGCGGTCGGAGTCTGGCGGCTCGAGGTTGGGCCCAGCCCGGGCGGATCGGGATGGTGGGGGCCTCGATGGGCGCGTTCGCAACCTATGGCGCCGTTTTTGTTCAAGACGGATTCCCTGCCCTGAACTACGATCGCCCGGATAAGGAGGGAGGATAGCCATGAGAGTCGTCGTCGCCGAGTTCCTGTCGCTGGATGGCGTGATGGAAGCGCCGGAGAAGTGGTCTTTCCCCTACTGGAACGATGAGATCGCAAAGTTCAAATCCGATGAGCTGTTCGCGAGCGCTGCTCATCTGCTGGGCCGCGTGACCTATGAGACCTTCGCCGCCGCCTGGCCGTCCAGAACGGGTGAGTTCGCCGACCGATTTAACTCCCTGCCGAAGTACGTCGTCTCGAAGACCCTGGAGAATCCCGAATGGGCGGGCACGCACGTGATCAAGGAGAACGTCGCGGAAGAGATCTCCAAGCTGAAGCGCCAGCCGGGCCGGGACATGCTGGTCGCCGGGAGCTGCACCCTCGTGCAGACGCTGATGCAACACGGTCTCGTCGATGAATTTCATCTCCTCGTCTACCCGCTCGTTCTGGGGAGCGGGAAACCTCTCTTCTCGGAAGGGAGCCAGGCGAGCCTGAAGCTCGTCGAATCCAAGCCGTTCGGCTCGGGCGTGGTTCTCCTCACCTACCAGCCCGCGGCGAGCGCATAAAAGAGGAGGGGACCGATCTCTCGGTCCCCTCCGATTCCTGAATCGCTTTCGGTCTAGTAACGGTACCAGTCCGACTTGTAGGGCCCGTTCTTGTCCACACCGATATAGCGGGCTTGTTCGTCGCGGAGCTCGGTGAGCTTGGCGTTGAGGGTGGTGAGCTGGAGGCGCGCCACCTTTTCGTCGAGGTGCTTGGGCAAGGTGAAGACGCCCACCTTGTAGTCGCCCTTCTTCGTCCACAGCTCGATCTGGGCGATGCACTGGTTGGCAAAGGAGGAGCTCATCACGTAGCTCGGGTGTCCGGTGCCGCAGCCGAGATTCACCAGGCGACCCTTGGCGAGCAGGATGATGCGCTTGTCGTCCGGGAAGATCACGTGGTCCACTTGCGGCTTGATCTCTTCCCACGGGTACTGCTCGAGGCTGGCGACGTCGATCTCGCTGTCGAAGTGGCCGATGTTGCAGACGATGGCGTTGTGCTTCATCCGCTTCATGTGATCGTGAGTGATCACGTGGAAGTTGCCCGTGGCGGTGACGAAGAGGTCTGCCTTGTCGCAGGCCTCGTCCATGGTGACGACGCGATAGCCCTCCATGGCCGCCTGCAGGGCGCAGATGGGATCGATCTCCGTGACCCAGACCTGCGCGCTCAACGCCCGCAGGGCCTGTGTGCAGCCCTTGCCGACGTCGCCATAGCCGCAGACGACGGCGATCTTGCCGGCCACCATCACATCCGTGGCGCGCTTGATGGCGTCCACCAGCGACTCGCGGCAGCCGTAGAGGTTGTCGAACTTGCTCTTGGTGACGCTGTCGTTGACATTGATGGCGGGGAACTTCAGCTCCCCTTTCTTCGCCATCTCATAGAGGCGGTGGACGCCCGTGGTGGTCTCCTCGGTGACGCCCTGGATCGCGTCCAACTGCTTCTTGTACCAGCCGGGCTGCTCGGCGTTGCGCCTCTTGATGGCGCTGAAGAGCACGCGCTCCTCCTCGCTGCTGGGATTGGCCAGCACGGAGGGATCATCCTCCGCCTTGGCGCCCAGATGAACGAGGAGCGTGGCGTCGCCGCCGTCGTCCAGGATCATGTTGGCCGTGCCTTCGGGGAACTCGAAGATGCGGTGGGTGAACTCCCAGTACTCCTTCAGGCTCTCCCCCTTGAACGCGAAGACGGAGACACCCGCGTGGGCGATCGCGGCCGCGGCGTGGTCCTGCGTGGAGAAGATGTTGCAGCTTGCCCAGCGCACCTCGGCGCCGAGGGCCTTGAGGGTTTCGATGAGCACCGCCGTCTGGATGGTCATGTGCAGGGAGCCGGCGATGCGCGCGCCCTTGAGCGGCTGGCCGGCGGCGAACTCCTTGCGGATGGCCATGAGGGCCGGCATCTCGCCCTCGGCGATCTGGATCTCCCTGCGGCCCCAGTCGGCGAGGGAGATGTCCGCGACGCGATAATCGCTTTCGGCGCTTCCGGCGGTGGTTTGGGTGGAAGTCTGTGTGGCGACGGTCATGATTAGCCTCCTCAGAGGATCCCGGGCGGGAGGGTCGCTCACCGGACCCGGAAAGGGTTGAGGTGAGCGCCGTTCTGTTACCCGGTCATGGCCGGCGTCCGAGCCTGGGAGGGGGGCCTCCTGCAACGCTCCTCGGACAGGCTCTATTTTACATGGTCAGGGGTGATTCCAAAAGGGGCTGTCGGAGTCGAGCCACTACCTACTACCGCAGCTCGGCGCAGGACTCCTCGCGGCCTCCTTCGCACGCGAGCCGGTTGAGCTCGCGGGCGCGGGCGGGGTCGGGGATGACTCCTTCTCCCTTCTCGTACAGCTCGGCGAGGCTGGCGCAGGCCAGGACGTCGCCGCCGTCGCAGGCTTCCTGATAGAGGCGGGCGGCCTGATGCGGGTCCCTTGCGACGCCGAGGCCCTGGGCGTAGCGCGCCGCGACGTTGTAGCAGCCCCTTGGCAGGCCGGCGGCACAAGCCTGCTGGTAGAGCGCGACCGCTCGGCGGTCGTCCTGCGTGACACCGGTGCCGTTGGCGGTCATCACGCCGAGATTGACGCAGCCGCTGGGCTCGCCGCGAGAGCAGGCCTGCCGGTAGTAGTCGGCGGCGCGGACCGGATCTGAAGGAACTCCCAATCCCTCGTCATAAACCGTGGCGAGATGTTGGCAGGCATCGGCCTCGCCGTCCCGGCAGGCTTGCTCCAAGCGATTCACGGCGCTCGCATCTTTCTCTCTCCTTCCTGCCGTGGCCTCGATTCCCAACACATTGCGGCAGGAGAGGATATGTCCGCCTTCGCAGGCTTGACGAAACAGATCGGCGGCCCGTGCCTCATCCCGGGGCACGCCGTCGCCGGCATAGAGCAGGTCGGCGAGGTTGGCGCAGCCGAAGGCGTTGTGACCGGCACAGCTCTTCTCGAAGAGGGCGGCGGCCCGCGCCTTGTCCACGGCCGCGCCCTGGCCATCGCGGTAGAAAACCCCGAGATTGAAGCAGCCCAGGGGATCTCCCGCCTCGCAGGGCTCCCCTTCGCACGCACGGCGGTAGAAGTCGGCCGCACGCTTCAGGTCCGCGGGAACGCCCAAGCCGCGTTCGTGGAGGAAGCCAAGGTTCGTGCAACCGCGGGCTTCCCCGAGATCGCAGGCGCGGCCATAAGCCGCCACCGCGATGCCACGGTTCTCTCGGCTCCCGAAGGTCCCGCGGGCCTTCTCGAAGTGGAGGCCGACGTTATAGCAAGCTGCGCCGTCGCCGCCGTCACAGGCGTCCTGGTAGAGGTCCAGCGCATGCTCGTCGTCGCGGAGAACGCCCCGGCCCGTAGCGTAGAGGAAGGCCAGGTGCGCACAGCCCGCGGCGCTGCCGCCGTCGCAGGCCCGTCGGAGCAGCCCGCGGAGGCGGGAATCATCGACGGTGCCTCCGGTGCCATTGAGATACCGGCCGCCGAGCTCGGCGCACCCGGCAGCGCTGCCGGCCTGACAGGCCCGGTCGAAGACGCGATTGGCTTGCTCCGGATCGGCCGGCACTCCCCGGCCACGGACATAGAGGAGGCCGAGCTCAAAGCACCCCTCAGCCCGCCCGGCCGCGCAGGCCTCCTCGTGGAACGCGAGGGCGTCGGCCAGCTCCGCCGATTTCTCGAGGATCTCCCATCCTCGCCGCACCGCGACGGCAACCTTCTGCCCGGGGCGCTTGGCGAGGAGCAAGCGATCCAGGGTGCATGAGCTGTCCACGGCGGTACCGTCGAGGGTCAGGAGCCGATCGCCAGGACGGAGCCCGGCGAGGTCGCCGGGACCGCCCTCGTCGAGAGCTTGAAGGACCACTCCGTTCTCTCGCCCGTCCGGATTCCGAAGTCTGGCCCCAAGCGTCGCGGGGCCTGCCGGACCGGTTTCCTTCGCGCAGCCGAGCGCCAGCAGCAGGCAGAAGAAGAGCGGGGGGCGCATGCGTGCTCCTCGAACGGCTTCGAACGCGCGGGTCTGATCAGCCTTGAGCAGCCGGCACAGCGTTTGGAGCTGCGGCAGCTGCCGCCTCCTGCCGCAGAAAACCGATGTACCGCCCCAGCCGCCGGTCCGTCGCCTCGCGGCCCATCACCTCGATGAGATCGAAGAGCGGAGGGCCCGCCGAAGCTGCCGAAAGAGCCATGCGGGTCGGGTGGATCAGCACGCCGGCCTTGATTCCCCGTTGCTCCGCCACGGCGCGCAGCTCGGCCTCCAGGGCCTCTTTGTTGAAGTCCGGGAGCCTGGCGAAACGCTCCCGCAGCTCTTCCAGGTATCCAGGGAGATCCGGGTCCTTCAGGAACTTGGCGGAGGCCGCCGCGTCGTAGGTCAGCTCTTCCTGGAAGTAGTGGCCCACCAACTCGGCAAGCTCCTTCAAGGTGCGGGCACGCGTGCGGTAGAGCTCCAGCGCCGCCATGAGGCGCTCGCGGTCGGCGTCTTTCAAGCCGGCCTGCTCCAGGAAAGGCTCGAGGTGCGGCCACAGCTCCTGGAGGCTGGAGCGCGACATGTACTGCGCGTTCATCCACCAGAGCTTCTCGCGGTCGAACACCGCCGCCGAGGCGTTCAGGCGGTCGACGGAGAAAGCGGCGATCATCTCCTGCCGCGACATGATCTCCCGGTCGTCGCCCGGGTTCCAGCCGAGCAGGGCGAGGAAGTTGTAGAGGGCGTGCGGCAGGATTCCCTCGTTGCGGAACTCCTCGACCGAGGTGGCGCCGTAGCGCTTGGAGAGCCGCTTCTTGTCCGGCCCCAGGATCAGCGGCAGATGCCCGAAGGTCGGCACCCGGCCGCCGAGAGCCTGGAAGAGGGGGATGTGCTTCGGCGTGTTCGACAGGTGATCCTCGCCGCGGACCACGTGCGTGATTCCCATGTCGATGTCATCCACGACGACCGACATGTGGTAGGTCGGGTTGCCGTCGGAGCGCAGCAGGATGAAGTCGTCCAGCGCGTCCGGCGGGAAGTCCATGTCGCCGCGCACGAGGTCGTGAAAGCGGATGTTGTCGTCCGGCATCCTGAAGCGGACGGCGAACGGCTTGCCGGCGGCGAGACGCTGCTCGGTCTCTTCCGGCGAAAGGCGCAGGCAGGTGCGGGGATAGCGGAAGGTCACGCCGCGCTTCTGCGCCTCCTCGCGTTGGGCGTCCAGCTCTTCGGGGGTGCAGAAGCAGCGGTACGCCTTGCCGCTCGCCAGCAGCTCCTCGGCGCGCTCGTGATGGCGCGCCAGCCGCGCGCTCTGCAGGAACGGCCCTTCGTCCCAGACGACGCCGATCCAGGCAAGGGCCGACTGGATCTGCCGCGTCATGGCCTCGTCGGAGCGCTCCCTGTCCGTATCCTCGATGCGCAGCACGAAGGCGCCGCCGGCGCTCTGCCGCAGCAGGTCGTTGTAGATGGCGGTGCGGGCTCCTCCCACGTGCAGGAAACCGGTCGGCGAAGGCGCGAAGCGGACCCGCACGGGTCCTTGGATGGCGGTGGTCATCGGATCGAAAAAGGTATCACAGCGGCGTTTTTCGGTGGGTGGGCGTAACTCCGCAGATAGGCGTCAGCCGAGCCAGGACGAAGGAGGTCTCGAGAAGGCCCAGGTATCGGGCCACCGTAGTCGCGGGGAGGCGCATCCCCCCCTCCGTCCATTCATGTTATTGTCCCTGCGGCCGGGGTGCGTCCTCCAGGCGTCTTTTCGAACCCGACCGCCCGAACCCGAACATTTCGCCCTTCGGGGCAACGGAGAGGAGCACCCGCACCAAGATGGCCACTGCCGCGCTCACCCGACGTTGGACTTCCGCCGACTCCCACGACCTCTACAACATCCGGGGTTGGGGAAACAACTACTTCTCGGTCAATGACGCGGGCCACATCGTGGTCCATCCCGGGGGACCCGGCAGCAAGCCGGCGATCGACCTGAAGGAACTGGTGGATGAGATCCGGGAGCGCGGCATCGGTCCGCCGCTGCTCATCCGCTTCTCGGAGATCATCAAGGCCCGGGTCGTCGAGCTGAACGAGGCATTCGGGCGCGCCATCTCCGAGTACGGTTACCGGGGCGCCTATCGCGGCGTCTACCCGATCAAGGTCAATCAGGTGCGCTACTTGGTCGAGCGTCTGGTGGAGTACGGACGTCCCTACCACTTCGGCCTGGAGGCGGGCTCCAAGCCGGAGCTCCTCGCCGTCATGGCGATGCTGGAAGACGAAGAGGCGCTGATTATCTGCAACGGCTACAAGGATGAGGAGTATATCGAGACGGCGCTCCTCACCACCAAGCTCGGGCGCCATGTGATTCTGGTCGTGGAGAAGCCTTCCGAGCTGCCGCTGATCCATGAGATCTCGCGCAAGATGGAGGTGCGGCCGCGCATCGGCATCCGCTCCCGGCTTTCCGCCAAGGGCGCCGGCCATTGGGAGGCCTCCGGCGGCGACCGCTCGAAGTTCGGCCTCTCGGGGCGCGATCTGCTGGACGCCGTGGCGTTTCTGCGCGAGAACGACCTGCTCGACACCTTCGAGCTGCTCCATTTCCATCTCGGCAGCCAGATCTCCTCCATTCGCTCGGTCAAGGACGGGCTGCGTGAGGCGGCGCAGGTTTACGCCAATCTGGTGCAGATGGGCGCGCCGCTCGGCTACCTCGACGTGGGCGGCGGCCTCGGAGTCGACTACGACGGCTCGCAGACGAACTTCACCTCGTCACTCAACTACACGCTGCAGGAGTACGCCAACGACATCGTTTTCGGCATCATGGAGGTCTGCAACGCCAAGGGCGTGCGCCATCCGACGATCGTCTCGGAGTCCGGCCGCGCGACGGTGGCCCATCACGCGATCTTGATCATCGACGTGCTTGGAGTCTCCGAGTTCGAGGTCGGCAAGCTGCCGCGCAAGGCACCGGCCGAAGCCGAGCCGTCGCTGCGCAACCTCTTCGAGACCTACCGCGAGGTGTCGCGCAAGAACCTGCTCGAGTCCTATCACGACGCCATCTCCTACCGCGACGAGTGCCAGAGCCTGTTCAACCTCGGGCACCTGTCGCTGGAAGACCGCGGCCTGGCCGAGGATCTCTTCTGGGCGACCTGCCAGAAGATCCTGCGCATCACGCGCACGCTGCCGCAGGTGCCGGAAGATCTGGAGGGGCTCGAGCGGCAGCTCGCCGACACCTACTTCTGCAACTTCTCCGTCTTCCAGTCGCTCCCCGACTCCTGGGCCATCGATCAGCTCTTTCCGGTGGTACCGATCCACCGTCTCGACGAGGAGCCGGCGAGCCGCGCCGTGCTGGCCGACATCACCTGCGACTCGGACGGCAAGATCGACCACTTCATCGACCGGCGCGACGTCAAAGACGTCCTCGAGCTCCACGACTACCGTCCCGGCGAGCCCTACTACCTGGGCGCGTTCCTCGTCGGGGCTTATCAGGAGATCCTCGGCGATCTGCACAACCTCTTCGGCGACACCAACACCGTCCATGTTTCCCTCGATCCGGAAGAGGATTACACGATCGAAGGCGTCGTCAACGGCGACACGGTGAGCGACGTGCTCCGCTACGTGCGCTACAACCGGGACGATCTGGTGGCGCGGGTGCGGCGGGCGGCGGAGAACGCGCTGCGGGCCAAGCGCATGACCTTCGAGGAATCGAAGCAGCTCCTCCGGCGCTACGAGGAGGGGCTCTCGGGATACACTTACCTTGAGCAGGACTAGAGGGGAGACGTCATGAAAACGCTGGCGCCCGTCGTGGATCCGTTGATCGACCGTTTGCGGGAAGCGGTGCTGCTGGGTGAGATCGCCGCCATCACCGAGCGGATCAAGAGCGACCTGGAGTCGTTCATCCCCGCCGAAGGTCTGAAGCTGCCGGAGCGCTTCCGGCAGGTGAAGCCGGAGTCCTATGCGCGCCGCCTTCTCTACCGCGACCCGGATCTCGGTTTCACCGCTCTCATCATGACCTGGGGGCCGGGACAGCGCACGGCGCTCCACGACCACTCGGGGATCTGGTGCGTGGAGGGCGTCGTCGAGGGAGCGATGGAGGTGACGCGCTTCGAATTGACGGATGAGGTGGAAGAAGGCGTCTACCGCTTCGTCGAGCGGGGCGCCGTGGCGGCGTCGGCCGGCTCGGCAGGAGCGCTGATCCCTCCTTTCGAGCACCATGTGCTGGCGAACGCCCTTCCCGACCGCGCCTCGCTCACCCTCCACGTCTACGGCGGTGAGATGGACCACTGCCATATCTTCGAGCCCGTCGGCGGCGACCTGTACCGGCAATGCGTCCGGACGCTCGCCTACGACAACTAGTAATGCCCGCGCGAGGGGTTGGGGTGAGGTCGATCCGTCGAAACCTTCCAGGAGTCCTATGACGTTATTCGGCAAGCACTCCGGCCTGCTGGTCCGGCAGGGAGAGCCGTTCAACGGCGGTCCTCCCTCCGAGCTGCTCCGGCGCGGCTTCATCACACCCAACGAGCTGTTTTTCGTGCGCAATCACGGCGGCGTCCCCGAGGTGGATCCGGACTCCTACCGCCTCACCGTCGACGGCTTGGCGGAGCGTCCTCTCTCTCTGACGCTGGCGGATCTCCGGCGCCTTCCCCGCGCCGCCGTCACCGCGACCCTCCAGTGCGCCGGCAACCGCCGGCTGGAGCTGATGGCCCACTCGCCGATCAAGAACGAGCTCCCCTGGGGAACGGAGGCGATCAGCAACGCCGAGTGGTCCGGCGTACCCCTGCGCGAGGTGCTGGCGGCGGCAGGACCTCGGCCGCAAGCGCGTCACGCCGCCTTCACCGGCCTCGACGAGACCGAGCGGCACGGCCATCGCTTCCAGTTCGGCGGCTCGATTCCCCTCCTCAAGGCCGGCAGCTCCGAGGTTCTGCTGGCCGACACGATGAACGGCGAGCCGCTGCCGCCCGTCCACGGCGCCCCTCTGCGGGTCGTCGTTCCCGGCTACATCGGCGCCCGCAGCGTCAAGTGGCTGTCGCGGATCACCCTGCAGGAGGAGCCATCCGGCAACTATTTCCAGGCCAAGGCCTACCGGCTGTTCCCGCCGCACTTCGGGCCGGACAACGTGGAGTGGGAGCAGGGATTGATGCTGGGCGAGTCGCCCGTCAACTCGGTGATCCTCTCACCCGGCGAAGGTGAGACGGTCGCAGCGGGCCGGCTGACGGTCCGCGGCTGGGCTCTCGCGGGAGGCAGCCGGCAGGTGGCGCGGGTGGACGTCTCGGCGGATGGCGGGCGGAGCTGGACGGTCGCCGGCTTCGACCGCGAATCCGCCGACTTCGCGTGGCGGTTGTGGGAAGCCGTTCTCGATTTCGCGCCGGGCGAGCACGAGATCGTCTGCCGCGCCTGGGACACCGCCGCCCAGACGCAGCCCGAGCACCCCGCTCAGGTGTGGAACTTCAAGGGCTATACGAACAATGCCTGGCACCGGGTGCGGGTGAGGTGTGAATAGGCGACCGGAGTGCCTCGCTCGACCTCACCCCCCAAGGAGAGGGCAGCTCAATCCTCTTCGTTGAAGTCGAACCACGCCCGCCAGGGATTGAGCCCTTGACGGCGCAGGACGCGCATCCGCATGCGCTGCATCCGGCTCCAGCGCACCAAACCCGAACCCCAGGTCTTCTCCATCGCGAAGCCAGCAACGGCCCCTACCAACAGCGTACTGACGAACGTCAACATTGCATCCACCTCGTGAAAAAACCAATTCCTACCCTGCGGTTCATCCTGCTCCCAGGGGGGCAGTTGCAACTCCTACCAATACCCCTTTGGCTATTTTGTAGAACGAGAGTGTAGCTCCCGTCTCGCCTCCCGTCAACCGGAGTCACGGTCTCCGTGATTCCCGATTTCTATACGTAGAACGAAGTCGGGGGGTTTTCTCCTCACGGCACGCCGATTGCTATCCGTCCTCCGGACGCTTTTCAGTCCAGGAAAGGCAGCCCGTGACCGAGACTCTTCAGCTTTCGACCCTCCGGCGTACGCTGCGCCGCACCTTCGGTTTCCGCGAGCTCCGGGAAGGCCAGGAGGAGGTCATCCGTTCGGTTCTCGCCGGCCGCGACACGCTCGCCATCATGCCGACGGGAGCGGGCAAATCGCTGTGCTACCAGCTCCCCGGCTCGGAGCTGCCGGGCACGACGCTCATCGTCTCGCCCCTGATCTCGTTGATGAAGGACCAGGTCGACAAGCTCCGCGAGCTTGGCATCGACGCCGTCCAGGTCAACAGCACGCTCACGGCGAGCGAGGAGAGCGAAATCCTGGAAGAGATCCACCAGGAACAGCGGGATTTCGTCTTCGTGACGCCGGAGCGGTTGACGCAGCCGGAGTTCCTGGCGACGCTGCGGACGAACGACATCGGCGTCTTCGTGATCGATGAGGCGCACTGCATCTCGCAGTGGGGGCACGACTTCCGGCCCTCGTACCTGCGCTTGCGCGAGGCCATCGCGGCGCTGGGCAATCCGCGGGTGCTGGCGTTGACCGCGACCGCGACTCCCGAGGTGGTGGACGACATCCGCCGGCAGCTCGGGCGCGAGGAGATGGAGGTCGTCGACATCGGCATTTACCGGGAGAACCTGCGTTTCGAGGTGATCCCCACTCCGCGGGCGCGGGAGGAGACGAAACAGAGCACGCTCGCGCGGCTGCTCGAAAAGCTGCCGGGCACCGGCATCGTCTACGTATCGACGGTCAAGGACTGCAAGGCGGTCACGGACCATCTGCGGGGCGCCGGCTTCAAAGTGGCGCGCTATCACGGCCGTTTGGGGGCGCGCGAACGCCGGCGGAATCAGGACCGCTTCATGGCGGGAGAGCTGAAGGTGATCGTGGCCACCAACGCCTTCGGTATGGGGATCGACAAACCGGATATCCGCTTCGTCATTCACTACAACCTGCCGGGATCGCTCGAGTCCTACTATCAGGAGGCCGGCCGCGCCGGCCGCGACGGCGAACCCGCCCGCTGCATCCTTTTCTATCAGCCCGAGGACCGGAACACCCAGGTCTTCTTCCTCAACGGGCGCTACCCGAAGCGGGAGCACTTCATCGGCGTCTACACGGCGCTGGAGCGCCTCGGCGCCGACCGCCAGGAGGTTGCGGCCGGTGAGGTTCAGCGGCGGGCCACCGGCGTCGCGCAGACGAAGGTGAAGGTCGTGCTCGCGATGATGAAGGATCTGGAGATGGTCGCGGAGCCCTCCTCCGGCCAATACAGCCTGCTGCGGAGCGGCCTCGGGCGGCGCGAGCTGGACGCCATGGCGGAGGATTACGAGAAACGGGCGGCGGGCGACCGCGAGCGGCTGCGCCGCATGGTGCTCTACGCGCAGACGGCGCTGTGCCGCTGGAAGACCATCCTCGACTACTTCGGCGAGGAGCTCCCGGGAGAGCGCTGCCGCCATTGCGACAACTGCTCGCGGCCGATCTGGGAGTTGGCCGCGCCGCCGGCGGAGATGCCCGTCCACCCGCCGAACGCCGCCGAGGCGCTGCCCTTGCCGCCCCTCTTCGGCGGCCGCGACCCGGCGACGCTGCATGCGGGCGACCGCGTGACGCTGCCGGTCTTCGGCGCAGGCAAGGTGCGGTCGGTCGACAGCCGTGCCGTCGTCATCGAGCTCGCCGGCGGCGAGCTGCGCGAATTCCGCTTCGGGTAGGCGGGCTAGAGTCCCAGCCGGTCCGACGCCGCCTGGAGGGCGCGGATGACGTTCTCGATGTGCTCGTCGAGCGGCAGGCCGATCTCCTCGGCGCCGTTGTAGACGTCTTCGCGATGCACGCCGCGGGCGAAGGCCTTCTCCTTGAGGCGCTTCTTGACCGAGGAGACGTCGACGTCGGCCAGCGACTTGCTCGGTTTGATGAGGGCCACGGCGACCACGAAGCCGGCGAGCTCGTCGCAGGCGTAGAGGGCCTTGGCGAGCCGCGTCTGCCGCGGCACGCCGGTATAGGGAGCGTGCCCCATGATGGCCGTGCGCATGACCTCGGGATAGCCTTCCGCGGCGAGGATCTCGTTGCCCCGGTACGGGTGGTTCTCCGCGTCGGGCCAGCGCTCGTAGTCGAAGTCGTGGAGCAGGCCGGTCAGGCCCCAAAGCTCCTCGTCCTCGCCGAAGCGGCGGGCGTAATGGCGCATCGCGGCTTCGACCGAGAGGGCGTGCTTGCGGAGGCCGTCCTTCTCCGTGTAGCGGCAGAGAAGGTTCCAGGCCTGATCGCGGCCAGGGAGGCGCTCGGCACCGGGCATGGCGCGTAACTTACCAGAACTGGCTACAATGGGGCCATGGCCGACGAGCACCGCAAACTGACCGCCCGTTGCCCCGAGTGCGGCTCCGACCTGGTGATCGACGCCGCCACCGGCGAGGTCCTCTCCCACCGCAAGGCCAAGCAGCCGCCCGCCGGCGGCAAGGACTTCGACGCCCTTCTCAAAGGTCTGGACGAGGACAAGTCCCGCGCCGAGGACATCTTCGCGCGTGAAGTGGCCGCTCACAAAGATCGCGACCGCCTGCTGGAGGAGAAGTTCCGCGAGGCTATGCGCCGCGCCGAGGAGGAGCCGGACGAAGGGCCGCCGGTACGGCCGTTTGATCTGGATTGAGGCGTCTGTCCTCAGCGCCGGCCGGGGGGTGAGGCGCCAGCCCTTCAAATTTTTGTACAGGTTGTGCTAGAATCCTTCTCCGGCCTTCGGTCCTCCTCCCGCCGCTGTGGCCCGAGCTTCAACCCCGGTCTGTTGCCGCTCGTTTCGCTCGCTGAAGAGCTTGCCCGATTTGATCCAAGACCGACACGTTTCCGACGGGCTGCCGAGAGCGCCCGCGAAAAGGAGTTAACCTTTGAGTCCATGGTGGATGCGCCCTACGGCTGAGGGCCTGGAAGAAGAAGAGAACCGAGACCAGCCGAAATCCGAAGCCCGGGAAACGGAGAAGCCGGCTGAAGCCGCCTCCGTGCTCCCGATCGAACCCGAGCCGAGCGATCGGCTCACCGACGCCGTCGCCCCCGAGTGGCACGTCGAGCCCACCTCCCCGCCTCCCGCACCCGTTTTCAGCGAATCCGCGACCGAGCTTCCCATTGCGCAGGCCCTGCCGGCCGAGGAGCCCCGCTTCGACGACGAGGCCTTCGACGACGAGGACGGCGCCGACGAGCCGGAGGAGGCCGAGGCGTCGGACGCGGAGCGGGATGAGAAGGAAGGAGAGAGCAAGGCCGAGGCTGCTCGGCGGCGGCGCTCGCGCGGCCGGCGCGGCGGCAAGAAGCGGAACGGCGGCCGCGCGGCCGCCGCTCCCGCCGAGGAAGAGGAAGAAGAGGTCCGCGACGAGCCTGTCCACGAGACGCCGGCGCCGCGGCGGATCGCTCCGGCCCCCGCGCCGCAGTACCGCGTGGCGCGCGGCAGCGACAGCTACGTCATCTCTCCCAGCGAAGTCGAGCCGATGACCCGCGAGATCATCATCTCCGTCCCCGAGCGCCAGCGGTCGGCCAGCGACGAGCGCAAGATCGCCCTCTTCTGCGACTTCGAGAACATCGCTCTCGGCGTGCGCGACTCCGACATCGGCAAGTTCGAGATCAACCTCGTCCTCGAGCGCCTGCTGGAGAAGGGCAAGATCATCGTCAAGAAAGCCTACGCCGACTGGGAGCGCTACTCCGATTACAAGCGCCCCTTCCACGAGGCCGCCATCGAGCTGATCGACATCCCGCAGAAGTTCTACTCGGGCAAGAACAGCGCCGACATCAAGATGGTCGTCGACGCGATGGACCTCTCCTACGCGAAGGAGCACCTCGACACCTTCGTCATCCTCTCCGGCGACAGCGACTTCTCGCCCCTGGTCTCCAAGCTCAAGGAGAACAACAAGTACGTCATCGGCATCGGGGTGAAGAACTCGTCCTCCAACCTGCTGGTCGACAACTGCGACGAGTTCATCTACTACGAGGACGTCTGGCGCGACGCCCAGACCGGCCCCAAGCTCGACGGCCTCAACAAGAAGACCGCCGAGGCCTTCAGCCTGATGATCGAATCGATCCAGGCGCTGATCCGCGAGAACAAGGACGTGCTCTGGGGCTCGATGATCAAGCAGACGATGCAGCGCAAGAAACCCTCCTTCAATGAGGGCTACTATGGCTACAGCACCTTCTCCGAGCTGCTGGAGGACGCCGAGCGCAAGAACATCATCAAGCTGAAGAAGGACCAGCGCTCCGGCACCTACATCGTCACCGGCTTCGCCAAGTCCGGCGACGGCGCTACGGCGGCCGGGCGGCGGTAGCTGGATCCAGGTAGGGGCGCGGCATGCTGCGCCCCTACAACTGCGCTCAACTGCCCGCCGCCAGACGCTGCGCGGCCTGTCCGAAAACGTATCGCCAGCCGGCCGGCGTGCGGGCGTAGGTATCGCTGAACCACAGCTTGTAATCGAACGGCTCTCCGCCCTCCCGCTTACCCTTCACCCAGAGCAGCGCGGTCACCACCGCCGTGTCGCCCCACACGCGGACGGTCTGCGTCTGCGGGATCTCTTCCTGGCGCTCGTAGCTCACCTCTTTGCTGCGCGCCGAGTTGAGCAGGTCGGCTTTGTTGAAGGTCTTGCCGACGCCGGTCACCAGTACGAAGTCGTCCGCGAGGATGCGATCCATCGTCGCGACGTCGTTCTCCTTCACCGCGGCCTGGTACTGCGTGTCGAGCGCGGCGATCGCGGCCTTGTCCTCGTCGAGAGAGGCGCACCAGCCGGTGGATGCGGCCGCGAACAGTATTCCCAGTGCGAGCACAGGTATCGATTGCGTTCTCATGAATTTCTCCGTATTTGTAAGGTTGTCCGTCCGGTAGAGCAGGACCGGAAGGCGACCATCCTAGGTCGGCGAGGCGAGGCGATCTTGGAGAATCTTGCGGTCGCCCCTCGCGGCCTGCCGGAAGCGACGGGGCGAGACCCCGGCGGCGCGATGGAACGTGCGTACGAAGTTGGAGAGGTCGGCGAATCCGACGTCGAGGGCGACATCGGTGACCGGCCGCGCGTCGTGGACCAGCAGGCGCGCCGCGTGGCGCAGCCGCGAACGGACCAGGTATTGATGCGGCGTCACGCCGAGGACGCTGGCGAAGAGCCGGAGGAAGTGAAACGGGCTGAGCCCCGCTTCCTGGGCCGCCTGCTCGAGCGCGATGGACTTGTCGGAGTGGGCGTCGAGCCACAGCGCGGCTTCCACGGCGCGGCGGCGGTCTCGCGGCCCGATTCTCTCGGGCCTTCGCTCGCGGCCGGAGACCAGCTCGACGAAGCGGGCCGCGATCATCATCCCGATCTCGTCGAGGGCGAGATCGCTCCGGCCCTCGGCGGCGGCCTGGGCCAGCTCGCCGAGCACGATCAGCTCCCCAAGCGGCGGCAGGCTGCCCGTCCTCCACATCTCCTTCCGGTCGCCGATCGATTCGACCAGCTCCGGCGCGAAGTGAAAGGAGAGGCACTCGTCGCCGCCGGCGTGGTGGTCGTGCGTGCACATGTACTCGTCGCCAGGGTGACCTATAAGGATGGCTCCGGCGACCAGCTCGTGCGCCCGGCCGAGCGTACGGCAGCCGAAGCTCCCCCGGCGCACGTAGGACAGAGAGTGATCGTCGTGAAGCTCGACGAAGGGCCTGTCCTCCGGTCCCGCGCCGCACCGGTAGTCCGTCACCCAGATGGGGCCGCTGGCGAAGATCGTACTAATAGGGGCGAACTCTAGAGCGGACACCAGAGCTTGATCGTGAATCTGGCCCGACCGTAAAGCTGCTAGCTTGATGCCACCCTGGTACACGTGAAGCTCCCCTGGACTCCGCACTTCGATGGTAAGAGTGCAGGCGGGCGGTTTATATTGGAATGACTTTCCAGCACGCGCGCGCGCGTGCCAAGTCACTGCCAAGATGAAGGACTCCAGAAATCGTGGGCTCGGAGCAAGCGGCCGAAGAGTATCGAACGAGAAGCGCTGCAGTCTCTCTATTGCTTGCTGGAGCCAGCCCCCGGAGAGCGGCAACCGTAAGAGGTTGTGGTCTCTTGAACGGTATTAAAGGTACAAGCTCAGAACTGCCTTCACGGGTGATCTGCAACGTAGGCGCGCAGCAGACTGTAAACCTTAAGGCCCTCCCCTCCTCTTGCTCCAGGCTGGCAAAGAAAATCGTTTCAAGAAGAAACTCCAGCTCCCGCTGTGTCGGACAAGGAGGTGGACTGACATCAAAGCGCACAATGTACGAGTTCCATCGGTCGCAGACGAGCTTGGCTAAGTCAGAGGGAAAGGTGTACTTCATTCATTGGGTTCCAGGAAGGGATTTGCGACGGTGATGTCTCCGTAGACCTGTCCATTGCCGAAGTCCTCTGAGAGCACCCTCTTACACCCAGCTTGACGCGCAGCCTCGAGGATGGCGGCATCCCAAGGAGAGATCTTTGACCGTTGAGCCAAGGCGAGCGCCGCCAAGACCAAGTCGGGAGTCATTTCGACCACAGGCCACTCCGCAAGCGCACGGACGTACTCGAGGGCTTCGCGGGAAGGCAGACCGATCCTTGCCTTCTGGGTGACGTTGACGTAGACCTCCATCATCACCTGAGTGCTGATGGTGAAGCATCCCTCGGTGAAACCCCGCGATACGATCTCTCTTGCCTTCGCTTGCTTCTCCGGCTCGTCGTCGCTGACAGCGTAGACGAGCACGTTGGAGTCCACGAAGGCTGCGAGATTAGCGTTCATGGAGCTCCGTTCTGGAAGGACGCGGTCCGCCGAGGTGGACAGAAGGACGGTCCAGAAGGTGCTGAATACGCTCCAACGCCGCGAGGCGTCGTCCTTCCTGGCTCACGACCTCCTTCAGGAATCCGCGGACCATCTCGTTGACGGAAGTTCGGCGCCGGGCAGCCACAGCCCGCGCCTCGCGTAAAAGATCTTCCTCGACGACCAAGGTCACATTTAACCTCTTCATGAGCAGCGCCTCCAAGAGCAGTTTAGCACGGATCCCGTGCAGGCCGAGTCCTACAGAAACATCCCATCCCTCCGATCCGTAGTTGAAGCTACGGAGCCAAGGAGGCTCCGCCCAATGCTCAAGTTCCTCGTCTGGCTTCTCCTGCTCGTCGTCTGTTGGCCGCTGGCGCTGCTGGTGTTGATCCTCTATCCCTTCGTCTGGTTGCTCTCCCTGCCCTTCCGGCTGTTGGGGATCACCCTCGAAGCGGTCTTCGCCTTCCTCAAGGCTCTGCTCTTCCTACCGGCCCGGCTTCTCGGCGGTCCGCGTCCCGCGTAACCGGGAACGAGTCTCGCCTGCCGGCCCCGCTCACGCCACCCTTGAAACGTTCCGCCGCCCCATCCGTCTTCTCTACTGGATGCTGACGGCTTTCGAGGACACCGCTCAGAGGCACCGGCGCCGGGTTTACTCGTTCGCCCGCTACCTGCTGTCGAATCCGGAGGAAGCGGAGGACGTGACCCAGGAGGTTCTTCTCCGCCTGTGGCGCCACCAGAGCGGCCTGGACGAGGAGCGTCTCGGAAGCTGGCTGCTGCGGGTCACCCGCAACGCCTGCTACGACCTGCTGCGCAAGCGCCGGTCGGACGCCGCCGTCGTGGTCCCCGGCGCCGGCCTCGACGGCGAAGAGGCGCGGCAGGCGGCGAGCGCCGAGCCCGATCCGCAGGCGCGGGCCGAGGCCACGGATTTCCGCCGGCGGCTGCTGGCGGCCTTGACGGAGCTCAGCGAGCCGTACAAGAGCGTCGTCATCCTGCGCGAGGTCCAGGGCCTTCCGCATCGCGAGATCGGTGAGGCCCTCGGCATCCCCGAGGTCACGGTGCGGGTGCATCTCCATCGCGGCCGGCGCAAGCTGCGGGAACGACTGCGGGAGGTATCGTCATGAACCAAGAGCTACGCTGCGAAGAGACCCTCGAGGTCCTCGAATCCTACCTCGACGGCGATCTGCCTCCGGCCGAGTCCTCGCGGCTGCGCGAGCATCTGGAACGCTGTCCGGCCTGCGCCGCCGAGCTGGAGCTGGCGGGCCGGATTCAGCGCGAGCTGCGGTCCCTTCCGGAGCTGGATTGTCCGCCGGAGGTGATCGAGCGGGTCCGCCAGAGCGGCCGCGGCGAGGTCGTTCCGTTCCGGCCGCGAGAACAGGTCCTGGGGTTGCGGCTCGCCACGGCCGCGGCCCTGCTGGCCATGGCGATCGGCGGCGGAGCCCTGTTCTTCCATTTCCAGCAACAGGCCGACCGGCCGACTCCCCGGGAGATCGCCCAGGCGACGGCGGAAGCCCGCTATGCCCTGGCCTACATCGGCAAGGTGACTCGCCGGACCCGCCTCGATGTCCGGGATGAGGTCTTCGAGAAGCGTCTGGTGGCACCTGCCGCCCGCAACGTCTCTCGAGCGCTCGGCAGCCCTCCGGCCGATCAGTCCAAGAAGGAGCTTTGACATGCGTAAGACACTCATTATCGGCGTCGCCCTGCTCGGTCTGACGGCCGCCGCCGGCTGGACTCAGAATCTGGCGGATCAGCCCGGCTATGTGCCGATCGAAAAGCTGGAGCTCTTCCCGCGCGACAAGCTGAGCGTCGAGATCAACATCGAAGGAGCCCTGCTGAGCCTGATCGCCGCGGCCTCGAAGGTTGAGGATCCCGAGTTCGCGTCGCTGATCGGCGGCCTCAAGTCGATCAAGGTTCAGGCGGTCCCGCTCAAGGACGTCGACGCCGCCACGGTACGCGGCAAGATCGGCCAGGCGGTCCGCTGGCTGGAGGACCGCGGCTGGAAGTCGACGCTGCGGGCGCGCGAGGAAGGCGAGGAGACCTACATCTATCTCAAGGAGACCGACGGCAAGATCTCCGGACTGACCCTGCTTGCCCTCGATCCGACCGACGAGGCGGTGGTGATCAACATCGTCGGCCACATCGATCCGGCCCAGATCGGGCGTCTGAGCCAGAGCGTGGGCAGGCTGGCGCATCCGGACAAGGACAAGAAACGCAAGTGAGCCGCACCCAATTCTGCGAATGGAGGCGTGCCGTGAAGCGAAGCGTCGTCGTCTTATCTGCTCTCCTTTCCCTCTCTCTTCCACTCGCCGGCTGCGGCGGCGCGCCCTCCGTGGAGCAGGTGCGCTGGGAGATCCAGCACCGGTTCCCCGAGGCCCGTTTCGAGCGGGAAGCGCACATCCGTCTCGGCCGCCTTTCGCTCGGGCTGATCCGCGGTCTGGTCCGCATGGTCCCCGGCAAAGTGGACGGCCAGGAGTTCCTCACCGCCGTCCATCGCATCGACGTCGCCACCTACAGGGTCCTCTCCCTTCCCGATCTCGACCGCATCCAGGGCGAGACCCGATTCGAGGAGCAGCTCGCCCGCGCCGGCTGGACCATGGCCGTACGCACGCGGGAGGAGGGCTCGCGCGCCTGGATGTTCATGCGCGGCGACGAGCGCGGCGCCATCCGCAACCTTTTCGTCGTTACCCTGGAAGACGACGAGCTGACCCTGGTCCGCATCGACGGCCGGCTGGACCAGGCCATCGCCCGGGCGATCGCCGAGCATCCCAAGCGGGCCGTGCAGACGATCAAGGAAGGCGGAGAGGAGGAGAGCGCGGAGCCCGCGGGATCCTGACGTCGAGCGCCATCGCCGATTGAGCCTCCTACGCCGCCGCAGGCCCCTCACCTCCCCTTCCCCTCCTCTCCCGCCGCACTCCCGACCACCGGGAGAGGAGGGGTTTAAACAAATCTGAAGCAGTCTCCCTCCTCTCCCGGAAGGGTGGGCGTGCGGCGGGAGAGGAGGGCTGGGGAGGTGAGGGGCCTGCGGCGGTGGCGACGCTGGGCCGGCGATGACGCTCGACGTCAGACAGCGTCTGTCCCTCCCCGCCCTCCGGCCTGTACCAGTTCTTTTGGAAGCGATCCGGTCATCAATCAGGCCGGCAAGGCGCTGGTCTGTCAATCAAGGAGGGGCACAGCATGTCGCAAACGTTGCGGATTGTCGCCGTAGTGGCCGTCGTGCTCGCACTCGTGGGAACCGCGGCTCCGGCGGGAGCGCAGGGCCGGGTCAAGGTGGGAGACGAGCTGCCTTACCGGGTTTCCACGCCTGCCGCCTATCCCTTGGGCGGAGTTGATCGTCCAGTTTCCTGGTCGGAAACGGTCTTCTCGCCAGGGGCGACGTTTCTCCGGATCCACTTCAACAAGTTCAATCTGCCGGACGGCGACTTCCTCACCGTGGCCAGCCCCGACGGAGCGGATTTCTGGACCTACACCGGCAAGGGACCGCGCGGCACCGGCGAGTTCTGGTCCTTCATCGTCGAGTCCGACACCGCGATCGTCGAGCTGCACAGCGGCAGCCAGCTCAAAGGGCGCGGCGGCCGCTTCGGCGTCGCCGTCGATCGCATCGCCCACGGCACCGCGCCGATCAACGAGGACGGCAGCTTGCTGGAAAAGGTCATCTGCGGCACCGACGGCAAGGAGAACGTGGCCTGCCACACCGAGGTCAACGTACGGCCGGTGGCGCGGCTGGCGTTCCAGAGCGGCGGCTCGAGCTTTGTCTGCACCGGCTGGCTGGTGGCCGGCTCGAACAACAGCACCATGATGACCAACAATCACTGCTTCACGACGCAGTCCGAGGTCAACACGGTGCAGGCACGGTTCAACTACCAGACGACGACTTGCGGCGGCACCACGACGGCGACGACCACGACCTATGCAGGCGGCACGTTCCTGAAGACCAACTCCGTCAACGGCGGCCTGGACTACACCCTGTTCACTCTGCAGGGAAATCCCGAGGCCACCTGGGGCGAGTACACGGCCACCTCGAAGAGCCCGACGACGAGCATGGTCATCAACTTCCCGCAACATCCGGGCGGCCGGGTCAAGCAGATCGCCTATTGGAAGGACTCCGCCCACACGCTGCGCTGCAACGTTTCGACGGTCAACCAGACCTACGGCGGCTCGGCTTCCGGCACGCAGATGGGCTATAGCTGCGACACGGAAGGCGGCTCCTCCGGCTCGCCCGTCATCGACGCCGGCACCGGCCGCGTCATCGGCATCCACCACTTCGGCGGCGTCTCGTCCAGCCCCTGCCTCAACTCGGCGACGCAGATGAAGCACATCTGCTCCAACGCGGGCTCGCTGCTCACCTGCGCGACGAACTAGACAGGACCTGTCGGTTCTTGCCATCCCGGCCGGCGCCAGGCGTTCTGGCGCCCCGGGATTCGCTCGAGCCCCGCCGCCTCCAAGCGCTCGCCGAGCAGATCGAGAAAGCGGTGCTGGCCTTTGACCACCGCCAGGTTCAGGAAGAGCTCGCGCGCCACGCCGTTCCGCTCGACGACGAAGCGGAGGGCTTCGGTACCCGCGCGCGGGTTGCAAGCGAGCACGCGAGCGAAGGCCACGCGGCGGGGCCGGAAGGTATGGAGCGGTTGGTACGAGATCGCCTCGTCGTCCAGTGACACCGCCGGCCGGCCGGCCGTCCACCAGATCTTGATCAGGCTCACCCAGAAGAGGAGGCTGTAGGCGAGCAGCACCCCGAACGCGCGTCCCCAGGCGGCGCGCTCGCCCGAGCCGAGCGCGAGGACGATGCCGCCGATCGCAACCACCACCGCGATTCCCCAGAGCAAGGCCCGCCGGCTGGTGCTCCGTACCCAGGGACGGAAAGGGAAGGTGGCGGCGGGCATCGGCGCATCGTAGCCGATCTCGCCCCCGGCGATCGGCTGGCATATCGTCTCGACATCTTGCCGAACCCCCTGCCGATCGACGCCGTCCTGCCGGACTTGATCGCCGCCTTGCGAGGCGGCTCGGCGGCCGTTCTCATCGCTCCCACGGGGGCCGGAAAGACGACGCGCGTACCGCCCGCGTTGCACGCGGCGGGGCTCGGCGGCGGGCGTCGGATCGTCATGCTCGAGCCGCGCCGGATCGCCGCCCGCGCGGCCGCGCGCCGCATGGCCGAGGAGAACGGCTGGACGGTCGGCCGCGAGGTCGGCTATCAGGTGCGCTTCGAGCGCCGCGCCGGGCCGGAGACGCAGATCCTGGTGGTGACCGAAGGCATCCTCGTGCAGATGCTTCAGGCCGATCCGTTCCTGGAAGTGGCCGGCGCCGTGATTTTCGATGAGCTCCACGAACGGAGCCTGCAGACGGATCTCTCGTTCGCGATGGCCAGGCGAGTCCAGCGGGAAGTGCGGCCGGATCTCAAGCTGCTCGCCATGAGCGCTACGCTCGATCCGGGTCCGGCGGCTGCCTTCCTGGGGGACTGCCCCACGATCGAAAGCCGCGGCCGGCTCTATCCGGTAGACGTTTCCTATCTGGAGCGGCCGGACGAGCGATCTTTCCCCCCACAGATTCTCTCAGCGGTGCGCCGCGCGCTGAATGAGACGGCGGGCGACGTACTGGTTTTTCTTCCCGGAGTGGGGGAGATCCAGCGCAGCGCCGAAGCCCTGGCCGGCCTGGCCGCGGAGCGAGATTTCGCGATTCTTCCTCTTTACGGCGATCTGCCGGCTGAGAAACAGGACGAGGTGCTCCGTCCGCTCGGCCGGCGCAAGGTCGTGCTGGCCACCAACGTCGCCGAGACCTCGATCACCATCGACGGCGTCACCGCCGTGGTCGACTCCGGGCTCGTCCGCCGGCTGCGCTTCGATCCGGCGGCCGGCCTCGACCGCCTGGAGCTGGGCCGCGTCAGCCGCGCCTCGGCGGATCAGCGGGCCGGCCGTGCGGGTCGCCAGGCGCCGGGATTCTGTTTCCGGCTCTGGCCCGCCTACGAGCACGCCACCCTGCCCGAACGCGAAACGCCCGAGATCGCACGGGTGGATCTCGCCGGGCCGGCGCTCCAGCTCCTCGCCTGGGGCGAAGCCGATCTCGCCGCTTTCGAATGGTTCGAGCCGCCCGCTCCGGAGGCCCTCGCAGCCGCTCTCGCGCTGCTCCGCCGGCTGGGAGCAGTGGACGATCACGGCGTGACCTCTCTCGGAAGAACGCTTGCTCGTCTGCCGGTTCACCCGCGCCTCGGATGTCTCCTGGCGGCAGGCCACCGCGCCGGCCTGACGCGGGAGGCCGCGCTGCTCGCCGCGCTCCTCTCCGATCGCGACCCCTTTCCGCGTAGCCCCGGCCGGCGAACCGGTCCTCGCGGGTCTTCGCGTTCGGATCTCCTCGACCGGCTCGACGCGTTGGAGGATTTGAACACCGGAGCCGCGCGCTGGGTACTGCGGGCGAGGGATCAGCTCGCCGACATCGCACAGAGAGACTTGGGAAGGAGCCCCGCTCCCGGCGAAGACCGCGACGATCTCCTCCTCCGCGCTCTTTTCGCCGCCTATCCTGACCGGCTGGCGCGCCGGCGCGAGCCGAGGAGCCCGCGGGGCGTCATGGTCGGCGGCCGGGGCGTCCGTCTCGCGGAGGAGAGCGCGGTTCTGGACGCCGAGCTGTTTCTCTGCGTCGATCTCGACGCCGGGCGCGCCGGCCCGCTCTCGGAAGCGCTGGTGCGCAAGGCCTCTGCCGTGGAGCCCGAGTGGCTTCCCGCCGAGCGTCTCAGCACCGCCGTCGAGCTAGAGTTCGACGAGCGGCGCCAGCGGGTCGCCGCCTGGAGAAGGACGCGCTATGAAGATCTCGTCATCGCCGAGACGGAGGTCCCGGCGGCGGACACCGTGGAGACCGAGAAGGTCCTCGTCGAGGCCGCGGCCGGCCGGTTGGAGCAGGCGCTCTCCTTGGACGATCCGGAAGTCTCCTCCATTCTGGCGCGCGTCCGCTGCCTGGCGGACTGGATGCCCGAGCTGGGCCTGCCGCGCTTCACCGGCGATGACCTCCGTGCTCTGCTTCCCGCTCTCGCCGCCGGCCGGAAATCCTTCGAAGAGCTGCGCCGCGCGCCGTTGCTGGAAGCGCTTCAGGGCTCCCTTTCCTATCCGCAGCTCGAAGCCGTCCGGCGGGAAGCGCCGGAGCGACTCGAAGTGCCGAGCGGCAGCCGCGTCAAGCTCGTCTACGAGCCCGGAAAGCCGCCGGTGCTGGCGGCCCGCATCCAGGAGCTGTTCGGCCTGGCGGAGACCCCGCGCGTCGCCGCCGGGCGGGTTCCCGTTCTCCTCCACCTCCTCGCGCCGAACGGCCGGCCCCAGCAGGTGACTCATGACTTGCGGAGCTTCTGGGAGAACATCTATCCGCAGGTGCGCAAAGAGCTGCAGGGGCGTTACCCCAAGCACGCCTGGCCGCCGGACCCATGGAACGCGCGCCCGGAGCGCCGGCCCGTTCGAGGCCGTGTCAAGACGTAAGGGGCCAAACCTCGTCGATCCGCCGTTGCAGCTCGATCGTCTCGCGGATCGCCTTCGCAGTCCGCCTGAAATGTTCGATTTCCTCCCCCCGCAACGCCCGTCCGACGCGGGCGGCCAACCAATGATCCAGCACCTGATAGCCACCGATCCGGTATTGCCAGACCTTGGCATCGATCCCTTCGAACCGTAACCCGTTCTTGTTCAAGATGACCCGCTGCTCAGCCGGCTGGTACTCGCGGCATGTCAGGTTGCTGCCTCCTTCTCCTTCGAAGCGTATCTGAGGTCGCTCCAATCGGTCCGAATCCAGTAAATGGAGACGAATGAGATCCTTCCCGAGCGTTGCCAGTCTGAGGAAGACTCCACGATCCCGCGGGAGAGGGATTCGGGGAAATTCCATCTGCAGCAGGTCAGCGTAACGGCGACGGTAGGCCGGGCTGTAGAGGACGGCGTAAACGTACTGAAAGACGTGCTCCGGAGGAGGTTCTTCCTTGAGCCAGTCAGCCAAGAGGGCAAGGATCGCCGGCGCAATGTTGGTGGTGAAGCCTAAGCCGTCCAGCCGGTTTTCTTTGGGGTAGAGATAGAAAGGGAACAGCGTGTTGATGTCGTACGCGCTTACAGCTTTGTGAGCAATAATCGTATTGGTAACCAAGGCTCCGAACTCTTCCTTGCATTGCCGCGCCACGATCAGGCCTAGATTTTCTCCCGCCAACATGTGGCGCATCACCTGTTCACGCGGACGTTCGATCATATAGTCAGCATAGAAGATCTCTCGCTGGTCGAAAGGGCGGTACAGGATGGGAAGGACTCGGTTTTCCCAATCTATATCGAGCCGCGCCTTCCTCATAGCCTTATCGAGCTTCCAGGTTGTCGTTTCCTTCGGCGCGTCAGGAAGGAACTCTCCCGGGAAAGATGAGCCTCGCAAGAACCTGATCCGCCGCCGCAATTCCCGCGGGTCGGTATCGATCACGAATGCATCGCGTCCGGTGACGATTCCCACCGAACGCTCGGAAAAGATCTCCGGCAGCGGTATGCCCCGGCGGTATTCGTTTTCCAAGGCGGCATCCCGGGGAAGGAAGAGAAACGCCGGTGGTTCTGATGCGATCTCCTGCCAAGCTGTGGTCTCGATGTCGTTTCCTTTCAGCCAGCGGAGCTTGGTGGCACGTTCCCCCTGCAGGTCAGCGCGCAATACGCGTTTCGGCAGTCCGGGCTTCTTGACGAAGAAGGCGACCGCGACTCCCTGCATGATTCCCTGGAAGACGTTCGCGTCCACCGAGCCGTCCGGCGCCCGCTCGCGCTTCTTGCTGTTGCCGTGCAGGTCGAGGACGTAGATTTCATCGAACGCGGCCATCAGCGATCGGCGCATCCCCCTGAACGTGGGGTTGTCGAGATAGCTATGGTTGGTGACGAAGGCGACGATCCCTTCGCCGGTCTCGTCGATCTTGCGTTGGGCGAAGCGGAGGAACTTTACGTAGTCATCCTGCAGCCACTTCGGATTTTTCTCCGCTAGCGGCAGGCCGTCGATTCGGTAATAGCCCTCGTCGCGACGGCCGTCTACGGCGTCGTACTCTGTCTTTGTCAGCGCGTCGATCGTCCCGCTTTTGTTCGCCGAGTGGCCAGCCCAGGGTGGGTTTCCGAGGATCACCGACACCGCCCGCTCTTTTTTGATCACCGCCGCGGCGTGAGACTCTTGCGACAGGGCCGCCATCCCGGGGAGGTTGGACTGCTCCAGATCCTCCATCTCGAGAGCATTCGTCAAATAGAGCTGCACGCGTTCCTCATCCGCCAGCGGGTAGCCGATCTCGTCGAGGATGAGACCGATCTTCAAATGGCCGATGGCGTACGGTGCCATCATGAGCTCGAAGGCGTAAAAATCCCGTAGGACATGCTCTCGGAGCATTGGCGTCACTCCGCCGTTTCCCAACTCGGACCGGACTTCATCGATGGCGCGGCGGATGGCCTCTACCACGAACGTCAACGTTCCGGCGGCGGGATCGAGGAGCGTCACCGTGGGGTCCGCCAGACCGTCGCGCTTGCCGAGGCGGGTCTGCAGAAGACCGTGGACGGAGCGGACGATATAGGAGACCAGCTCTGGCGGTGTGTAGTAGACGCCCCGCCGCTTGCGGAGCGCGGGGTCGTAGTGCTGGAGAAAGGTCTCGTAGAAATGCAGCACGGGATCGCGGCCGCGGCCGCGGTGGAAATACCGGTCGAAGATCTTGCCGACGGGCGCGGGCGCGAGGAGAACCACGAGATCGTCAACGATCCAGGTGACCTCCTTGGGCGTCGTGGCCAGCGAAACGTAGCGGAAGACCTGCCGCAGGATGCCGTTCGTCGGCGGAATGTAGCGGTCTACCGAGTTGCGGTCGAGGCCGCCCGGCGCCCGGCAGCGGGCGACGAGCAAGCCATAAGCGATGGTCTGCGCGTAGAGGTCCGCGAACTCCCGATGGGTGAGGCCTGCCAGAAGGTGTTCTTTGAAGGCCTGATAGAGGCCGGCGAGCTCGGTAATCCCCTCTTCGTCGCGCCGCAGAACCTCCTCGACCCGCGCTTCCAGAACTCGGGTCCTATGGGCGAGATCCACCGCCAGCGAGTCTGCACCCGTGTGCGCCGGCGCCACAAAGTCGAGAAAGAGCTCGAGCAGGGCCGCGATCTCGGGCTCCTGCTGGAGAATCGGACCCACCTGCAGCCGTTGCATCGCAAACGCCGTCGCGATCTCCGCCCGCGCGGCCTGCTCCGCATTTCGGTACAGCCGGAACTCGTAGAAATTGGTCAGGAGCAGATTGGGGAAAGCCGCGCGGTAGCGCTTCACCTGCTCCGACCGTTCGGCGACGTCCAGATTCGTCCCCGGACGCTTCGCCTCCACATAGCCGACGATCCGCGGCCCTTCCCAGATCTGGAGGTCGAGCAGGCAGTCCTTCGTCTTACGAGGGATGATGGTTACCTCGATCTTCCTCCACCGAAACGCGGCGTACTGTTCGAGCAGCTTGCGGAGAGGGGGGTAGAAGCTCTCTTCCCGGGCATCTCCTCGCCGCTCGGTCTCGTGGACTTGCTCGAGATAGGCGAGGAGCATCGTCCGGGGCTCGGGTACACCCCGGCGTTTCTCTGAGAGGGAATAAGAAGCCGTAACCGGCACTTCCACGCGTAAATCATAGCCGATTCAGGTGCCAGGACGTCGAGGCCGGCTTCGCGCTGGCGCGCGGCGATTCCGGGGAGGCGACGACGCTTCGCCGCCTCCCTATCCCGGTATCGATGCTCAGGGGTTACGGCGTGAAGGGTTCGTAGCAGCGGCGGCAGCGGGCCTCGTAATCCGAGACGTCGCCGATCTGGAGCTGCTCGCCGCCGCCCGCGACGCGCTGGCTGTAGTGGGCAGGAGCGCCGCAGCGCATGCAGACGGCGTGGACCTTGTCGACGAACTCGGCGAGGGCGAGGATGCGCGGCATCGGACCGAACGGCCGCCTCAGGAAGTCGAGGTCGAGCCCGGCGACGATCACCCGCACGCCGGAGTCGGCCAGCTCGCTGACTACGTCCACCAGCCCGTCGTCGAAGAACTGGGCTTCGTCGATGCCCACCACCTGCACATTGGGCATGAGCTTTTCCCGCAGCTCACAGCTGCAGGTCACACTCACCGCTTCCAGCTCCCGCTTGTCACGGGTGATCAGGCGCTGGGGATCGTGCCGCGTGTCGGTGGCCGGTTTGAAGACCTGGACGATCTGCCGGGCGATGGCGGCGCGGCGCAGCCGGCGGACGAGCTCCTCGCTCTTGCCGGAGAACATGCCGCCGCTGATCGCCTCGATTCGCCCTTCCTGCGAGCGCTCGCCGATGCTGTCGAGGAGGTTCACGTCAAAGGAAATCTAACAGCAGGAGAAGGCTCGCGCCAGCCCCTGTGACCGAGTCTGCTACTATCTGTCAGCTCATGACGAAAAGGCGTTCCGGCAAGCGGATTTTCTCCTATGACGAGGCTCTCGCCACTTTCCCCGTGGTGCGGGACCTGACGACGTTGGCGGCGAGGCGGATCGAGGCGCTCGGCGCCCAAGTCAGCAGTGAGGAAGAGATGGACGCCCGCCGCGAGGAGCTGGAGGAGGCCCGCGAACGGATCATTCGCGACTGGGCTCAGGAGGTCTCCTCCATCGGCTGCGAGGTCAAGGGCCTCTGGCTGGTCGACTGGGACAGCGGCGACGGCTATTACTGCTGGCGCTTTCCCGAAGAGGCCATCGGCTTCTTCCATACCTACGACGAAGGCTTCGCGGGACGCATCCCGATCAACTGAGGCCTCACCTCCCCTCAACTTTCTTCACCGACGGCTAACTTCAGCGAAGAGCCGCTCCAGGCTTTCCGGCGTCAGCTCGCGCAGGTTGCCCACGACGGCATCGGCTCCGTGGAGACGGGGAGCCGGGAAGGTATGAGCGATGCCGAGGGTGGCGAGCCCCAGCTCGGCGGCGGCGGCGAGACCGGCCGGGCTGTCCTCGACGGCGAGCACCTCATGCGGATGGAGCAGGCGTTCCGGCAGCGGCGGCAGCGAGTTGAGACCCTCCAGCGCACGTTGGTAGCCTTCGGAGCTCGGCTTGCTCTCCTGCACGTCCTCGGCGGTGATCAGGACCTTGAACCGCTCCATGATGCCGGCCTGCCGCAGCGCGCCCTCGACCTCCTCGCGCAGGGCGCCGCTCACCACGCCGAGCATCCGTCCCCGCGCCGCGAGGGCCGTCACCAGCTCCACCGCACCGGGAAAGAAAGGATAACCGTCGCGGCGGATGCGCTCCTGGTAGTAGCTCGCCTTGCGGGCGATCAGCCGCATGAGACGCGGCACGGTGGCTGGCTCACCCGCCGCCCCGAGCACCGCCGCGAAGCAGGCCCGGTCGTCCAATCCCACGTAGCGGCTGTAGTACTCGTCGGCGGAAAGGGAGATCCCCTCCTCGGCGAGGACCCGCTGGAAGATCTCCAGATGGATCGGTTCGTCGTCGACGAGGACGCCGTTGAAGTCGAACAGGATGGCCCGCAGCACCTCGGGATCATATCTCCCGCGGACAGGTGCCGGAATTGACAACCCCTCGATCCCTGTTACTCTTGAGGAGCGCTTCGCAGGGCCTTCGTGCCTGGCGCCAAGGAGCTTCGAATGGAGAATATCGAGCAGACCCACGCCGAGCCGGTCCAATCCCCGCCCCAGGAAGACGTGCCCGTCACGTTGACTCCCAAGGCGGCCGAGATGGTCAAAATCACCCGCGACCAGGAGGGGATCGACCCTTCGCACGGCCTCCGCATCGCCGTGCGCGGCGGCGGGTGTAGCGGCTTTGAGTACGCCCTCGACTTCGAGCAGGAGGCGCGGGAGACCGACTGGGTCTACGAGCAGAGCGGCCTGACGATCTACGTCGACGCGGTGAGCGCCCGCTACCTGCAGGGCACCAGCATCGACTACGTCCTCGGCATGGCCGGCGCGGGATTCAAGTTCAACAATCCCAAGGCCAGCGGCACTTGCGGCTGCGGCTCCTCGTTCGCGGTCTAGAGTCACGCCTGGAACCACCGCCAGGTGGAATGAAGGTAAAGAGAGGCCGGAGGGGCAATCCTCCGGCCTTTCGCTACCTCAGAGGCAGATCGCGAACTTCGGCCGTGCCGCCGTCCGGGAGGTCCAGCCGCGTGCCGGGCTCGGCGCCGCGCCGGTGGACGATGGCGAGCCCCACCGGGCGGCCGAGGGCGATCGATTCGACGACCGTCGTCACCGTGCCGACCTCTCGGCCTTCGAAAAGGAGAGGCGCTCCCGGCTGGGGCGCCGGGCCGGGTTCGAAGACGAGCCCCCGCAGCGCCTTCTGCACGCCGCCGCGGTAGTGGATGCGGGCCACCACCTCCTGGCCGAGATAGCACCCCTTGGTGTAGCTCACCGCCTCCTCGGCCCCGGTCTCCTGCGGGAAGTTCTCGGGACCGAAGTCGCGGCCGAAGCGGGGGATTCCGGCCTCGGCGCGGAGGATCTCCATCGCCTGGAAGCCGCACGGCTTGACCCCCGGATGCTCGAGCAGCCGTTCCATGAGAAGGCGCGCGATGGAGACCGAGACCCACAGGGTGTACGCCTCCACCCCGAGCCGTGAGGTGCGCTGGAGCGCCACTTCGGTGTCCTCGACCATCCCACGAGCGTGCCGCCAATCGCCGGCCGGCGGCAGTTCGGCTGCCAAGACTTCGGCGGCTCGCGGTCCGAGAAGCGAGATCGGCAGCATCTCTTCCAAGCCGCGGATCTCCACCCGGTCGGCGAGGATGTACTTCCGGAGATGGTTTGCGACCGCCGCCTCCTGGCCTGCGGGAAGCTGCAGCCAGAGGCGATCCTCGTGCGCCAGCATCACCAGATCGGCGAGGATCCGCCCCTGAGGATTGGTGAGGAAGCCGTAAGCCCCCTCGCCGGGTGCGAGGCTCTTGACGTCGCAGGTGACGTAGGCGTTGAGGAACCGTTGGCGGTCCGCGCCGAGGATCTCCAGTCGCCCCGTCCACGAGCGGTCGGCGAGGCCGCAGCCCTCTCGAAGCGCGTGATACTCCTCCGCCACCGGGCCATAGCGCGCCGGCGCGAGGAAGCCGCCGTCCACGGGTTCGAAGGTCGCCCCCAGCCGTTCATGGAACCGGGCGAGCGGCAGAGAGCGGGCGGAGGCCGGCGGAGCGACGGACATGGCCTCAGTCTACAATCCCCTGGCCATGAGCGAGACGGCCCCGTTTGTCCTCGAAGCCGGCACGTCTGCCCTGCACGGAATCGTGGACCTGCCCGACGAGCCCGGCGAGCGTCCGACGGTGGTCATCTGCCATGGCTTCAAGGGCTTCATGGAATGGGGTTTCTTTCCGTCGCTGGCGGCGCTGCTGGCGGAGCGGGGCTTCGTGGCCGTCCGCTTCAACCTCTCCGGCGCCGGCATGCGCCCGGGAGACGAGCGGGTCACCGACGTCGCCGCCTTTCGGGACAACACTTACAGCCGCGAGCTGGCCGACCTGCTGGCCGTTCTGAGCGCCGTGGGGGAGACGGTCGCGCCCGGCCGCGTGGATCGGCGCCGCCTGGGCCTGTTCGGCCACAGCCGCGGCGGCGGCGACGCCCTCCTCGCCGCGGCCCGCTCGCCCTGGCGCGACAGCGTGCGCGCGCTGGTCACCTGGGCAGCCATCTCGAAGGTCGACCGTTTCACCCCGGAGCAGAAGGAGGATTGGCGCCGGGACGGCGAGCTGCCGGTCGTCAACGCCCGCACCGGCCAGAAGCTGGCTCTCGGCCTCGGACTGCTCCGCGACGTCGAGGAGCGGAGCGCCGAGCTCGACCTCCTGGCCGCGGCCGCGGATCGGCACGCTCCCTGGCTGATCGTCCACGGCGCCGAAGACGAGAGCGTCCCGGTCGCCGAAGCCCACGCTCTCGCCTCGCGGGCCGGCGGCGAGAGGGAGCTGCTCGTCATTCCCGACGCCAATCACACCTTCGGCAGCCGCCATCCGTTCGCCGGCCCCACGCCGCAGCTCGTCCAGGCGCTCAACGCCACGCAGCGCTGGTTCCGAGCCCATCTGTAGGCGCTGTTCCGCCCCTCCCGCGCCGGCATTCCGGAAGTAGAAGAAACCTCCTCGCTTTCTGTCCCGAAATTCTCGCTTCCGGCAACCTTACTTGATGAAGGCCTAACCAACCTTCGCTCTTATTTCTTGGGAGGAATGACAATGACGGACGAGCACTTCTCGCACGAGGTCATCCTGCGCTTCTTCCGATCGGAGCTCTCCCGGCATGAGATTCGGGCCTTCGTGCGCCATCTCCTGAAACGGTGCGCCCGCTGCTCTCACCTCCTGCAGCAGGCTGCCCGAGCGCAGAGCTTCGGCTTTCTGGTGCGCGGTTTCGAGACACCGGCTAAAACGCCGGACGAGGACGGACTTGGGATAGCATCGGTATCCGACCTTCGAGGAGGATGCCATGGACCCGCATTTCGACGGGGTGATCTTCAAGACTCACGCCGGGGAGCTGATTCGCCGCCGGCGCCGCCCCTACCCGCCGTTCTGCGTGGTGGACGCCCGCTGGCGCGGTGACTACGAAGAAGGGCACATCCCGGGCGCCTTTCCGGCGGGTCCCGACGGACCCGTCTCTCTGCCTCCGGGCACGACACCGGGAACCGAGTTTTTCGTCGTCGGCAGCGGCGCCGAGGATCCGGCGATGCGCAAGGTGAGCCTCGCCCTGCGACGGTTGGGAGCGCACCGCGTTGTCGAGCTGACCGGCGGCATGGTGGAATGGCGGCTCGCCGGAGGGCCGATCGAGTCGAGCCGGCAGGCGGCTTAGCCGAGCCAACCGACGCAACCCGCGGCAGCGTGGAGATCGGGCACGACCCAGTCGGCGCCGGCGTCGTGGAGCGCCTCGGCCGGAGTGCGGCCGGTGGCGACCGCGAGGCAGGGAATGCCGTGAGCCCGGGCGCAGGAGACGTCCAAGCGGCTGTCGCCCACGATCAGCGTTTCCTCGGGCCGGAACCCCAACTCGCGCTCGGCCCGCGCCAGAGCCACGGGCGGCAGCTCCGAACGGTCGACGGCGTCGCAGCCGAAGGCGCCGAAGCCGAAGAACCGGTTGAGCTCGAACCGCGACAGCTTGGCCCGCGCTCCCGGTTCCCAGTTGCCGGTGAGCAGGGCGAGCGTCACGTCGTCGCGGGCGGCGAGCCGTTCCAGCAGGTCCTCCACTCCGGGAAGAAGGCGCATTTTCCCGCGGTCGAGCAACCGCGCCAGCCTCGCAACGTACACCTCCCGCATGCGCGGCAGCTTCTCCAGCGTTTCGTGTTCCGGCACGCCCGCCGCGGCCATCAGATCGAGCACGATCCGCGGGTCCGTCCGCCCCGCGAAGTCGTAGCCGTCCAGGTTGCCCGTCGTGCCGTATACGTCGATCAGAGCCGAGGCGAAAATGGGCCTCACCTGCGGACCGCAGTTGAGCAACGTGCCGTCGATGTCGAACAGGACCAGCTTCATACAGAATTCTTCTTTCGCCATTCACCGCCACTTCGGCGGCTTCTTGGTCTCGAGGAAGGTGGCGATGCCGCGCTTGCAGTCATCGGTGGCGCGGGCGGCGGCGTTGACCTCGGCGGCGAGAGCCATCGCTTCGCTGAGGGGACGGCCCACTGCATCGAGCAGCAGGCGCTTGGTGCGGGCGATCGACTCGGAGCTGCCGGTCTCCAGGATCTGCGCCGCCAGCGCTTCGCCGACGGCCGCCAGATCCCCGGCGGGCACCAGCCGGTTGACGAGGCCGATCTCCAATGCCTTCCGCGCGTCCAGGAACTGCGGGTTGAGCAGCAGCTCGCGGATGTCGGATCCCTTGAGCCGCAACGGCAGATAAGTGGCCACCAGGGCCGCGACGAAGCCGATGCGCACCTCGCTGTAGAGGAACCGGGCGTCCTCGGCGGCCACCACGAAGTCGTGAGCGGTCGCGAGGCCGCAGCCGCCCGCGACGCAGGCGCCGTGGACGAGAGCGATGGTGAGGGCTTCCTGGCGCAGGACGGACTCGAAAAGGTCGCGCAGGCGGAGCGAGTCGCGCAGGTTCTCCTCGTGTCCGGCGTCACGCAGCGAGCGCAGATGCTCCAGGTCCGCTCCGGCCGAGAAGTTCTTGCCGGTCCCGGAGAGCAGGATGGCGCGGACGCCTTCCTCGCGCCAGGGCCGGCGGTAGAGCTCCGTCAGCTCGCCGATCATCGCCGGCGAGAGGGCGTTGGCGCGATCCGCATCGTTCAAGGCGACCCACAGCAGATCGCTCTCGCGCCGCACCTCGAGCCGCTCGAAGCCGCCGCTTTCGCTCATCGCTTCCGCACCAACTCGTCAGGCACGTCGATCTCCATTTGCAGCAAGCCCTGGGCGTGGGTCTTGCCCTGCGCGTCGTTCTTCAGGCTCTCGGTGCCGCCGCCGCCGAGCGAATCGTGGAGGATGAAGTTGAGCGCCAGGATGTTCGGCAGCTCGTAGCGCTGCACCGGACCGCGGCAGACCTCCCGGAAGTGCTCCTTCACCCGCTCGGCCGTCACCTGGTCGCGAAAAACCTCATAGAGCGCCGGTGTCTCGGCGATGAGACCGGCGTTGGAGGCGTCTCCCTTGTCCCCCGAACGGGCGTGGGCGATCCGATCGAGCTTGATCCTCATTTCCTCTCCCTCAAAATCCTTACCTAGCCCCCTCTCCCGCCCCCTCCCTTCCCACCTCACCGGGAGAG
>DASYTJ010000134.1:0-23859 GCA_036002325.1 Thermoanaerobaculia bacterium | reverse complement strand
CGAGAAAACCTATTGGCACTCCTAGTGGCGACCAATTCTGAGTACACATATAGGCAGTATCTTGCCCTTCCAATGCATAGCCTCCCGGGGAATTGGCCGTGCCACAATGACCCAATGGGTCTTGGCAGGAGATCTTGCCAGTGTTGCACCTCGCTTGAATACAGGCACGCAATGCTATGTTCGTGATTTCCTCCAGATCAGCGCACATGGCATCAACTTCAGAATGGAGTTGCGTAAGAAGATTTCCATAAGGGGGAACAGTAGGTGCGCATTCCAGATTGTCGCAGGATGGATCTATTGAGAAGAGGCCCAACGGATCAACTAATCTCACTGGCCGGCTATGACTGTAGTTATAGAGGTTAAGAATGGCTCTTACAGCTGACCCTCCAGGATCCGGCTGCGTATACCTCCCCGTCCTTATCTCATACCACCGATGCACGTTGTAATACAGTCCCACCCCGCTCGTCCCCTCCCATACCACCTCCCGCCACTGCCCAGGCAATCGCAGAAACATGCCCGCACCCGTCGCGTTACTCCAATCGACTCCAAAAGGCTCGAAGCCTCCTTGCCAGAGGAGAGAGCCGGTCGTGCTGGTAGCGGTTACGGGCGTTGAGTCGGTTGCCAATCTTGTCGTAAGTCCAGGAGCGCGTTCCCCACGGGCCGTTGCCCGTCGTGAGGAAATACTGGTGATCCTGGTAGCCGTAGGTCCGGTTGTTGGCAGGGATGGCCGTGGTGATTGAAAGGAGATTCCCGACCGCATCGGTGCCGAGCGTCCAGCTCAGGATGCCCGTCAAGGCAATGGAAGAGGGCAGATAGCGATTCGTAAAGCCGTGCGTCTCGGTGAGTCCGTTACCGAGCGTGAGACTGGTGAGCGGGCCAAAGGGGAGATAGCTCACCGCGTTTACCAGCGGCTGGTCCGGCTTGCCGGACCGGCGCGCCAGGAGCGTCGACGGCCGGTCGGCGAAATCGAAGGTGCTCACCGCCTCCACTCCTCCAGGATACATGAGAGAGATGGGATTGCCGTTGGCGTCGTAGCCGTAGGTCAGGTCGCCGTCCTGGGTCATCCTGCCGAAGCGGTCGTAGCGGTAATCGATCGTGGCGGCGGTGCTGGCGATGCGGGTAAGCCTACCCTTCGAGAAGGAGACTCCCGGATCGTCGTAGGTGTAGGCGACGTTCAGGCTGGAGTTCGGATAGGTCACGGCGGTGACCCGATCCACGGGATCGACGGTGCGTGAGGTGACGATGCCTCGGGCGTCGATCTCCTGGGTCAGCTCGCCGTGCTCGTTGTAGGCGTAGGTGGTGGTGCCCGAGACCGGCGAGATCTGTGCCGTCATCAAATCGCGATCCGAATAGGTGTAGGTGGTGACGTTCATCTCAGCGTCGGCCACACTGCTGAGATGGTCCTGAACGTCATAGCCGTAGGAGGTGACGGCGGTGCCGCCTCCCGCTCCGCCCCACGGCTGCGTCATCGAATTCATGCGGTCCAAGGCGTCGTAACTGTAGAACTGCGTGGGTGTGGGGTTCGTGGCCTTCGGATGTTTGGCATCCCAGACCTTCTCCAGGTTGCCATTGCAGTCGTAGGCGTACTCGGTGGCCGTGCCGTCAGCGTTGATCGTCTTGTCCAGGTGGCAGCGGGTGCTGTAGACGAAGTCGGTGAAGGAGTCCGTCACCCAGGCCGAGCCGCTCCAATGCTGCAGCTCTTCCTTGGTGCGGTGGCCGAAGCCGTCGAGCGAGTACAGCGTCCGCTCCCCCGGCGTGGAGGTGCTGGGTTTGCGCTCGACCGTCTTCAGCCGGCCGGCAGGGTCGTAGCCGTACTCGATGACGTTGCCGCGCGGCAGAATGGTGCGGAAGAGGTCACCAAACACGTTATAGACGTAGGTGGTGATCAGGTCCTCGGCCGGGGTCGCTCCCTTCTGGGTGACGGAGGTGATGCGATCCAGGCTGTCATAGACCGTGACGGTCTGCACGTTGTTGGGATCGGTCACGGAGGTCCGGCGGTTGAAGCCGTCATAACTGAAAGTCGTGACGCCGACGAGGGGATCGGTTCGTGTCAACGGCAGGAGGTTGCCGCGAGTGGGATCGTAGGTGAACGAGGTCTGGTCGGTCATCACATAGCCGGGAGGATTCACGGTGAGCGGCTGGCCCGCGGTGTTGAAGGTGCTCGCGGTCGCGTAGCTGAAGCTGCCTCCTCCTTCGGCACCCTGGATCGTGCGCGTCTCCAGGTCTCCGGCCGTGTTGTAGGTGAGAAGGGTGGTCCGCTGCGCCATGCCGCCGGAGGTAGAAGGCATGTCGATGCGGGTGGGGAAACCTGGGAATGAGGCGTTGTTGTATTGCCACGCGGTGGTCCGCGCGAGGGAGGTGCCCGCCGCCTCGGTCTTCGAGATCAGCCGGCCACGGGTGTTGTACTGGTACTGCGTTTCGAACAGCTTGCCGTCCAGCGAGCGGCTGGGCAGCAGCGGGTGAGCCGCATAGTCATAGAACATCTGAGAGTTCGGCCCCACGCCGCAGGCCGGGCAGTCGCCGTCCAGCCGCGTGAGCTTCGGCTTGATGCTTCCCGTGTCGCGGCCGATGGTGTAGGTGATGGTCTTCCCGAGCGGATCGGTGACGGTCGTCAGGGAAGGAAGGGCCGGCTGGTTGTAGCTGAAGGTGTAGACCTCGACGGCGTTGGGGCCGTTCGAGACCGGATCGCCCTTCCAGGTCTTGGCGACGTTGCCGAAGGCGTCGAGCTCCCAGGCCGCCTCCACCCGGTGAGCGAGGTCGGTGCCGACGACGTCCATCCGGGTCATATGGTTGGGGAAGCTGGCGTTGGTGTAGAAAAACTCCCAGGCCGTGCCGTCCGGCCGCTCGATGCGAGTGAGGTTGTCGCCCGTCCAGGTGTAGGTCCAGATCCGAGTTGGCGAGCCGCCGACGCCGGTCTCGGTGATCGAGGCGAGCTTGCCGGTGCCGCCTCCGGCGTAGGCGTAGGTCTCGCTGCGGCCGTCCGGGAAGGAGACCGAAGTCAGCCGCCCGGCCGAGTAGGTTCCCACGGTGGCGTTGCCGTTGCGGTCTAAGGTCTGCTGCCAGAGGCCGGTGGAGTCGAAGGCTTGAACGCCGCCGTCCAGCTCGCGCAGCTCCCAGCCGGTGGCGGTGCGGGCGAGCTGGCGGTACTCGTCGCTTGGGTGCACGACGGTGTACACCCCGCCGGAGAGGCCGCTGAACTCACGGAACGTGCCGAAACGGGTGAGCAGCCAGACGTGGGTCTCGTCGGGCGCCGGGACGATCCGCTCCGCATGATCGTGCGACCACCCCATACCGAGGATAGGCGTCCAGCCGGCGCTGCCCGGCAGGTTCGGGAAGCCCACGCCGCCCGCGGCGTAGCGGAGTTGGGCTCCGGGCCCGCTTTTGCTGGGAGCCACTCCCGGACCGCCTCCGGCCGGGCTCGAGCTCCCCGCGGCCCCTATGCAGAGCGAGCAGGAGAGATCATCCGGGCACTTCGCGGGCGGCGGCTGCGGACAGTTGGCGGCGTTGGGTCCGGCGAAATCCAGCGCCACCGTCGCCGTCTTGACGCAGCCGGCCGGGGGGCCGCCGGAGGGGCAGGGCGGACAGAACGGGCAGGAGATCAGCGTTAGGGTGTACTTGGCGGCGGCGGGATTGGAGCAGGAAACACCCGCCGTTACGGTCGCCAGCCCGAGGTCCTGGGCGATCACCGCGCCGGCTGTCCCGCAGTAACCGATGAGCGTATTGTTGGAATTGCGGAGGTCGACCTCGGCGAAGCTGTAGGCGCCACCGGTCAGGCCCGGATCGTTCTGGTGATTCCCCGGAAACTCGGCGCTGACGGTGGCGGTCATGCCGCACGTTGTGGCGTTGGGATCGCAGCCCGGAGTGGTGAAAGAGTACGACGGCCCGCCGGCGATGGGCTGCTGGCACCGGCCCCAGGTGCCGCAGGTGCCGAACGTGGCCGTGGTGTTGCCGGTCTCAAGGTAGGTGATCTGGGAGCCGTTGCAGACGACCGCCTCCGCGGCGGAAGCGGCGAGGAGCAGACTGATGAAGCTGACAGCCCAGCTCAAAGGATGGCTTCTCATATCATGGCCTCCGAAAACCACCCTCCGGGGGGGGAACACCGGCCCCGAGTTGGGGGAGAGCCGCCCCGAGAAGGGGGAAGGCCGCCCCGAGAAGGGGGAAGGCCGCCCCGAGTTGGGGGAGGCCTTCCCCAATTCGGGGGAACACTTCCCCAACTCGGGGGAACGCTTCCCCAATTCGGGGCGGGCCTCCCCCAACTCGGGGGAACGTCTCCCCAACTCGGGGCGACGGTTCCCCCGTTCGGGGGCGCTCTCCCCCCGCTGGTCTTCCCGGCGGAAAGAATCGACCCTCGACCCCGGCGTCTTGAAGTTTTTCTCCACGGCCCCGATCACCTGTCTGGCATTCCTTATTTACTTGTACACCAGATGAGCTGTTACAGTCAATATGATCCTCTAAGAGCTACCTTGCCGGCGTAGGGTCAAAAATGTAGACTTGCATCATGACTCCAGACCAAGCCGAGGTGCAACGTCTCCTGGACATCCTCCGCACTCTCATGCGGATGCTCGCCGTTTCCAACCGCGAGGCCGAGCGCCGGCTCGGGCTGAAGCACACCGCGGTGACTCGCGTCTTCGGCGGAAAGATCGAGGCGAAGCTCGAGATGATCCTCGGGATCGCGCGGGTGATCGGGCTGGAGTACGACGAGTTCTTCGACTTCGCCTACCCCGAACGGCGGGCTGCCGGCGCCGAGAGCGCGGCGGCGCGGCGGATTCGAACGCTCCTTGAAGACCTCCACCCCTCGGGCTTCCGGGCGGCGCAGTCCGCTGAGGAAAAGCCCGCTCCCCCACCGGCGCCTGTCATGACGCAGGCCGACCGCGAGGAGATGTTGCGGGATCTCCGCAAAGTGGTGCGCGAGGTCTTGGGTGAGGTGGGAGCGGGAAGCGAAGGAAGTCCGAAGCCGGAGAAGAACGGGGACTGAATCCTAGTACTCCCCCAATTCCAGCATTCTCCGCCGCAGGTAACGCACCGTGCTCTCCAGGAGCATCAGGGTGCCCCTTCGCGCCCGAAACTCCTCTTCGAGGTAGATGACCACCCCCAGCAGCTCGCGGTGGATGCTCAGCGCTTCGAACATGGCCGCCGCCTGCAGCGCTTCCGCGGTCGCTTCTTCCCCACGGTCCTGGCGCATCAGGGTCATCGCGAGATCGAAGCCCGCGAGCGCGCAAGCGAACCCCATCTCGGCCTCCTCGAAGCCGGCCTTGACCTCGCGGAAGGCGGTCTCGGCACCATCGAGCTGCTGGAGGCCGTAATCGATACGTCCTTCAATACCGCGAACCTTGAGCTGCGCGAGATGGCCAAGGGAATAAAGGCGCACCCGGTTCTTGAAAAGGATCTTTCTCGCTTCCTTATAGCGGCCGCAATCTACAAGGAACAGGAGCTGGTTCTGGATGGCGACCATTGCCAACGAGGGATCGCGCTCCTCCTCGATGAGACTGAGGGCCGCGGAGGAGATCCGCAGCGCCTCCAACGTGTTGCCGTTGTAGAAGGTGTACAGCGCCTTTTTGATGAGCGCACGGCCGGCTTGGTGCAAGTCCCCGGCCTTGCGGCTCAGCTCGGCTAGGTTGGCGAGACGCGGTAGGGCAAGCTCGAACTCGCGCAACGTGCCCAGGAGAGAAGCTTCGAGGCTCAGCAGGCGCGTCAGCAGCCGGGGATCTCCGCTCCCCTGCCGAACCAAACCGAACGCCATGCCGAAAGCCTGTTCCGCCTCATAGTACCGGTTGGCGACGCGATGCGCGTTGGCCAGCTCTCCCCAGGCTCGGGCCTGCAAGTCCACCACCGTGTGTATGCCGCCGTGAACTTCGGGGTTCAGCTGCTCAGCCACCTCGACCGCTGCTCTCGCAAGGTGGCACATCTCGCGGGGATCGGTATAGCGGACCTCCCAGCTCCGGGTGAGGAGGGCCTCATAGACTCCCAGCCCCTCGATCTCCATATCGCCGTCTTTAGCTAGGGCCATCACGCCGCAGCCTGACTGCAGCAGGGCTAGGGCCTGCCGGAACCGTTCAAGCTCGATGGACGGAATGGAGGCGGCCCGGCGGGCGAACTCCTCGACTCTGTCCAGCGCGGCGTCGTAGGCGGAACTCAGCTCGGGGGATAGGCCGCCTTTCCTGGAGCGGCCTCGCCAGACTCCAGATTTGGCGTGGAGTAACTGCCGGACAAGCCTCCTCTGCTCCCGACCGGAGAGCCGCTTCAGCTTGTCCATCTCCTCCCGATGATCGGCCAAGAACGCCTCCGGTCCGCACACAGCACTTCAGGGAACAGGCGCGTATTATAGTTCTCGAAATGCTGTGTGGGAAGTGGGAGCGGCTGCGGATGGGCGGCCCTCTCCGCAGCCGTTAATCCAGAGGAACTCTAGCCGTTGGGATCGGCCGGTTTGCCGGCGAGGCTAGAATTGCCTCCGGCGGGAGCTGTCGAGCCGGCGCTATGGGACCCGTCCGGGTCCAGGCCATACCCCTCCTTCCGAAGATCGCCCGAGGTATCAGGCGCCGCCGGTTCACTCCAGCTCCACAGAAACGAGACGCCTTTCATCCAAAGATCCTGAATCCGCTGCCAGGAGCATGGAGCGAGGCCGAGGTCCCGGGCGTGGACCGGAGCAGCGGCGAGCAAAAGGATTCCTGCCAGGGCGACCGCGGCGGCGAAGCGTTGAGCCTTGCGCTGAGTCATGTCTGCTCTCCCTCCTTCCGCGGGAGGGCTCGCGCCTTCATGACGCGGATCTCCGCGGATTGGGCACTGTCGGAGGTGCCACGACTCCAGTGTGGCAGGGACGCGAGGAATCCTCGCACCGGGCGCGAAGAATTCTCGCATGGAAAGCGAAAGAGGTTACGGGCCACTTACGGAGCCTGTGCACGGTGACTCCATAGGAGAGCCATACTGGCGCTAGCTGCTCACCTGGTGCGTTCTTGCCCCCCAAGGATGGAGCCGTTCAGCCGCCCCGGCCGCGCGCCCCGGCGCCGATCTATGATCAGAAGAGGAGGAGAAGGTGACATCATGAAACGACCGCTCGGCTGGATCAAAGCGTGGTGGCGCGCCGGCCCCCTTGGGCGGACCGACCTGCGTGTAGGCATCGACGAAGAGGGTTGTCCCGGCTGCGGGGAACGCTCGTTCGAGCAGCGGCAGATCATCCGCGATCATCTGGCGGAAAGCTGGGAGCTGAGCCCCGCCGAGCGGCAGTGGTTCGACCAGCGGGAGGGGAATTTCTGCCGGGGTTGCGGAATGTCCCGGCGAGTGCGCATGCTGGCCTGGACCCTGCGGTTTTTTCCACGCCTCAAGGAGCTGTCCATTCTTCACCTCAACGAGGTGAACCAACTGAGCCCTCTGCTCGGCGCGGCCAGGGCGCTCGTCGAGACGACGCACCAACCCGGTCAGCCCTGGGGCGCCGAGATCGGACGCCTGAGCAATCAGAACCTGGAGGCGTTGACGTTCGACGCGGAGACGTTCGACCTGGTGGTCCATTCCGAAACGTTGGAGCACGTCTTCGACTGCAGGCGAGCCCTCGCCGAGATCCATCGCGTCTTGAAGCCCGGCGGCTATCAGCTCTATTCCGTGCCGGTGCTTCACCGGCGGAAGACCCGGCAGAGGCTGGCCAAAGCGGCGAGCGGCAAGGTGATCCACCTGCTGCCGCCCAGCTATCACGGTCTGGATCGGGAGTTCCCCGTGGCGTGGGAGCTCGGCGGCGATTTCATCCAGAGCCGCCGCGGGCTTATCCAGGGTGTGTACTACGACCGCTTCTGGCGCAATCCCACGGTCTTTTCGATCCTGGAAAGAAAAACGCCGGCCGGGCCCGCACCTGGAGCCCCGAATCCGCTGAGGTCAGAGTCCAGGCCATCCGGAGGCAGCAGGCCGTAGGCAGAACCAGCGGCATCCGGAAAACGAGCCCGAGGACACAAGCGATCTTCACGAGCCGGATTCAACGTCTCGGCTACTCACTTTTTGCCTCGGCGCGCACCTATGTCTCAAAGGGCGAGAGAATCCCACCAAAACCGCCTTGTCCGTTGCCGTGCGTTATGCCGGGGCCGGATTCCCCTGCCTCGGCTGGAATCCCTACGGAGGAGGTCCGATCTCATGCAGCGAATGACCCGCAGTCTGTTGACCGGCTTGTGCCTCGCCGCCCTGGCGGCGACCGGAGCCGCCCGCGCGGAGGAAGGGATGTCGGAAGCCGCGCTCCAGAAGCAGCTCCGCGGCGCCTACGATGCCTTCAATCGCGATCCCGGCCTCAAGGCGTTGGAGAAGCAGGCGACCTCGAATCTCAAGGATCGGGCTGCCGTCGACGCCTATCTGAAGAGAATGCCTCTGTCGCCGCTCGAATACCTGGAGATCGATATGCAGGTGAGGCACTACGAGATCGCCGTGCCGCGCTATATGCAGGAGCTGCACATCCGCTGGATCGAGCTCCATGACCCGCTGGCGCGCCAATTGTACGGCGACGACTACGTCGACCGGGTGCTGACCCGGTGGCCCGCCGACACCGGCGACGACATCATCGGCGCCTTCAAGGCGGCCACGGTGGGCACCAACCGGAACGCGGCCGCGACCGACGTCCCTCCGCCCAACGCCTTCGACGGCGAGATCCAGATCGCGGTCAACCACCGGAACACCAACCAGATGGTCGCCGCAGCCAACACCTGGGGCAACGCCGGCGCGGCCTGCAACAACCAGCAGACGCAGTCGATCTTCTACTCGAGCAACGGCGGTGCGACGTGGGACTACACCTGCGCGCCGTCGAACAACGTGTTCACCCTCGGCACCTGCACCGGCACCGTCTTCGGTTCCGACCCCGCCGTCTACTGGAACGACAACAACGAGGTCTTCCTCAACTACATGCTGCTCTGCAGCAGCGGCAGCTCGACCCTGTATTCGATGGTCGTCGCGCGCTCGGCCGACGGCGGCGCCACCTGGGTCAAGCAGGGCGTGATCAAGAACGCCTGGGCCACGGGGACGCTCGAGGACAAGAACTTCTACGTCATCGACAACAACCTGGCGAGCCCCTTCTACGGCCGCCACTACACCTGCTGGGACCGCTCCAACAACGAGAAGTTCGCCTACTCGACGAACAACGGCGTGACCTGGACCGAGGTCGACCTGCCGGCCGCGGGGGTGGGCGGAATCGACCTCGGCTGCGAGATCGCGGTGCAGAAGAACGGCACGGTGCACGTGGTCTTCGAATCGCTCACCTGCGGCGCCAACTGCACCGACGAGCGGATGTGGTACACGCGCTCGACCAACGGCGGCGTCTCCTGGTCCTCGACGGTCCAGGTGCACGACCACAACCTCGCCGGCTTCTCCGGCACCAACATGCCGCCGGTCGCCGATCAGCGCGGCATTGCCCCCTTCGGCGCCGTCGACGTCGACAACTCGGGCGGCGCCTGCGACGGCACGCTCTATGCCACCTTCGGCGACTACACCTCGGGCGGGGCGACCGAGACCGACATCTGGGTCACCCGCTCGACCGACAACGGCGTCTCCTGGTCGGCGCCGGTCAAGGTGAACGACGACGGCCTCGCCGGCCGCACCCAGTTCCATCCCTTCCTGCAGGTGGACCAGTCCAACGGCAGCGTCGTCGTGGCCTGGCACGACGCCCGCAACGACGCCAACAACCGCAAGGTGGAGTTCTTCACGGCGCGATCGACCGACTGCGGCGTCAGCTTCGAGGCCAACGTCAAGGCCAGCCAGCCGTCGGCGGAGTTCAACAACAGCGGCATCAGCTACACCGACGAGAACACCACCGACAACCCCAACCGCAACCCCAACCAGTACGGCGAGTACATGGGCCTCGACGTCAAGGAAGGCAAGGCCTACCTCGCCTGGGTCGACTCGCGCCACTTCTACCCCGGCTCCTCCACCAACGCCCAGAAGGAGAACGTCGGCTTCGCCGTCGTCGACTTCGGAGGGGTGACCTGCACGCCGCCGCCGGCGCCGACCGGCGTCACCGCTACGGCCGCGAGCCAGACGCAGATCAACGTCTCCTGGTCGGCCTCCGCGGGCGCCACCTCGTACAACGTCCTCCGGTCGACGACGAGCGGCGGTCCCTACACCCAGGTCGGCACCTCGGCCACGACCTCGTTCTCCGACACCGGCCTGACCTGCAACACCACCTACTACTACGTCGTCCAAGCCGTGGGCGCCTGCACGTCCGGCAACTCGGCCCAGGCCTCGGCGACCACCAACGCCTGCAGCGGCGGCGGCAATCAGGTCCTGACCTTCTCGGCCTCTCCCGCCCTGGCGATCCCCGACAACAACGCCACGGGCGTGACCAGCACGATCAACGTGCCCGACTCGATGACCATCACCAGCGTCAGCGTCAACGTCGGCATCACCCACACCTATCAGGGCGATCTGGAAGTGGCGCTGATCGGGCCGGACAACACCACGGTCCTGCTCCACAACCGCACCGGCGCCGGCACCGACAACATCAACACCACCTACAACATCACCACCCGTTCGGCGCAGGCGCTCACCGCGTTCAACGGCAAGAACACGGCGGGAGCGTGGAAGCTGCGCGTGCGCGACCTCGCCGCGGCCGACACCGGGACGCTGAACTCCTGGAAGGTGACCTTCAACGGCTACTCCACGTTGACCGCCAATACGGCGATCCCCGACAACAACGCGACCGGCATCACCAGCACGATCAACGTCGCGGCCACCGGCACCATCGTCAGCCTGAGAGTGCGGGTGGACATCAATCACACCTATCAGGGCGACCTGGAAGTGGCTTTGATCGGCCCGGACAACACGACGGTGCTGCTGCACAACCGCACCGGCAGCTCCACTGACAACATCAAGACCGTCTACGCCGACCTGACGGCTCCGGCGCAGTCGCTCTCCGCGTTCACCGGCAAATCCATCAACGGCGCCTGGAAGCTGCGCGTGCGCGACCTCGCTTCCGTGGATACCGGGACGCTGAACTTCTGGGAGATCGACTTCCGGACCAACTGACGGGTCCACCCTCTCGGGCCCCCTTCTTCGCAAGGGGGCCCTTTGTTCTCCTGGCTTCACCGAGCGCTCAGCTGCATCCCATTGTCCACCGGGTTGCGATCGATCCGCGTAATCTCGGGATCGACGGTCACCGACGACGGCTGCGCGGCGACGACGAGCTTGATCTCATTCGTGCCGCGCCGCAATAGGTGCTTGCGGGAGTCGAGCACCCTGGAATCGGCGGCGACGGCGATCTCGATCGGCTCGCCGAAGGCCAGGGTCTGTTCACGGCCGCGGCCATCCGCGCGGCTCTTGCCCGCCTCGACGCGAACGATCACGTCATAGCGCCCGTCGGCGCGGCGATGCGCTTGTGCGGCGGCGACGCGCAAGTCGTAGAGCACGATTTCCTTCATCCACTGCTCGATGAGCGCACGTTGTGCGGCATCCGCAACGGCTTGCAGATGACGCACGAGGTCGACGCTCGTCGGATGGCGCTCCTGCATCATCGCGCGGATGGCCCGTTCCATGGCCTCCTGACCGAGGAGGTCGCGGATGGCGAAGAGCACGACCGCGGCCTTGCTGTAGAAGAGGTATCCCTGGTTGTCCGCTTTATAGAGCGGCACCTCGGGATACGTCGCTCCCGCGCGGCCGGAGAGATAACGATCCAGCTCGATCGCGAGCAACTGCCGGACCTGCTCGCGCCCGCGCATGCGTTCGACGACCCGCAGCTCCGAATACTTGGCCAGTGACTCGACGATTATCGACGCTCCCTCGACATTCGCGGCGTTGACGCGGTGACCGAACCATTGGTGGGACACCTCGTGCGCAACGCGGCGTGCGATGAGATCGGGCCGGTTCGGGTCGCGGGCGTCGGTGAGGAAGCCTCCGTCCTCGCGAAGATAGATCGTTCCGGGAAGGGCGTAGCCCGTCATCGGCCAGTACGAGGAGAGCTCGACGATCCGCAACTGGTGATGGGGATAGCTCCCGAAGCTGCTCTGCATCACGTCGAGCGAAGCGGCCGCGGTGTCGAGCATGTGCGCGACGTTCGCCGCGTGAGGTGGATGATAGTAGAGCTCGATATCGACCGGGCCATGCCGCCGTTTGGCCACTGCGTAACGGCCGGAGCTGACGGCGAATCGATTGAGGATCGGCGCCTCGGTGCGATAGCGGAACCAGCGGCGCCCGCCCCGCCGCCAGGAGCGCTCGAGGCGCCCCGGCGCGAGGGCGATCTGATCGCCTGCCGTGGACACGGTCATGCGGAGATCGATCCATTCGTCCGTCGAAGGATCGACCGCTCCATGCGCGCCGTTCTCCGCCAGGACGGCGGTGCTCGCGCCGCTGAGACCTCTTTTACGCCGCTCGCGCAGATCCGAGAGCTCGTAGCTCTCGCGATAGCCGAGCGTCGGGAAGGCGCGGAGATTCATCAGAAAGGTTCCGTTCTCCACCACCGCATCGTCCTGCTGGCCGCTGGCGAAACCGCCGGCGTCGAAGGAGAGATCGAAGCGGAGCTGCGCGTGGGCGCCAGGGGCAAGCGGCGGCTGAAAGTCGAAGCGAGCCACGCCGAATCGATCGTCCTTCACGGCCAGCCGCGCCGATGGAATGGAAAGTGAGGCCCGCCGTGCCTCCCGGCGCCTCGCCACATAGACGCTCGGGATCGGCTGCGCCGACTCGTTGACGAGCGCATACCGTCCCGCCACGCGATACCGTTGCTCGGCGGGATAGAGATCGACCTCGCCGTCGACCGCGAGGATCCGCGGATGCGGCAGTTTCTCGATGCGTTTGTAGGCCTTCTCGTAATCCGCTTTCCAATCCGAGATCTCGGCCGCGGTGACGTAGTCGCGGACGACGTTGGTGTTGTAGAAGATCCAGCCGCCGGTGACCGCGAACATCGCCGCCAGCGCACGGGCCGGCCGGTTCCGCCGCGCCAGGAGGCGGAGGCGCTCCCTCAACGGCGCTCCAATCCGCCGCCACAGCGCGGAGGTCAGGGTCGACAGAAACAGGGCCAGCACCAGCCAGTGCAGCATGAACCCGTGGAACGGCGCCGCGTAGTGGCCGAAGCCGTTGAGCTCCGTGTAGGGGACGGAAGGTGGATTGGCGAAGCGCCACAGATCGTGCTCCAGCCCGATGGCGGCGGCCCGCCGCGACACGATCATGAAGAGGAGGAAAAAGATCATCCCTGCGTACTTCCCCGGGCTCAGCGCGTGGATGAACAGAGCCGCTGCGGCATAGAGCAGCAGCGGCGCGCCGGTGAAATAGAAAAACGAGAGATAGAGGAACGGTTGGAAATCGGGCCAGCCCTTCGCCACCTGGAGGGCTACGCCGGCGAGGGCTCCGCCGAGGAGCATCGCCCCGATGAGCACCGCGAGCGCCGTCCACTTCGCGGCGATCATCGCCGTCCCGGAGACCGGCGTGCTGTCGACGATGGAAGCCATGCGGAACCGCTGCTCGCGCCAGAAGAGCTCCGCTCCGTAATAGAGGATGAGAATCGTGCCGAGGATCGTCGCGGGCGTCTGGAGCGCCGCGAGAACGAGGCTCGTCACGGGATACGAAGTCGAGTTGTACTCACCCGTGAGGATACCGCCGTAGATCTCGGAGACCGCCCATCCCAGCCATAAAAGAAGGAGGAACAGAGCGCTCTTGGTCAGGAAGGTACGGATCTCGAGCTCGGTGCGGGATCGGTACGCCGCGAGCCACGACGTTCCGGCGGGACGGATCGGGCTCCACGGCCGGCTCGCGCCGGGAGACTCCTGGAGCGAGCCGGCACGCCGATCTCTCACGGGAACAGAAACCTTTCGCATCCTGAAACTGAATCCGCGGTAGACGACCGTCAGGATCCCCAGCGCCGCCGCGATCCAGATCAAACGATTGCCGAGGAGCACGCCCGCGAACGGGATGAAGCGAGCATTCTTCTCAGCCGCGGTCCAATAGCGCGTCACGTCGAAGAGGCTGGTCAACGCGAACGGATCGAGAAGCGACGGCAGGATTCCCCCTCCCCCGCCAGGTTTCGAACCGGCCATCAACGGCGAATCCGTCAACGCGGCGGAGACGAAGTAGAGAACGTAGAGGACGACCGCCGCGGCATACGTGGCGATGGCGTTGCGGGTCAGCACGGCAACGGCGAACAGCAGGACCGTGACGAGGAGGACGTTCGGCAGAGTGATCACACCGAACGCCGCGAGATACGGGCGCGCGTCCATCGCCGCGAGGCGCTCCGGCGGCAGCCAGGGCATGAGCGCGCCGACGGCCATCCCCAAGGCGGAGAGCAGGACCGTCGTCAGCGTCGCCAGAAACGCTCCTCCGAAACGGCCGAGGAGATAGCGGAGCTTACCGACGGGCGTCGTGTGGACGATTTCGCTCATCCGATGGTCATCATCGCGAAGCACCGCGTTGGCGGCGAAGATGCCCGCAACGATGAGCGCGACAAGCGACAGCAGCCCGAAACCCTCCATCACCAGGTAGGGCGAATTGACGGCGACGTTGTCCGGCCCGAACTGCGTGACGCTGAGCGCGAATCCGAGCAGGAAAAAAAGCAGTGACGCCGCGATGAAGGCGGGCTGCCGGGAGTGATAACGCCACTCGAAGCGGACGATCTCTCTCAGCATGCGATTTTCTCCTCTCGCTGCGAAAGAGAGGAGAGGACGGAGAAATAGACATCCTCCAGATCCGGCGAGGCCGGCTCGAACTCTGGTTCCGGGCGCCCGTCCGCGAGCACGTAGATCTGCGTCTGCCCGCCGAAGAGCCGCGTGGCGATGACGTCGTGGGAAGCGCAATCGCTCTCGACGGCGGACTTCGGCACGGTCTTGCGCCACAGCTTTCCCTGCAGCTCCGCGATCAAGCGGGCCGGCTCCCCTTCGCGCACGACGCGCCCGCCGGCCAGGATGGCCATACGCGGGCAGAGATCGCTCACGTCTTCGACGATGTGTGTGGAGAGGAGCACAACGGCGCTCTCGCCGATCTCGCTGAGCAGGTTGTGAAAGCGATTGCGCTCCTCGGGATCGAGCCCCGCCGTCGGCTCATCGACGATGATCAGGCTCGGCGCGCCCAGCAGCGCCTGGGCGATGCCGAAGCGCTGCCGCATGCCGCCGGAGAACGTGCTCACCGCCTTGTGGCGCACACTGTAGAGATTCGTCAGCTCGAGGAGTGCGTGCACCTGCTCCCGCCGCGCCCGCTTGTCGCCGATGCCCTTCAGCACCGCGATGTGATCGAGCAGCAGCGCCGCGGAGATGCCCGGATAGACGCCGAAGTCTTGCGGCAGATAGCCCAGCCTGCGCCGCAGCTCCTGCGGTTCGGCCAGCACATCGAGGCCATCGAGAACGATCGTTCCCGCATCCGGCTCCTGCAGAGCCGCAATCGTGCGCATCAGCGTCGACTTCCCCGCGCCGTTGGGTCCGAGTAGCCCGAACAGTCCGCGCCCGATCGTCAGGTCCACCCGATCGAGGGCGCGCACGCCGTTGCCGTAGGTTTTCGAAAGTCTGCTAATGGTCAGCAAGCCGCGTTCCCTTCCAGTGGTTCTCCAGCCTCATCCCGGTAGAACGAAAACTGGCGGGAAAAGGTTCTGCGGCCTCGGGCCCCTTATACGCCCCGGACGTCGATGGCCAGCCGGAGCGCCGCTTCGCCGAGGGCGGAGAACAACAGGGCCCGCGAGCCCTTCGCCCGCCGCGCCCAGCGCAGCTCCGTGATCCGGCTCAGCAAGGCGGCACCCAGCGCGCCCGCGAGATGGTGCCGGCGCTCGCTCCAGTCGAGGCAGGAGCGGCAGAAGGCCCGGCGCTTCGCGCGCAACGCGCCGGTGTCGATGTCGAGGCTCTGGAAGAGGAGCTCGCCGATCCTCGTCAGCTCCGGCCCGGCGTCCTCCGCGGCGGGATCGGGCGGCGGGATGAGAGCGCCCTGGCTCACCAGGCTCTCGTAGACGCGGACGCCGAGCTCCCCCGCCAGATGGTCGTAGCAGACGCGCGCCTTGCGCAGCGCGGGGTCGCTCGGGCCGACAGGCCGACGCACCGCGCCGGTACGCCAGGCCACGCCCATCAACGATTCGAGGGCGTGCGCGACGTCCCGATCGGAGAGACGGAAGTACTTGTGGCGGCCCTGGCGCTCGCAGGCCACGAGGCCCGCCCGCAGCAGCTTCTCGAGGTGGGAGCTGATCGTCGACTTGGCGACGCCCGCGATGGCCGCGAGCTCGGTCGCCGAGAGGGCCCGGTCGGCCAGCAGGGCGGTGAGGACCTCCGCCCGGGCGGGATCGCCGATGAGCGCCGCGATGCCGGCGATGGCCGGCACACCGGAGGTTTCTTCCATGGTTCGATGTTAGACGAACCATCTGGGCGGCGCAAGAGAGTAGCATCCCTTTGGTCTACTATCGGGGAGGAAACGAACATGACCGCACCCGTCATCGCCTGCTTCATCCGCTACCAGATCGACCCGTTTCAGCGCGACGCCTTCCGCGAGTACGCCGAGAACTGGGGCCGCATCATTCCGCGCTGCGGCGGCAATCTCCTCGGCTATTTCATGCCTCACGAAGGGACCAACGACGTCGCCTGGGGCCTCATCGCTTTCGACAGCCTGGCCGCGTACGAGGCCTATCGGTCGCGGTTGAAATCCGACGCCGAGGCGCTCGCCAACTTCGGCATGGCGCAGGAGAAGAAGCTCATCCTGCGCGAGGAGCGTACCTTCGTACAGGCGGTCGAAGGCGCGTTCCAGATCCCGGCTCTCTCTCGATGAAGGCCCGCGCCCTCATGGTTCCCGGGCTGTGGAACTCGGGCCCGGAGCATTGGCAGACCTTCTGGGAACGGGCCGAGCCGGCGTGGCAGCGCATCCAGCAGGCCGACTGGGAGACGCCGCTGCGCGCGGATTGGGTCGCGGCCATCGACGCCGCCGTGCAGGCCGCGCCGGTCCCCGTGGTCCTGGTGGCGCATAGCCTCCGGGTTGGGCGCCTGGCCGGAGGGCCGCGCCCTTCTCGACCCGCTTCTCCGCGGCGACTGACAGCGTCGCGGGGTATGATTTTCTGAGTGTCCAGCGAGGATCGATCCACGAGTCCGGCGCCGGAGGGGCTGGAGAGCGCTCCCACGCTCGCTCTGCACGACACCGCCAGGCGGCATCCCGACCACGGCCGCCAGCGGCTCGGCTCTTACAGGCTGGTGACCACCCTCGGCCGCGGCGGCATGGGGACGGTCTACCGGGCGGTCCGCGAGGAGGACGGCAAGCAGGTCGCGATCAAGGTGCTGCACGGCATCGACGCGCACGAGCTGAGCGCCCTTCTGGATGCCGAACGGCGCATCCTGGCCGGGCTGGAGCACGACAACATCGCCCGCTTGATCGACGGCGGCACGACGGAAGACGGCCTGCCGTACTTCACCATGGAGCATGTCGAAGGCGTGCCGATCGGGGACTACTGCGCAGCGCGCGGCCTCGACGTCTCCGCTCGCCTGCAACTCGTCCGCAGGGTGTGCGCCGCCGTCGAGTACGCGCACCAGCGGCTGGTGATCCACCGCGACCTCAAACCCGGCAACATCCTGGTGACCTCGGAGGGCGTGCCGAAGCTGGTGGACTTCGGCATCGCCAAGCTGCTGACTGCGGAGGATACCGGCAAGGCCGCTCTGACCCGCGAGCTGGCGATGACGCCGGAGTTCGCGAGCCCCGAGCAGGTCCGCGGCGAGGCCGTCACCACGGCCACGGATATCTACGGTCTCGGCCTCCTGCTCTACGAGCTGCTGACCGGCCACCGCGCGCAACGCCTGCGGATGGGGACTCCGGAGGAGATCGTGCGCGTCGTCTGCAAGGAGGAGCCGCCGCGGCCGAGCGCCGTGGCGCCGCCGGCCCTGCGGCGCCGGCTGGCCGGCGATCTCGACGCCATCGTGCTCAAGGCGCTGCGCAAGGAGCCCGGCCGACGCTACGCCTCCGTGGGGGAGCTCGCGGAGGACCTGCGGCGCCACCTCGAGCTCCTGCCGGTGCGGGCGCGCGGCGACGATCGCAGCTACCGCGCCGGACGTTTCGTGCGCCGTCACCGCGCCGCGCTCGCCGCGGGTGCCCTGGTCGCGGTGAGCCTCGTCGGCGGCACGGCGGTCGCGCTCTATCAAGCGCGGCGGGCCGAGCGGCGCTTCGAGGACGTGCGGCGCCTGGCAGGGTCGTTCCTCTTCGAGGTCCACGACGCGATCCAGGATCTGCCGGGTGCCACGCCGGCGCGCCGGCTGCTGGTGAAGAAAGCGCTCGAGTACCTCGACCGCCTGGCGAGCGAGGCCGGCGGTGACACGGATCTGCTCGCGGAGCTGGCCGTCGCCTACATGCGCGTCGGCGACGTGCAGGGCTACCCCAGCAATCCCAACCTGGGCGACGGGGCGGGTGCCGCGGCGAGCTACAAGCGGGCCCGGGAGCTGGCGGAAAGACTGGTGGCGGCCGAGCCCGACGACCCCGGTTTCCGCCTCACCCTGGCGCGCGTGCTCGAACGGCAGGGTACAGTCCAGGCTTCACTCGGCGACGGTGCGGCCGCGCGCACGACCCTGAACCGGGCTCGCGAGCTGCTGGAGGAGCTCCACCGCATTCGTCCCCAGGATCGAGCCGTGACGCACAACCTGCATGTCGTGCATCTCCGGTTCGGGGATCTCCTGCAGGCGCATGCCGACGTTGATGAAGCCGCGCGGCAATTCGAAGCCGGCCGCCGGCTGGCGGAGCAGGTCCTGGCCACCGCCCCGGCGGACGCCGAGGCGAGGCGCGACCTCGGCGTGGCTCTCTCGCGGCTGGCGAACCTCTGGGGAGCCCGCGATCCCGCCCGCGGGCTCGCGCTGCAGCAGCGCTTGCTGGCCCTGGCCGTCGAGGACCTCGCCCGGCAGCCGGACAGCGCCAGGCTGCGCCGCGATCTCTCCGTCGGCTACGAGGACACGGCCCAGATGTATGCCGCGCTCGGCAACGTCTCCGCCGCCCTCCAGCATCAAGGCCGGGCGTTGGCGATCCGCGAAGAGCTGTCGCGAACCGACCCGGAGAACGAGCAGGCCCTGCAGGACGTTTCGGTCAGCCACGCGCAGATCGGCGACGTGCTGATGTCCACCCGCCGGTATCGCGAAGCCCTGGAGAGCTATCGCCGGTCGCTCGCGATCGACACGCGCATCGCGGCGCACAACCCGGAGAACCAGCGCGCGCAGGACTTCCTGGGCTCGAGCCTCATCAACGTAGCCGAGGCGCTGGCGCACCTGGGAGCCGTCCCGGAGGCGCTCGACCATTACCGCCGCGGCCTCGAGATCCTCGGACGGTTGAGCGACGCGGATCCGGCCAACACCGGCCTGCGGACCTACGTGGCCCAGGTGTGGGTGCGCTACGGCGAGGTTCAGGGTACGCACCGGCGCGAAGCCTGCGCCGCCTTCGCCCGCTCAGCCGACCTGTGGTCCGACCTCGCGGCGCGGGGAGCGGTGGGCAAGGACGAAGCTCCCCTCCAAGCCGAGGCCCAGAAACGCCTCGCTCAATGCCCTCCTCCGCCCCGGATTGCCAAAACCGCACCGGCGAGATAGGCTCCCCGCCATCGTTTGGATAAGGAGAGACGATGATGAAGGCAGCCCGCCTGGTTGTCCTGGCAGTGATGTTCGTATCGCTCGTTCCGGCCGTGGTTCTCGTCGCTTGCAATCCGCACTCGCAACAGGAGGAGCAGCCCGCCGCTGAGGAGACGCCGCCGGCGCAGCAGCCGGCGGCTGAGTCCACCCAGGCGGCGGCCGTCCCTTCCCAGTGTCCGACCTGTGCGGCCGGACAAACCTGCAGCAACTACCCGTTCCAGCGCACGGACTGCTGGACCACGACACACGGCCCCGCGAAAGCGGACGTCATCGAGGGCCCGAACAACCTGCTGTACTGCAAGCAAGGCGCCTACGCGCTCTGCTTCTTCTCCGGCCCGCCGACCCCGACGGGGAAGAATCCCGACAATCCCCCGCTCCCCTGCGTGCTGAAAGGCGACGTCGCCAACTGCACGTGCCAGGTCTACACCGCGGGCCCCTCGTTCGTCGACATCAACGGCATCCTGAACCTCGGCGCCTGGCAGCAGACGGTACAGGTCTGCGGCGCCGACGGCTCCGGCTGCGCGAACCTCGCCAATTGCGGCAAGGATGGCTCCCTGCCCGGTTGCGACAAGCGGACGCAGGCGCCCGTCTGCCAGTACGTCCAGAACCAGGACCCGAACGATCCGACCGTCTCGCTGATGCCGAAGGCCGACGTCATCTCGACCTTCAGCCCGACCGCCATGTCCGCCAACTACCAGCTCGGCTCGACCCCCGGCTGCAAGGGACGCTATGCGGGGTGCATGACGGCACCGTGCTTCTATCCCAAGGGCGCGAAGCAGCCGGCCTCCGACGGCGACCCGATCCAGTGCGAGTGCCCGACCTTCGACGGCCCCTACCAGGTCGGCCAGTTCAAGCAGCAGTGCGACATTCCCAGCAGCAACGGAACGAGCTACGTCTGGTCGGCCGCCAACAACCTCATGGGCGGGAACATGGAGTAAAGGGGTCCGCTTCAGGACGAAGGACTGTTCGCCCGCCGTCGCCCGAGCCAGGCATCGAGGCTCAGCAGGTCGCGCCCGGCGGGCGCCGCCAGCACGAAGGTGAGCAGGACGAGGCGCGGAAAGATGTGGTGCGTCGTATCGAAGAGCGCCTCCTTCAGCAGGTGGCCGTAGGCGACGACGATGAGGATGAAGCCGAAGGCGATGCCCGCCGCGCGCACCCGCAGGCCCAGGCACATCAGCGCGCCGGCGATGAGCTCGACGATCGGAATCACGCTGCCGCAGGTCCACAGCAGCCAGGCGGGAATCCAACTGTCCGCGTAGGGCTCGACGAACAGGCGCCGGGCGTGCTCCAGCGGCCCGAGGTCGAACGTCTTCCACCACCCTGCCATGAAGAAGATCAGCCCCAGGACCCAGCGCACGAAGAAGATCGCCCAGCTCCAGCCGTCCAGACGCTCCGCAGCCCGTTCGTCCATGGCGCTCCGTCTCCCGTCTCGCAAGATGCTTCAATTCCAGCGTATCACCGCTGTTCCTCGCGCTACACTACGGCGACCATGAAAAAACTGCCTCTGCTCTTCCTGCTCCTGGCTCTGCCGGCCCGGCCCGCGCCGCAGCCTCCGCCGCCTCTCGTCTTCACCCACGTCACCGTGATCGACATGACCGGCGCGCCGCCCAGCCTTGACATGACCGTGGTGATCACGGGGGACCGGATCACGGACCTGGGCAAGAGCGGAGCCGTCCGTGCGCCGGAAGGCGCGCAGGTGATCGATGCCACGGGCAAGTTCATGATCCCGGGCCTGTGGGACATGCACGTCCACTGGTACCACAAGGATTATCTCCCGCTCTTCGTCGCCAACGGGGTCACCGGCATCCGCATCATGTGGGGCGCACCGCTCCATCAGCAGTGGCGCCAGGAGATCGAGCAGGGAGCGCTGCTGGGCCCGCGCCTGGCGATCGCCAGCCCGATCGTGGACGGACCGAAGCCCATCTGGCCCGGCTCGCTCGCGGTGGGCAGCGATGCCGAAGGCCGGCAGGCGGTGATCCGCAGCAAGCAGGAGGGCGCCGAGTTCATCAAGGTCTACAGCCGGCTGCCCCGGGAGGCCTATTTCGCCATCGCGGACGAGGCGAAGAAGCAGGGGATCCCCTTCGCCGGACATGTCCCGAGCAGCGTCACCGTAGCCGAAGCCTCGGACGCCGGGCAGAAGAGCATCGAGCATTTCACCGGCGTCTTGGACTCCTGCTCCACCCGCGAGGAGGAGCTGCGGAAGGCGAGCGCCGATGCCTGGGCGAATCTCCCCGAGGGGCAGGCTTTCCCCAGCCGCGCCACCGTGCGCCCGCTGACCCGGCTGTCGCTCGAGACGTTCAGCCCCGAAAAGGCGAACACGCTCTACGCCCGCCTGGCGCGGAACCACACGTGGCAGTGCCCCACCCTGGTCGTGCAGCGCAACATGGCGTTCATCAAGGACCCCGCGATCCACGACGATCCGCGAGTCAAGTACATGCCGCCCCAGATCGCCTCCGGATGGGCTCCCGCGGGCGATTTCCGCCTGAAGGACAGGACCGAGGAAGACTTCGCTCTGGCGCGATCGGTTTACAACAAGCTCACCCAGCTGGTCGCTCCGATGCGCCGCGCCGGCGTCGAGCTCCTGGCGGGAACGGACGTGCTCAATCCCTACTGCTTTCCCGGCTTCAGCCTGCACGACGAGCTGACCCTCCTCGTCGAAGCCGGCCTGTCGCCGATGGAGGCCCTGCAGGCCGCCACCCTCAACCCGGCGCGTTATCTCGGCAAGGAGAAGGATCTCGGCACGGTCGAGAAGGGTAAGATCGCCGACCTCGTCGTTCTCGATGCAAATCCTCTTGAAGAGATCGGCAACACCAGGAAGATCGATTCCGTCGTGACCGGCGGCAAGCTCCACCCGAAATCGGAGCTGCAGAAGATGCTGGCGGATATCGAGACGATGGCCGGGAAGAAATAAACCTTTCTCACTTCCCGCGGCTCCCACATCAGCTCCGCCGTCACCGGCAAGTGGTCCGAGGCCTCGCTCGGCCACGCCCGCGAAGCGCGGACCCGCCAGCCGTAGTCGGCGAAGATGTGATCGAGCTGCTCGTTCCACAATGGGAACGTCGGACCGACCGCCTGCGATGCGAGCTGCGCGACGTTCTCGCGACGGAACGCCTCCATCTCCGGCGAATGCGGACCGGTGTTGAAGTCACCCGCGAGGATGTACGGATAGCGACTGGTGCGGACCACCCGCGCGAGGCAGCGCAACTGTTTCGCACGGATCTTCGAGTTGAGAGGGCCCCACGATGTGAGGTGCGTGGCGTAGAAGCTGATCGTGGCCCCATCGATGCGGACCGTCGCCTCGAGGAGCGCCCGCGGCTCTCCGACGCACGGCAACGGATGCGCCTCCGCCCGCACGAGCCGGCCGCGCGTGAGGATCGCGTTGCCGTATCCACCGCCCCACTGGCCATAGCTCGGGGCGAAGGTACCGTGGAGGCCGGTGCGCGCCTCCAGCTCCGCGAGCTGATTGCGAAAGCGCGCCTGCCACGTCTTGCGGTGCACTTCCTGCAAGGCCACGATGTCCGGGTGGAGGCGCCGGATCGCGTCGGCGGTACGTCGCACGTGGTCGCCGTCGGTCAGCTCGTCGTGGCCCGCGATGTTGTAGGTCATCACGACGAGAGGCCGGCGCTGCGGCGGAAAACCGATCCGCGCCGGAAAACTGACAGGCGCGCCGTGCTCGTCGCGCGTCTGGACACGAAGCCTTGGATCAACCGGCCGCGGATGGCACTCGCCGGGACGGACGGTATAGACGGTTAGGGCGCGGTACAGGAAGACCAGGAGAGGGAAGGCGAGCACCCAGAGGATCAGCCTTCGTTTCCCGAGCGCCATGGCGGCGCCATGTTTTGCACATCGCGTTCCATCAGGCCGCAAAAGCCTCCCCGGGGCAAGATCTGCGGAGTCCCATCGTAAGCTTCGGATTCCCACCGTAAGCTTCGGAGCGCCGTTGTAAGCTTCGGAGCCGCACCGAAGCTTCGGTGGGCCGTTGTAAGCTTCGGTGGCGCGTCACAAGCTTCGGAGCCACGCCGAAGCTTCGGTGGCGCGTCGTAAGCTTCGGTGGCGTGCCGAAGCTTCGGAGCGCCGTTGTAAGCTTCGGTGGCCCACCGAAGGATCGGAGCGACACCGAAGCTTCGGTGGGCCGTTGTAAGCTTCGGAGCCGCGCCGAAGCTTCGGTGAGCCATTGTAAGCTTCGGTGGCGCATCGCAAGCTTCGGAGCCACGCCGAAGCTTCGGTGTGCGCTTGCCCGGATCCTGCAGACACCTGGTTAGAACTCGTCGCCGTCGGCGCTGTGGGAGCTGTGGGAAACGCGCAGCGTTTTCCAAGGGCTGTGGGAATCGCGGAGCGATTTCCATAGCCTGTCAGCTTCCATAACGCG
>DASYTJ010000133.1:0-123278 GCA_036002325.1 Thermoanaerobaculia bacterium | reverse complement strand
GAACGACGCCGGCAGGTTCGGCGGCGGCAACTGGCCGGTGCAGCTGGCGAAGTTGATGTCCTGCGAGAAGTCGCCCTTCGGGCTGATGGTGTCGCCCGGATCCTGGCCCGCGGACGCCGTCCGCGGCAGGATGCCGCTGACCAGGATGTCGCGCAGGTTGATCGTCTGCACGTCATAGCCGGTCAGGTAGATGTTGAAGTCGAGGACCGGTACCGACAGGTCCGACCACACGACGATGTGGGCCAGGGCCGCGGTGGCCGAGGCGTTGTTGACCGAGAACAGGGTGGTCACCCCGTTCGCGTTCGTGAGATCCACCTCGAAGTACGGCAGCAGCAGCGTCGCCGCCGGCACGTCGTCGATGGTGCAGATCACAGCCAGCGCCTGGCCGCCCAGGGCCAGGAGGCCGAGGAGAGCGAGGCACAGTGCGGTTTTCTTCATGACAGACAATCTCCTAGAGTTAGTTTGGCTGAAGCTGAAACTTCTGAGAACTTCAAGAACCTCTCTTCTCCACTCTCCTCGAAAAGAAATCACCTCCTGTTCAAAGTATAGAGTGCGGCGAACTTTATAACGTTCCGGACCCCGCGTCAGCTCACGTCCTCGGGCTCCGGATGATCATCCTCATCGTCGCTCCCGTCGTAACCGGAGGGCCTGAAGGCTCGAGCCCCCCGCCCTCTCCACGTTTTATGCTACCGCACTATAGGCATCTCGCCGGGGGCTGTCAAGAGGTTTTTTTTATTCTTTTTTCGAGCCCCTCAGCGGCCGCTCGCGTGCCACGCCTGCAGGGCGCCGCCCGACACACAGCGGTCGGGAGCGAACATCGCCGAGGCCTCGCCGGCGAAGCCGGCGACGATCTCGGCCTTGCCGTCGCCGTCGAGGTCCGCGAGCTGGACGTGATAGCCCCGGCAGCCGCCGTCCACAACGGGGATGCCGGTGGCCGTCTCCCGCGTGAAGAAGCCCTTGCCGTCGCCGAGGAAGACCCAGGTCTCTCCGGTCCCCGTCAATGCCACCAGGTCCAGCTTGCCGTCGCCGTCGAGATCGCCGTGAGCGAGGGCCGAGACCTCGGTCCGGTCCTCGACGGAGGCGAGAGGCCGGCGCGTCCACGAGCCGTCCGCGCGGGCATAGAAGATGTCGATGCCCGAGTGCCAGGCCTCGAGCTGGTAGGCGATGTAGCCGACCGCCAGGTCGTCCAGCCCGTCGCCGTTGAAATCGGCGGCGGTCACCGAACGGACGTAGCCGGGACGGGCGTCGGCCAGGTCGGCGGCGTTCCAGGCGCCGTCCTCGCGCGCGTAGTTGACCAGGCTGCGGCGCCCCATCATGCTGGAGCCGGTGGCGAAGTCCTCCTTGTGGTCGCCGTTGAAGTCGCCGAGAGCCAGAGAATCGCCGAAGATCTCGCTGCTCGAAGTACCCTGGTCCTTGCGCACCCAGGTGCCGTCGCCCTGATTGAGATAGATCACCACGCCGAACGATTCCGAAGACGTGCTGGGGCGGGCCTGGTCACGGGCCGCGAGATTGAGCCGCGGTCCCTCGCCGAGAGCGAGGATGTCGGGCCGGCCGTCATGGTTCCAGTCGAGCGCGGCGACCGCCCGCGAGGAGAAGCCGGCGCCGTCGTTCCCCGGCTGCGGAACCTGCAGGTCGAGCCCTTTGCCCCAGTCGGCGAAGTTCCCCTTGCCGTCCCCGATGACCGCCGCCACGCCTCGCAGGTGCATGCCGAGCGCCATGTCCATCTTGCCGTCGCCGTTGAAATCGGCGGCCGCGGCGTCGCCGTAGTCGAAGGGCAGGTGGGGAAACTTGGTCCCCTCCCAGCGCCGCCAATTCCCTTTGCCGTCGCCGAGGAAGATGGTCGGGTTGGTCAGCGACTTGCGGGCCGGTCCGTGGACGATATCCAGATGACCATCGCCGTTCATGTCGGCAAGATCGAAGCCGTTGCGCCACTGGCCGCTCGTGGGCAGCCCTTTGCTGAACGGCGCGAAGGTGAGGCGGCGGCTCTCCGGGGTATCGGCGGCGTAGCTCGCCTCGATCTTGCTCGCCTCTTCGGGGCTCACCTGGGCCTGCATGGAGATGGCGGGGTAGGAGTATTCCGAGCGATAGACCTTGTAGTAGAAGTACTTGTCGTCTTCCTTCAGGACGTCGATGGTGATCCCCCAGCGGGTGCGCACCGTCTTGGCGTCGAGGCGGAGGAAGGGGGCGCCGGCCTTCTCGAGCTTCTCGACGAAGTACTTGCGGCCCTCCTCATCGGTCAGCCATTTGCCGTCCGGCGGCTGCGGTCCCCGGGCCGCCGGGGCTGCCGGCGGCGCCTCCAGCGGCAGCTCGTCTTCCGCCGCCGGGGCCGCCGCCTGTGCCGGCACGGCAGACGCGGGCTTCGCCGGCGCCTTTTTGGCCGGCGCGGACTTGGGCGGCTTGGCCGCCGCCAATGCCGCGCTGACCAGGGTGGCCGCGCCGAGCAGCAGAGCCGCCACCAACCGGCGCTGCGCTAATTTTGGGGTCCCCTTCATGATACAGAACTCCTTTCTGGATGTCGTCGGTCAGGCCGCGCCCAGCAAGAATCGCACCAACTAGATTTCGTCGACGAATGCGGTCTTGAGGCGTCCGAAGAGCAGAAAGCCGGCGCATAGTAGCACGACCGCCGAGAGGGCCAGGACGCCGATGCCGGGCACCAGCGCCAGCTCGCGGCCCAGGAAGGCCTGCCGGTAGAGCTCGACCAGGGCGGCCAGCGGGTTGAGCTCGATCCAGCCGCGGAAGCGCTCCGGCACGAGCGACAACGGGTAGACGATCGGCGTCAGGTAGAACCAGCCGCTGAACACCAGGCCGAGGACCTGCGCGGTATCGCGGAAGAACACGTGCAGGGAGCTGAGGAGCAACCCGAGCCCCAGCGTCAGGGCGATCTGCAGGGGGATGGCGAGCAGCAGCAGAGGGAGGCCGCCCCACGTCAGCTCGCGGAGCGCGGCCAGCACGCCGAGGAAGATGACGGCCGCGATCGCCTCGTGCAGCAGCGCCGCCAGCACCACCGCCAGCACCAGGACCTCCGCCGGAAAGCGCAGCTTCTTGACCAGGCTGGCGTTGTCGGTGATCGCGGTCGAGGCCCGCAGCACCCCTTCCTGCAGCGCCATCCACGGCAGCAGCCCGCAGAACAGGAAGACGGCGAAGTGTCCGGTGCGCGCTCCCGTGAGCGATATCTTCATCACCGTCGAGAAGACGAAGGTGAAGAGCAGCAGCATCCACAGGGGTTGGACGAAAGACCAGACGAAGCCGAGCAGCGAGCCGGCGTAGCGGCCCTGGAAATCCCGCTTGACGAGCTCCTTGAGGAGGAAGAGATGATGCCGTACGCCCATTCCCGAGTCCATGCCGGTCCGGCATTATGCCTCAACCGCGACGCGCTCTATAGAATTAAGGATGCCGGCTCGCGCGCCCTCGTTTGACAGCTGTCGGCGTCGGGGCGTAGTATTCAGCCCCAGATTAGGTTACAATGCCATCCTGACATAGGAGCCTTCGGGACACACGTCATCATGGCCGCTGCTGAAAAGATTCGCCAGGTCCAGATGGTCGGGCGCAAGATCCGCGAGCTGCGCAAGGAGCACAAGCTCACCCAGGTCGAGCTCTCCTCGCGGCTCGGCATCCAGCAGTCCGATCTGTCGCGCATGGAGAAGGGCGAGTACCGGGTCAGCCTGGACACGCTCTTCCGCATCCTCGCCGAGTTCCAGATGGGCATCGGCGAGTTCTTCGAGGGCGTCGTCAAGGAGTCGATCACGCCGCGCGACGCCCGCCTGATCCAGGACTTCAAGTCCCTGCACCAGGAAGCCCAGCACGAGGTGGAGGAGTTCATCGCTTTCAAGCAGGTACAGACCCAACCTGGGGACCATTGATTCTGCGTAGGGTGGAGGGACCCTGAATGTGGAGTGAGGTAGAGGAGCGGACCGCGGTCGCTTTCGAAGAGATCCGGCAGCGCGGGCAGGAGGCGGCCGACGCCGGCCGCATGGAGGAGGCGGTCGGGATTCTCCAGACGGCCGTCGACCTGGCGGTCCAGCATGGCGACGCCCGGCTGATCGAGCTGACCCGCTGCAACCGCGCCGCGGCGCTGGTGGAGCTCGGCCGGGGCGGCGACGAGATCTCCCTGCTGCGCGAGATCCTGGTCCGCAACAGCGATCCCATCAGCTGCCGGCTGGCCGCCTACATCATCGCGCGCCATTACGAGCTGACCAAGAACTACAAGAAGGCGCTGTTCTACGCCCGCCTCACGATGGACCGCTCGCGCCTGATCGGGCGCCGCGACTGGCTCGCCTCCAGCCACAACCTGATCGGCAACACCCTGCTCGCGGAGAGCTTCGTCGCGGAAGCGGCCAGGGCCTACGAACAGGCCCTCGATCTCATGCCGTTCGAGCCGAGCCCCGCCCGCGGCCAGGTGCTGGACAACCTCGGCTATTGCCGCATCCTCCAGCGCCGTCCCGAGGAGGCGTACCATCTGCTCTATGCCAGCCTCCGGCTGCTGCGGCACTTCGGCGCCCACCGGCACGAAATCTCGGTCCGTCTCGATCTCTGCTTCGCGCATCTCGAGGTCGGCCGGTATCGGCTGGCCCGCCGGCAGGGCTCGGTAGCGCTGGCTCTCGCCGAATCGCTCGGCGATCGGGCCGCGTTGAAGAACGCGCTGTATCTGCTCGGCGAGGCCGCTAACCTAGACGGCGACACCGAGGCCGCCGTCGGTCACTTCAGCCGGCTGCATCGCGAGTTCTTCCCGGAAGCCGGCTACCTGCCCGAGTTCCTGCTGGCAGTCGATATCCGCAGGCTGGTCAACCTGCACGCCTGAGGCCACGACGATGAGGAACAATTTTCGCGTTACCTTCTGCGCCCTGGGGCTGGGGTTGCTGGCCGCCTCCGCGGCGTTGCCCGCCGGCCGCGAGGTGGCGCTCGGCTCCGATGGCGAGGTATTCGCCATCCGCACCGGGACCTACGGCGATCTCTTCCCCACCGGCAGAGACTTCGACCGCGCGAACCCGGTGGTGGCGCTCGAGATCGCCAAGCCGGGCGCCGCTGCCCAGCGCATCCTCGTGCCCGGCACCGGCGGCGAGGAGGCGGAGAGCGCCCCGACCGTGCTCTTCGAGGAGAGCTCCCAGACCATCTTCGTGCTCTGGGAAAGCGAGCTGAACTTTCACCCGATCCTGCAATTGGTGGGTTTCGACGGCAGCGCCTGGTCGCGGCCGATCGAGGTGATCGGCAATCCCTTCGCCTCCAAGACCTCGCCGCAGTTCGTGGTCACCCGCGACTCGTATGAGGAGCAGGGAGCGGACGGCTCGGTGGCGTCGCGACACCGCACCATCCTGCACCTGGTCTGGCAGGAGGAGAACGCCGGCGGCTCTTTCTCTACGTTCTATTCGCCGATCCTGATCGGCGACGAGGGTTACTTCGGCTGGAATCCGGTCTACAACCTCGACGAGTACCTCCAGGACCGCGTGACGCCGTCCGCCGGCGGTGCCCAAGCCGCGCTGGCGCGGGCGCCGATCGTCGAGACCGGCCGCGACGAGCGCACCGTCGTCATCGCCTATACGTCGACGGTAATGGGCCGGCTGGCCGCGATTGAAGTCGACGTCCTGCCGGAGCACGTGAGCCAGCTCGCCGACAAGGCCCGCTCTCACATCATCGACCTCGGCCGCAAGCTCTACCCCTCCGATCTCGCCGGCCTCGCCGATAAGGCCCGCTCGCATATCATCGACCTCGGCCACGCTTTCCGGCCCGAGGTCGTCCAGGCCATGGCCGACCAGGTGAAGGCGATCATCCTCGCCGGCGGCACGCCGGGGTTGGAGGCGCTCGCCGACAAGGCCCGTTCGCACATCATCGATCTCGGCGCCCAGCTCTCCGGCCGCGGCCTGCGGGGGACCAACGGCGCGGATGCCACGGCGAAGCTCCTGGAGGTCGATCCGGATCCGGGCGCGCCGGAGACCGCCGCAGCCTCGGGACCCTACCTCTTCCAGTTCCGCGTCGTCTCCAACCTGCCGGTCCCCCGCGTGGGACCGGGCACGGTGCGGCTGTTCGTCTCGCCGAGCGGCGAGAACCTCACCCTCTCCTGGGCGCAGACCGACCGGGTCGTCTATCGCAACAGCCGCGACAACGGCTGGACGGACGCCCGGGAGCTGCGGTTCTCGGACAGCCTCAACCTCACCAAAGCCTACGAGATTCTCGAGCAACGCCTCAGCAACCGCTGAGGGCAACCGGGTCGGGCGGCCCATCGGCGACCATTGACAGCCGCCCGAAGCCGCGCATAGTATCTTGCCATCCTGACATAGCTGCACTGGTCAGATATGCCGACATGGCCGCACCCGTGAAGACCCGACAGATCCAGTTGGTGGGGCGCAAGATCCGGGAGCTCCGCAAGGAGCGCAAGCTCACCCAGGTCGAGCTCTCCGCCCGCCTCGGTATTCAGCAATCCGACCTCTCCCGCATGGAGAAGGGTGAATATCGGGTCAGCCTCGACACGCTCTTCCGCATCCTCGCCGAGTTCAAGATGAGCATCGGCGAGTTCTTCGAGGACGTCGCCAGGGAATCGATCACGCCCCGCGACGTCAAGCTCATCCAGGATCTCAATGCCCTGCCGCAGGATGCCCAGCGCGAAGTGGAGGAGTTCATCTCGTTCAAGCGCAAGCAGGGCGGTCCGCTGGACGGGACTTGAGCACGGGTGAGCCGTGCCGCGAGATGAGGGACGGTCAACTGGAGGGACAGCCATGATCGAGAGCACGGGCGAGCCCCACGCCGACTTCGAGGATCTCAATCGACGCGGTTATGAGGCAGCCGAGACGGGGAGGCTCGAAGAAGCTCTGGGAATCTTCGACGAGCTGTTGGCTTGGGCCCGTCAACGCGGCACCTCGGAGCTGGTGGATCTGGCATTTTGCAACCGTGCGGCGGTAGCCGTCGTGCTGGGCCGCGGCGAAACGGAGCTGCTCCTGCTGCGCAGGATCCTGCTGAAGGGCGAAGACCCGATCAATTGCCGTCTGGCGGCCTACAACCTCGCCCGGCATTACGAGCTGACCAAGAACTACAAGAAGGCGACCTTCTATGCCCGCATCGCCTGCGAGCGCGCCGAACGGCTGGGACGGATGGATTGGGTCGCTTCGAGCCGCAACCTGATCGGCAACGTCCTGCTGGCCGAGAGCTTCGTGGATCAAGCCGCCGAGGAGTTCGAGAAGGCGTTGCAGCTCATGCCGCCGGAGACCTCGGTCTGGCGAGCCCGGATCCTGGACAATCTGGGATATTGCCGGGTTCTCCAGCACCGGTACCCCGAAGGCTACTCACTCCTCTACGACAGCCTGGCGGTCTTGCGGCGGCGCGCTGCCGAGCGATATCTGATCTCCACCCACCTCGATCTCTGCTTTGCTCATCTCGAGACCGGGCACTATCGCCATGCCCGGCGCCACGGCACGTCCGCTCTGCGGCTGGCCGAGTCGATGAAAGAGAAGGATGCGATGAAGAACGCCCTTTACCTTCTGGGCGAGTGCGCCAATCTGAGCGGAGACGTCCTCGCCGCTTGCAGCTTCTTCAGCCGTCTGCAGGAGGAATTCTTCCCCGAGGTGAGCTATCTGCCGGGATTCCTGCTCGCCGTCGATGTGCGCAAGCTCGTAAACCTGCACGCCTGAGGACTGCCGACGATGAACTTCAAGAAGACGCACTGGCTCCGTTCCATCCTGTTCTCGGGCGCGGGACTGCTGGCCCTGCCGGCGTTCGCGATCCCTCACGAAGCCGCCCTCGGCAACCAGGGTGAGCTCTACCTCGTCAAGAGCGGCAACTATGGCGTGCTCTTCCCCGGCGGCAAGGAGGCCGACGAGAGCTCGATCGTCCTGGCGCTGGAGATCACGCGGCCGGGAGAGCCTGCCAGGCGCGTGCTGGTCCCCGACACCAAGGACAAGGACCTCGAGAGCTCGCCCGCCGTGATCTTCGAAGCCGACTCCGAGACCGTCTTCCTGGTCTGGGAGAGCCGGCTCAGCAACCGTTCCGTCCTCCGGCTGACGAGCTTCGACGGCACGCATTGGGCCCGCTCCATCGAGGTCACCGCCAACTCGTACTCGCCCAAGACCTCGCCGCAGCTCGCCACCACGCGGGACTCCTACCCGGAGACGGATGCCGAAGGGAAGCCAACCCTCAAGCACCGGACCGTTCTGCACCTCACCTGGACCGAGGAGACCGCCGCGGATCTCTACGAAGCCTTCTACACGCCGGTCATCCTCGATGACGGCATCTATATCGGCTGGAATCCGATCTTCAGCCTCAACGACTTCGAGCTGAGCGAGGGCAAGGCCGGCTATGCGGTTGCGCCTGAGCTCGTTCGCTCGCCGACAGTCCAGGCCGGCCACGACGGACGCTCGCTGCTCGTCACCTTCACCTCGGCGTTGACCGGCCATCTGGCTACGCTCGAGATCGACGTCCTCCCGACTCAGCTCCGGCAGTTGGCGGACAAGGCCCGGGCCTACATCATCGATCTGGGAGCCCACCAGAAGCCGGACCTGCCGTCGGTGGCAGCCAAGGCCCGGGACTTCCTCCTGACCTCCGCCGCGGTGGACTTTCAATCCGAGGTGGCGCGGTCGATGGCCGATCTCCTGCAGACCTACATTCTCAGCCAGGGCTTCTCGCAAGTGGTGGACGACCTCAAGCCGTTGGCCGACAAGGCCCGCGCCTACATCATCGATCTGGGAGCGAAGTTCTCCGGTCGCGTCCTGAAGCCGGCTCCCGGCGAAGCGAAATCCCTGGCGCAGATCCTCCAGATCGCGCCGCGCCTCGACGGCATGCCGGAGAACCCGCCCACTCACCTGCTGCAAGTGCGGACGGTTTCCAGCCGTCCCGCCCCGGCCATCGGCAGCGGAACGGTCCGGGTATTCGTCTCGGAGACTGGAGCGAGCGCGCTGGTCTCCTGGACAGGAAAGGACCGCGTCTTCTATCGCGACAGCCAGGGCGATGGCTGGAGCGGCGTCCGGGAGCTCAAGCTGAACGACAACATCGACCTCAACAAAGCCTACGAAGTGCTCAATCAGCGGGTGCAGAACCGGTAAGGCTTGAGTCGCCGCTTCTCGCCCGGCGCTTCCGCACCGGGCTATTGAAACGTTGCTCCTCCGGAGCGATCGCCCGCAGGGCGATGTCTCGGTAGCCCGGTGCGGAAGCGCCGGGCGAGAGCAGAACCTCAACTCGTTGTAATCTCCAATCCCCGCGCCGTGGGCCGCGCCGCGAGGACCTCCCCGCCCGCGCTCTCCATCGCCGCGGCGATTGTCTGCCGGCGATCGGGGGGGCAGAGTATGGCCAGACAGCCGCCGCCGCCGGCGCCGCACGCCTTGCCGCCCCAGGCGCCCTGCGTGGAAGCGACCCGCAACAGGTTTTCCAGCACCGGCGTCGAGATCCCCTCCGCCAGGCGCCGGCGGTAGCTCCATTCCCGCCTCATCAGCTCGCCGACTCTCGGCAGGTCGCCCGCCTCCAGCGCCGGCGCCAGCTCGGCGGCCGTTTCGGCGATCCCTTCGAAAAGATCCGTGATCTCCGCCTCGCCGTCCAGGCGGCGGCGCACGACCTGCCAGTTGTTGCCGGCCGAGAAATGGCTCTGGCCCGAATAGATCACCAGCAGGCTCGAGGCGAGGGCCGCCAGATCGACGTCCAGCCGTCGCACGCGCTCGCCGCCGGGCAGCGGCCGGATCTCGAGCGCGCCGCCGAGGAGAGCGGGGTAATGGTCCTGGATTCCGGTGGGCAGCTTCATCAGCCGGGCTTCGAGGTCATGGGCCAGAGCCACCCGCTCGTGCGGCTGCGAACGGGGCCGGCCGAAGGCCTCCTCAGCGGCGGCGATGAACGCCACCGCCAGGGCGGAGCTGGCGCCCAGTCCGCCGCCGCGCGGCGATGTGCTGGCCAGCGTCGCCTCGAAAGGAGGCAAGTCGAGAGCCGCGGCGATGACGCCGGCCAGCGCCGTTTCGGGATTGCGGGCCAGGTCTTCGGCGGAAGCGGCCTCGACGAGGCCCTCCTCCTGGCGGATTCGATAGCGTCCGCCGGCCGGCCGGAGCTGGACGGTGACCGCGAGGTCGACCGCCACGTTGACGGTGCAAGCCTTGGGGTGAAACAGGCCGAGAGGCCAGATATCGAGGGTGCCGCCGGCCAGATCGACCCGGCACCAGGCCCTGACGGTGATCATCCGGCGATCATCGGGAACTGCTGGATCAACGGGCGAGCTTCTCGGGTTCGGCTCGGGGCGCGGCGCCGCCGGCGGCGAGCTGGGTCTGCGGCGGCAGGCCTGGAATCCGGAGGTCCCGCGACACGGCGCCTTCGCGCAGGCCGTTCCGCAGCTCATCCCGCCATACCCGGAAGGAGGCCATCCTGGAGGCGGGGATCGGCTCGTCGCGGACGCTTTTGAGCGTCAGCGGATCGATCCATCGGTCGCGATACTTCACCCGGTAATCCAGGTGGGGTCCGCTGGCGAGGCCGGTGGCGCCGGTGAAGGCGACGATATCGCCCTGCCGCACCCGCGCTCCCGGACGAATGCCCGAGCCGAAACGGGAGAGATGCAGGTAGGCGGTCATATAGCCGCCAGGATGCTGCACCTTGACCACCTTGCCGCCGCCGCGATCCCAGCCGGCGAAGGTCACCACGCCGTTGGCCGTCACCTGCACCGGCGTCCCCACCGGCGCGCCGTAATCGACGCCGTAGTGCGGCCGGTACTCTTTGAGCACGGGATGGAAGCGACGCCGGCTGAACTGCGAGGTGATCCGGGAGTAGCGTAGCGGCGAGCGGAGGAACATCTTCCGCATCGGCCGCCCCTCGCCGTCGTAGTAGACCCCGGCGTCGCCGTACCGATAAGCCTCATGCAACCGGCCGTGACTGTCGTACACCGCCGCGAAGATGGTTCCGACATCGTGGAACTGACCGTCGAGCTGGATCTCCTGATAGAGAACCTCGAAACGGTCTCCCAGCTTCAGATCCTTGGTGAAATCGAGGTCCCACTGGAAGACGTCGGCCAGGCGGTAGGCGAGCATCGAGGGCCCGCCCGCGACACGGATCGACTCCTCCAGGGAGCCCGCGAGCGTGCCCTGCACGGAGCGGATCTCCACCTGCCGCTCAAAGGGCCGCCAGTCGCTCTCCCACTGCTCGCCTTTGCGCACCATCTGGACACGGCCGCTGCCGGCGAGCGTCATCTCGAAAGAAGCCAGGGAGGAATCGGGATTGAAGAAGGCGGAGTATCGATTGCCGGCCCGCAGAGCGCGCGGGTTGACTTTGTCTACCAGGGCATCGGTCGCCGCACGCAGCTCGACGCCGGCGAGGCCCAGCTTTCCGAAGACGTCGGCAACCGTCTCGCCCCGCAGGAGTTTGAACTCGACCGGCACCCGGGCCTGGCCGATCCACGGACTCGACTCGTTGGGAAGCGCGATGCGGGAGTTGAAGCGGGAGGTCGGCGGGAGCGGATAAGGGGAGCGGTTGTAAGCCTCTAGATTCCGGGTGGTCAGGAAGAGCCCTGCCGCGAAGAGTGCCAACCCGAGCGGTAGGAGCCATCGCAGGACGTTCGGGCCAAGTTTTACCCTCTTCGACTGCATCCCTGCAGACCTCCTGGCAATTGGACGAAAGGATACGAAGAACGACTGGCCGGATAGTACACAGGAAGAAGCGGGAGACGCAACCCCCATAGCTGATTCAGAATATATCTTGGGGCGTAGATGCGGCGGAAATAGGCTCCTTCCTTGATCGATCTGTCCCGCAAGTCACTTTAGCTGGCACTAGCATAGCGAGAATCGAATATGGAATCCGGCAACCGCGACGGCAAAAGCGTACCAAGCAGTCTGCCGTTACCCGATTGCCAGAGTCATCGCCTGCCAGGTTGGCGGCGGATACGAGCCGCAGACGCGGAAGAAAGGAAGGGTGTGATGCTTCACAAGCGAGTCGTGACGGGTTGCTTCATGCTCATGCTGATGACCGTCCTACCTCTGATACTTTCGGGAGCCCCGGTGGATTCCCAGGCTCAGATGGTTATTGCGAATCAGGAGGTGGCTCCGACGCGGATCGATTGGTTACCTCAGGTTGAGTACGAAGAGCTTGTGCTGTCAATCGTTGGTCCGGCAGACCTCTACATTCGGAAGGAATTCGGACTCGGTCAAATGCCCTACCTGAGCATCGCTGACTCCAGTGGCGAGCGGCTTCCCGACGGAAGCTACACTTATGAACTGCGGGTTATTCCCGGGCAGGGCCGGGAGGCCCAAGATGGAACATCGGCGCGAGAGACCGGGAACAATTCCGCTACTCCAAAACTCCGAGCAGCAGGCAGCCCCGCGGGGCGTCCTCTACTGCAGGAAGGTTCCTTCTCGATCCGAGATGGAGTCTTCGTAAGCCAGCAGTCAATTGGCACTACACCCAATCACCCGAAGGTTCCCCTCAGGCCAATCTCAGCCGATCAGACCATCGGAGAAGATCTGATCGTACAGGGAACCCTAGAACTTCAGAGTACCACCCCCAACATCTTTTTCACGGATACCAACTCCATCGACTGGGCGATAGAAATCAATCCGGTTTCCATTGGCTCTGACCGGTTCTATGTTCGTGACCTCAGCGCGCCCTCCATTCCCTTTGCCCTTTCGGGCGGGGCTCCTGATTACTCCATCTTCGTGAAGAACGACGGGAACGTGGGCATGGGCACTGCCACGCCGGCTGCAGCCCTCCACGTAGTAAAGAGCACCGGCGCGCTTGCGACGCTAGCGAGGTTCTCCAACAACCTAGGGATCCAGGTTCTCTATGACCGGACCGATGCAGGCGCCAATGACTGGCAGACGTCGAATTTCAGCAGTGCCTTCGAGATCTCGATTCCTGGCTCCAGCCCTGCGCAGTTCAGCTTGGCTTCAAACGGAAACTTGGCTATCAGCGGTACCCTCAACCAGGGCTCAAGCCGGGATCTCAAAACCGATATCGCCTCACTGGATCCAGCAGAGGTGCTCTCGCAAGTGACCTCCCTCCCAGTGTCAGCCTGGAGCTATAAGACTGAAATCGGAGTGCGCCACGTCAGTCCTATGGCGGAGGACTTTCACAGGACCTTCGGAATGGGAGCGGACGACAAGCATCTCGCTCCCGGGGATCAGGCAGGAATCGCCCTGCTGGCCATCCAAGGTCTGAACCAAGTCGTTCGGGAGAAGGATAAGGAGATCGCCGAACTCAAGAGTCGGATGGAAGCTCTGGAGAGACTGGTCCAGAGCCTGGCTCAGGAAAAAACCGCCTCCGAGTCCGAGCAGTAAAGGAGAAGATCCCTTCTCTTCACGGCACAAAAGTGCAGCCGCCAGGGCCCTCAATTCCACCGTGGGCCCGGCGGCGCGGGAGCTGTTCCGCTTCAGTACAGCTTGTGGATCGGTCAGCGCAGCAGATCCTCGATCACCTGGTCGGCATCGTCGGGCAGCTTGCCGCGGTAGGCGACCTGACCGTCGCGAACGACGAGCAGGCCCGGGAGGGTCGCCACGTTGTACTTCTTCGAGAAAGCGCCGTCCGGATCGAGGCAGACGGGAGCGGCGAAATTCCGACCCGCGAGGAAGGCCTGCACCGCCGGAGGGTCCTCCTGGAAGTTCACGGTGAGCACTCGCCCTCTGCCGCCCCAGCGACCCGCCAAGGCGTTGACGCGCTCGACGATGCCGCGCGAGCGGGGCGACCAGGAGGCCCACACCACCACGATGGCGGTTCCCCGGGAGAGATCCGCATCGCTCAGCCTCTCCCCACCCAGGCACGACAGAGTTACCGGCTGAGCGCCGGCCATAGCCGCGAGACCGACGAGCGCTGTCATCGCCATGACGAGGATCGTCACCCCGCAGCGAGCGCGGGAGACCGGACGGGCCGATGGATTGGAGAGGAGATTCATGGGGGACGCTCCCCGCGGGACTCAGTGCAGCCCGGAAGTGGCGCGCCGATGAGGGAGGCTGGTGAGGATACGGTGTCGGAGCCGTTCGGGAGCGCAGCAGCGGCAGGTTCTCTCCCGCACGATCAGCAGCAGCTTCCGGGTGTAGTCGACCTTCTTCGCGCAGTCGCCGCAGCCGCCGACGTGGTCGCGAAAAGGGGTCAGCATGTTCTCTTCCATCTCGCCGTCAAAGAACAGGAACAGCACCGCGCCGACCTCTTTGCAATCCATCGTCCTTCCTCCGGAGCATCCCAGCGTCTACTGCGCTCTAAGCGACAGGTTCACGTGCGTAACCCCCTCTGTTCAACTCGCCTGTCGGTTGGGATATTTCCGGAAAAAGTCGGAGTGCTACTTGGTGCCCGTGCTGCGGCTGCGCATCTTGGCCGGCTCGCGCTCGTCGCGCAGGTAGCCGTGCTCGCGGGCGAACTCCAGCATCGCGGCCTCGAGCAGCCGCCGGCCGCGGTACAGGCGGCTCATGACCGTCCCGACCGGGACCTCCAGGATCTCGGCGATCTCCTTGTAGGAGAACCCTTCCAGGTCGGCCAACAGCACCACCATGCGGTAATCGGGCGGCAGCTTGTCCAGAGCCCGCTGCACGTCCTCGTCGAGAACGTTCTCGAGCAGCTCCTCTTCGGGGTTCTTCAACTGCTGCCGCGAGGAGTCCTCGCTGACCTGGTTCTCGAAGGACTCCTCGATCTCCGCGAAATCGCTCAGGGTCGGGGCCTGCTGCTTCTTGCGGTAGTTGTTGATGAAGGTATTCTTCATGATCTTGAACAACCACGCCTTGAAGTTGGTCCCTTCCTCGAACTTGTCGTAGTAGCGGTAGGCCTTGAGGTACGTCTCCTGCACCAGGTCCTCGGCGTCCTCGGCGTTGCGGGTCATCCGGTAGGCCGTGTTGTAGAGCGCGTCCACGAACGGCATCGCCGCCGCCTCGAAGTTCCACCCTTTCTGGTGGCTGGTGCTTTCCTTAACCATGCTGACCCCCTTCAACATGAACCTCTCCCCTGAGGTGGATACGCACAGACGATGCCAACGGTTTGTGGGCGAAAACGGCGGCGTGCGACATCATTATACCGGATGAAAACGGTAACACTCTGTCCTCGGGCGATGACACCTCCCGAGGAGCCGGAATCCAGACGAACCGTCCTCTGTTCAGACAAGACAGCGCGTCGCACGCCAGAGGCGGGGTGTCGATTCGGCACAGGGGAGTGCCAGGAATACGGCCGCGCACGGGGCTTTGCCGAGGTCTTGACCCCTGGCGCGGGAGGTCTTGACCCCTGGCGCGGACCGCTCGATCCGCGGACCAAACGGCTTACCCCGTGGGTCAAACCATTCGCGTCATGAGTCAGACGACCTGACCCGTGAGACGAGCCGTTCGCATCGCGGGTCAGACGGCTTGACCCATGGGGCGGCATCTTACTCGGTGTTGGTGGTGACAGCGGGCTCGGTGGCGTCGGCCAATTCCAGCTTGAGCGCCAACAACTGCCGCTTCTCTTCCGGGTCGATGCTGGAGGCGATCATGTTATCCAGCAGCGGGCCGTACTTGGCCTGGAGGCCTTCCCACAGCATCAGTTCGGCGTTCCCGATCTTGCGCTGCTGCGGGTCATTGGACCGGCGCATTTCCCTGAACATCTCGCGGGCTTCTTTCTTGTCCATGCTTCGATTCTAGCCGATCTGGCCCCGGTAGAATCCCCTCCCATAGGCGTAGGCGCGGCTAGGTTTGGCCGCGAAAGCGCCCCGTAGCCCGGCCCGCCGCGCCCGTTCCCTCTTCCTACGGGTGGCACCTGATGGGAGGTGCGCGTGCCGGAGCTTCCGATCCTCGACAAGACCGGAAAGCTACACAAGATCACGCGGGACATCCTCTGGACGATCATGGTTTATCCAGACGATCCGAACAGACAAGCGGAGCTCCGATCCTGCTAAGATCTGTACCTCGCACGTCGAGCGCACCAACCTGCACGTGCGGATGCAGATGCGCCGCTTCATCCGGCTGACCAATGCTTCCAGTCAGAAGCGGAAGAATCTGAACCTCGCTGACGCAACACCTCGCGGCCTACACCTTCACCTGAGCGCACTCCTCTATCCGGATGACTCTGGCGATGAAGGCGGGGATTACTCGGGCGCCATGGACGGTGCGGGATCTTCTGACGGCCTAAGAAGGAAAAAACGCTTTGACCTGTCTAATCAGATTAACCCGCGTAGCTTTATCCAGCGTCCCGCGCCTTCGCAAAACCTTCTCTATCGGTACTGTGTGAAGCAGAGCAAGAATGATCGATGGTTTCGTTAGGTCTGTATTGGTGAGATCAAGAATCTCAATCGTTCCGTAGGCTTTGCCATCAAGCCAAGTGCTGCCTGTGATTGCCGCAGCTATTATCTTGCCAGACCTCTTGCAGAAGTCTTCACTGCTGACCACCGCAGCGGGACGCTCCTTTTCGCTGGTGTAATCAGCGAAAGGATAGAGAATCTGTACGACATCGCCCAACCTATAAATCGGTGGTGCCATTCTTTTCCCGAAGCAGCTCCTCAAAAGTGGCCGCTAAGCACGAATCCATTATGGTGGCGTTCCTCAGGTCTAAGAGAACGCGCAAGGCGTCGCGGTAGGCGTCAAGAATCGGATCATAGGTCTTTGCCTGCCGCTCTAGGCGCGCAGCCTGACGATCGGCCTTTTCGGCCATCTGCTGGAATTGAGGGACCATCTCCGGGAGGGTGCGCGCATACTGTCGTGCTTGCCTCCTCATGTCGTTCCCGATGGCTTTTGACTTCCTGATAGATTCGAGGGCCTGTAACCGTGCGCGGTCATTGGCGCGTGCTGCTTGATCGACTGCCTCTAGCACCTCAGCGAGATTGGCCACCCCATGCTCGCGGAGCGTCTCTGTAAGCGCGCGAATCTCCGCGACCGCCTCTCTTGACCATTCTTCGACCACCTGAGTCCATCGTTCCCGACCTTCGTCGCTGAAGTCCAGCACTAGCTCTAGTATTGACTTGGCATCTTCGCCCTTCCTAACGCGGTCGCGGATAACAGTAGGTGCTTTCCGGATGTCGCGGAGAATGGTCGGCGCGGTCTCCATCCATTCGATAGGAGGGCGTCGGCTCGGCAGACGTTCGTCAACGTCAATATATGGAGGCCGCGTAGGCGGTTTTGGGGGCGGGGTGGAATGCGGAAGCGGCACTCCAGGATTATATCCCTGGCGAACCACTGTGTATCTCCTTGAAGGCTAAGGTTGCGGGTCGGGCTCCTATTCGGAGTCGGCCCGCTCCTATACGTCTTCCCGCTGGAACCGCTGGAGAGTCGGCGTGGGATCTTCGGAAGGCTGGTTACCGCCCCAACGCACCCATGTACGGGCCAGCTCGGAAGCGAGCGCCTTGCAGTGCGCGGCGGTGCAGAACGTAGCGACGATTCGCCGTGTCGAGAGGTGGCGCTCAACCTCAATCGGCCCGTGCTCGTCTATGCACGCTCGTTGTGGGTAGGGTGGGGATTTCATCCGCCCAAGGACTGACAATTCCGGCGGAGAAGAAGTACCATACACCTATGCAAGTCTCGACTGGAGTCGTCGTCGACGGCAAGGTCGTCGTTGAAGGTCTGGAGCTTCCGGAGGGTGAGACGGTGGTGGTCCTCACGTGGGAGCCCGAAGGAGAAGTCCACCTCTCTCCCGAAGAGGAAGCAGAGCTTCTTGAAGCCATCGCCGAGGCTGACCGCGGCGAGACCATCTCTGCCGAAGAGCTATTCGCCCGCCCGATCCGTTAGGGCGCGCTCCAGGCGAGCTTGCCGCTGGAATCGTAGACCGCACGCCCCGTCCCTTCGGACCGGTGACCATGGTAGCGCCCACCTGCCCCTATCGGACAGGCTGAAGATCGCTCCTTCCTCACCTCCCAGACCCAGCACCGCCTGCGCCTTGCGCCCGGAGTCCTCCAGGCTGAGCGCCTGACCGACCGTGCCCACCAACAGCGAAATCGTACGGCCTCCGGCGTCCGTCAACCGCACCATGCTGCCGTCGCCGTCGGCTACCAGGCTCAAGCGATCCTTGCCCCCGCGCCGTCGGTGATGTCGAACCTCACCAGCGAAGGACCTCCCCGGCCGTCGAGGGGGTAGTCGGCACCATCGTACTGACCACCGAAAAATTTGTATGCCTTGAGTTCGGCGTCGCACGCGTTCAGCTCCGCCCTGTACGCGTGCAGGGCGGCGGGATAAGGATCCGAGGCGGCGACCCACGCGTACGGCACGACCCTTTACCGTTACCAAAATTTTTTTAAGCGTATGGCGGGACCCTGTACGCATCCGGCTCGGCGCCGTACGCGTATGGCTCCATGCCTTACGCGTACAAATTTTTTTGTACGCATACGGGAGCGAGCCGTAAGCGTAAAGGTCGGTCCCATACGCGTTCAGGACGACTCCGTAAGCTTGCAGAAAAATTTTTAGGCGTACAGGCCGGCGCTGAACGCGTTCAGATCGGACCTCTACGGGTAGAAAAATTTCTGTATGCCTACCGGAAGACCGTGAACGCTTACAGGAAAAGTTTTACGCGTCCGACGAGACTCTGAACGCGTTCAGCTCGGCCCGGTACAGCTAAAATTTTTCCTGCACGCATACATGAAGACCACAGATGCTTACAGCAAAAACTTTACGCGTACCACGAGAGTCCGTACGCGTACCACGAGAAGCTGTACCGGTAAAGATTTTTCTGCAGGCGTACAGGAAAAATTTTACGCGTACGGAGAGAAGCGGACCGCATTCAGCGTGCCCCTGAACGCCTAAAAATTTTTCTGTACGCATCCAGTGTCGAGCCGAACGCGTTCAAAGTCGAGCTGAACGCGTCGAGAAAAAATTTTACGCGTAAAACTTTTGTGGAACGCGTCCAAATTTTTTGAAATGCGTAGACGAGGCGGTAAAGCGCCCCTGAGAGCCGAAAAATTGTCAGACGGGCAGGGCCTCCGTCCTCAGCAGAGGACGATTCGGCGCCAAGTGCCCCCCTGTAATGGTGGAGGCCGTCATGGCCGAGCAGCCTGAGCCCACGTCCGGTGCCCCGGGGCCCATATCGGATCCCTCTGCGCTCGAGTCTCCCGAGGGGTCGATCTCACTTTGATCCACTGGACCCTCAGCTTGACGCCGCTCGAGAGGCTTGAGCTCCTCCAGGACTGGGTGGATGGGCTTGCGCAGCTCCGGGATGGGCGAGCCGCGAAGCGTTAGATTCTTGGGACTCCTGCGTCAAGGCAGCGGCAGCAGGCTGTTCTTGGCGAAGTCGATGAAGGGTCCCGGGAGGATCCCCAAGGCCAGGGTCGCGAAGGCGCAGAAGGCGATGGCGCCGACGAGGGCCGGGGCGTGCAGGGGCGTCGGGGTGGTCTGGTCCGAGTCGCGCAAGTACATGTTGAGGACGATGCCGAAGTAGTAGTAGAGCGAGATGGCGCTGGTGAGCACGCCGATGACCGCCACCCAGCCCCACCCCCCCTCCACCGCCGCGGCGAAGAGATAGAACTTGCCGACGAAGCCGCCGGTCGGCGGGATGCCGGTCAGGGCGAGCATGAAGAGCAGCATCATGGCCGCCAGGAACGGCGAGCGCCGGGCGAGGCCGGCATAGTCGGCGATCGTCTCGCCGGCGTACTCCTTGCGCTCGAGCAGGATCACCGTGCCGAACGCCCCCAGGGTAATGAAGCTGTAGGCGAGCAGGTAGAAGATCACCGACCAGAGGCCCACCTGCGACACCGCGAGAACGCCGATCAGCACGTAGCCGGCATGGGCGATGGAGCTGTAGGCGAGCATGCGCTTGACGTTCTGCTGGGTCAGTGCCGCGATGTTCCCCCAGATCATGGTGACCGCCGCCACCACGGCCACCACCGCCTGCCACTCCACCTTCACGCTTCCCAAGCCCTCGTAGAAGATGCGCAGCAGGATGGCGAACGACGCCGCCTTGGAGGCCACGGCGAGCCACGCCGTCACCGGCGTCGGCGCTCCCACGTAGACGTCCGGGGTCCAGATGTGGAACGGCACGGCGGCGACTTTGAAGAAGAGCCCCGCCGCCAGCATCAACCAGCCGAGCGGCACCAGCGGGTTGCCCTGCGCGTTGCGCAGGCCTTCCGAGAGCCCGGCGAGCTGCACCGTGCCGGTGGCGCCGTAGAGCAGCGAGATGCCGTAGAGCAGGATGCCGGAGGAGAGCGCTCCGAGGATGAAGTACTTGAGGGCCGCCTCGTTGGACCGCCGCTCGCGCTTGAAGTAGCCGGCGAGGATGTAGCTGGCGAGCGCCATGGTCTCCAGCGAGATCCAGATGGTCAGCAGCGTGTAGCCGCTGGCCATGAACAGCATCCCCGAGGTGGCGAGCAGCAGCAGGGCGTAGTACTCGGAGGCGCGGTAGTTCCCTTCGTCGAGGAAGCGGACCGACAGCAGCACGACGAGCGCCGTCGCCATCAGCACCAGCAGCTTCCAGAAGAACGAGAAGCCGTCGAGCACGAAGCTGCCGCCGAGGACCAGCATCCGCCCGGGGATGACGGACTGCACGCGCAGCACGAGACCGGCAGTCAACGCCAGACTGACGATGGAGACCAGCGCCGACTCGCGGTTGCCCATGCCGCGGCCGATGGCGCCGCCCAGAAGCAGCAGCAGGCCGGCCGCGGCGAGCAGGATCTCGGGGGCCAGCAGTTGGTACTCCGCAGCGCTGGGCACGCCGTCACTCCCCCGCCGCCGCGGCGGGCGCGGGCACGGCGGACGGCGCCGCGGCCACCGCCGTGGCATAGGTGTGGTCCACCTTCTCCATCACGTATTGGACGGGCTTCTCCAGCACGCGGAAGAACGGCCGCGGGTAGAGGCCGATCCAGAAGCAGAGCAGGATGAGCGGCGCGAGGTAGAGGATCTCGCGGCCGTTGAGGTCCGGCAGGCCCTTGTTCTCCGAGTTGGTGAGCGGCCCGAAGAACACGCGCTGGTACATCCACAGCATGTAGGCGGCGCCGAGCACGATGCCGATCGCCGCCAGCAGGCCCCACCACCAGACGCGGTGGAAGGCGCCGACCAGGATGGTGAACTCGCCCACGAAGCCGTTGAGCGTCGGCAGGCCGATCGACGACAAGGTGATGATGAGGAAGGCGGTGGCGTAGAGCGGCATCTCCGAGGAGAGGCCGCCGTAGTCGGCGATCATGCGGGTATGCCGCCGCTCGTAGATGATGCCGACGAGAAGGAACAGCGCCCCGGTCGAGAGGCCGTGATTGATCATCTGCAGCACGCCGCCATTGATGCCCGGCCCGTTCAGCGCGAAGAGGCCGAGCATCACGAATCCCAGATGGGAGACCGAGGAGTAGGCCACCAGCTTCTTCATGTCCTTCTGCGCCATGGCCACCAGCGCGCCGTAAAGGATGCCGATGAGCGACAGCGCCGCCATCCACGGCAGGAGCTTCAACGTGGCATCCGGCAGAATGGGCAGCGAGAAGCGCACGAAGCCGTAGGTCCCCATCTTCAGCAGGACGCCGGCCAGGATCACCGAGCCCGCCGTGGGGGCCTCGACGTGCGCGTCGGGCAGCCAGGTGTGGAACGGGAACATCGGCACCTTGATGGCGAAGCCGACGAAGAAGGCGAGGAAGATCCACACCTGCAGGTCCAGCGGGATCGAAGCGCCGATCTCATGGAACTGCGGGATGAAGAAGGTCGCCGGATTGCCCAGGCCCTGCCAGCCGAGCAGGCCGCCGGCGTTGTAGAAGTAGAGCGCCAGGATGCCGAGCAGCATCAGCACCGAGCCGACGAGGGTGTAGAGGAAGAACTTGATCGCGGCGTAGAGCTTGCGCGGCCCGCCCCAGATGCCGATCAGGAAGTACATCGGCACCAGCATCACTTCCCAGAAGACGTAGAAGAGGAAGAAGTCCATCGCCATGAAGACGCCGAGCATGCCGGTCTGCAGCAGGAGCAGGAAGACGTAATACTCCTTCTCGCGGGTGTGGATGGCGCTCCACGACGACAGGAAGGAGATGAAGCCGAGCAGCGTCGTCAGCAGCACCAGCAGCAGGGCGATGCCGTCGATGCCGAACTCGTAGCGCACGCCGATCGAGTCGATCCACGGCGCGCTCTCGCGGAACTGGAACAGGTCGCCGCCGCGGTCGAAGGCGAACCAGAGCGGCAGCGAGATCAGGAAGTCCACAAACACGACGCCGGTCGCGAACTTGCGGATCGCCGCCTCCTGGCCGCTCTTCATCGCGAACATGACGATGAGCGCCCCCGCGAGAGGCACGTAGCAGACGATCGAGAGGATCGGAACGTTGTGCACCCAATCGAACATGGTTCCTCCCAGAGGCGATCTCGCGCGCCGGCTTCAGCCCCGCTCGAGCAGCATGTAGACGGCGACCAGGGCGAACATCCCCACCGCCAGCACCAGGGCATAGCTGCCCACGTACCCGGTTTGCAGGCGGCGGAAGAGGCGCGAGAACAGGCCGAGGACGGCGGCGGTCAGATTGACCAGGCCGTCCACGACGTACTTGTCGAACAAGCCGGAGATCATGGAAGAGACGAGCGTGAGGTTGCGCGCCCCGTGGACCAGCAGGCCGTCGATGAAGGCGGCGTCGAACCGGAAGAGGGCGCGCGCCAGGCCCCAGGTGCCGCGGATGACGGTGGCGTCGTACAGCTCGTCGACGTAGTACTTGTTGGCGAAGAGCAGGCGGACGGCGGGCATCCGCCGCTCCCACGCCTCGTCCGCCGCCAGCCCCCGGGCGCCGCCGTAGAGCCGCATGGCGAGCCCGATGCCCACGAGGGCGATGGTCACAGCGATCGCGATCAGGGCCACGTTGAAGAACACCGACGCGGCGTGCTCCTCGGTGGTGCGGCCGGCGACGGCGTAGACCACCGGGTGGAGGAAGCGGCGGAAGACGTTCCACTCCTCCACCGGCAGGCCGACGAAACCCGAGACCACCGCGCCCACGGCCAGGATCCAGAGCGGCACCGTCATCGATGGCGGCGACTCGTGGAGGTGGTGCTCCTGCTCGTGAGTGCCCCGGAACTCGCCGTGGAACGTCAGGTTGACGGCGCGGAACATGTAAAAGGCGGTCAGCAGCGCGGTGATCAGACCGACCGTATAGAGCGTCCAATGACCGCCGGCCGCCGCGGCGTGGAGGATCTCGTCCTTGCTGAAGAAGCCGGCGAGACCGGGGACGCCGGCGATCGCCATCGAGCCGATGACGAAAGTCTTGTAGGTTGCCGGCAGGTGCTTCTTCAGACCGCCCATCTTCCGCATGTCCTGCTCGCCGCCCATGGCGTGGATGACGGAGCCGGACCCCAGGAAGAGCAGGGCCTTGAAGAAGGCGTGCGTCATCAGGTGGAAGATGGCCGCCGTGTAGGCTCCCAGCCCCGCCGCCAGGAACATGTAGCCGAGCTGCGACACCGTCGAGTAGGCGAGCACCTTCTTGATGTCGTTCTGCGCCAGGCCGATGGTGGCCGCGAAGATGGCCGTCAGGGCGCCGATCACCGCCACGAACATGGCGATGCTCGGCGCCAGCTGATAGATCACGTTCGAGCGCACCACCATGTAGACGCCGGCGGTGACCATGGTGGCGGCGTGGATCAGCGCCGAGACCGGCGTCGGACCCGCCATGGCGTCCGGCAGCCAGACGTAGAGCGGGATCTGCGCGCTCTTGCCCATGGCGCCGATGAACAGGCAGAGGGCGATGAAACCGGCGAGCGTGAGGCCGAGGTGGCCGGCGCCGGTGAGCAGCGACGGGTCCGCCGCGATGCGCGGGAAAAGCTCGGTGTACTTGAGGGTGCCGAAGGTGGAGACCAGCGCGAACAGCCCGAGGACGAAGCCGAAGTCGCCCACCCGGTTGGTGATGAACGCCTTGCGGCCGGCGTACGGCGGGAACTCCTCCTTGTAGTAGTACCCGATCAGCAGGTAGGAGCAGAGCCCCACCCCTTCCCAGCCCACGAACATCACCAGGTAGTTGTTGCCGAGCACCAGCAACAGCATGGCGCCCATGAACAGGTTGAGATAGGTGAAGTAACGCTGGAACCCGTCCTCGTGAGCCATGTAGCCCACCGAGTAGACGTGGATCCAGAAGCCGACGAAGGTGACGACGAAGAGTATCACCGCCGACAGCGGATCGAGCAGGAATCCCATGTCCACCGTGAAGCTCTTCACGCCGTCGTGGACGGTGGCGAGCGGTCCCGAAGGCACCCAGACGTAGAGGTCCTGCTCGAAGGGCTTGTTCGCTGCGTGCTCGGGGCTCCCGAGGAAGTCGGCGATGACCAGCAGCCCCAGCACCGCCGCGAGACCCACGACGCCGCAGGCGATCCAGGCGACCGCTTTCTTGCCGACGCGGTGGCGCAGGACGAAACCGTTGAGCAGCGCGCCCACGAACGGCAGAACGGGGAGGACCCAGAGGAGCTCTCTCATCGCTACCCCTTGAGCTCCACGGCGCGATCGAGCGTCGTCGTCTCGCGCAGACGGTAGAGGGCGATCAGGATGCCGAGCCCCACCGCCGCCTCGCCGGCGGCGACGGTGATGGTGAAGACGGCGAAGATCTGCCCGGTCAGATCGGAGAGCTGATAGGAGAAGGCGATCAGGTTGAGGTTGACCGAGTTGAGCACCAGCTCGATCGACATCAGCACGGTGATCATGTTCTTGCGCGCCACGATGCCGAAGACGCCGATGGTGAAGAGCAGGAAGCTCAACACCAGGTAGTGCGTGGTCGTCACCTCGAAGGTCATTGCTTTCTCCCCAGCACCACGGCGCCGACCATGGCGATCAGCAGGAACACCGAGGCGATCTCGAAGGGCAGGAGCTGCTGGGTGTAGAGGCCCCAGGCCACGGCCTGCGAGTTGCCCAGGGTCTCTCCCCGCGCGGTGACGAACACTTCCGGCCGCGTGAGACTCGGACCGAACTTCACCTGCAGGAAGAACCAGCCGAAGAAGGCCAGCAGCAGCACTGCGAGCACGGCCGCGAACGGCGACTGACCGCCGAACAGCTTGATCTCCGGCAGCCGGTGCAGGTTCACCAACATGATGACGAAGAGGAACAGCACCATGATGCCGCCACCGTAGACGAAGATCTGCACGATGCCCACGAACTCGGCGCCGCGCAGCAGGAAGAGCGCGGCCACCGCCAGGAAGGTGAGCAGCAGCGAGATGGCGCCGTACATCGGATTGCGCATCGACACCACGCCCATCGCCCCGGCGAGCGCCAGGAGAGCGAAGAGGTAGAAGAGAACATCCGCGCCGTGGGCGGTCAGGAAGTCCATGGGATCAGGCGATCTCCTCGTCCGTGTACGCCGGCCGCACCTTCCACTCCTGCAGCTCGTCCATGTCCACGTACAGATTGCTCCAGCGGTCGTAGGAGGCGAGCTCATAGCTCTTGGTGGTGAGCCAGATCGACTTCGGCTCGGTGGGGCAGCCCTCCTCGCAGAGGCCGCAGAACATGCAGCGCTGCACGTCGATGTCGAAGCGGTCGAGCACCTTCTCCTTCTTGTTCGTCTCCGGGTTCACTTCCTGATGCCAGTCGATGTAGATGATGTCGATCGGGCAGTCCTTGGCGCAGATGGTGCACTTGATGCAACGGTCCTCGTCGAGCCGGAACATGCCGCGGAAACGGTGCGCCGGCTCCCAGCGCTCTTCGGGATACTGCACGGTCACCTTTTTCTTCATCATGTTCTTGAAGGTGATCCCGAGGCCTGCGAACAGGTCGAGGAGCATGATCTTGTCGGCGAACCGTTTCAGCGCGCTCAATGGTGCCTCCTAGACCAGCAGCTTCACCAGCCCGGTGACGAAGATGGTCGCCAGCGCGAGCGGGATCATCCATTTCCAGCCCAGGTCCATGAGCTGGTCGAACCGGTAGCGCGGGAACGTGCCGCGGAACCAGATATAGACGAAGAGGAAGAAGAACAGCTTGGCGACGAACCAGATGATGCCGGGAACACGGCTCAGGAACGGCAGCAGATGCGGGAACGGCGGCAGCCAGCCGCCGAGGAACAGCGTCGTGGCCACCGCCGAGATGACGATCATGTTGGCGTACTCGCCAAGGAAAAAGAGGGCAAACCGCATGCCGCTGTACTCGGTGTGGAAACCCGCCACCAGCTCGGATTCCGCCTCGGGCAGGTCGAAAGGATTGCGGTTGGTCTCCGCGACGCCGGCCACCAGGTAGATGAAGAATGCGATCAGCCCCACCGGCGGGTACTTGAAGAGAAACCAGATTCCCTGATCGCTCTGCGCCTCGACGATTCCCACCAGCGACATCGTGCCCGCGAACATGAGCGGCACCACCAGCGACAGGCCTTGTGGCACCTCATAGGAGATCATCTGCGCCGCCGAGCGCAGGCCGCCCATCAGCGAGAACTTGCTGTTCGAAGACCAGCCGCCGATGATCAGGCCGTAGACGCCGATCGTGGCCAGGGCGATGACGAACAGCACCCCTGTATCGACGTCCGCGATGAACCACGACAAGCGCCCTTCGCCGGCCGCCGGTGGTCCGAAGGGGATCACCGACAGGATGATGAACGCCGGCGCCACCACCAGGCAGGGAGCCAGGACGAAGGCCCACTTCACCGCCTGACGCGGCAGCGTGTCCTCCTTGACCAGCAGCTTCATGACGTCGGCGATCGGCTGCAAGAGACCCCAGGGGCCGACCCGGTTGGGGCCGACCCGCGCCTGCATGAAGCCGAGCACCTTGCGCTCGACGAGCACCAGATAGGTGATGAGCGGCAGCACCCCCAGGAACAGCAGGACGAGGATCTTGATCGCCGGTGAGACGGCGCCGTAGAAGAGGGTGTCCCCCAGGGACACGCGGAGAGATTCCAGGAACGCCGGCATCAGCGGTCCACCTCGCCGAGCACGATGTCGGTGGTGCCGATGAGCGCCACCAGGTCGGCGATGAGCTGCCCCTTGGTCAGCTCCGGCAGCGACTGGAGGTTGATGAACGACGGCGGCCGTACGTGGCAGCGATAGGGGTTGGGTGTGCCGTCGCCGACGATGTAGAAACCGATCTCCCCCTTCGGCCCTTCGATGCCGTGGTAGGCCTCGGCGTCCTTGCCGGCCTTCATCACGCGCGGCCGCTTGGCCATGATCGGTCCCTCGGGCAGCTTGTCGAGACACTGGTCGACGATGCGGTTGGCCTGCCGCATCTCCTCCATGCGCACCAGATAGCGGTCGTAGGTGTCGCCGTTCTTGCCGATCGGCACCTCGAACTCGACCTCGGCGTAGGCCTCATAGGGCATGGCCTTGCGCAGGTCCCACTTGACGCCGCTGCCGCGCAGCATCGGCCCGGTGACGCCGTAGTCGATGGCCGTCTCGGGATCGAGCACGCCCACCCCGATCGTGCGCTTCTTCCAGATGCGGTTCTCGGTCAGCAGGCCCTCGTACTCGTCCACCTTCGACGGGAACGCCGCGACGAAGGCGCGGCACTTCTCCACCCATCCCACCGGCAGATCGTGCGGCATGCCGCCGGGACGCATGCAGTTGAGGGTCAGGCGGGCGCCGCAGTATTCCTCGAAGAGGTCGAGGATCAGCTCGCGCTCGCGGAAGCAGTAGAAGAACGGCGTCATGGCGCCGATGTCGATGGCGTGGGTCGCCAGCCACAGCAGATGCGAGGAGATGCGCTGCAGCTCGGCGAGGATGGTGCGGATGTAGCGCGCCCGCGGTGGCACCACCAGGCCCACCAGCTTCTCCACCGCCCCCACGTACGCGAGGTTGTTCGTCGCCGCCGCCACGTAATCCATGCGGTCCGTATGGGGGACGTTCTGGAAGAAGGGGTGGAGCTCGAAGAGCTTCTCGGTGCCGCGGTGGAGATAGCCGATGATCGGGTAGCAGTCGATGATGCGTTCGCCGTCCACCTTGAGCTTCAGGCGCAGCACGCCATGCGTCGCCGGGTGCTGGGGCCCGAAGTTGAGCTCCATCTCCTCCGAGCGATGGAGGAGGGTGTCGGAGAGGCCGTCGTCGAAGCTCTGGGCGAAGGGCTCGTTCATGATGGCTCCGCCGGCGGCGCCGGAGGCTTCGCCGGCTTCCATCCCGTGCCGGTGCCGGCCACCGGCCCCGCGCTCTCCTCGTAGTACTCGGGATAGATCGCCGAGCCGGTGTCGAGGCCTTCGACCGGGAAATCCTTGCGCAGCGGATAGCCGTTGAAGCCCTCCCAGAGGAGGATGCGGGTCATGTCCGGGTGATCGGCGAAGCGCACACCGTACATGTCGTAGACCTCGCGCTCGGACCAGTTCGCGGCGCGCCACACAGTGCTGACCGTCGGCACGGGCGTCGCTTCGTCGGTCACCACCCGCAGGCGCACGCGCCGGTTCGCCTCGAAGCTGTAGGCGTGGTAGACGACGTCGAAGCGCGGCTCGCGCTTCGGATAGTCGGCGCCGCAAACGTCCACCAGATAGGTGAACCGGTGCTTCGTCTTGAGCGAGGCGCAGACTTCGGCGATGGCGTCGCGCCTGATCTGCAGCGTCAGATCGCCCGCGAAGCTCCGCGCCGACTCAATAGCGTCGCCGAACTCCTCCTTGAGCGCCGACGCCACGGGATCCTCCCAGGCGTCCTTCCACTCCGGGACGACCGGATCCTTCTCCCAGGCCGGCTTGTTCGGATCGTCGGCGGGAGCCGCCGGTTTCGGCGGCGCGGCCGGGGCTGCTGCCGCACCGCCCGCAGCAGCTTTGGCAGCGGCGGCGGCCTTCGCCTTCTCAAGCGCCGCGGCTTTGGCGGCGGCTTTGGCCGCCTCGTCCGGAGCGGCGGTCTCGCCCGCGGCCGCCGGGGCCGCGGGCGCCTCGGCAGGTCCGGCGGGGGCTCCCGCGTCGGCGCCGCCGCCGGGCTTGTCGTCCTGATCGCTCATGCGCGGACCTCGGCGGCCGCGGCGGCCTTCGGCTTCGCAACGGTCATGCGGTCGATCTTGCGCTGCAGGTGAAGGAGCCCCCAGAGCAGGGCTTCTGGGCGCGGCGGACAGCCGGGCACGTAGACGTCCACCGGGATCACCCGGTCGACTCCCTGCGTCACCGCGTAGGTGCGGTAGGGACCTCCGCAGGTGGCGCAGGCGCCCATGGCGATGGCCCACTTCGGCTCCGGCATCTGGTCCCACAAGCGGCGGACGATGGGCGCCATCTTCTCGGTCACCGTGCCGGCGACGATCATCAGGTCGCTCTGGCGCGGCGTGGCGCGGAAGACCTCGGCGCCGAAGCGGGACATGTCATGCCGGGGATCGAGCACCGCCATCATCTCGATGGCACAGCAGGCGAGCCCGAACTGCATCGGCCAGATGGCCGAGCGGCGGGCCCAGTTGAAGATCTTGTCGTAGGTCGTGGTGAGGACGTTCGCCTCGGCCGAGTCCATCAAACCCAACGCAGAGCCCCCCGGTTCCAGATGTAGACGTACCCCGTGATCAGGATGACGAGAAACACCGCCATCTCGATGAACCCGAACAGCGCCAGCCGGTCGAACATCACCGCCCAGGGGAAGAGGAAAATCGTCTCGACGTCGAAGACGACGAAGAGGACGGCGATCAGGTAGTAGCGGATCGAGAAGCGGTGATCGTGGGCGAAGCTCTCAGGCTCGTTGCCGCATTCGTAGGGGTCGAGGTTGGTGGTCGGCATGCCGCGGTGGCGCAGCAGGCGGGCAGCGAGCAGGCTGACCACCAGGAAGCCGATGGCGACCAGCGTGAACACGAAGATGGGCAGATAGCTCGCCATGGTTGCGTGCCTTCACCTACTCCATTCCTGCCTGAGACTCCTTTCACCCTTGACGCGGGCGTATTCTTACCCGGGGCATGGGGCGTGTCAAGGAAACAACCGCTCCTTCGCCGACGCCTCCGATTGACACCCATCTCTCGGTGCGCGAGGATGTGCCGTCCCCGACAAGGAGGCTGCCATCTCCATTCCATTGGAAGAGCTCCGCGCGCGCCGCGCGGCCCTGGTGATTGCGCATCCCGGCCATGAGCTGCGGGTCCACCGCTGGCTCGAGCTGGCGCGTCCGGTGGTGTTCGTGCTGACCGACGGCTCCGGCCATGCCGGCCGCTCCCGCCTCTCTTCGACCACGGCCGTTCTGGAGCGGGCGGGGGCCGTTCCGGGACCGCTCTACGGCCAGCTCTCCGATCGTTCTCTCTATCAGGCGATTCTCAGTTGCGACACGGACCTCTTCGCCGGCCTGGCCGAGGATCTCGCCATGGCTCTCGATGCTGCCGGGGTGGACTACGTCGCCGGCGACGCGGTAGAAGGTTTCAACCCCGGTCACGACGTCTGCCGGCTGCTGCTCAACGCGGCCCTCCTGCGGCTCGAGCAGCAGGGACGCCGGATGGAGAGCTTCGAGTTTCCGCTCGATGGGCCGCCTCAAGAATGCCCTGAGCAGGACCGCTCCGAAGCCATCCTCCTCGAGCTCGACGAAGCTTCTCTGCAGCGCAAGCTGGAGGCGGCACGCGCTTACGAGGAGCTTGCCGGCGAGGTGGAGCGGGCCTATGGCCTCTACGGCTGGGAGCCCTTCCGCGTCGAATGCCTTCGCCCTGTGCGCTACGGCCTCGCGATCGGCCATCGCTTCCAACACCCGCCCTACTACGAAAGCTACGGCGAGCAACAGGTCGCGGCCGGGATCTATCAAGAGGTGATCCGTTTCCAGAATCATCTGGCTCCCCTGGCGGCGAGCCTCGGCTGTCATAGGACGCGCGAGAGCCTCACCCTTTGCGAGTCCTGCTGACCAATCGCTCGCTGGAGCACCGGGCCGGCTCAGAGCTCTACGTCTCGGAGATCGCCACCGCACTGTTGGCGCGCGGGCATTCCCCGGTCGTCTTCAGTCCTCGCCTGGGTCCGGTCGCCGAAGCACTGAGAACGGCAACCATCCCGGTAGTGGACCGGCTCGACGCCATCGCCGAACCTCCCGACTTGATCCACGGCCAACACCACCTGCCGACGATGTCCGCTCTGCTTCATTTTCCCGCAGTGCCGGCGCTGTTCGTCTGCCATGGCTGGCTGCCCTGGGAGGAGATTCCTCCGCGGTTCCCTCGCATCCTGCGCTACGTGGCAGTCGACTACACCACGCGGGAGCGGCTCGTCTCCGAGCAAGGAATCCCGCCGGAACGCGTCGAGGTGATCCTCAACTTCGTCGACCTCGCGCGCTTTCGCCCTCGCCCGCCCCTGCCGTCCACTCCGCGGCGGGCGCTGGTCTTCAGCAATCAGGCGAGCGAGAGCACCTACCTGCCGGCGGTGCGTGAGGCTTGCGCGCGCTCCGGCGTCGCAGTTGACGTGGCGGGCGTAGCCTCGGGGTTTTCTACGGACCGGCCTGAGGAGCTGCTGCCCGGCTACGATATCGTCTTCGCCAAAGCCCGGTCGGCTCTCGAAGCGTTGGCGGTGGGCGCCGCGGTGGTGCTCTGCGACGAGACGGGCGCAGGGCCGCTGGTGACGAGTGAAAACCTGGATCAGCTCCGGCCGCTGAATTTCGGGATCCGGGCGCTGCGGCAACCGGTCGAGGCGGACTTCCTGGCGAGCCAGATCACGCGGTACGACCCGATCGATGCCGCGGAAGTCTCGCGGCGGATCCGCGGCACGGCTGGGATCGAGAAGGCGGTGGACCAGATTCTCGGCCTCTACGAGAGCCTCCTTGCGGAGCACCAGGATCGGGGTGATTTCTCCGCGGACGAGCAGAGCCGCGCTGCAGCCGCCTACCTGCAGTGGTTGAATCCCTACCTCGAAGTGCGACAGGGCCTCGCCGCCGAGACGGACCACCTGCGCCGGGAGATCCGGAGGCTCGAAGGGACAGCGACGTGGCGGCTGCGCGAGAGGCTGCTCCGGCTCTCGCCGCTGATTCGGATCTACCGCCGGCTGCGCGGCTCCGCCAGGGGTTAGGGCCGGCCGAACACGCCCGGCTCGAACAGCCCCTCCGTCTCGATCCCCTTCGCCTGCACGAGGACGCGCGTCTCCTCCCCCATCCCCTCGCCGTCGAGCAGGGCCATGGCCTGCTGTCGAGTCCCCGCGTCAGCATCCTGAAGCTCTTCGAATAAACCGCACGCAGTGAGCCAGAGAGCCTGGCGGGTGAGGGCCACCGTTCGCAGACCTTCCGCCTCGCCGGCCTGGATCAAGGCGGTGAAGTCGACGTGCGCCGTCACGTCCTGCTCGCCGATCTTCACGAAAGGATTCCGGTGAACCCGCTGGCGCGTGTAGCAGGCGAGGGTGCCGTTGAAGCGAACCCGGGGATCGAGGAGCTTCTCGCGCTCGAAGCCATAGTCGCAGGTCACCAGGAGTCCTCTGCGCAGCCGCCGGGCCAACTCCCGGTAGAGCGGAGCCCAACCCGGCGACAGGTCCGCCACTTGACTCGGCTGGAGCGAGATAGCGGGATCGCGCAGCAGGTCGAGCAGCTTCGGGTCCGACAACTCCCCTTCCCGCCAGACGAACGCTTCGTCCACATCGAGATCGACCCAGAGCTCGCCGACCGAGCCGTCCGCCTTGCCGACCAGCCGGTGGACCGGCAGGGCGTCGAAGAGCTCGTAGGAGAAAATCAGCCCCTCGATCTCTCCCTCACCTATCTCCTCCAAGCTACGGATCTGCTCGACCCCCGCCGGCGCGGGCCGGGCCACACGGTCCCAGGCGCGGATCCGCCGGCCCATCGTCCGTTCCAACAAAGTGGAGACCACGCTCTCCAGATGCACCGCGGTCCCATACCCTGCCTCGAACAACTCCGCCGACGTCTCGCCGAGCGCGCCGTCGAGCCGCTCCAGGAGACGGGCGGTGACGCGTCCGAACAGCGGTGAGAGCGTGGCGCCGGTGACGAAGTCGCCCGCCTCGCCGATTGGCACGTCGTTTCGGCTGTAGTAGCCGCCCTCGCCGTAGAGGGCTTCTTCCATGAAGGCGGCGAACGGGATGGGGCCGCGGGAGCGGATGAGGGACTGGAGATTCGCGGAGGGGAGCACGCTCAGGAGGGAGATTACCGGCGGTCCCGGATGATCGTCTCCGACACCGGCTCGCCACGCACTACGACGCCGCGAAGGCCTTTGGGTTTCCCGCCTTGCCAGTCAATCAGGCCTTTGCGGACCACGGGGTCAGGATAGAGGTCGTCGGGTTGGCCGGCCATCATTGCTCCCAAGTGCGTTTACCCCTTGCGAGTCCGATGAACATACCCACCGAAACGCTAGCACGAAGCGGCCTGTGCAGGAGCGGCTCCGGCCGATTCACACCGATCCGCCTCTCTCGCCGGACGGGGAGCGGACGAGCGCCTATCCGGTCCGGGGGCCGTGGACGTGCACGACGCGGAACGGATCGTCTACGGCTCGTCAGCGGAAACGCAGGACCGGGAGCGAACCGCCCGCGACGCGACTTCGGCTGCCTGCTACAATCCGCCCCCAAATGCCCCAGGTCCAGGTACTTCCGACGACAGACCGGCTGCTGCGCCTGGTCGACGCCATGGCTGGCCGGCCGGTCGCCATTCTGGCGGACCTGGTGGCGGACGTGTTCGTCACCGGCACCCCCAAGCGGATCAGCCGCGAGGCGCCCGTCCTCATCCTCTCCTACCAGGGCGAGAAGCTGACTCCCGGCGGCGGGGCCAACGCCATCGCCAACGTCGCCGCGCTCGGCGGTCGCCCTCTGCCCCTTGGAATTATCGGAGACGACTCTCACGGCCGGGGTTTGCTGGCCGAGCTCGAAGCGCGGGGAGTCGAGACCGCCGGCATCGTGGTGCGGCCCGGCTACCGTACGCCTACCAAGGTCCGCATCCTCGGCGGCGCCAAGCACGCCATCAAACAGCAGATCGTGCGCTACGACATCGAGGAGACGCTCGTCTTGACGGAGGCGGAGCGCGGCCGCTTCTGCGCTCTCCTGAAGGAGTGGGCCGGCGAGGCGCGGGTGGCAATCCTCTCGGACTACGGTTATGGCGCGGTCGAGCCGGCGATGCTTTCGCGGGTGCGCACCGCCCTCGGTGAAGAGGCAACACTGGTGGCCGACAGCCGCTTCCGTCTCGGCGAGTTCGCCGGGCTCGACGGCGCCACCCCCAATGAGGAGGAGGCCGAGGCGTTGCTCGGCTCGTCGATCAACGACGATCCGGCCCGGCTGGAGCACGCCGGCCGCCGGTTGCGCGAGAGGCTAGAGGCCCGCTTCCTCCTGATCACCCGCGGCAGCCGGGGGATGAGCCTCTTCCATCCTGCAGTCTCGGCCCACCTGCCGGTGTCGGGGACGGATCAGGTGGCGGACGTGACAGGAGCCGGGGATACGGTGATCGGCACGTTCGCGCTCGCTCTGGCCGCCGGGGCGGTCCCCCTGGAGGCGGCGCTGCTCGCCAATTACGCCGGCGGCGTCGTGGTGATGAAGATGGGGACGGCGACCTGCTCCCCCGAGGAGCTCAGGCGGGCGATCGAAACCGATCCCCGTCCCCTGGAGGAGCTGCGGTGGGGCTGGTCCTGACCTTGCCCGCGCTCCGTAGGCGGATCGGCGAGCTCAAGGCACGCGGCAAAAAGATCGCCTTCGCCAACGGCCATTTCGACCTCCTCCACGTCGGCCATCTCCGCTATCTCCGCGCCGCCCGCGCCGAAGGCGACGCGCTGGTTGTGGCGCTCAACGACGACGACTCCGTCGCACGCCTCAAGGGCCCCGGCCGGCCGCTGGTGCCCGCCGCCGAGCGCGCCGAGCTGTTGGCCGCTCTGGAGCCCGTCGACTTCGTGGTGATCTTCGCGGGCGATTCCCCTGCTCCCCTATTGGCGGAGCTGCAGCCGGACGTCCACTGCAAGGGCACGGACTACGGCTCCCCGGAGCGTGTCCCCGAGTATGAAGCCGTCCGCGCCTATGGCGGCCGCACGGCGCTGGTGGGCGATCCCAAGGACCACGCGACGAGCGATCTGATCGCCAAGATCAAGGCTCTTCCGTGAGGATCCTCATCGTCCGCACCAGCGCGCTCGGCGACGTCGTCCACGCCCTGCCGGTGCTCACGGCTTTGCGCCGCCATCTGCCCGCGGCACGCATCGGCTGGGTGGTCGAAGACGCCATGGCACCCGTGCTCGCGGGCCATCCGGACCTCGACGAGCTGCTGGTGGTGCGGCTCCGCCGGTGGCGCCGGCTCTCGGTGCAAGGTCTCGGCGAGCTGCGCGGTTTCCTTTCTTCGTTGGACCGCTTCGCTCCCGAAGTGGTGCTGGACCTGATGGGAAACCACAAGGCCGGTGCCATCTCCGCCCTGACGCTGGCCGACCGGCGGATCGGCTTCGCGCGAAGGTCCCGTCGTGAGCCGTCGAGCGCGGTGTGGATCAGCCAGCCGGTGGTCCCCCGGGGGACCCACGCGGTGGACCGGATGCTCTCGCTGCTCGATGAGCTCGGACTGCCTCCGGAGCCGGCGGACTTCGGAGGCGAGAAGCTCCTGCAGGAGGAGGCCCCGGCGGCGCGAGCGGCGCTCGCGGCGCACCCGGAGCCGTTCGTCCTCCTCCATCCCGGAGCCGGCTGGGCCAACAAGCGCTACCCCGCGGACTGGTGGGGCAAGGCCGCACGGCTCCTCCAGGACCGGACGGGGCTGCCGACCTGGGTGGCGGCGGCCCCTGGCGAAGAGGCCCTGGCCGCCGAGGTCGAGGCGGCTGGTGAGGGAGCGGTCCGCGCTGTGGGCGCTCCGGACCTGCCGACGCTCGCCAGTCTGATTCGGCGCGCACGCCTGATGCTCGGCGGCGACACCGGACCCGTCCATCTCGCCCACGCCCTGGGCACGCCGGTACTGATGCTCATGGGACCCACCGACCCGGAGCGCCACGGCCCGTACGCCGCGCCGGAGAACGCCCTCTACAAGCGCCTGCCCTGCAGCTTCTGCTATCAGCGGCTGGAAGAGACCAAAGCCTGCCTGCTGGAGATCCCGCCGCTGCGAGTGGCGGAGCGGACAGCGGAGATCCTGGCGCCATAGCTGCTTCGCCATAAATCAGTACGTTGACCCCCTTTCCCGCCGGCTGGTAGACTCTCTTTGACGTTTTTCAGACAAGTTTTTCACGAGCGGATCTCGCTTCGAGAAGGACGGGCATGGCACCACCCCCGGAAGTCGCACGCCGCCCACAGGCACAGTCGCTAGCTCCCGACAAGCTGGGAGAGCTGCTGATCCGCACCGGCCGGATCAATCAGGCTCAGCTCAACGAGGCACTGGCCCTGCAGAAGGACCAGGGGGGGCGCGTCGGCACCAACCTGGTCAAGCTCGGGTATCTGAGCGAGAAGCAGCTCGTCGAGTCGCTCTCGCAACACTTCAAAGTCTCCTCGGTCGATCTCAACGGTATGGAGATCGACGATGCCGTGATCAAGATCATTCCGGCCGACATCGCCCGCAAGTACACCATCCTGCCGGTCACCAAGACAGGCGCCACGATCACCGTGGCGATGATCGACCCGACCAACGTCTTCGCCATGGACGACGTGAAGTTCATGACGGGGTACAAGGTGGAGCCGGTCGTGGCTTCCGAGACGGCCATCCGCGCCGCCATCGACCGCTACTACGGCTCGACCCACGCCATCGAGCTGAAGAAGGTCATGGAGGACCTTTCGGAGGAGTCCGGGAGCGACCTCGAGGTGCTGGAGGATGAGGAGGACCTCGATCTCGCGAGCCTGGAGGAGGAATCCGAGCAGGCTCCTGTGGTCAAGCTGGTCAACCTGATCCTGACCGACGCCATCAAGCGCAGCGCCTCGGACATCCACATCGAGCCCTACGAGAAGGAGTACCGGGTCCGCTACCGGATCGACGGCATCCTCTACGAGATGATGCATCCGCCGCTCAAGCTCCGGGAGGCAATCACCAGCCGCTGCAAGATCATGTCGAAGCTCGATATCGCCGAGAAGCGGCTGCCGCAGGACGGGCGCATCAAGATCAAGACCAAGATCTCCGGCCGCACCAAGGACCTCGACTACCGCGTCTCCGTGCTGCCTACGCTGTTCGGCGAAAAGATCGTCATGCGCTTGCTCGACAAGGACAAGCTCATGCTCGACATGAGCAAGCTCGGCCTCGAGTCCGAGCCGCTGCGCAAGTTCGAGCAGGCGATCCTGAAGCCCTACGGCATGGTGCTGGTCACCGGCCCCACAGGCTCCGGCAAGACGAACACGCTCTACTCGGCGCTGCAGCGCATCAACACGCCCGAGGTCAACATCATCACCGCCGAGGACCCGGTCGAGTTCAACCTCGCCGGCATCAATCAGGTACAGACGCGGGAGCAGATCGGCCTGAACTTCGCGGCGGCGCTGCGCTCCTTCCTGCGCCAGGACCCGAACATCATCCTGGTCGGCGAGATCCGCGACTTCGAGACGGCCGAAGTGGCGATCAAGGCCGCCATGACGGGCCACCTCGTGCTCTCGACGCTGCACACCAACGACGCTCCCTCCTCGATCAGCCGTCTGATGAACATGGGCATCGAGCCCTTCCTCGTGGCGACCTCGGTGCACTTGATCGCGGCGCAGCGTCTGGTGCGCCGCATCTGCACCTTCTGCAAGGAGCCGCTGGAGGTGCCGCCGGCGGCTCTCACTCAGATCGGCTTCTCCGAGCACGAGTCGCGCACCCTGAAGCTCTTCCGCGGCCGCGGCTGCGACCGCTGCAGCAACACCGGCTACAAGGGACGTATCGGCCTCTACGAGGTGCTGGAGGTCGACGACGAGATGCGGGAGATGATCCTCTCCGGCGGCAGCGCCTTCGAGCTGCGCCAGAAGGCCGTCCAAAACGGCATGATGACGCTGCGCGGCAGCGGCCTGCAGAAGATCCGCGACGGCGTCACCACCATCGACGAGGTCGTGCGCGAGACGGTGCTGTAAGCCTTGGACGGCCCCGTCCAGGTCGCCGACGACGGTCCCGTCCGCATCCTCCGCATTCATCGCCCGGAAGCGCGCAACGCCGTCGACGCCCGGACGGCGCGTGAGCTGCGCGAGGCCTGGCTCGACTTCGACCGGGACCCGCAGGCCCGAGCCGGGGTCCTCACCGGCGGTGAGGAAGTGTTCTGCGCCGGCGCCGACCTCAAGGATCTCGAGGCGCTCGCCGTCGAGGTCGAAGGCAAGCACGGCCCGCTCGGCTTTACCCGCCTTTCGGTATCCAAGCCCACGATCGCAGCCGTCGCCGGCTACTGTGTGGCCGGAGGTCTGGAGCTCGCCTGCTGGTGCGACCTGCGGATCGCCGACGAGACCGCCGTCTTCGGCTGCTTCGAGCGCCGCTTCGGCGTGCCGCTGGTCGACGGCGGGACGCAGCGCCTGCCCCGCATCGTCGGCCTCGGCCGGGCGCTCCAGATGATCCTCACCGGTGAGCCCGTCACGGCGCAGCAAGCTCTGGCCATGGGGCTCGTCAACGAGATCGTCCCGCGTGGCCAGGCTCTTCGCCGTGCCGTCGAGCTTGGCCATGCGGTCGCCGCTTTTCCGCAGACCGCGCTGCGCAACGACCGGCAGGCGGTCTACGAAGGGCTCGGCCTGCCGCTTGCGGAAGGGCTGCGGGTGGAAGCCCGCCTAGGAGCCGGGACGATGGCGAGCGGCGAGGCCGCCGCCGGGGCCCGCGCCTTCCGCGACGGCAAGGGGCGCGGCGGCGTCTTCGGTTGAACCCAGGCAGGCGAGCGCGCAGGCCCCGAGCAGGACGAAGCTGATCCACAGCAGGTCCGCGAGGAGCAGGTGAACCACCTGCATCCACACCGGTGCCAGCAGCAGGACGTTGACCGCGCCGGCGACGATCTGCAGCAGGACCAGGAGCATCACCCGCCGCCGCGCGGAGCGGACCGCACTCGGTTCAAATCCCCGTTCGAGGAGCTGCAGGGCCAGGAAGAACGCGACGACTCCCGCGGCGACGGAGACCAGGGGATGAAGCAGCCGCAGCCGGACCAGCAGGTGGGCCGTAGGCGAGAGATCCTGCTTCAGCGCGTCGGCGAGCGACATCGAGGGAAACAGCGTGTCCCCTAGCGCGGCCACGGCGCCGCTCACCCCTGCAAGCAGCAAGGCGGCGGTTTCCAGGATGAACCCGGCGCCGAGGACGCCCCGCAGCTTGAAAGGCGCGCCGCCGCTCGCGAAGTGGGCGGTCAGGGTCAGGGCAGCCAGCAGAAAGAACGTATTGACGAGGTGGGTCGCCATGAACAGCGCCCGGGCCATGGACTGGTTGTCCGCCACCAGCTCGAAGAGGACGAGCCCGGCGCCCACCGCGGCCTCGCCGAGCATGAAGATCATGGAGAACACCGCCGCCTTGCGCGTCGCATCACCCTTGGGACGAAGCCGGAAAGCCCCGACGACCAGCCCCACCACCAGAAGCAGCGCCAGGCCGCTCGTCAGACGATGGGAAAACTCGATGACCGTTTCGATCCGCGGTGCGCGCGGTAGGACCACGCCATTGCAGAGCGGCCAGTGGCTGCCGCAACCCGCGCCGGAGCCGGTGGCCCGCACGATCGTCCCCCATAGGATGACAGCAACGTTGCAGGCCAGGGTGAACCAGGAGTAGCGGGCGAAGCGGTCCATGGCGCGATGATAACCGGCGGAGAATAGAAAAACCGCGCCACCCTTGCGGATGGCGCGCAGCCCGCCCCTCAACCCTGTCCCCTCTCCCATCGCCCGACCGCCTATGCGCTCCGGCGCCTCAACGTCCGATTCCGCCGCCGCTCCTCCTCTTTGCGCTTACGGCTGGCCGCCCACGAGCAGATCGGACATACGTCGAGGTCGTGGTAGAGGGCCGGGCAGTGCTCACGCCCGAAATAGATGATCTGGAGGTGGACCTTGCCCCAGCTCTCCGACGGGAAGACCCGCCTCAAGTCGCGCTCGGTGGTCTCGACGTTCTTGCCGCTGGACAGACCCCAGCGGGCCGCCAGCCGGTGAATGTGGGTGTCCACAGGAAAGGCCGGCAGGCCGAACGCCTGGTTCAACACTACGGAGGCCGTCTTGTGGCCGACTCCAGGGAGCTCCTCCAGCTCCTCCAGCGTCCGTGGCACCCGGCCGCCGTGGCGTTCGACGAGGATCTCCGAGAGCCGCTTGAGGTTCTTCGCCTTGCCCTCGGTGAGACCGATCCGGCGGATCAGCGAACGGATCTCTTCCAGAGGCAGAGCGGCCATGGCGGCGGGCGTCGAGGCGCGGGCGAACAGGGCGGGCGTCACCGTGTTGACCAGCTTGTCCGTGGTCTGGGCGGAGAGGACCACGGCCACCAGAAGTGTGAAGGGATCCTGATGCTCCAGAGGGATGTCGACCGCGGGGTAGAGCCTGTCGAGGATCTCACCGATGCGCCGCGCTTTCTCTCGTTTCGTCATCGCGGAGGATTATCTCCGACTGCGAGCCGCTCAGCAGGGCACCGAGGCCGGCCAGCGTAAGCGCGCAGGCCACGCCGAGGGCGCCGGCCACCAGGAAGCCCAGGCGAGCGTTGGCGGGCACCTGCGAGATGCCGAGGATGCCGAAGCCGAGAGCGATGGCCACCGTGTCGGCGACGATGGCCGGCCCGGCCTCGGCGACGGCTTCCACCGCGGCGTCGCCGCCCGTGCCCTCGCGGCGCAGGCGCAGGAACACCTCGTAGAAGTGAATCCCGTAGTCGATGCCGACGCCGAGAGTGATCGAGCAGAACATCGAGGTGGCCACCCCGAGCGGGATGTCCGTCCATCCCATGGCGCCCAGCATCCAGGCGACGGCCACGGACGAGGGAAGGGAGATGAGGAGCCCCACCTTCCAGGACCGGTAGAGCAGGGTCACCACAAGCCAGGCTCCGAGCTGCGCGAGCGGCAGCGAGAAGACCTGGGTGCGGACGATCGCGGGAATCATCGCCTGGCTCACCGCCACGTCGCCGGCGAAGCCGATACGGACGCCCAGAGGCTCCAGATGCGCTCGGGCGTAGCGCCTCGCCGTCGCCATCAAGCCCGCCACCTGGCGATAGTCCGGATCCTTGAGAAAGAGAGTGATGACGCCGCGCCGGCGGGCGTCGTCGATCACCTCCCGGCGCCGTGTCTCGCCTCTTACCTCGTCGAACCAGTGGATCAGCGTCGCCACTGCGTCCGGCCGGTTGGGGATGCTCATCCGTTTGGGATCGCGCGCGTAACGCAGGAATGAGACGGTGGTCAGTTGTGCATAGGGTCCGAGGACTCCGCCGACGCGCGGCTGCCGGCCCAGGAACGCCTCGAACTCGCCGATCGCCCGCAAAGTGGGAGGATCCAGGAGAGGACCCGGCTGTCCTTCGTAGACCTCCCCGATCTCGCCCCGCCAGCGCGAGAGGTCGAGGTGAACGAGCAGCAGGTGGGTGCCGTTGAACAGATGGTTGACCCGCTCGGTGGCGGTGCGGAACGGGCTCTTGGGCGCGAAGCCGCCGAGCCAGGAGTCCTGCACCCGCAGGCGGGCGATCCCCAGGCTCACCAGGAGCGTGCCCAGCGCCAAGGCCCCCAGGGCGCGCCTCGGCGAGCGATAGAGCGGCGTGAAGAAGCCGCGGAAGCGATCGGCAGGCGACGTGCCCCGCCCCGCCGGCCGCCGCAGGGCCTTCGGCGGCAGCAACGCCAGCGACGCCGGCCCCACCATCAGCGACCAGAACAGACAGAACAGGAGCCCGAAGGCCGCGAACGCACCGAAGCTGCGGACCGCCATGAGCGGCGAGGAGAGGAAGGAGAGGAACCCGATGATGGTGGTGACCGTGGCCAGCACAACGGGCCGGCTCATCTGGGAGAGCAGCACGCGCACGGCGGCAGGATGCCGGGATTCCTCGGTCTCCAGGATCTGCTGGTAACGCCAGAAGAGGTGGATCTCATCGGCCAGGGCCAGGGTGGTCAGGATGACCGGAAGCACGGCCGTGGTCAGGAAAGCCGGCACGCCGAGCCATCCCATGACGCCGAAGGTGAAGGTCTGCGCGGCGGCGAGCTGGATCATCCCTAGCAGGACGCCCGCGATGCGCCGGCATCCCAGCCAGAGAACGAAACCGATGATGGCCATCGAGAGCGGCAGGAGCACGGCCAGATCCTGGAGGATGTGGGTGCCGAGCAGCGACTCGGCCACCGGCGCGCCGACCACCAGGATGCGGTTGCCGGGGGACTCGAAGCGGCGGCTCACCTCGGTGATGCGCTTGCAGAGAGCCACCCGGTCCGCCGCCGCGGCGTTCACGCCCCCGGGCTCCCCGGCTCCCTCGAGGACGTTGGGCGCGCTCACCAGGACCGCGATCGCTCTCTGGTCCTTGGAAACCAGGTTCCCGCGCAGGATCTCGATCGCCGCCAGATCCCCGCGGAAGAGCTCCATATCCTGGGGTGTCTCCGGCACCACGTCGAGGAAGGGCCGGAAGTCGAGAGTGCCCGGGTAGACTCGGTCGCGCTTCTCGGTGGCCAGGCTGGTGACCCCGCCGCGCGGCACTCCCTCGACTTTCTCCAGCGCCGCCGTCAGGTTGCGCAGGCGGCGAAGGGTATCGGGGTTGAAGATGCCGTCCGGCCGGGGCGTCTCGATCACCACCACGATCGGGTCGCGCAGCCCGAAGTGACGGCGCACCTCGGCGTCGAAACGCACCGCCGGATCGCCGGGAGGGACCAGGGCGTGGCCATCGGTGCGGAGCTGCAGCCGCAGCAGGCCGGGAGCCGCCAGCAGCACCAGGACCGCGAAGCCGGCGATCGTCCGCCGCGGATGGTCGATCGACCAGTACGCCAGCCGGTCGAAACCGAAGGCGGAGCGGAACGGCGCGGCGAGGCGGGCGAAGCGGCTCAAGGCGCGCAGATCTTTACATAACCCTGAGGGATCGCGATCACCTGCGACAGGGTCTCCCTCAGAGTAGAGTGCGCCCCACGCGCTGGAGCGGGTTTATGACGTAGTCGAGATAAGCCTAAGACCGTGGCGGTCCGCCGGAAGAGCCGGCGCGGCCCTGCGTCTTTTTTACCGCGCTGAGGATACCGATGCCGACGAGGCAGATTACTCCGATGATGATCCACGTCGACGAAACCCCCAACTGATAGGCACCCAGAGCCAGACCGATGATCAGGATGATGAAGCCGATCAGGTATACGTTGAACCATGACGGCATGAGGTCGTTCCTCCGTATTTTCGAGGCGGAAAACCCGCCGCACGTGGGAGGATTCAAAAGGCGGGCCAACCGGCCCTCACGCCCGGCTGTCCCACAGCACGTCGGGGATCCCTCGCCGCAGGTTCTCATAGCGCGCCATGACAAACAGAGCGTCGGAGAGGCGGTTGAGGTATGGGACGACGAAGGGTCCCACCGGCTCCAGGCGGGCCAGCGCGATCACCAGGCGCTCGGCCCGGCGGCAGACGGTGCGGGCCACGTGAAGCTGCGCCGCTCCCGGCGAGCCTCCCGGCAGGATGAAGTTCTCCAGCGGCGGGAGCTCCGCCGCGAGGTCATCCATCAGCCGCTCCAGCGCTTCCACGTGCCGCTCCTCGATGACCGGCACCGGCCTCTCCGCCTTGTCCTCTTCCAGGATGCAGAGGTCGGAGCCGAGATTGAAGAGATCGTTCTGGGTCCGCGTCAGCGTTTCGGCCAGCCGGGGATCGAGGCCGAAGGCGAGGGCCGCTCCGATCGTCGAGCTCAGCTCGTCCACCGTGCCGTAGGCTTCGATGCGGGGCGAGTCCTTGGCCACCCGCTGGCCGCCTCCTAGACCGGTCGTCCCGTCGTCTCCGGTGCGGGTGTAGACCCGGGTGATGCGTGGCATGGCGTCCCCTCTCTCCTTTGGAAGGAACGGTATCAGAGCCAAAAGCAAGCCTCCTATCGGCAAAGCGGGTGGCGGTGGTGACGGACCGAAACCCCAGGGGTGGCGGGCCGCGCCCACCTGCTGTACGTATTCGCGATCGTCGTTCGTTATGCCGATCGACGGGTAAGATCCCGTCTCCATGTCCCTCTTCACCGCCCCTCTACCCGGCCTTTATCTGACTCTCCTCGGGTTCCTTCTCGTCCGCGCGCTCCGGCGCTGGTGGGACCCGATTCCTCTGCGAGTCTGGTGCGTCTTCGGACTGGTCCTGCTCATCCTCTTCGGACCGGCCCTGTTCCTGGGCAAGGTGCTCGCACCCGTGGACATCCTGCCGGGCCTCAGACCGCCGGAAGAGAGGGGAAAGTCTCCCGAAGGCAACGTCCTCCAGCTCGATCTGGCGACGCAGACCATCCCGTGGCAGGCCCAGGTGCGGCGGGCGGTGCGGACCGGCCATTGGCCGCTGTGGAACGACCTCGCGGGCGCTGGTATGCCGCTCCTGGCCGATCCACAATCCCAGGTGCTCCAGCCCCTGGTTCTCTTGACGTTGCCGCTCCCTTTGCCCCAGGCGATCGGAGTGACGGCGGCGCTGCGCGTGCTGATCGCCCTGGTCTTCCTCTTCCTGCTGCTGCGGCGCCAGGGGCTCTCGGAGGAGGCAGCCCTGTTCGGCAGCCTGGCGTTCGGGCTCGGCGGCTTCCTGCTGCTCTGGCTGAGCTGGCCCATCGGCAACTCGCCGGCGCTCCTCCCGCTCGTGCTCTATGCCCTGACGATGACGGACGAACGGGGCGCGCCGCGGGATTTCCTCCTGCTCGCGCTGGCGGCCGCCTCCCTGCTGGCAGGAGGACATCCCGAGACCATCCTGTACGTCGCGGCGGTCGGGGCGCTCTTCGCCGCCTCTCGGCTCCTCCGGCGACCGTCCGGCGGCAGGTCGCGACTCCTGGTGCGGTGGGCGGTCGCCGGCGGCATCGCCTTCGGACTGGCGGCGCCCGCGGTGTTGCCGGTCGTGCGCTTTCTCCCGCAGTCCCACCGCGGCCGTCTGATCGAGCTGCGCAACGAACGGCTGGAGGAAGGGTCCCCGTTCGCAGGCTGGCGGAGCCCCGAAGAGCGGCAAAAAACCCTCAGCGGCATCGGCAAACGGCTCGTTCCCGTATTCGCGCCGAACGCCTTTGGCAACAGCCGATGGGGCGCCTACTGGGGAGAGGTCAACTCCAACGAGGACGCCACCGGCTTCGTAGGTGGAGCCGCCCTGCTGGCCGCTTTACTGTCGCTCTTCCCCACCGCCCGCCGCTTCCCTCAGGAGCGGCTCTTCCTGGTGCTCGGCGCGGTGAGCCTCGCCGTCTCGGTGCGCATCCCGGGCGTGCCGTGGTTGCTGTCGGAGCTGCCGGTGCTGAACCAGTCGGCCAGCATCCATCGGCGACTGCTCCTGGTCGTCGCGTTCTCGCTCGCCTATTCCGCCGCCTGTTCGGTGGAGCGCTGGCGGCGCGGCGAGGGGCCGGGACGAGGAGGCATCGCCGCAGCCGCCACGGTCCTCCTCGGCCTCATCACCTGGGGATATCTCAGCTCGCCCGACGTGAAGCAGCTCCTTCCTCCGCGATGGTTCTGGATGGCTTTGCAGCTCGCCACAGTCGCTGGGACCGCGCTGCTCTTTTTTAGATCCCCCTCCTCTCCCGGTGAGGTGGGCCGGGGAGGTGAGGGCTTCGGAGGGCTCGCCCGCCGAGAAGCGAAATCACTCTGGATGCTCACCGCCCTCGTCGCCATCGAGCTCCTGATCCTCCACCGGCAGGCCAATCCATCCCTGCCCCGAAAGGAGTTCTATCCGACGACGCCGGCGGTCGCCTTCCTCCAGCAGCACGCGGACGGTTTCCGCATCGCTGGCCTGGGCGACCGGCTGCTGCCCAACGCGGCCGCGGTCTACGGCCTCGCGGATATACGGATCTCCAATCCCTTCAAGCCCTCTGCTTACGTGCAGGCGGTGGCACCGATCAGTGTCTCGGCGCGCTCGACGGAGCACCGGCTGGTGAAGACCGAGCACCCTCTCCTGCAGTTCCTAGGTGTGCGCTACGTCATCGCGCCCCCGAAGCTGAGGCCCGTCTCCGGCTGGCACGCGGTGTTTCGCGAGCCCGAAGGCAGGATCTTCGAGCGGACAAAGGTTCTCCCCCGCCTCTTTCTCCCCGCATCCACCGAGGTGCCGGGCGGTCGGCCTTGGACCCACTGGCTGGCAGCGAACCTGGACTTCGCGGCCCGAACCTTAGTCCTCCCCTCCCTCGATCATTCCGCAGCGTGGACAGCCACGCGGCCTGCGCAGTCCACACTGGAGATTCTGTCGATCGAGCCGGCGCGCCTCGCCGCCCGAGCCCGGTTGGCAGAGGGGCGGCTTCTCGCCTCCAGCATCTATCAGGACGGCGGCTGGACCTTGCTGTTGGACGGCCGGCCCTCCCCCACCGTCCTGGCGAACGGTTCGTTCCTCGCCGCCTGGCTGCCCGCCGGCGATCACCGGCTGAATTTCCTCTACCGGGCTCCGGCCCTGATGCCAGGCCTCGCGCTCATGGCACTCGCCATTACCGGATTGGTCCTTAGTACCCTCGCCCCTCCTGGATCAAAAAGGAGGGAAGTGGAAGCAAAACCGGGATTCCGGTAACACTGCCCGATCCTTCGTCGCCTACCATGGTTGCCGGTCGATATTCCCGGCGGATCGCTCCGCTGCCTTGACGGCGGATTGTTGGAACCCATCCAAGCAAGAGGAAAAGGAGGCTTCTATGAAGCGAACCCCATGGGCGCTCCTCTGCGGCGCGCTGGCTCTCGCCCTGGTGGCACCGGCCGGGGCATCTACCTTTCTGCGGGTCAGCCAGGAGGAGCTGGTGGCCCAGGCCGAGGCGGTGGTGCAGGGACGGGTCGTCGAAGTGAGCTCATTCTGGAACCGGAAGGGGACGGCGATCATGACCGAGGCGGTGCTGGAGATCGAGGACACGCTCCTCGGCCAGGACCGCTCGCACGTACGTCTGATCACGTTCGGCGGCGAGGTCGACGGCTATGTGATCGAGGCCCACGGCTTCCCCACCTTCCGCAAGGAACAGCGGCTGCTGCTCTTCCTGGAGCCGGCGCGCAAGAACGAGGACGGCGCCCACCGGGTGCTCGGCTACCGGCAGGGCGAGTTCGAGATCCGCAAAGACCGGCAGGGCCGCGAGCTCGCGGTCGCTACCTGGGAGGCGGACAACGTCCGCATCCTCAAGGCCGACGGCACGCCAGCGCGGGCTCCCAGGGCGGTGCCGCTCGATGAATTCAAGCGTCAGATCGTCGAAACCGCGGAGCGCGCCGGGCGGCATGACGTCCGGCCGCAGGTTCAGTAACCACGAGGACGGAGGAGAAACGCCATGAAAGCGATCAAGCTCGTCAGCCCGTCCCTCGTCATCGTCCTGCTGCTGCTCTGCGCGGCCAGCCTCTCCGGTTATGTCCTGCTGAGCCCGAACCGGACGTGGAACTGCCCGCCGGACTACACCGTCGACAACGTCGCCGGCGGCGTCCCTTCGATTCTCGACGCCGATGGCGGGTCTACTCGGGTGGTCAATGCCGTCACCTCCACCGCCGCCTGGAACGGTGACAACTCCGGCAAGGTGATCAAAGCCCACAGGGGCTCGGTGGCCGGCTTCTCTCTCGGCGACGGCGTGCCGATGCTCAAGCTCAGCGACCCGCTCTCCGCCTGCACCGGCTCCTGTCTGGCCGCGACCTTCACGGCCTACTACAGCGAGCGCACCAGCGGTTCCGGCTCGTGGAAGATCGACGACGCGGACATCGTGACCAACAGCACCGGCTACAACTGGACCTCGGAGGGCGAGGATCCGGGTGGCGTCGGATGCTCCAGCGAGATCTACATCGAAGGGGTGATGGTGCACGAGATCGGCCATGGCCTGGGTCTCGGTCACAGCGCGGTCAGCGGCGCCACCATGTACCCGTCGGTGAGCTACTGCAACAACAATCCGGCCACCACCGAGGCGGACGACCAGAGCGGCCTCAATGCACTTTACGGCTCGGGCTTCAGCTCCAGCTACGAGACGTTCACCAGCTACATCGGCTCTTCCGGGGTCACCCAGTACCAGCCCTGCGGCACCTACTACTGGGGCAACGCCGGATTCCAGAACGGCTCCCTGCGCGGTCCGGCCGGCTCGGACTTCGACCTCTATCTATGGAAATGGGACGGCACGCGGTGGGTGCAGGTGGCCAGCGCCACGACCGTATCGAATAACGAGAACATCAGCTACAACGGCACGGCCGCCTGGTATCTCTGGGGCGTCTACTCCTACAGCGGCAGCGGTACGTACCACTTCTACAGCAACCATCCGTAGGTAGGATTTGTCAGACCGCGTAGGGGCGCAGCATGCCGCGCCCCTACGTCACCCTTCGCACCAGACCGTGACTTCCTCCAGGGTTTTTCGCTTCAGGTCCGGCACCTCGGCGTCCGGTGCTGGATAACCTATCGGAAAGAGGATGAAGGGCTTTTCGTTGGGCGGGCGCTGGAGGATGCGGGAGAGGAAAGCCATGGGGCTGGGCGTATGGGTGAGCGTCGCCAGCCCCATCCGGTGGAGGGCGGCGATGAACAGGCCGCAGGCGATGCCGACGCTCTCGTTGGGATAGTAGTTCTTGCGCTTGCGGCCGTCCGGGTCCACGCCGTAGCGCTCCTCGAAGACCACGACGATCCAGGGCACGATCTCCAGGTAAGGCTTCTCCCAGGAGGTGCCGAGCGGTGCCAGGGCTTCGATCCACTCCGGAGGCATGCGGCCGCCGACGTAGCTCTCGTACTCCTCGGCCTCGGCGGCGATGCGGATCTCGCGCTTGACCGCCGGATCCCCGATCACCACGAACCGCCAGGGCTGGCGATGAGCTCCCGAAGGCGACGTGGAGGCGGTGCGGATGGCGAGCTCGATCAGCTCGCGCGGCACCGGGTCGGGCGAGAACGAGCGCACGCTGCGGCGCCGGTCCATCTCCTTATGGAAGGCGCGCGCGCGCCGCAGCATCTCCTCCTCGGGAAGGCGCTCAGGCCGATAAGGGATGAACGGACAGGGAGTGCTCACGTCTCGGTCTGCAGGTCGTCCAGGGAGCCGGTGAGTAGGTCCCACAGGGCCTCGACGTGGGCCCGTTCCGTCCGCAGATTGCCGATCGCCACGCGCAGCGTATAGCGCCCCCGCAGGACGGTGTGAGAGAGGAAAACGGGGCCGGCGGCGTTGATCCGCGCGAGCAGCCGCTCGTTGAGGCGGTCCTGCTCCTCGGCTGAGCCATCGATCCGGGCGCGGAAGCAGACGGTGCTGAACGGCACCGGCGCGGCCAGCTCGAAGCGGGAATCGGCGGCGAGGCGGTCCGCCAGCTCCCGCGCCAGAGCGCAGTGCTCGCGAATGCGTTGCCGCAGGCCCTCGGCGCCGAAGGCGCGGATCACCATCCAGAGCTTCAGAGAGCGGAAGCGGCGACCGAGCTGAAAGCCATAGTCCATGAGGTTCGTCACCTCGGCCTCGTCGGTCCGCAGATACTCCGGCACGAGGGAGAACGCCTCTTTGAGCAGCTCGGGGTCGCGCACGAAGAGCACCGAGCAGTCCACCGGCGTAAACAGCCACTTGTGAGGATTGACCACGAGCGAGTCCGCCCGCTCGAGGCCCGGCATTCGGTCCCGGTATTCGGGACAGATCGCCGCCGCGCCGGCGTAGGCGGTGTCGACGTGGAGCCAGATCCCCTCGCGGGCGCAGAGCTCGGCGATCTCGGGGATGGGATCGACGCTGGTCGTCGAGGTGGTGCCGGCGGTGGCTACGACGGCCATGGGCAGCCGCCCCTCGACGCGGTCGCGGGAGATCGCCTCCGCGAGGGCCGGCACGGACATGCGGAAGTCCTCGCCGCTCGCCACCCGGCGGACGTTCTCCTGGCCGATCCCCAGGACGATGGACGCCTTGTCGATCGAGGAGTGGGCCTGATCGCTGGCATAGACGGTGAGCGGCGGCGCCTCATGCCGGCCGGCAAGACCGCGGACCCGCACGTCGAGCCCGGGCAGCCGATGCCGGGCGGCGGCGAGGGCCACCAGGCTGCTCGAGGAGGCGGTGTCGTTGATGTGCCCCCGCAGCTCCGGGGGCAGGCCCATCATCCGCGCCAGCCATTCGCAGACCCGCTCCTCCAACTCGGTGGCGGCCGGCGAGGTGCGCCAGAGCATGGCGTTGACGTTCAACGCCGCGGCGAGCGTCTCGCCCAGGATGCCGGGACCGGAGCCGGTGATGGCGAAGTAGGCGAAGAACCCGGGGTGATTCCAGTGCGTGAGGTTGGGCTCGATCACTCGCAGGTAGTCGTCGAGGATCGTCTCGACCGGCTCCGGCTCCTCCGGGGGACATGCCGGCAGCACCTGCCGCACCTCGCCGGGAGAGACGGCGGGAAGCACGGGCCGGTCGCCGACGGACTCCAGGTAATCGGCTACCAGATCGGCCACGCGGTGCATCGCGGACCGGAACTCGTCGGGGGGCAGGTCTCCAGGCATAGTGGAGGTAAGACTATAGGAAAGGTCTTCTCCAAATGACGAGGGCGGCCCGCAGGCCGCCCTCGTCCATTGCCGCGGAACGCGAGGCTCAGCTCAGTTGGCCGCGGTCTTCACACCCTTACGGCGCAGCTCGTCGTCGATCACCGAGGTGATCTGCTCCAGCGGCACCGCGCCGGAGATGAAGCGGCCGTTGATGAACATCGCCGGAGTGCCGTTGACGCCGGCCGCCGAGCCTTCCTTCATGTCGGCCTGGATGGTCGCGGCATGCTTGCTCGAGTCGAGGCAGGAGTTGAACTGGTCGGCGTTCAAGCCCAGCTCGGCCGCCTTGGCCTTGAGCTGCTCGACGGCGAGGGCCTGCTGATTGGCGAACATGGCGTCGTGCATCTCCCAGAACTTGCCCTGGTCGGCGGCGCACAGCGAAGCTTCGGCCGCCTTCTGGGCGTTCTGGTGGAAGGGCAGCGGGTACTGGCGGAAGACGACGCGGATCTTGTCGCCGTACTTCTCCTCAACCTGCTTCATGGTGGGCGTCAGGCGGGAGCAGAAGGGGCACTGGAAGTCCGAGAACTCGACGATGGTCACCGGGGCGTTCGCGGGGCCCTTGGCGGGACCGGTGGCGGCCACCTCGACACGGATGGGCTCCAGCTTCTTCTCGACCTTGTACTTGTCCTCGAGCTGGTTGAAGAACTCCTGGCGGGCCTTCTGCTGGCCCTGCTGCTCCAGGTAAGACTTGATCTGAGCCGCGATCTGCTCTTTCGGACGCTGGATCTGGGCCTTGTTCTGCTCGTAGAAGGTGTCGACGTCGGCGTCGGTCACGGGCGCCGGCTTGATCTCGGCGAGCAGTGCCTCCTTGGTGATCTTGCGGGCCGCGGCCTCGGCCTCGAGGAGCCGGTCCTGCACCGCCTGGTCCAGGCTGTTCTCGAGCAGCTCATGGACCTTCTGCTCGTAGTCCCGCTCCAGGGCCTTGAACTGTTCGCCGGAGCTGGCGCGGATGTCGGCCTCGGTGATCGGCTTGCCGTTGACGACGGCCAGCACCTGGTTCGAGCCGGCCGACTTGGCATCCATCTTCTTGTCGGCATCCTGCGCCGAGCAGGCCGGCAGCCAGACGCCCAGGGCGAAAAACAGGACCAGCACGCCCGGGATCAGAGGTTTACGGATTAGATTCATGACTCGGACTCCTTTTCGGTGGACGGTATGGTGATCAGAGGGTGGAACAGATCGCGCCGGGAGCAGATTCCAAAAGACGGACAGATATTTTAGCACAAGCCCGCTCTTGACCCTTTCTGATAATACGGTGCTCACGTCGTCAGATGGCGAGCCACGAGCCCTTCGAGGATCCGCTCGGCGGTGATCCCGCGCAGGCGCAGGGCGGGAGCCTCGAGCAGCGCTTCGGCGAGGCTCAGCCGGGAACGCTGCCCGGCCGCCGGCTCCTCCTCCATCTGCAGCGAGCGCAGGACGGCGGCGGCCGCGATCGCCCAGGGGCGGCCCGAACGCGGGTCCTCCCAGCCGCCCGCCCGCTCCAGGGCCGCTGCCGCCGACAGCAAGTAGATCGGCGAGCCGCTCGCCGCCCAGGCGGAGGCGGCCGCCGAGAAAGCCCGCGCCAGCGGCTCGACCGCCGCCGGATCGACCGGCTCGGCGGGTCCGAGAAAGACGGCGAGGGAGCGGCTGCGCAGGGTGGGCAGCAGGTCGAGCCGCGAGGGTGCAAGCAGGAAGAAATGGCGCGGCGCCGAGACGTGCGGCTCCTCCAGGTTCTTGAGCAGCGCGTTGGCGGCTTCACCCGTGAGGCTCTCGGCACTGGCGATGACGAAGACCTGTCCGCGCGCCTCGAACGGCGAGACCTGAGCGGTCTTCAGCAGCTCGCGTGTGGCGTCCACCGACGTCGACGCCTTGAGATCGCGCTCCAGCACCTGGAAATCGGGGTGGAACGGCGCCTCCCTGGCCTCGCCAGGGCTCGCCTCGGTGATGCGCCGGCAGTGCCGGCAGACGCCGCAGGGGCGCGCTTCGGGCTGGGCTTCGCAGAGGAGCGTCCGGGCGAGCTCGAACGCCGCGCGCCGACGGGTGACGGAATCGCCGCCGTCGAGGATCACCGACGGATAGAGCCGCCCCTGGCGGGCGGCGGCGAGCGCCGCGTCGAGGTTCAAGCGTCTCTCTCCTGCAGCAGGTCGGCCAGAGCCCTTCTCACCTGGGTCTCCGTGACCTTGAGCGACCCGGACGAAGGGATGACGCGAAAGCGCGTCTCCTTCCAGGCCATCTCCAGGAAACCGTGGCGCACCCGCTCGTAGAACTCCAAGGCCTCCGCGTCCAGCCGGTCTGCGGCTCCCCGCTCCCGCCGCGCAGTGGAGTGTCCGCGGGCCCGCGCCTCCGCCGCCGTCAGATCGAAGAGGAGCGTGCGGTCCGGGCGCCGGCCCCCGGTCGCCAGCAAGTCCACCTGGTCGATCACCTCGAGCGGCACCCCCCGGCCGTATCCTTGATAGGCCCGCGTCGAGTCGCTGAAGCGGTCGCAGAGGACGTGCTTGCCTTCAGACAACGCCGGGTCGATGACCTCGAGCAGGTGCTGGCGCCGGCTGGCGAACACCAGGAGCAGTTCGACGATACCGTCGACCGCTCCCCAGCGTGCGTCGAGGAAAACGGCGCGGAGGGCGTTCCCCAGCGGCGTTCCCCCGGGCTCGTGGGTCACCAGATGGGGCACCTCCCGCTCCTCGAGCCAGGCGGAGGCGCGCTGCAGATGAGTGGATTTGCCGCTGCCGTCGAGACCCTCGAAGGTGATGAACAGGGGCGGCATGCCGGGGGAAATTACCACGAAGCTCCGGCGGCGGCGCTCCGCCGCCGGGGAAACCGGATACGATAGGGCCAAGCACTAACCCTCGCCGCGAGGGGAGAGCACGGGCCGGAGTTTTGCATGGAGTCACCCGGCGTGCTTCGGAGCAGCCGTGCAACCTTAACCTTCAGATCGTGGAGGAGCATAGAAATGGCCGAGAAGAAAGCGAGTGCCAAGAAGTCGGGAGGAGCCGGGAACAGCGCCTTTATGGCCCCGCAGATGCCGGACGAGGCGCTGGCGGCGGTCATCGGCAGCGACCCCGTGCCGCGGACCGAGGTCACCAAACGGATCTGGGACTACATCCGCCAGCACAACCTCCAGGACCCGAAGGACAAGCGGACGATCCGCGCGGACGCCAAGCTGCGGCCGGTCTTCGGCGGCAAGGACTCGGTCACCATGTTCGAGCTGACCAAGCTGGTCAACGCCCATCTGAAGAAAGCCTGATCGGAACGCCGCACGGGGCGCCCCCAGGAGCCGGGCGCCCCGTGGACCCGCCATCTCCCTGGACGCCCTCTTCAGCGGTCGCCGAGCTCCCGCGGTCCTCCGGCGAGTGCCTCCGTCGCCGTTCGGATAGACTTCGCCTGCCCGGAACGGACGGCCGAGATAGAACCGATCATGGAAAACGTTGGCACTCCTCTGCAGTGGGGCTTCTTCTTCATCTTGATCCTCGGGATGCTGGCGTTGGATCTCGGAGTCTTCAACCGCCGAGAACACCGCATCGGTCTGCGCGAGGCGCTGTTCTGGAGCGTCGTCTGGACGATCGTCGCCCTCATCTTCAACCTGTGGATCTACTACCGTTTCGGTTCGCGGGTCGGCCTGGAATTCCTCACCGGCTACATCATCGAGCGGTCGCTCAGCTTCGACAACATCTTCGTCTTCGTGGTCATCTTCAACTACTTCGCCGTGCCGGCGGAGTATCAGCATCGGGTCCTCTTCTGGGGCATCCTCGGAGCACTGATCTCCCGCGGCGTCTTCATCGCTATGGGTACGGCGCTGCTGGCGCGTTTCGCGTGGCTGATCTTCGTCTTCGGCGGCTTCCTGGTCTACACCGGGTTCAAGATCCTGGCGGAGAGGGAGCCGGAGGTGCATCCGGAGAAGAACCCTGTCCTGAAGCTCTTTCAACGGTTCGTCCCCCTGACGGGCCGCTATCACGGCAAGCGATTCTTCGTCCGCGACGACGACCGTTTGAAGGCCACGCCGCTCATGCTGGTGCTGGTGGTCGTGGAGGCGACGGACGTGGTCTTCGCCGTCGATTCCATTCCGGCTGTTTTCGGCGTCACCACCAACGCTTTCATCGTCTTCACCTCCAACATCTTCGCCATCCTCGGCCTGCGCGCCCTCTACTTTCTGCTCGCTGGCTTGATGCACAAGTTCCGCTACTTGAGCTACGGCCTCGGGCTGGTGTTGATCTTCGTCGGGGCGAAGATGCTCCTCCACGACTGGGTCGAGATTCCCATCGAGATCTCCCTCGCCATCGTCCTGGGACTCCTGTCCGCCGCGATCCTTGTATCCTTGCTCCGCCCGGACACCCCGGAACAGGCGGTCCCGGACCCGACAGAGGTCACGGCTGACCGCTTCGAGGAATCCCTCGCCGCCCGCGAGTTGGAGATCAAAAAGTGACGCCGCCGTTTGCACAGCCGCCGGGGGCGAAGTAGGATTCAGCGTCCACGATAAGGGATCCGGAGTCCAGCCTCCATGGTGAAGGTTTTCATTCCACGCGAGCGGCGCCCAGGAGAGTCCCGCGTCGCCGCCACCCCCGAGACCGTCCGGCGGATGGCGAAGCTTGGGCTCGAGGTCGTCGTCGAGCGCGGCGCCGGTGACGCTTCGCTGTTCCGCGATGCCGATTTCGAGTCCGCCGGAGCCCGCCTGGCTGCCGACTCCGTCGAGTCTTGGAAGACCGCCGACGTGGTGCTCAAGGTGACGCCGCCGGAGGCCTTCGAAGGTCTACCAGGGCACGAGGCCGAGCTGCTGAAAGCCGGAGCCATCCTCATCGGCCTCCTGGCGCCTCATCGCAGCCTGGAGATGGTGCGTCTCCTCGCCGCCGGCCACGTCACCTCGTTCGCTCTGGAGCTGCTCCCCCGGGTGACCCGAGCCCAACCGATGGACGCCCTGTCCTCGCAGGCGTCGATCGCTGGCTACAAGGCCGTGCTCCTGGCCGCCTGGCGCCTGCCCAAGTACTTCCCGTTACTGATGACGGCGGCAGGGACGATCAAGCCGGCGCGCGTGGTGGTGATGGGAGCGGGAGTGGCCGGTCTGCAGGCCATCGCCACCGCCAAGCGGCTGGGTGCGGTCGTGGAGGTCTCGGATGTCCGGGCGGCCGTCAAAGAGCAGGTCGAGTCGCTGGGCGGCCGGTTCATCGAGCTCCCGCTCGCCGAGAGCGGCGAGGGTCAGGGCGGCTATGCCCGGGAGATGGGCGAAGACTTCCTGCGCCGGCAGCGGGAGATCGTGCAGCGGCACCTGGCGGCGGCCGACGCGGCCATCACGACGGCCCTGGTGCCTGGCAAGCCCGCGCCGCGCCTGATCACCGCCGACATGGTGCGGGCGATGCGGCCCGGAGCGGTGATCGTCGATCTCGCCGTCGAGCAGGGGGGCAACTGCGAGCTCTCGCAGCCCGATCGTGAAGTGGTGGAAGGCGGCGTCGTAATCCTCGGACCGTCCAACCTCCCCGCCGCCATGCCTCACGACGCGAGTCTCCTCTACGCCCGCAACGTCTTCGCCCTGCTCCAGCTCCTTCTCGACAAAGAGGGGAAGCTCGCGCCCGACCTGGAAGACGAGGTCGTGGCCGGGACCCTCCTCACCCACGCCGGCGGGGTGGCCCACAAGCCAACCGCCGAGCGGCTCGATCTCCAGGAGGTGCCGGCGTAGACGCCGGCATCGCGCGGGCGGGTAGCCCGTCCCGGTTCCATCCGGACCGCGCACTCGTGGAGCAGGACCGTCCATCCAGAAGTCGTAGATTGCTGGCCGCACCGTGTGTGGAAAGGCGCCGATGGCTGAAGACGACCCCAGCGGTCACGTGCTCGAAGTCGCGGCACCGCAATCAAGTGTTCCCGTGGAGGCGGCGGAGCTCCTCGAGTGCCTCGGGCGGGTGCGATCCAATCTCGATCGCGAGCGGGTGCAGGCCCCGGACCTGGTCGGCGAGCTGCTGTCCTTGCCGGGCGAGCAGCGCGAGGAGCAGCTTCAGCAGCAGGCCCGATATCACACCTGGGGCGTCTGCGAGCTGTTGGTCGCCAGGAGCCTCGAGGCGGCGGAGCCTGCCGAGTCCGAATGCCTGGCGGTCCTGGCCGTCACCGGGGCGGACCGCCTCGATCCGGCCTGTCATGCCGCCGCCCTGATCGAGGACCTGAAGGCTAGGGCCTGGGCCGCCGCCGGCGACGCCCGCCGGCGGCAGGGAGATATCGCGGCAGCGGAGGAGGCCCTCCGCGCCGCCGCCTCCTGCCTGGCGGAGGGCACCGGCGATCTCCTGGTAGAGGCACGCCTGCTGGAGTTCGAAGCCTCGCTGCGGCGAGAGCAGGGGAGGACCGGCGAGGCCGCGGCCCTGCTGAAGATGGCGGCGGCGCGGTATCGCGAGACCGGAGAGGAGCAACTCCTCGAACGGGCGCTCGCCGAGAGGGACGCGATTCTGCGGCGGGAGGGATCCAACGAACCTCACCGCCCTGCTGTGAAGTCCATATCCTGAAGGGGGAGAGTGATGAGAGAATGGCTGTGGCTCGCCTGCTCGGCGTCCGTCCGTCGGCGTGCCTTGCGAATGGCGGGTATCGTGGGGATGGTTCTGTTGGCGATCAATCACGGCGAAGCCGTCATGCGGGGCGAGGTCTCACCGGTCCGGCTGATGCGTATGGTCCTGACCTTGATCGTCCCGTACCTGGTATCGACGTTCTCGAGCGTGAGCGCCATCCGCGAGCTCCGGCGCTCCGCGAAAGAAGGGGCTCCGGAACCGGTTCCCGGCCGGCCGGACATCCTCGACCGGCTCGCCTCCTGACGACACGGCGCGGAGATCCGTATGAAAAAGGCCCTGCCGCTCCTCTTGGCTTTCCTGCTACCGGCCTGCATGCGCGGCGCCTCACCTCCGGCACCCGCAGGCGCCGGCGGCGCCGTCGCCGCAGCCGATCCGCTGGCCACGGCGGCAGGTCTCGAGGTCCTGCGCGACGGCGGCAACGCCGTAGACGCCGCCGTGGCCACCGCCCTGGCGCTGGCGGTGGTCTATCCGGAGGCGGGCAATCTGGGAGGCGGCGGCTTCGCGGTGGTGCGGATGGGCGGCGAGCTCGCAGCGCTGGATTTCCGAGAGACCGCACCGGCCGGGGCTCGCCGCGACATGTACCTGGACTCCGACGGCAAGCCGGTGGAGGGTGCGTCGCTCGTCGGACCGCTCGCCGCAGGGGTTCCCGGCTCGCCGGCGGGTCTTTACGAGCTGCATCGCCGCTACGGCAGGCTCCCCTGGAAGCGGGTGGTCGCACCCGCCCGGAAGCTGGCAGCGGAAGGCTTCCGCGTCAGCCGCTATCTCCACGACCTGCTGGGCAAGGAAGAATCCCGGAAGGCTCTGCAGCGTTTTCCCGAGAGCACCCGGGTCTGGCTGCCCGGTGGCGAGCCGCCGGCGGTCGGCACCGTGTTGCGCCTGCCGGATCTCGCGGCGACGCTCGACCGCTACGCCGCTCAGGGTCCCGAGGGGATCGCCATCGGACCCGTGGCGGCCGCCATCGAGAAGGCCTCGGCCGTCCATGCCGGTGTCCTTACCGCCGCGGATCTCGCCGCCTACCGGGCGGTCTGGCGCGCGCCGCTTACCTTCGAGGCGTTCGGCTGGAAGCTGGCCTCGATGCCGCTCCCCTCTTCGGGCGGCGTCATCGTGGGGCAGACCTTGGGCATGCTGGAGAAGCTCGGGTGGGGCAAGCTGCCTCGCTCGGGTGCCGACCGCGACCATCTGCTCGCCGAGGCCCTCCGGCGGTCCTTCGCTGACCGCTTCCTGCTCGGTGATCCCACGACCACCCGTGCCACCGAGGCGCAGCTCCTCGCGGCGGACTGGATCTCCCGCCGCACGGAGCAGATCGATTCCCGGCACGCCACGCCCTCCGTTCAGGTCGAGCCCTGGCCCGGAGCGGCCGGCATGCCGGCGCCGGCGGCGAACGGCGAGACCACCCATCTTTCGACCGTGGATCGCGACGGCAACATGGTCGCCCTGACCACCACACTTAACGGCCTCTTCGGCTGCGGCTTGTGGGTGCCGGGAGCCGGATTCTTCCTCAACAATGAGATGGACGACTTCGCCACGGCACCGGGCAAGCCGAACCTCTTCGGGCTCATCCAGGGCGAAGCCAACTCAGTCGCGCCGGGCAAACGAATGCTCTCCTCCATGAGCCCGGTGATCGCCTGGCGGGGCAAGGAGGCGTACGCGCTCGGCGGGCGGGGCGGCTCCCGCATTCCGACCAGCACGTTGCAAGTGCTCTTGAACCTGCTGGTAGACGGCGATCCGCTGCAGGCCGCGCTCGACCGCCCGCGGCTCCACCACCAATGGCTGCCCGACCGGCTGGACGCGGAGCCCGATGCGCTCTCCCCCGAGACCCGCGCCGACCTGGAGCACCGCGGTCACACGATCGAGATCACGCCGGTCGCGGCCAAAGTCCACGCCGTCCACTTCCTGCCGGACGGCCGCGTCGAGGCCGCGTCCGACTCGCGCGGCTCCGGTATGGGCGGCGTGGTCGATCCCGAATGACGAGAGCCGGGAGCTCGCAGAGTCGATCTCGCCTGATACTCGTTCGCTAGAACCAGACAGTGCTCCGTCTCTCATCTCCGGGGTTCAGCCGGCATGCCCTTTGCGAGGTTGATTGACGCGATGCGAACACTACGGAAACAGCTTCCATTCTGCCTCGTGGGGCTCGCACTACTTGGCTTTGCCGGCATTTCCTCCGCCCAGCGTCCCGAAACGTTCTCCGGGAGCCTCGTCGTTCGTGAGCGCGAGATCGTCGTTGATCCGCCCGCAAGAATCGCCGCCAGCCGATTGACGCCCAGGGACTTCCGGGTGTTTGTCGACGGCCAGCCGCGCGAGGTCACGCGGGTCGAGCCCTCCGCTGGACGCTGGACGATCGTCCTTTACTTCGATCAGGTCCTCGCCAGACCGGGGACGACCTTCTACTCGGGGCTCGCGTTGGCAAATCGTGCCCGGGAGCTGGCGCGGCTCGGTAGCGTCGAGATCGCCACCGCCGGCCCGGACCCCCACGTCGTGCTAAAGCCTACACGGGAGGCGAGACGCATCAAGCTGGCGCTCATGGATCTCTCTTCCGCAGCCCGCATCGAGCGGAACCGCTCAGAAGGAGCGCGGAAAGGGACCGAACCTTCCACTTCTCAGACCGGGCGGCAGCTCGACAAGCTCCTTGCCTTCCTCACCGCCCGCCATCCCCCCGGTCCCCGGACCGTCTTCCTCGTCGCCGACGGCCCGAACCTGTCGCCCGAGCAGATGGCCCTGATCGAGGACAGAGAGATACTGGGCTCCAAGGGGACGCCGGCCTTCGTGTTCCATCACGCCGCTCAGCTCCTTGCAGCGTCCGGCTGGGTCACCATTCCAGTTCCCCTGCGCCGGGAGGAGCTCGGGACCGAGGCAGCTCAGAGCGACATCGACATCTTCCGCCAGGGAGCTGCGCCGTCGGATCACCAGAACGGCGTACCGCCGATCCTGCCGGGCCGCCCCCCGAAAAAGACGACGCTCTCCGTGCCTGGAGCGATCGACACCTTCGTCGACCCAAAGGGTGCGGCCTTGCGCGCTCTCGCACGCCCTACGGCGGGTACGGTGATCGTCTTCGAATCGCAGCTTGACGAGGTCCTGGGCGCACTCCCGCGCCGCTGGCGGCTCTGGTTCACCGAGCCCGACGTAGCAGCGGACGGCCAGCTTCACCGCATCGCGGTGACCCTGCCGCGCTTGAAGAAGGAAGCCCGAGTGCCGGAGTGGCTTCCTAGCCCGTAGCCTGCAGGCCCTCGGCGGCGTCGAGAACAGCGCGCAACGTCTCCCCCAGGAGCTGCGGGGAAAATGGCTTCTGAAGACAGACCGGGGACTCGGCCACACCGTCGGACAACCGCTCCTCGTTATAGCCGGACATGAAGACGACCTGCGTGGCGGGACGCTCGGCGCGCAGACGCTGGGCCAGCTCGGGCCCCTTCATCTCGGGCATGGTGACGTCGGTCAGCAGCAGATGGACGGCGCCGCGGTGCAGCCGGGAGATGACGAGCGCCTCCTCACCCGACCCCGCCTGGAGCACCCGGTAGCCTTTTCCAACCAGGATCTGGTGCAGCACCGTCCGTACCTCATCCTCGTCCTCCACCAGCAGAATGGTCTCGGAGCCGCGGTCGGAAGAGGCCGACATTACGCCGCCCCGGAGGATCTCGGCCTCACGGGTGACCGGCAGGTAGATCGAGAAGCAGGCCCCCTCCCCGGGCGCACTGTTGACGAAGATCTGGCCGCCGCTCTGCCGCACAATGCCGTAGGCCGTCGAGAGCCCCAGCCCGGTTCCTTCACCTTTGGTGCTGAAAAAGGGCTCGAAGACCCGCGCCTGCGTTGCGGCATCCATCCCGAGGCCGGTATCGGTCACCGTCAGGAGGACATAGGCTCCCGGCGGCACGTCGGCGTGAGGCGCTGGCGCCTCGTCGGTGACCAGCAGCGGCGCGGTCCGCAGGATGAGGCGCCCGCCCTTGGGCATCGCCTGGCGGGCGTTGACCGCGAGGTTGACGATGACCTGCTCGATCTGCCCGGGGTCGATCTTCACTTTCCCGAGCTCCGGATCCAGCTCGGTGGCCAGATGAATGTCCTCACCGAGCAGCCGCTGCAGCATCTTCTCGAGACCCGAGACGATGCCGTTGACGTTCATCACCTTCGTCTCCATCGGCTGACGGCGAGCGAAGGCGAGGAGCTGCTTGGTGAGAGCCGCCGCCCGCTGGCCCGCCTCTTTGAGGCCCGTCAGATTGCGGCAGAGGAAGGGATCTCCGCTGTACCGCTCGAGCAACAGGTCGCTGTAACCGAAGATGGCCAGCAGACAGTTGTTGAAATCGTGAGCGACGCCGGCCGAGAGGCGGCCGATGGCCTCCATCTTCGCCGAGTGCAGGAGCTGGCGCTGGAGCAGCTTGTTCTCCGTCTCGTCCTGCTTGCGCTGGGCGATGTCGCGGATCGCCACCACCGAGACCTCCTCACCCTGGAAGCGATAGCGTTTGCCCGCGACCTCGATATCCACCGCCGAGCCGTCGCGCCGGAACCCGATGCTCTCCCGCGTCACTCCCGCCAGGTCCACCTCGCCGGCGACCAGGTCCGACAGCCGGCGACCCATGACATCCTCCGGCCGGCAGCCGAAGATCTCCAGCACCGCATGATTGACTTCCAGGATGACCCCGTTGCGGACGATGGCGATGCCTTCGAGGGTCGCCTCGAAAAGGGTGCGGAAGCGCTCCTCGCTCCTGCGGATCGCCTCCTCGGCTGCCTTGCGCTGCTCGATCTCCTGCTGCGCCTTCTCATAGAGGCGGACGTTCTCCACCATCGGCGCGATCTGATTGGCGACCGTCGAGAGCAGATGGATGTCGCTCACCGGGAAGTAGTCGTCGGGATCCCGCCGGCCGATCAGCCAGACGCCGATGGTCTTGGCCTGGATGGCAAGCGGCAGCACCAGGCGCACCCACGGGGGCGCCGCCCCTCGCGGGCTTCCGGGAGGAAGGTATCTGCCGCTCTCCGCCAACATGGCTCGTAGAGCCTCAACCGCCGGCTCGCGCCCGCCCTCCGGAACGGCCTGCTCATACAACGTTTCCTCGCTGTCCTCCGCGAAGAGATAGAGCGCCGACTGACGGATCAGCAAAGCCGGAAGGATCTCCTCGGCAATCACCCCCGCCAGAACCTCGCGGTCGAAGGCGGTTGGGATGCGCTCGGAAACCAGACCGATCACCTCCTCGGCCGAGTGTTTGATACCGAAGACGTGACGGTCCACCCAGCGCTGAAAGCGGTCATGCAGAACGGGCGTGGCTGCGACATAGAGCATGGAGACGAGAAAGACAGCAGCCAGGAAGTCTATCTGCACGGTCGGCCAGCGGCCGCTCAGTGCGAAGAAAACCATCGCATAAGAAACGAAAACGAGCACGGAGAAGGTGTAGACCCCCAGCAGGCGGTTGGCTCGGAACTCTACGGTTCTAAGGTGGTGCTTGTAGATGGAGTAAACGTAGGCCATGGGCAGGATAGGCACTGACACGGCAGCGATGCCGGTCATATAGGGCGAAAACGAGCTCATGTCTCGTCCCGCCAAAGCCATGTGCTTGAACCAGACGAGGAAGACCCCGTGGAAGAGCAGGAACGGCAGCAATCCCAAGGTCACGCCGAACGTCATGATCCGAGCTGCGATCTTGGTTGCGGGATCGAGCGGCAAAACGAGCCGTAGGAGCAGCAGCGCCACCGAGACCAGCACGCCGGCAAGGGTGAACCAGATCGAGAGATTGCCGACCCGCTGTAGAAGAAGCAACGCGTCGAGCACTGCCAGCACGCCTGCGATCCCGTAGAGCAGGGCCTGCACGCTTCGGCGTACCCTCGCCGGGAACAGCTCATGGGGAAGGATGGTGTGCAGGTGAAAGGCCAGCGGCAGGAAGAACCAGATCACCGCGTGGAAAACATATGCAGAGCCGCCGGTGCGCTGCGCTAAGCCGGAAGCGATCCATAGAGCCGTGTCGTAGCTGAAGAGGACAAGGACCAGCCAGCGCTCGTCGCGCGGCCGGAGGAAGATCACGATGACCGTGCCCATCAGCCAGAAGACAAGAGGCGCCACCATCGTGAAGAACATCTGCGCCAGATTGAGTCGCTTCGCGCGGACTCGGATGTCGTGGGCCTGCAGCTCTCCGTCGCGGATTAGTTGGATGCGGGCGACGCCGTCCGAGCCGAAAAGACCGGGGATCGAAAGGCCGCGGTCCCGGATGAACTGCTGCAGGCTCACTCCTTCGACCGAAATCAGGTGGTCGCCGACCTTGAGGCACGCGTCCGGGTCTCCTTCGCAAGGTGGCGCGGTGGCGACTTTCCAGTCGGTCAGACTCAAGGTGAAGCCGAGGTCGGGATGGATGCCTTTATAGGGGTAATAAAGGCAGGGCAGCAGAACGAGCAGACAGACGAGGACCAGGAAGAAGTCCGCGGTCGTCCGCAGCGAGACTTGCCGGGCACCCATGTTCAGCTCCTGGCAGGAAGAACAGCGCTCCTCCTGATCGACGACGCGCCGTCCTGGGATCCGAGATTAGCCGTGCACTTTATAGCAGGCTTCACCATCCCGGTCCACTGGGACGCCGAGTCCCCGGCGAACCGCTGACCTCGCAAGGGCTGCGGGCAGCGCGGCGAAGGGCAGCCTCAGGGCAGCCCCAGTCCGGGTCCAGGGAAGAAAGGCGGCCATTCGGCCCATCCGGGGTCGCCGCTGGCCAGAAAGATCTGCTTTTCCAGTCGGCTCATATGCCGCAAAACATCGAACAACCGACTTCGTTCCTGTTCGGACGTGAACTTGGCATGAAATTCGTTGATCAACATGACTCCTCCCTTCAGTCCTGCCTCGTCTTTCCGCCGAGCCTCGAACGAGAAGGGAGGCGGCCGCGGCGCCGGAGGAACCATCTGAATGCTCAACGCGTGAACGTGCGAAGTGAGCATATCGAGAGCCTTTCTAGCGTCCTCGAAGGAATGAGCCTGGAGGATCTCGCTAGTATAGGCTCCCGCGGTCAGCGTGTCGTCAGCCTCCTTGCTATTTATGCATAGCCTTCACGCCTCGCTCAAGGAGCTAAAAGCTCCGCCGGCTCCTTGACTCCCGCCACCTCGAGCAAACGCCGGAGCGGCCGCTGCTGTAGCTCGACCAGCCGCGCCACGGGCTCGGGATTCTGGAGCGGGAGGCGCGCCAGAAGGTCCGCGGCTTGCCGCGAAAATTCCAGCAGTTTAAGAGTGCAATAGCTGATGGCGCCGGAGCGCAGCAGGATCTTCTGCGCCGCTGCCAGGTTTTCGGGATCCTCGACACCGTTCGAAAGACGCAGAAACTCCTCGCGGTCAGCGTGCGGGGCAATCATCGCGTACAGCAACGGCAAGCTGTTGCCTCGCCGTTTCCAGTCCGGACGGGCCGGACTCTCGAGCGCGTCCGTCGCGTCATCTCCGACCTGAATCGATCGGGCCAGGATCCTGCCCAGGCACGCCAGCCGATCCGCCGTCTCGACCGAACCGCCCCCGAGCAATGCGCCCATGCGCAGCGCTTCGCCGAAGAGCGGTGGCGTCTTGCACTCCACAATCCGCCAATACTCCTCTTCACCGCCCGCCTCACGCGCGTCGAGGCTCTGCCCGAAGCAGGTCGCGAGCGACATTTCGGCGAAGCTCGCCTGCAGCGCGGGCCGAACCGCCATCGGGACCTGGGGATCATCCAACAGCAGATGTCCTGCAGCCTGGAAGGCCAGCGCGAAGTTCGCTGTCTCGCCAACGCCGGAGATCCAATGCTCCCCGCCCGGATCTTCATCCAACATATCGTCCACGAGATGAATGCTGATGACGGAGCAGAAGACTGCCGCCGCCGCGGGAAGGGCGGCTTCCTCGGCGCCCCCTACGGCGCGGCAAGCCGCGACCGGATACTCCCAGGCAGAGGTTTCGCAATGGATCGGCCGCTCGACGAGCTCGAGCATCTGCGGCCACGACGCTATAGTGCGAAGTTCACGGACTCGACGTTTCAGCTTCCCGAATCTCATGGCGCCTCCTTCCATCGGGAACCAGCGGGACCCAGGGACGAAACGACCTGAGTCCCGCCTGTTGCCTCACAGCCTTGACTTAAGACGAAACCGAAGCGGCGCCGGATCCGGACCCAATCGGCGGCCAAGTGGCCCACTCACATCTGATGGTTGCATCCGGATGTTCTCCCAGTGCAGCGTTGAGGTCCTCCACCAGGGTCAAGCTGCGGAGCGCCTCGAAGAGCTCGTCCTCTTCGGTTCTCAGCTTCGAATGAAAGTCATGGATATGCATTGGCGTAGTTCTCCCCTTTGAAATCCTGCAGTTAAGAAGCGTGACACGATCGACCGTGAGCTGTTTTGCGGTCAGCAGGCGTTAGGCTGGATGACTCTTGGCACACGTTCCTCCCATTCGATTGGAATAGATGAAATAAAGTGGAGGAGATTGACGAGTCTCCTCCGGTTGAGAACCGTCGGAACGACGGTCTTACGAGGAATTCTGGATCAGGTAAGCTGGCATTGGTAATCCCCTATAAAATAAGATAGAAAGCTTCAATGTAGGATCGCGTGCACGTGTCCGCGCTCCTAAGTGTTCCACAGACCGAAAAGCGAGACAACCCAACGAGATTTAGCTTTCATCTCTAATGGAAGCGAATGAAAATCATGAATGCGCATGGGCGCAGTCGACGAATCTTTCCGATCAGGGCGAAGGATCCGGGACTACAAAGCGGAGGGCGCCGCACCCATCGGCTCGAGCACGCCGAAGCGGTCCGCGGACGACTCGTCCGACCGCAGGAGCTGGGCCAGCTCGCGGCCGGGCAGGGGCTTGAGAAAGAAATAACCCTGCGCATAGTCGATACCGAGGAGGCGCAGGACCTCGGCGTCTTCGGCCGTCTCGACCGCTTCCATGACGGTCGCGGTGCCGGCGCGCGCCGCCATCTCTGCGGTGCTCTGGACGATGATCTGCTTGAAGGGGTCGTGGGCGAGGCCGCGGCAGAAGGTGCCGGAGATCTTCAGGAAATCCGGGTGCAGATCCTGGAACAGATTGAGATTCGATGAGCCTTCGCCGAAGTCGTCGAGCGCGATGCGGAAGCCGCCTTCGCGTAAGCGCTGCAAGGTGGCCGCAAACGCGCGGGGATTGACGATCGTCTGCTGCTCGGTCAATTCGAGGACGATGTCCTTCTCCGCCATTCCCACCGTTCGCACCTCGTCGCACAGCCGGACGGCGAACTCCGGATTGGTGAGCGAGCGGGGCTGCACGTTGAGGAACGTGGTGACCCGGTTGCCGAGGTGGATCACCTCCGCCAGAGCGGCGCGGACGCAGATCATGTCCGCTTCGAAGAGCAGCTCCTTCTGCGCCGCGTAGGCCAGAAAAACCGCCGGATTGCCGAGGACCGAGCGGGACGGACCGCGCGCCAGGCTCTCAACTCCGAAGACCTCGAAGCGCGGCGCGCCGCCGTCCCGCAGCTTGATCACCGGCTGGAGCACGGCGCGGATCGGATGAGCGGCCATGAAGTCTTCGAGCAAGTCGACGTGCTGCACCTCCCCCTCTCCCGCGGGGGCGGTGCCCGGGGGGAGCAGCGCGGCGCGACGGTCGAGAAGATAGCCGCGCAGCCGCGACAGCCCCTCTGATTTTTCCAGCACCGCGGTCACGCCCAGCACCGAGCACAGGTCGCGCACCGCCTGATCCACGTAGCCGCTGAGGACGTAGACCGCAGTGTCGGGGAAGTTGGCGGTGACGAAGCGGACGAGCCGCATACCGTCAAGACCACCGAGGTGCGAAACGGAAAGGTCGGTGATCACTACATCGAAGCGGAAGCACCGCAGCAGCGCTTCGGCCGCTTCGATCTCACGGCAGGTCGTCAGCTCGAGCCCGGGCAGCCGCAGACAGGCCGCCAGTGTGTCGACCACGATCGACTCATCGTCGAGGATCAGCACCCGAAGCATTGGTGTGCCGGAGGGTAGCTTGCGGGATCTGAGAAGTCAATCACCTGCTTCGTTGGTACCCTGCGCGGCGATCACCCGCCCGGCGCGCAGGAACCAGAGCTCGAAACGGGGTGTCCCCGCCAGCTCCAGCGCCTCCTGGACAGCCCGCAGGTAGGCGGCTCCCTGCGGCGCGTAGACGGCGGCGCGAGAGCGGATCTCCTCTTCCGTCTCCACCTCGTCCGTCTTGTAATCCGCGACGACGATCCGTCCGTCCTCGGGATCGCGATAGAGCAGATCGATCGTCCCGACGATCGCTCCAACCGGGGAAGAATCTCCCTCCGCCGGAGCCAGAAGGACGGGCAGCTCACGGGCGAGGATGTGGCCCTTCAATCGCCGGAGGCGCTCGAGAAGCGAGCCTCCCACGAAGTTTTCCAGGAGAGATTCGGCGAACGGCAACGCCCGCGACAGGCTGTCGCTGCCGGTGAGGGAGGCGAGGTAGGCAGGGAGTCGAGAACGCTGGCGGTCAGCCTCGTTCAACGGCTCGCCATCGAGATCCCATTCCTCCAGCGCGCGGTGGAGGGCCCCGCCCGCCGCCAGGGTGGCCTCTCGGGTCAGGGCCGGCTGGCGCGCCCACCTCGACTCGGCGAGACGCTCGGCCTGCTGCTCGCGCAGGAGGGCATGCGCTTCCTCCGCGGCGGCTCCCGCAAAAGACCGTGCACTGCGGAGCGCCGCTTCCCGGCGATGCCTGCGCAGGGCAGCGGAGACGAGGGCGATCTCCTGCGGTCCGGGCAGCGATGGCCGCTCGGGCTCGGCGGCGAGCCGAAGCTCCTCCTGCGGCCGTAGGGCGATGAACTTCCAGAGCGCACCGGTGGGATCCGCGACGCTCCAGGTACGGTTTCCGCGGTCAGCCGCCGCGCTGGCCGCCTTCTCCCACAGCAGCGGCAGGCTCGGCGGCGGATCGCGCCGCGAGAGGAGGAGGTCCAGATGGGTGCTGGCCTGTTCGAACGGCTTGGCCGCCAGCTCCTGCGGCCAGCGGCCTGCGAGGACGAGCCGATCCTTGGCGCGGGTCATCGCCACGTAGAGAAGACGCACGCGCTCGGCGGTCTCGACCTCCCGGCGGGCCGCGGCGACGAGGTCATAAACGAGGGTGGGCGCACCGAAAAGCCGGACCTCGAAGCTGGCGCCGAGGCGGCCGATCTCGGTGCCGATACCACGATCCGGCGGCGGCGGCTTGTGGAGCTGGACGAGGTATACATGCTCGAAATCGAGCCCCTTGGCGCCATGGATGGTGAGGACCTGGATGGCCTCCTCGGAGCCGTCCTTGGGCCGGCCCTCCTCGGCATCGCGAGCTTCGGCCACGCTCTGACGCAGGGCACGAAGAATCGCCGTGACGTCGCCGCCGCCCTCCTCGATGGCGGCGAGAAGCCGGCGGAAGAAGCGGTCGAGGTTGGCCAGCCGGTACGGACCGAGATAGCGGGCGGCCTCGGTGGCTTCGATCAGGCTGAGCCGGCGCAGCCGCTCGACGAAGACATCGGCGGGCTCCGTCTCGAAGGAGCGGCGGAGGACGGCGAGATGCTCGACGGCGGCCAGGAGGTTCTTCTCCCAGCCCTTCACGCGGTCGAGGCCGGGCACGTTCCGCGGCACCACCCGGGCGGCGCCTTCGATCGCTTCGCGCAGACCGCCGAGGGCCTCGGGCGTAGGGGCTCGCAGCTCCGTCATCTTGCGCGGAAACTGGCGGTGCCACAGAGGGATGAGCGCGGCATCAGGCACACCCACCGTGGCGGAGCGAAGAACGGTCAGCAACGCCAGGTGGTCCCCGGGATCGAGGACGCTGCGCACCAGCGCGGCAGCGTCGATGACCTCGCGGCGGCGGTAGTACTGCTTGTCGCGCCCGACGGCGAAAGGCACGCGCGCCCGGCGCAGCTCCTCCAGGTAGAGATCGAGGTCGTTCAGGCTGCGCAACAGGACGGCGATTTCCCGCCACGCCACGCTCTGGTCCTCGTGCAGCGAGCGGATATCCGCCGCCAGGGCCGCAGCCTCGATCTGGACGGCGTCGACCGCCGGCGTTCGCCAAGTCCCCTTCTCCTCGTCGTCCTTCCAGGAGACCCAGTGCTCGACCGGCGACCAGCCCGCCGGGCCGCCGCGGCGGAAGCCGGGGTCTTCCCGCCGCCGGTCGCAGGCGAGCAGAGGCTCGAACGGGGGCTGGACGCCCGAACGCTCTCGCATCACCGGCTCGACCACCCGCTCGACCTCGGCGAGGATGGCGGGCACGGAACGGAAGTTCTCCGCCAACGGCATCACGTCGCCGCCAGCTTTTCGTACCAGGGCGACGAAGTCGTCATAGGCGCCGAGATCGGCGCTGCGCCAGCCGTAGATCGACTGCTTGGGATCGCCCACCAGGAACAGGCCGGGACGCTCATCCGCCGGCCCATCGAGGGCGAGCCAGCGCAGGATCTCGCACTGGACGCGATCGGTATCCTGAAACTCGTCGACGAGAAGCTGATCGATGCGCCGGCGCACCTGTCGCCGCACCTCGGGATGCGCGGCGAGGAGCGACTCGGCGCCGGTCAGCAGGAAGTCGAAGGTAGCGATGCCGCGGAAGCGCAGCTCGCGCTCCACGCGCAGCAGCAAGGGGTGCAGGGCCTGGCGGCCGTGGCGCAACAGGACAGGATCGATCCGCGCGAGGTGCTGGAGGATCTGCTCAAGGACCGCGGCGCGAGCGGACAGCTCGGCTTTCGCCTCGCCGAAGAGCGCGGACTCCGTGTCATTGAAGCGCCCTCGGGACCACTCGTGGAGATGCTTGACCAGGTTCTCGGGCAGCGCCTCGGCCGCCCGATCGCGCAGCGATTCGAGAGCCTCGGCGTCCTTTCCCAACCGGCCGAGGAGATCGGCGAGCCCCTGCTCGATCTCCCGGGCGTTGCGCGCCCGCGATCCGCTGATGCGGGAACCGATCAGCTCGTGCACCGCCCGGCAGGACATGGCCAGACGGTCGCGGAAGGCCCCGACGGCGGCGGGGCCCAGCGGATCCTCCCGCAGGGCGGCGGCGGGCAGTCCGCCGTTTACCAGAACGATCAGAGCCTCAACGATCTCCTGGGGCCCGAAGCCGCGGGCGGCCAGGGCCAGCACGTGCGGATCGCCAGGATCGCCGTAAGCTTCCCGGAGGGAGTCCTCCACCGCCTCGCGCACGATCTGCTCGACGAGCCCACCGTCGGCATCGATCGTCAGCTCGGGATGGACACCCGCCTCCAGCGGGTAGGCCGCGAGCAGGCCGCGGCAGAAGGCGTGGATGGTGCGGACGGAGAGGTGATCGAGCGTGCCGAGGAGAGCCCGCGCCCGCCGCGACCGCTCGGCGCCCGCCGGCAGACGGGCGGCGTCGAGCCAGTCCGGACCCTCGCCGCCTGCGGCGAGACCGGCGAGCTCTCGCGCCGCCCGCCCCGCCATCTCCGCCGCCGCCGCCTCGGTGAAGGTGATGGCGACGACTCGGCCCAGCACCTCGGCGGCGATCCGATCGGGAGCGGCATCGTCGGACTGGCCGGGAACGGAGCGCTCGGAGAGGCACCGGCGCGCGCGTTCCCAGCCCTCGCCGAGCGTCCAGGCGAGCAGCCGGCCGATCAGGGTGGTGGTCTTGCCAGTGCCGGCCCCGGCCTGCAGCACCAGAGGGCGATCGAACCGGGTTTGCGCCGCCTGGCGGGCGTCACGGTCGCGCTGGCGGAGGAGGGACTCGGTCAAGCCTGCCCACCTTCGGACAACGCCGGTTTCTCCCACAATCGCCAAACCCGCAACAGAGCCTCTTCCTCGGCACCGGGAGCGCCAGAGGCGGCGGCGGTCCACTCGGAGAGACGTTTGCGGGCGCCGGAATCTCCCCGCAGACACGCCTCGGCCACGGCGCAGTACGAGCAGCGGCTGGGCTCCTCGCGGCCGTCCGGCTTCACCAGCCGGGGGAAGAAGCTGCCCTCCTCCCAGGCCACCAACACGGCTTCCGAGGCGGCGGCGAAAGCCGCGATGAACTCCTGATCGTCCGTGGTGACGGAGACCTCACGCATGTCGTCGTAGAGCCGGGGCCGCAGGAAGAGATAGCGCCCAATCGATTCGCCTTCGGAACCGAGAAGATAGGCCACCGCCTGGAGATGCGAGCCCGATCTCACCCGCTCCAGGAAGTGACGGCGGCGGGTCTCGGCCGTGCGCGCCTGGGAGATCGGCTTGCCGGTCTTGTAGTCGGTCCAGATCATCAGCCCACCCCCGCCGAGGTCCACGCGGTCGGCCTTGTAGAGCACGCGGTGGAGATGGCCGGGGGCTTCGCCGACGTCCAGCTCGCCCTCGTGCTCGGTGGCCAGGACGGCCACCCTGCCTTCATCCCAGTCGAAGTCGCGGGCGACCTCCAGCATCGGGCGGACCCGCTTGGCGAGAGCTTGCGCCAGGCCGGGCAGCCGGATGCCCTCATCGGCCAGCAGCCGCGTCGACTCCGCGAGCAGGATTCCAGCCAGATCTTCCTCGCTCGGCCAGCAGATCGAGGCGGGCGCGCGGGCGCGCAACCGCATTTCGGGCTCCGGCCCCTCCGGCGGCCTGGCGATCCTCTCCAAGGCGGCGTGAACGACGTTGCCGAGGAGCACCGCGTCCACACCCGGCAGCGCTCCCAGAGGGTCGGGAGTGGGTTCGACGCGCAGCAGGCGCATCAGGAAGAGCTGCCAGGGGCAGGCGGCCAGGTTCTCGAGCTGGGTGACATAGAGCTCGCGCAGACGGGGCTCGCCCTCTCCTCCCGGCAGGCGTCCGATGAAGCCGAAGTAAGGACCGAGCCGGGAGCGCGCCGCTCGTCCCTCCGCGGTGCGCAGGTCGGGGTCCATCTCCTCCAGAACCGCATGGCGGGCAGCGGCCAGGCGGGCCGGAGCGAGGTCGAAGATCGACGGCGGTGAGGGCGCGTCATGCTGCGCCCCGACAAAGTCCGCGAGGTCCCAGCGGCCCTCCTCAATGGCCAGCGGCAGCACGCGACCGAACCAGCGCCGGGGGGCATGGAGACCCGCCATCACCGCCTGCTCCTCGGCCGTTCGCAACCCGGGCAGCGGACCGGCCGCGGGGAGGGCCCAGAAAGAAGCAACCTTGTCGATCGCGATCCGCTCGCGCAGCCGCTCCGCGAGAGGCGACGGAGAGACGGGCTTGCCGTCATCGTCCGCCGTCTGCCAGGAGAGGGTAACCTCGGGGCTGGCCGCGAGGAGCTGAGCGAAAAGGTAGCGCTCCTCGTCGAAACCCGAGCGCTTCAGAGGGACGTCGGGGAGCACCCGCCGGAGGATGCGGCGCAGCTCGTCGGGCAGCAGAGGGTCCTCCTGGACGCTGCGCGGGAAGACGTCGCGGTTGAGGCCGAAGACGAGGAGGTGGTCGAAGGTGCGTCCGCGGGCCTCGACGACGGAGAGCACTTGGACGCCGCCGCCGCTGCCGCCCAGCGGCGAGGCGCCTGCGCCTTCCAGCAGATCCTCCAAGAGCTGCCGAAGCTCGTCGCGCTGGAGCCGCAGGCGCGGCGGTACCTCCCGCTCGAGATCCTCCAGAGCGGCGGCCAGCAGGCGGGCCTCGGCGGAGCCGGCGGTCCAGCCCAGATCCGTCCCGACCAGTTGCCTGAGGCGAACGAGATGCTCGCCGAGCGTCGCCGCGTCCGGCCAGTCCGCGATCCGTTCGCACGTCCGCCGGGCCGTCTGCACCGCGACGCGGAGCAGAGAGCCCGAAACGCTGCGGCGACGGGCGTAGGCCTCGTTGCGGCGCCGCCCCCCTTCCCCCTCCTCGCCTCCGTCCTCCTCGTCATTCTCGCCGACCGTCTTCAGCCCCTGCCGGATAGGCAGCAGGTAGCCGTTGTGGCGCAGCACCTCTTCGAGCTCCAGCCCGGCGACGTCCCGCAGCCGCCCGGCCCCCAGCGAGTAGAAGGCCAGCCGCAGGTCCACCCGGCCTCTCGCACCCTCCAGCGACACGGCCGGCAGCGCCGCCAAGGCGTCCAGCCACCGGTCGGAGGGCACCGCCTCGCCCTGATGAAAAAGGCTCAGAAAAGCCTGCAGCCGCCGGCCCGCGGGCTCCAGGGCGCCAAGCTCTCCGACTCCCGAGAACGGAACGCCGAGGCGCTGAAAGTGGCGGCGGAGAGCCAGCCGATAGGGTTCGAGATTGCGCGCCACGAGGGCGATCCCTTCGGGCCGAACGCCGGCATCCAGCAGGGCGCGGACGCGCTGGGCCAGCTCCCGGCATTCCGACTCGGCGCCCACCGCCTCGAAGGCGTTGAGGCGTGGCTCGGTCGCCCCGTGCAACGCCGGCGATGCCGTTTCGACCCCGCTCGAAAAGGAGAGGCGTTCAGCGAAGCGTTCGGTGAAGGCACGCTCCGGGCCTCCTCCCTCCGGCTTCGGAGGATGGTCCAGGATGAGCCACGCGCCGCAGTGGCGCAGCAGCGCCTGCAGGAGGTCCGTGGCGACGCCGGTCGCGTCGGCGAAGCCATGGACGAGCACGGCACGCGCAGGCACGGGGTGGCCGCCGCCGGTCTCCACGATCTCCGCGGTGCGGCGGAGCAGGTCCCAGACGCGCCCGACCCCCAGCTCCCGCATCCACGCCTCGGTCCGGGCCGCCGTCCGTACCAGGGCCCGCGCCCGCTCCACTTCGGCACGGCTGGCAACCCGCGGCCCGTCGCTGGCCAACGCCTCCTCCGCGGCCGCGGCGTGGACCGGCTCGAGGCCGGCGTCGAGCAGGTCGCGGACCGTGCCCGTCACCGCCGCGAAGCCGTCCGCGAGATCTTCCAGACCGGCGCGCAGAATCGGCTCGGCGCGGGCGGCCCGCTGCGCGAGCACCTCGAAAAGCTGCAGCCCAGAGGATGGTGGCACTCCGGCGCGCTCGAGGATCTCCGCAGCGAGCCCGAAGAGGGTCTGGATCTTGAGACCGGCCGCCGACCTGCCGCGGTGGCGGACCACTGCCGCTCCCAGGTGGAGCCGCAGACTGCGCGACGGCACAACGATCCGCACCGGCTGGGCGAGCAGCGTCGGATCGCGGCGCGCCTCGGCGAGGAGCGAGTCCACACGCTCCATCAACAAGGCCTCGGCGGCGAGCGCTCCCGACGCGATGAGGACCCGACCGGGAGGCCGCGGCGGTTCCGCGGGGACATCGAACAGACCGAGCTGCAACGGCACGGGAATAGGATACCGCGCCGGCCGGGCAGCGGGGGGAGAGAATCCCCCCTACGCGGGGGAAAAACTCTCCCTACAGCTTGGCCGCCGCCGAGGTCTCGACGCCGCCCCGCTCCAGTTCCTGGTCCTTGTACTGCAGCAGGTAGAGCCGGTAGTAGATGCCGCGCAGGGCGAGCAGCTCCTGGTGGGTGCCGTGCTCGCGGATCTCGCCCTTGTGCATGACGAGGATGCGGTCCGCCTTCTGGATCGTCGACAGCCGGTGGGCGATGACCACACTGGTGCGCCCGGCGAGCAGCCGGTCGAGCGCCATCTGGATGAGCTGCTCGGTCTCGGTGTCGATGGACGAGGTGGCCTCGTCGAGGATCAGGATACTGGGATCGAAGGCGAGGGCCCGGGCGAAGGCGATGAGCTGCTTCTGGCCAACCGAGAGGCCCGCCCCCCTCTCCCGCACCGCCGTGTCGAGCCCGCCGGGCAGCCGCTCGATGAACGGCAGGGCATGGACCTCTCGCGCCGCCCAGCGCACCTTTTCGTCGCCGATCGACTCCTCTCCCAACCGAATGTTGGCCCCCACCGTGCCGGAGAAGAGGAAAACGTCCTGCAGCACCATGGCGACGCTGCGCCGCAGCCGCTGCAGGTCCCACTCGCGCACGTCGATGCCGTCCACCCGCACCGCTCCCGAGTCGACGTCGTAGAACCGCAGCAGCAGGTTGGCCAGGGTGCTCTTGCCGGCTCCCGTATGGCCGACGACGGCCAGGGTCTCGCCCGGCCGGACGCGAAACGACACTCCCTTGAGCACCGGCTCGCCTTCCTTGTACGAGAACCAGACGTCGTCGAACTCGATCTCGCCGCGCACGGCGTCCGGCCGGTAAGCCGCCGCGGGCGAGGCGATGGTCACCGGCATGTCGAGCAGCCGGAAGATCCGCTCGGAGCTGGCCATCGCGCTCTGCAGGATGTTGTATTTCTCCGAGAGGTCGGAGAGGGGCTGGTAGAAGCGTTGGGCGTACTGCAGGAAGGCGACCAGGGCGCCGATCGAAACGACGCCGGCGACCGCCCGGCCGCCGCCGACCAGGATCAGCAGCGCCAGACCGAGGGCGGTGATCAGCTCGACCCCCGGAAAGAACACCGCGTAATAGAAGATCGACCGCACGTTGGCCTCGCGATGCGCGTCGTTGATGGCCGAGAACTCGCGGTAGACCCGCTCCTCGCGGTTGAAGAGCTGCACCACCGCCATGCCGGTGAGGTGCTCCTGGAGGAAGGCGTTGATGCGGGCGATTCTGACGCGCACCTCGCGGAAGCTCTGGCGCACGCGGAGCTTGAACCAGGTGGTCAGCAGCAGCAGGAGCGGCACGATCGAAAAAGCCACCAGGGCGAGCCGCCAGTCGAGCCAGAAGAGGACGGCGACGATCCCCGCCAGCAGCAGGATGTCGCCGAAGATGGACACGATGCCGGCGGTGAATATCTCGTTGAGGGCGTCCACGTCGGTGGTGACGCGGGTGACCAGACGCCCGATCGGGTTGTGGTCGTAATAGGCGAGAGGCAGGCGCTGCAGGTGCCCGAAGACCTGCCGGCGCAGGTCGTTCATGATGTACTGCCCCATCAACTGCAGGATGTACCCCTGAGCGTAGAGCGCCGCGAAGGCCAGGCCGAGGACCGCCATGTAGCCGAGCGAGACCACCATCAGTCCGTGCGGGGCCACCTGGCCCGGGTCGATGCCGCGGGCCAGCAGCAAATCGCGCACCCATAGGCTCGGCGTCGCGAGCTGGGACTGGATACCCCGCGGACGGATGAAGAGATCGAGTGCCACCGCGGTGAGCAGCGGCCCGGCGAGCTGCAGCAGCGAGGAAAGGAGGATCAGCGCCAGCGCTCCGAAAGCCCTGCCGCGGTACGGCCGCACGTACCCCAGCAGGCGGCGCATCAGGCGCGCGTCGTAGGCTTTTCCGAGGACCTCCTCCTCGTGATGTCCGAGCGGCTCGCCCATAGGCGCCTAAGATAGCAGGTGTGGTGCCGCAAAGCGGCATGAGGGCTGGGGAGGTGAGGCCCCCCACCTTATGCCCTTTCCTCTATTCCCTCAATGGTGTAGACTGCCGCCCAGTTCGCCTGATTAGATTTACGGTTGGAGTCTGTCGTCATGCCGCCGACACTGAATCAGTTGTTGAAGTCCATGGTGGAGCAGGGAGGCTCCGACCTCCACGTCACCACCAACTCGCCGCCGCAGGTGCGGGTGGACGGCCACCTTAGGCCGCTCAACCTGCCGCCGCTGACGCCGACGGAGACGAAGCAGCTCGCCTACTCCATCCTCACCGACAACCAGAAGCACCGGTTGGAGGAGGACCTGGAGATCGACCTGTCGTTCGGCATCAAGGGGCTCGCCCGCTTCCGCGCCAACATCTTCCACCAGCGCGGCGCCATCGCCGGCGCCTTCCGCCAGATCCCCTACGAGATCCGCGGCTTCCGCGAGCTGGGGCTGCCGCCGACCATCGAGCGGCTGTGCGAGAAGCCGCGCGGGCTGGTCCTGGTGACCGGACCGACGGGCTCGGGGAAGTCGACGACGCTGGCGGCGATGATCGACAAGGTCAACCGCGAGCGCACCGACCACATCGTCACCATCGAGGACCCCGTCGAGTACCTGCACAGCCACAAGAAGTGCATCGTCAACCAGCGCGAGATCCACGCCGACACCCACGGCTTTTCGGCGGCGCTGCGCTCCGTGCTGCGCCAGGACCCGGACGTGGTGCTGGTCGGCGAGATGCGCGACCTGGAGACGATGGAGGCGGCGCTGCGCATCGCCGAGACCGGCCACCTGACGTTCGCCACCCTGCACACCAACTCGGCGGCCCAGACGATCAACCGTATCATCGACGTCTTCCCGGCCCACCAGCAGGGGCAGATCCGGGCGCAGCTCTCGCTGGTGCTGGAGGGGATCTTCTGCCAGGCGCTGCTGCCCAAGGCGGGCGGCAAGGGCCGGGCGCTGGCGATGGAGATCCTGATCCCCAGCTCCGCCATCCGCAACCTGATCCGCGAAGACAAGGTGCATCAGATCTACGGGATGATGCAGGCCGGCCAGGCCAAGCATGGAATGCAGACGTTCAACCAGGCCCTGGCCGCCCTTTACTTCAAGCGCATGATCACGCTGGAGACGGCGCTCTCCCGCTCGTCGTATCCGGACGAGCTGCAGGAGATCATCAACCGCGGTCCCGCCAGCCTGAACCCCGCGCTGACGGCATAGGAGAAGGAGTCCGAGGATGCCCAGCTTCGTTTGGAAAGGTCGAACCCGCAGCGGTCAGGTCCAGGAGGGTCAGTTGCTGGCCGATTCGCGCGATGCCGCGGTAGCAGTGCTGCGCCGCCAGCAGATCCAGATCACCAGCATTCGCGAGAGGGGGCGCGAAATCAAGCTGATCCCGCGCATCCCGCGCGGCGTCGGGTCGAAGCGGATCGCCATCTTCACCCGCCAGTTCTCCGTCATGCTCGACGCCGGCCTGCCGCTCGTCCAGTGCCTGGAGATCCTCGGAGAGCAGGAGGAGAATCGCACCTTTCAGGCCATCATTCAGCAGGTGCGCAGCGACGTCGAGGCCGGCTCCTCGCTGGCCGACTCCATGCGCAAGCACCCCAAAGCCTTCGACAACCTCTACACCAACATGGTGGCGGCCGGCGAAGCGGGCGGTATCCTGGACATCATCCTGCAGCGGCTCTCGGTCTACATCGAGAAAGTCGTGCGGCTGAACAGCCAGGTCAAGTCCGCCTTGATCTACCCGACGGCGGTCATCGTCATCGCCGCCGGCGTGGTGTTCGTCATCCTGAAATGGGTCATTCCCGTCTTCGCTCAGCTCTTCTCCAGCCTGAGCAGCGAGATGCCCTTCCTGACCCGCATGGTCATCGGCGCCAGCAATTTCGTGGGAGACTACTTCCTTATCATCCTGGGGGTCCTCATCTTCGGCGTCGTGGCCATCAACCGCTGGCACAAGACGCCCCACGGCCGGCGGGTCCTCGACGGCCTGCTGCTCAAGATCCCGATCCTCGGCATGCTGCTGCGCAAGATCGCCGTCGCCCGCTTCTGCCGAACGCTCAGCACCCTGACGGCCTCCGGCGTGCCGATTCTCGACGGCCTGGAGATCACCGCCAAGACAGCCGGCAATGCCATCATCGAGGACGCCGTCATGGCGGTGCGCAAGAGCGTCGAGGAAGGCAAGACCATCAGCGAGCCGCTGGCCCAGACCAAGGTCTTCCCTTCCATGGTGGTACAGATGATCAACGTCGGCGAGCAGACCGGCGCGCTCGACCAGATGCTCTCCAAGATCGCCGACTTCTACGAGGAAGAGGTGGACACCGCGGTGGCCGGCCTGATGAAGCTCATCGAGCCGATCATGATCACTATCCTCGGCGTGGTGATCGGTACGATCGTGACGGCGATGTACCTGCCGCTCTACTCGATCCTGACCAAGATCACGTAGGCTGGATGCCCTGACCACCCCGACCCTCCGCTCTCGGAGGGCCGGGGAATGTATCGGCGCTATGCCCTCCGAGACCTCACCCCCTGGCCCCCTCTCCAGCGAAGCTGGAGAGGGGGGAACGATACCGAGCCGCTTTGCCACGATCTCGGCAATACCCCTCGCAGGTGTTCCCCCTCTCCACTTCGTGGAGAGGGGCCAGGGGGTGAGGTTGCGGAGGGCAGGCCCGTCCAATGTCCAAGGCGAGTTGGCGCAATAATCTTCCCATGACTCCACTGGCGCGTCAGCTCCGCTGGTACATCGCCATCCGCGTGGTGGCGATCGTCAGCGTGCTGCTGCCCTTCGGGTTGTTCCAGCTCTGGATGCTGCCCGCCGTCCCGCCGGGTGACGCGGCGGCCGTGGGACCTCCCGCGCCGGCCAGCCCGCTGCCGGCGGAGCCGGAGACGGTGCCGCGCAACGTCGTCTGGCTCCTGGGCAGCGCCACCTTCGCCGCCACCTTGTTCTATATCGTGCTGCTGCGGCTGCTGCGTCGCTCCCCCACGGCGCAGGCCTACATCCAGTTCTTCGGCGACCTGGTGCTGATCACCGGCCTGGTCTACTTCCTGGGCGGCGCCGCCAGCCCCTTCTCGCTGCTCTACCTGATCGTCATCGCCGTGGCCTCGACGCTGCTGCGCCGCCGCGCCGGCGTCACCGTGGCGAGCGCCGCCTTCCTGATGTACGGCGGCATCATCGTCACCCTCTCCTTCGGCTGGCTGCAGCCGGCCACGCCGGCTCAGGAAGCGGTATCCGGCTGGCGTCTGGGCTACAATCTAGCGGTCCACGGTTTCGGCTTCTACGCGGTGGCGCTGCTCACCTACTACCTGGCGCACAACGTCACCCGCGCCGAACGTGCGCTCGAGGAGAAGAGCGAGCACCTGGCGGATCTCCAGGTGGTGCACCGGGACGTCATCCAGTCGATCAGCAGTGGTCTGCTGACCACCGATCTCGAAGGAACGGTCACCAGCGCCAACCTGGCGGGGCTGGAGATCCTCGGCCGCGAAGAGGAGGATCTGGTGGGATCACCCATCCACCGCTCGGGTCTCTTCTCCGCCGAGCTGTGGAACGAAGTGACCGCCGCCAGCGTGCAAACCGGGCGGATGCGCTCCGAGGTGGAGCTGGCGCGAGACAAGGAGCCGCGCTACGTCGGCTTCTCCATCTCCCGCCTGACCGACGCCGAAGGCCACCATCGGGGTTACATCGTCATCTTCCAGGACCTCACCCGCTGGCGCCGTATGCAGGAGGAGCTGCGGATCAAGGACCGGATGGTGGCGGTCGGCGAGCTGGCGGCGGGGCTGGCGCACGAGATCGGCAATCCGCTGGCGGCGATCTCCGGCTCGGTGCAGATGCTCTCCGGCTCGGTCAACGGCGATCCGGCGCAGAGCAAGCTGATCGACATCCTGCTCAAGGAGAGCCATCGCCTCGACCGCACCATCAAGGGTTTTCTCCGCTTCGCCCGGCCGCGCGACCGGTCGAGCGTCTCCTTCGACATCGCCCGGCTGCTGGCCGAGAACTTCGAGCTGCTCAAGAACAGCGAGGAGGTCTCCGAGCGCCACCGGCTGGAGGTGCGGCTCGATCCGCCCTCTGCCCGGCTGTTTGCCGATCCCGACCAGGTGAGCCAGATCTTCTGGAACCTCGCCCGTAACGCCCTCCGCGCCATGCCCGACGGCGGCACCCTGCGAGTGGTGGGACGGCTCGCCGGCGACTGCTACCGCCTGCAGGTGATCGACACCGGACGCGGCATGTCGGAAGAGCAGCGCGCCAATCTCTTCCATCCTTTCCAGTCCTTCTTCGACGGCGGCACCGGCATCGGCATGGCGATCGTTTACCGCATCGTGCAGGACCATGGCGGCCGGCTGCGCGTCGACAGCCGTCCGGACGCCGGCACCACCATCACCATCGAGCTGCCCGCCACCGCCGCGAGCGTCACCCTGCTGTCCGCCGAGACGCCCACATGAGCCCGCGCTCCCGTCTCCTCATCGTCGACGACGAGGCGAGCATGCTCGACTTCCTCTCGCTGCTCTTCCAGGGGGAGGGCTTCGAGGTGACGACGGCGCGCTCGGTCGAGGAGGCGCGCCGGGCTCTCGAACGCGGCAGCCCCGACCTCGTGCTGTGCGACATCCTGATGCCGGACGGCAACGGCCTCGACCTGCTGCGCGAGATCAAGGCGGGAGACGGCAGCCCGCCGGTGATCATGATGACCGCCTACACCTCGACGAAGTCGGCCATCGAAGCGATGAAGCTGGGCGCCGCGGACTACGTCTCCAAGCCTTTCGACGTCGACGAGCTGAAGATCGTCGCCCAGAAGGCGCTGGAGCGGGCCGAGCTGGCGGACGAGAACGTCTACCTGCGCCGCGAGCTGGAGCAGAAGTACACCTTCAATAACATCATCGGCAAGAGCTCCCGCATGCAGGCGATCTTCGCGCTGGTCGACCGCATCGCCCGCACCACCTCGACGGTGCTGATCCATGGCGAGAGCGGCACCGGCAAGGAGCTGATCGCCCGCGCCATCCACTTCGCGAGCCCGCGCTCCAACCGGCGCTTCCTGTCGATCAACTGCGGCGCCATGCCCGAGAACCTGCTGGAGAGCGAGCTGTTCGGCCACGAGCGGGGCGCCTTCACCGGCGCCGTGCGGGACAAGAAGGGACTCTTCCAGGAGGCCGACCGCGGCACCCTGTTCCTCGACGAGATCGGCGAGATGACGCCGTCCATGCAGGTCAAGCTCCTCCGCGCCTTGCAGGAGAAGGTGGTGCGCAAGGTGGGAGGCACCGAGGAAGAGACGGTGGACGTGCGGATCATCGCCGCCACCAACCAGGACCTGGAAGCGAGGATCCAGGGCGGCGACTTCCGCGAGGACCTCTACTACCGCATCAACGTGCTGCCCATCCACCTGCCGCCGCTGCGCCAGCGCCGCGAGGACATCCCGCTGCTGGTCGAGTTCTTCCTGCAGAAGTACAGCCGCCAGATGGAGCTGCCGCAGCGCCAGATCTCGATCGAGGCGATGAACATCCTCGAGGCCTATGACTGGCCGGGCAACGTGCGCGAGTTGGAGAACCTCATCGAGCGGGTGCTGGCCCTCTCTCACGCCGAGACCATCACCACCCGCGACCTCCCCGTCCACCTTCTGGTCAACCGGCGGACCCATCCCGACCTCGTCCAGCTCCCGGAGGAGGGTCTGGACCTGGAGGCCTACCTGGAGTCCATCCGCACCCAGTTGATGATCCAGGCCCTGGAGCGCACCAGCGGCGTGCAGACCCAGGCCGCCGAGCTGCTGGGCATGAGCTTCCGCTCGTTCCGCTACTACGCCAAGAAGGCAGGGATCAAGGGCGGGGATTGACGCCGGCAGAGGCTGGCCGCGAAGGCGCGCCGCCAAGGGCTGCGGCAATAGTAAGGATTCTTGTTGACATGGATCTTCCTTCCTTTTCTGGGGCCGCGCCGGAACATTCCGGAGCGCGGGAAATCGGAACGTTGTGAGCGCTTAGAACAACTTCCATGCCAAGGCCCTGAGGCGGCCGGCTCCCTGGGAAGGCCGGACAGCCGGAGGCAGGGCGCTGTACCCCCACCTCCAGACTGTCGATACATCGACAACACCACTTTCCCCTCAAGGCAGGCCCATTTGGGGCCTTTCGCCGGTATCTCATTTCTTTGAAGCCGGTGCTGGACCTCGCCGGACCGACGCAGGTGCTCTTCGGCAGCGATTTCCCGTACGCTTCACCGCAGGTCGTGGCGGCGGAGATCGAGGCTCTCGAGCGGTTCGACGCGGTGACCCGTCCGGCCATGGAGGAGACCAACGCGCTGGCGTTGTTTCCGCGCCTGGCCTCCGCCAGCCGCGGCGTCGCGAAGAACGCGGTGCCGGCGTGAATCGCTCTCCGGGCGCCGTCGTTGCGCCGCTTTCCGCAACGGCGGCCGTCCGGGCGCTTTGATAACTTTTTCCGAACTTTGAGAGGGAGATCATGAACTTCCAAGCCGACAAGCTTCGCGACAGATGGGTTCGCATTTCCTGCCTGGCGGTGCTCGGCGGGCTTTGCGCTCTTGCTCCCGCGGCAGCGGCCGAGGACGGCTGGCAGACCCTCGGCCTAATGCGCGTCCGCGACATGACGCCGTTCGGCATCTCCCGGCTCGACATGCTGCCGGCGCACGCCGTGCCGGCGACGCCGGGCACGTTCGCCTTCGAAGTCACCCTTTCCTATCAGAATACCTGGGCGCTGTCGGAGAACGTCAAGGACTACCTGAAGGCGCGCGGCGTCGAGCGTAAGGAGATCGGCAAGGAAGACATCGCGGCGATCATCGCCCTGCCCGGCGACGCGTACCTGGTGGACGGCGAGTTCGGGCTCGTCGATCTGACCCTTCACTACCGCACCTCGCGGCACGTCGGGGTCTACGCCACCATCCCCTACTTCACCACCCAGGGCGGCTTCCTCGATTCCACCATCGAGAGCTTCCACGACGCGGTCGGTTTCTCCAGCGCCGGCCGCGAGTTCGTGCCGCGCAACCGCTGGCTCGCGGTGGGCAGCCTCGAGCGCACGACGATCGTCATCGACGGGCCGCCGGATGACGAGTTCGGCGATCCGGTGTTCGGCGTGCGCTATTCACTGGCGCCGTCCGTCGACCGATACAACGTGGTGCTCGAAGCGGCCACCAAGCTGGTCCTCTTCGACAGCGACAGCCGGCTGGTGTCGACGGGGCTGGACGACTTCGGGTTGCAGCTCTCCTTGCAGCGCTTCTTCAGCCGCAACGCGCTCTATCTCTCGTTCGCCGAGGTCTACTACCAGAGCCCCGATCCGGGCCTCTCCAAGGATATCTGGATCCCCACCGTCGTGGCCGGCTGGGAGACGCGGATCGCGCAGCACACCAACCTCATTCTGCAAGGTTATTTCAGCCGCAGCGCCGTGCAGGAGACGACGCTCGACGAGCTCTCGGCGAACAAGATCCAGGCCACCATCGGCATTCAGAGAATCTACCGCGGCAACGTCATCCGCTTCGGCATCACCGAAAACCTTGCCAACTTCGACAACACGCCGGACGTCGGCGTCAACCTCTCGGTGGCGCGCATCCTCTTCGGCTCCAGAGATAAATCCAGGAGATCCAACCCATGAACGCTCAGACCGGCTTCAGACGGCTTGCGCTCGGCGTGTCGCTCCTGCTCGCCGGATGCAGCGCGGTGCGCGTGCGGCCCGTCGATCCGCACGAGTACGATCAGCGGCGGCGCGGAGACGTCCTCATCACGGGCGGCTTGAGCGCGGCGACTCGCGAGTCCCTGCGCATCCTCGGCCTGCCGGAAGAGGGCTGCCAGGGACCGGTTTTTCTCGCCAGCCCCCATCGCGGCGCACCAAAGGCCGGTGGCTGGCTGGCTCGGCCGCATGGGCTCGCGGCTGATCCGTCTGCCGGCCTAGTTGATGGCCAAGGCCGGAGAGATCGCCGATGCGCTTGAAGGCGAGGCGCCCGCCGACGCTACCAAGGTACGCATGGGTCCCGACAGCGTCGACTTCCTGAGCGACCGGCACCCGTACCTCGCGACCACCTCGAAGCCGCCAATCGCGTCCTGGTGACCTACCACTCGATCATCGGCTGCAAGGATCCGTCACCGCCCGGCTGCAGCGATGGGATGGTGCCCCATGCCAGTGCCCATCTCGACGGTGCGGCCTCGGAGCTGCTCGTGCGCTCCGGCCACAGCGTGCAGCAGACGGCGGACGAGGATATAGCAGGGCAGCTGATGCGGCTATGATCGTCGCCGCTCTCTGATGGAGGACATCCATGCCCCTGCGCCGTCTGCTCGCCGCCATTCTCCTGTTCGCCAGCGCCCGCACCGCCTTCGCACAGGTCGATCCGGCGCTCTTCCAAGACCTGCGCTGGCGGCTGATCGGGCCGTTCCGCGCCGGCCGCGTCCTCGCGGTGACGGGGATCCCGGGCCAGCCGGAGCACTTCTTCTTCGGCAGCGTCAACGGCGGCGTGTGGGAGACGCACGACGCCGGCCGCACCTGGCAACCGATCTTCGACGGACAGCCGATCGGCTCGATCGGTGCGCTGGCCGTTGCGCCGTCGGATCCGCGGGTGATCTACGTCGGCACGGGCGAAGCGGATATGCGGTCGGACATCGCGCAGGGCGACGGCATGTACAAGTCCGTCGACGGCGGCAAGAGCTGGACGCACATCGGGCTCGCCGACTCGCAGCAGATCGGCCGCGTGCTGGTGCATCCGGAGAACCCTGACGTCGTCTACGTGGCGGCGCTGGGTCACCCCTACGGCCCCAACGCCGAGCGCGGCGTCTTCCGCTCCACGGATGGCGGCAGGAGCTGGAAGAACGTGCTTGCCAAGGACGACACGGGCGCCGTCGATCTCGCCTTCGAGCCGGGAAACCCGCGGGTGATCTACGCCGCTCTGTGGCAGACGCGGCGCACGCCGTGGAACATCTATCCGCCGTCGAACGGCCCCGGCAGCGGGTTGTACAAGTCGAGCGACGGCGGCGACACCTGGACGCAGCTCGTCAAAGGCCTGCCGGCGAAGCCCGGGCGCATCGGCGTGGCCGCGGCGCCTACGGAGCCGCGGCGCGTCTACGCCATCGTCGACGCCGCGGAGGGCGAGGGCGGCATGTACCGCTCGGACGACGCCGGCGCCACCTGGACGCGCACCAGCGCCGACGCCCGCATCTGGAACCGCGGCTGGTACTTCGGCGGCGTCACCGTGGAGCCGAAGGACGCCGACGTCGTCTACTCCTGCAACATCAATCTCTATCGTTCGGAGGACGGCGGCAAGTACTTCGTCACGATCAAGGGCGCGCCCGGCGGCGACGACTACCACCAGCTCTGGATCGATCCACAGAATCCGGAGCGACGCATCCTCGGCGTGGACCAGGGCGCGGTGGTGTCGGTGGACGGCGGCAAGACCTGGAGCTCGTGGTTCAACCAGCCGACGGGCCAGTTCTACCACGTCATCACCGACAACCGTTTCCCCTTTTGGGTGTACGGCTCGCAGCAGGACTCCGGCGCCGCAGCCGTCCCCAGCCGCACCAACAGCTACCAGGGGATCAACCTCACCCATTTCCGCGAGATGGCCGCCGGCGGCGAGAGCGACAACCTCGCTCCCGATCCGAAGGATCCGGAGGTGATCTTCGGCGGCCGCGTGGACCGGCTCGACCTGCGGACCGGCCAGACCCGCTCGGTCGATCCCACGCTCGCCTATCCCGATCTCTACCGCGTCACCTGGACGTTGCCGCTCGTCTTCTCGCCCCGCGATCCGCGCGTGCTCTACTTCTCCCATCAGCGGTTGTTCCGCACCGACGATGGCGGCGAGCACTGGACGGTGATCAGCCCCGACCTCACGCGCGAGGACCCGGGAGCGCCGGCCAACCTCGACGCGCCGACGGCGGCGAACAAGCCGGGGCCGGGCACCCGCTTCGGCGTCATCTACGCCATCGCACCGTCGCTCCTCGCGGACGGCGATCTCTGGGTGGGCACCGACGACGGCTTGATCTGGCGCACCAAGGACGAAGGCCGGCACTGGACGAACGTCACGCCGCCGGAGCTCACGCCGTGGTCCAAGGTCGGCATCATCGACGCCTCGCACTTCGACGTCGAGACCGCTTACGCCGCCGTCGACCGCCACCGGCTCGACGACTTCAAGCCCTACATCTACCGCACCCGCGACGGCGGCAGGAGCTGGCAGTCGATCGCCGGCGGCATCCCGGACGGCAGCTTCGTCAACGCCGTGCGCGAGGACCCGGTGCGCAAGGGTCTGCTCTACGCCGGCACCGAGAAGGGGGTCTACGTCTCCTTCGACGACGGCGGTCACTGGCAGCCGCTGCAGCTCAACCTGCCGGTGACGTCGGTGCGCGACATCGACGTCCATGGCTCCGACGTGGTGATCGCCACCCATGGCCGGGCCTTCTGGGTGCTGGACGACGTCACGCCACTGCGGCAGATCGACGCCGAGTCGGCGAGCGCGCCGGCCTGGCTGTTCGCGCCGGCGGCGGCGATCCGGCTACGCCCCGCGGGCTTCACCGGCACGCCCATACCGCGGGACGAGCCGCTCGCGGAGAACCCGCCCGCCGGCGCTCTCATCGACTACGTGCTGAAGACCAGGCCGAAGAAGCCCGTGACGCTGGAGATCCGTGACGCGCGGGGCGAGCTGGTGCGGCGCTACAGCCGAGCGGACCTGCCGCCGAAGCCGGATCCCGCCAAGCTGACCACCGGTCCCGAGTGGGTGAAGCCGCCTTCGACGCTTTCCGACGAGCCCGGACATCACCGGTTCGTCTGGCCGCTCCGTTACCCGGGGGATGCGGACGAGCCTTATGCCGATGGCGTGTGGGCGCCGCCCGGCCGCTACACCGTCGTGCTGGGGGTGGACGGTGTCCGTCTCACGCAGCCGCTCACCGTGGCGCCCGATCCGCGCGTCTCGCTGCCGCCTGAGGCCTACGCCGCGCAGTTCGCATTGGCCCGCCGCATCGAAGAGGCGCAGGGCAAGGTCAACCAGACGTCGGGCGAGGCCCAGAAGCTGCTCGCAGCCCTCGCCGAGCGCCGTAAAGGAGCGAGCAACGACACCAGCGCCGCGATCGACACGCTGCAGGCGCGGGCGCTCGAGATCTCCGGCATCGTGCCGTCGAAGGGCCCCCACTCGGCCTGGTGGCTGTCGCCGCTCTCCACCACCAGTTTGCGATTCCTATCCAGCACGCTGAACGGGATCGCCGACGCCGTGGACGGTGCGGATGCCGCGCCCTCCACGGACGCCGTCGCAGGCTTCGACAAGCTCCAGACCACGGTGACCGCCACGCTGGCAGCCTGGGAGGCTTTGAAGACGAAGGACCTCGCCGCGCTCAACTCCAGGCTGAAAAAGGCTGGGCAGGGGGAAATCAAGGTGAGTCCGTAGAGCGACCATCCGACCCTTCGTACCATTCGTCGAGGAACCGGAACCCGCGCTCCACGCAGGGGTGGACCTCTTTCGCCGGACAGTCTCCGGCCGCCTTCTTGAGCTGCTCTCCCAGGACGAAGGCCGAGGGCCGGGAGGGCAGCTTCCAGCGGGCGATCTCATAGAGATGCGTCATCTCTGCCAGGCTCGCCAGCTTCTCATCGTCGAGGAGGCTTTCCCGCTCCAGCAGGACCTCCGTAGCCGAGCGCACGCCGCTGCGCCGGATCTCCGCTTCCGGCAGATCGATCGGCTGCCCCAGCGCGGAGTGGCTGAACGGCTCGACGAAGTTGAAGCGCGCTTCGGGGTCCACGAACCGTCGCAGCACCCAGAGCACGGCCAGCCGGTCGGGCTCGAGGGCGTTCCACGTCGCATAGAGATGCTTCCCCACATAAGCTGGAGGCGAGGGCGGGATGCTCGCGGCATGGCGGCCGTGGAAGTCCCAGGCCACGCCACCAATTCCCAGAGGAGGCAAGAGCGCCAGGCTGGTGAGGATCCGCATCCGGTTCGGCTCGTGGCGCAGCCGCTCCCATCCCCGCAGGCCCGCCCACAGCGCGGCGCCGTAGACCACGTGAGCGCCCAGGCTGATGGCCACGAACTGCGTTGACATCCGGTAGCCGAAGACCTCAGCGTAGGGCGTCAGCAGCATGGTCACTTCCAGCGTCACTCCCCAGGCCACGGCGCTCCACAGCCGGGGACGGGCGACGAGCACCGCGTACATGAGACCGAAGCCGATCCCGTTGCACAGGTGATAGCCCCAGCCCGCCAGCTCCGAGCCGAAGGTCGGCGACGTTTGGCCGAGGAGGAGCGTCCCGAAGTAGGAGATCGCCTTGAAGACCGGCACGCCGGAAGCCGAGATGGGCACCCGCACCACATCGTAGAGCAGCGTGGCGAGAGCCCCTGCCCACAGGCCGGCCACCACGCGCTCCCGGAGCTCGGCGTCGCGCCGGTGCGCCCAGGTCAGGAAGACCGCCAGGATCGGGAACGAGGGCAGCAGCAGCCAGCGCGTCCCGGCCGGCATGCTGGCGATGCCGTAGAAGTAGAGCAGAAGGCTGGCCACCGACGCCGCGCCGAGGACGAAGGGCACCCAGGCCGCCGGCCGGGCGAGCGGGATCCGCAACGGCTGCATTCGACTACTCCGTGATGATCTGGACCTTGCGGCTGGCGACGCCTACCTGGCCCTTGAAGCTGGATACATTGACGGTGAGGATGTGCTCCCCGGGGGGGAACTGCTGGAGCTCCCACTTCCAATTGAACGGCAGGTGTCCCCGCTCCGCCTCCGCGAAGAAGACGTTGTCGACGAAGAAGATGACCTCGAACTGATCCTTGAAGAGGTAGTCCCGGTCGGCGGGGTCGACATCCACCCGCACCGCCACCTCCTTCTTCACCGCGGGGATCTTCGCGTCGCCGGCCTGTGGGAACGTCATCGACACCCGTGGCGCCCGCGCCCAGGCCGGCGGCACCAGTCCCTCGGGCCGCAGCCGCGCCTGCAACTCCGGCGTGGCCTTGCGCTCGGGCTTGCGGGGCCGGTTCTTCGCCGGGCCGAGCTTGTAGTCCCGATACGCCGACGACTCGTTGCCGAAGGCGATCACCGTGGCGTCCGGCAGGGTCACGTAGGTGATCAGGGTGTTGAAGCCGGGCCTGCCCCGGAGATCGACGAGGTCGTTCTCGTCCCGGCCGTCCCAGCGCTCGGTGACCGAGCCCTCCGGCCGCGGCTTCCAGTCCACCAGAGTCTTGAGCATCGGGCCGTTGTGCAGGCCGAGCCGGATGAGCACCCGGGCGGCGGCCGGCAGTTGGTAGCTGACGGTGCCCGCGGTGCGGTCGAACTTCGCCGCGGTGAGATCGCCCACCACGCCGCCGGAGGACGTCGTGGGATCGTAGAACGAGCCGGAAGCGGTCTCGATCGTGAAGAGATAGGCCTCATCGGGTACGACCCGACCCTCGAGGTCCTTGCCGTCCCACCTCTCCCGGTGTGGACCGGCCGCGCGCTTCTCCCCGTTGACGAGAACCCGCACGAGGCCCTCATCAGGATCGTAGACCCTCAGCCATACGCGGTCGGCCGCCGCCAATCGATAGGAGATTTCCACGTCTTCTCCCTGGCTCGGATTGAACGAGGTCCGGCTCAGCGCGACGTCGGTGACGGCGACGCCCGGCGGAGCCGCCAAGGTCGGGCTCGCCAGGACGAGGAAACCAAGGGCCGCGGCCGGGGCCGCTAGCTTGTGAGGGATCTGCTGCACTCAACTACCTCCAGTCAGCGTCCCGGAGCTCCTCGGTGCCGGCGCCGAAGGGCGCGGCACCCGAGCCGTCGGCTCCCACGAGCCAGAGGCCCTGCTTGCCTTCGGCGCTCCGGGTGTAAAGGATCTTGCGTCCGTCCGGCGACCATGCCGGCCATATCTTGGTGCCGGGCCCCGAGGTGACCTGCCGCAAGCCGCTGCCGTCGGGTCGCACCACCCAGACCTCGAACTCGCCGCCGCGGTCGGACGCGAAGGCGATCCACTTTCCGTCCGGCGACCAGTCGGGATGGATGTCCTGATGCGTGCCCGGCACCAGCAGCGCCGGTACGCCGGAGGCGAGGTCCATCACCCAGAGCTGGCGCACCACGCGGACGCCGGACTGCCGGAGCGAGATGACGACCCCCGAGCTGTAGGCGAGGAAACGGCCGTCCGGCGAGACGTCCGGCTCGTCCTGGTTGCCGGTGTGGGTGACCAGGGGCCGGATGTCCTGGAGAGCGTTCTGGGTGACCAGGATGTCCGAGTCCTCACCCGACGTGCTGGCGATATAGCGGACGAAGACCAGCTCGCCCGATTTCGGATCCCAGGCCGGCCGGCCGGCGGTGCCGAGGCCGGTCTTGACGGTCTGACATGCGCCGCCCGCGACGGGACAGACCAGGATCCCCTGCCCTGCCACTTCGAAAGCCACGCGCTTGCCGTCCGGCGACAGCGCCGGAGCGGAGGCGTCCGCGCCGAGGTCGCGGCCCACCACTTGCGGAGCGGACGAGGAGCTCTCCTGATAGACGACCTGCCACAGGCCGTCGCGGAGGGCCGTGTAGGCGACTCCCGCCTCGCAAGGCAGTGCGGAGGCGACGAGACCGGAAAGTACCGCGAGACCGAGAACGCTACGGCGCCTCATTTCCCGTAGAGGACCTCTTCGGTGACGAGAATCCAGTGATAGACGGTGGGGATCCCGCCCTGCTCGAATTCCCGGGCGTCGGCATCGGAGCCGTCGATCTCATAGACCGGTTCCTCGCCCGGCTGGACGACCAGCTCCGTGTCATCGAGGTTGGTGCCGATGCGGAGGAGCTCCCGCCGATATTGGGAGGGGCCGAGCTCGTCGCGCGACAGCCGCGCCTCTCCCGCCACCGCCTGGATCGAGGCGTAGGTGGAGAACAGCTCGCGCGCCAGGCTCGGCAGACCCGCCGGCAGAGCTCCGGAGACCGGCTCCCGCTCGCACTCGAAACGGCTGGGATCCTCCAGGGCCGCCAGGGCCCGCCGCTTCGCCTCGGCGAGCGGCAGGCTCTTGATCTCGGCCACCTTCTGGTGCATCCCGCTGAGAGGCTTCGGACGGCTACTCCACTTCCACAAGGCCACTGCGGCTCCTCCCACCACCAGAGCGGCTACCGGGACCGAGACCGCCAGGGGCACGCCCCAGACGTCCCAGGCCAGGTAGCCGACGAATCCTATCGCCAGCAGCGCACTGAGGAGAAACTGCAGCCGTGGCGACATCCCTCTCGACCCGGCTCAGTTGCAACCGCAATCCCTCAACGCGTTGGCGGCGGCGCGGCCGGCCGTAGTGGGCGGATTCACCGCCCTCCTCGCCATCTCCTCCATCTGCCGCAGCCGGCGGTGCGCGGCGACGTGCTCGGCCTGGGTCAGCAGCTTCGTGTTCCAACTGCCGCTGTGGATCCAGGCCGGCAACCCACCCGTCGGGAAGAGCGTGGGGGCGCCGCCGGGATGGCCGAACAGCGGGTTGATGTGATGGAGCTGCTTGCCGTTGCGGGCGATGTTCGCCGTCATGCGGGCCGCCTCGCGCCGCACCTCCGAGCGGACGGCGTTCTTCGCCAGGTTCTTCAGCAGCGCCGATCCGCCGGTGGCCAGGACTTCCGCCCCGACCTCGGTCCACTCACCGGCCTTGTACCAGCCGCTGCACTTGTCGACGGCGTCGTTGATGCCCATCTGCTCGCGGATCCAGTCGGTCAGACCGAAGGTCAGCGAGTCGCCGAAGCCGGCCGCGAAGTTGCCCAGGTTGTCCAACCAGTCGAGACCCATCGGGTCCGTGAGGTTGATCGGATTGTTGCCGACGTAGGCGTAAAGGTTGAGATCCGAGGACGTGACGTGGAGGGGGTCCTCCTGCAGGAAGCGGCCGCTCTGCGGATCGAGGTAGCGCGCGCGGTAGAAGTAGAGGCCGCTCTCCGGGTCGAATTCCCGGCTGGTGAAGAGGAAGGGGTTCGGAACATTGCCCGTCTGCTCGACGACACGGCCGAACGAATCGTAGGTGTAGGTCTGGACGACGGCGCCCGCGGCGTCCGCGAGAGCGCGCACCGAGCCCAGTCCGTCGGTCAGATAGAAGTACTGGCTGCCACCTCGCTCCATGGCGAGAGGCTGGTCGATCCCGCTGCCGTGCGTGTACCGGGCCACCATGGCGTTGCCGCCGTCCAGCTCCCACAGGATCCGCTCGCCGTCGTAGAGGTAGCGGGTGATCGCGCCGTTGACGTTCTTTTCGATCCGCCGGCCCAGGCCGTCGTAGAAGTACGAGACCGCGGTGCCATTCGGCAGAGTGATCCCGACCAGTTGATTGCCGGCGTTGTAGGTGAACGTCGTCTGCTCGCCGGTGGCGCGGCGGGTCTTGCGGGTCATGTTGCCATTGGCGTCGTAGACGTAGTCGAACTCGGCATCGGCGAGGAGCCGGTTCGTCGCGCTGTAGCTGTGGGAGGCGGAGAGGTGCGACGACAGGCGGTTGCCGATCGGATCGTAGGTGAAGAACTCGTCGGGGTTCTGGACCTGCGGGTGCGTCGCGCCGGTCAAACGTCCCAGCGCGTCGTACGAGAAGGTGTTCAGCCCGGCCGCTTCGGCCATCGTCAGCCGCTGCCCGTTCCCGTCGTAGGTGTAATCGAAACGGGCGAGCTCGGCGCTGCCGCGCTGATGCACCAGATTGGTCAGCCGGCCGCCGGAGTCATAGGTCACGACTGAGCTGACACCGTTGGGCAGATCGACGCGGGAGATCCGCGACTCCGCATCGTAGGAATAGGTGGTGCTCCGCTGCTGCGGGTCGGTGATCCGGGTCATGCGGCCGAGGAGGTCGTAGGCGTACGCTGTGACTCCCCCCTGGGGGTCGACCATGCTGACGCGATTGCCCCGCTCGTCATAGGTGTAGCTGATGCTCGTCGCCGGCTGGTGCGCGGTGGCGCCGGTGGCGGCCGTGATCAACTGCCCCATCGCGTCGTAGGTGAACGTGAGATTGCTGTTGTTGTTGCGGATCGAGAGGACGTTGCCCGACGCGTCATAGGTATAGTTGACCACGTCGTCCACGGTGATCTTCTGGGTGAGCCGGTCGGCCACGTCGTAGACCGCCTGGGTCAACTGTCCCTTGGCATCCACCGTCGAGATCAGGTTGCCTTTGGAGTCATAGGTAAACGTCCGCGACTGGCCCTGAGCGTTGGTGACCTTCTTCAGCCGCCGGACGGCGTCGTACTCGAACAGATAGGTGCCGCCGTTGACGTCCTTGAGGGAAATCATGTTTCCCGCGGCGTCGTACGTGTAGGTCGTCTCGTGACCGAGCGGGTCCACCACCCTCGCGAGGTGATCGTTGTTGTCGTATTCGTAGGTGCTGGTCCCGCCTTCGGGATCGCGGACCGAGGCCAATTTCCCCAGGATGTCGTAGGAGAAGTTCTGCGTGCGGCCCGCCGAATCCCGCACCTGCGTGAGATAGCCGTACTGGTCGTAGCTGAACGTCGCGGTCTTGCCCGTGCTGTCCGTGAAGCTGGTGCGCAGACCGCGGGAGTCATAGGTGGACTGGTTCATCCGACCGGCCGCATCGGTGAAACGGATCAGGTTCCCCCGCGCGTCGTACACCAGGCTGGTGGGGGTTCCCGATGGATCGGTGAGCGACGTCGGCAGGTTGAGCGTGGCGTCGTAGGTGAAACGCGCCACCTTGCCGTTGGGATCGGTCACAGCGAGGAGATTGTTCGACGCGTCGTACTGGAGCACGGTCGTCTTGCCGTTCTGGTCCGTGATCGAGGTGACGTTCGAGCGGTCGTCGAAAGTCCGGCTCACACTCTTGCCGAACGGATCTATGGACTGGACGACGTTGCCCTTGCTGTTGTAGACGAGCGTCCAGTTGTTGCCGCGGGGATCGCGCTTGACCGTCCGGCTCTGGGCCGGGTTGTAGGTGACGGTCCAGGTGCCGCCGTTCTCGCGATAGGTCTTGACCCGCCCCTCGGTGTCGTAGGTGACCTGCTGGACCAATGCGCCCCCCGGCTCCGTGACGCTCAGGAGGTTGTGCTTCGTGTCGTAGGTGTAAACCGTGGCGCCGCCGCCGGGATTGATGGCGCGGATCAGGTTGCCGTTGCTGTCGTAGACGTAGTTGTAGCTCCTGCCGGCTGGATCGATGATGCTCGAGATCCTGCCGTTGGCGCCCTTGTTGATGCGGACCTGGCGCCCGGCGCCGTCCGTAATGGTGGTCAGGAAGCCGGTTCCGTCGTAGCTCAGGGTCAGGGCGTTGCCGTTGCGGTCCGCGATGGAAACCAGCCGCCCCTCGGCGTCATAGGCGCGGACGATTCCCTCCTTGTCCGTCAGCCGCAGGGAGCCGTCCGATTGCCCCGCCAGCCGGCTGGAGGAATAGGCCGGCGCGGTGTAGCTGCCTGTCGAGCCGAGCGTCCATCTCTCTCGCTTGCCGCTGCCGGCGCAGGAGATCGCGAACGTCATGCTGCCGTCGGTGGTGTGGACGACGCGCTGGTCGAAGGAGAAGGTCCAGCCGAACCCGAACAGGCCGTCGCGCAGATCGTGGCTGTTGTAGGTGCGGCTGATGTCGAAATCGATGCCAGGCGTCTGCACGTAGAAGTCCTGGGCGCCGAAGATGAAATTGCCGGTGGCCACCTGGAACGGCGAACCGGTCTTGCAGGGATCGTCGTCCCCCGGATCCGTGTCGTCGTCTCCCTGATCGGGATCGAAGGTGTCGTGCCCCTGGTCCCACGGGAAGTGAAAGGCGAAGGCCGGGCTCGTGCCGAGCGGCAGCAGGGCCGCCAGGGCGAGGAGCCACACGATCCATAGAAACCTCTTGCGCTCGCTCATTGCGTCACCTCCGCCTGCTCGATCAGGCGCTGGATCTCACGGCTGAGGGCCTCGATCCGGTCGCGCTTGTCGGTGTTCTCCTCCAGATAGCTCGCGATCGCCTTGCCGTGCTCACCCGCGAAGCGATAGTACGCCTTGGCCGTGGTGCCGCGGGCTTCGAAGAGGGCGGCCTCCTCGGTTTCCACCGGGCTCCGCCCCTCCTCGGTCCAGGTCCTCTGCGCCAGCTCCAGCCGCGCGATGGTGAGGTCGACGTAGTCGGCCACCGTCAGCTCCGCGGCCAGCACCGGCAGCCCGGTGAGCAGGACGAGCGCCGCGACGGCGACGAGGGCGAATGTGAATCTGCGATGGTTCCCGTCGTTCCTGTTCATCAGAAGAACACCCTCACCAGTGCGAAGCGGTTGATGGAGACGCTGCCCGTCGAGTCGATGGCGCGCAGCGTCAAGCGGTAATCCCCCTTGTCCGCGAAGAGCCCGTTCTCGTCGTTCACCCGGCCGTCCCACTGCAACTGATGACCCGTCCCAGCGGCGACGTTGGGCACGAAGATCCGGCGCACCATCCGGCCGTTGGTAAGGTTGGTCACGGTAAGCTCGACGTCGGCCTGCTTGTCGAGCGAGTAGGTGACCACCGCCGGCGGCCGGCCGGGCGTGACATAGCTCGGGGTGGCCGGGTCGTAGTAGTTGGGCTCGACGCTGACGTTCGAGAGCACGGGCGCCGACTGGATCATGATGGCGTTGTCCGGCAGCGTGAAACCCCAGATGCCGAACAGGAACAAATCACCTGGCGGCGGCTTCGCCGCGCTGCCGTCAGGAGCCCGGCCATCCCAGTGGATGGTGTGGGTTCCCGCTCCCAGCGGCACCCGCTCGAGCAGCGTGATGAAGCGCGTGTCGACGTTGAACAGGCCGATGAAGGCCAGGATCTCGGACGCCCCTTGCGAAACCGTGAAGTTGATCGTCAGCAGGTTGTCCTCGAACGGCCGGAACACGCTGGGCAGACTGTTGCGCGGCGGGTTGTAGCGCAGGCCGCCGGTGCTGTCCGTCAGGTCCACGGTCTTGACCTCGCCGGCCACCGTGTACTCCAGCACGGCGTAGTACGGGGCCTGCGGCAGGATCTGGCCGCTGTTGTTCTTGCCGTCCCAGACGTCGGAGTAGCTGCCTCCGGGCCGCGTCTGGCTGACCAGGGTGCGCACCACGTTGCGGCCCTGATCGAGGATCAGGATCTTCACCGGCGCCGTGCCGCTGATCGAGGTCTGGATGGCCGCCGTCTCGCCGCGGGTGGGATCGAAGGTGTCGTCCGGGATCGTCAGGCTGGCCACGATCCCCACCGTGATCTCCACCAGATCGATGCTCGTCAGCCCGGCGTTGTCCGTCGCCCGCAGCCGCGCCACGAACTTGCCGGCTTCGGTATAGGTGTGGGCGATGGCCGGCGAGGTCGCCGAGGAGTAGTCGAAGGTGCCGTTGCCGTCGAAGTCCCACTCCCAGAGGGCGATCGTGCCGTCGTCCGTGGCCGTGCCGTTGAACGACACCGCCAGGGGTGCGTTGCCGCTGGTCGGAGTGGCGCTGGCCCGCACGATCGGCGTTCCCGGCGGGCCCACCCGCACCGAGGTCGAAGCCGCCGAGGCCGTCGCGGTGCGGTTCTGGTTGTCGGTGACGCGGAACTTGGCGTTGTAGGTGCCCGCGGCCGTGTAGGTGTGCTGCACCGTCGTCTGGGTGGCGCCCGATTCGGCGGAGGCCGAGTAGCTGCCGCCGAAGGTATAGCTGGCGCACATGTCGCGGGTGGCGCACTGGCCGCCGGTCAGGAGATCGACGAGACAGAAGCGCTCGCCCGGCGTCGGCTGCACGCGGATGTAGCCGACCGCGAGGCTCGATCCGACCGCCACGCGCAGCGTGTTGCCGGCGGCGGTGTTCCAGGCCGCCAGGGCGGCCGGATCGTTGAGCGTGAAGGCCGGCTCCTGCGAGTTGCAGACGCAGCCGATCGTACCCGTGGCCGAGCCCACCAGGACGTCGTTCAGGTAGAAGTCGAAGCGGTTGGCCGAGCCGCAGGTGGCGTGGTTGATGTAGAAGGTGATCGAGTCCGGCCGCGCGCTCGTGAAACTGGTGAGCTGGATCTCGTACGTGCCGTCGCCGTCGAGGTCCCATTCATGCTTCACGATCTGGCCGCCGGCGACCGAGCCGCGGCCCGTGAACGTCACGGTCAGAGGCACCGGGCCGTTCGAGGGATCGGCGTCGGCGATGGCGATCGGCGGCGCCGACACGACGTTGATGGTGCAGGTGTCCGTCGCCGTTTGTCCCAGGTTGTTGAGCACCTCGAGGACGGCGTTGAAGACGCCGGGCTGAGGGAATGTGCGGAAGTAATCCTGCGGCACCGGGTCGGAAGTGTCGAACGTGCCGTCCCCCTGGAAGTCCCAGCGGTAGCGCACGATGCTGCCGCCGCGGAACTCGCCGCGGCTCCGGAAGCGCACCTGCAACGGCGCCGCGCCGGTCACCGGCGAGCAGTCGGCGATGGCCCTGAACGAAGGTTGCGCGCCGGGCGACTCGTCATAACCCACGTCGACCGCCGCCGTGCCGTCGCCGTCGCCGTCCTGCGGCCGGGCGTCACCCTCGAAGTCCAGGCCGGGCACCCGCTCCGCGCCGTTGTGAGCCAGCGTGTCGAGGCCGTGGTCCACGGCCGGCGAGCCCTGGGCGTGCCGGAAATCCTTGGCGGGATCGAGGAACAGGCTGGTGAATTCCTTTGTCGCCGTGCATTCGGTGGCGGAGAGGTAGAAGGTGCAGCCCGCGATCGCGGGGGCTCCGACCTCGTTGCCCAGGGTCGTGTAGTTGCCGCTGCTCGAGCCCCCTTCGAAGAGCTGCGCCACGTTGGCGATGTCGCCGCCGTGCCCCTCGGGCTTACCGTCGCCGTTGCGATAGAAGTAGTTGTGCAGCAGGGTGGTCTGCTCGAGGACTCCCTGTCCACCCTGCCCTTCGCGGAACAGGCCCCAGCGGCCGGCGTCGGTGCCGCTGCTGGTCGCCTGGCCCTGGCCCTGCAAGCTCGCCGTGCCGTTGCCGGCGATGAGATTGTTGACCAGGAACACCACCCGCTTGCGCGATACCCGCAAACCGTTGAGGGCGTTGCGGAACACGGTGTTGTTGACGATGTAGATCGTGTCGTCGATCGGCGCCCCGGCGCCCTCCACCAGCACGCCGTTGTGGGCGTTGTCGCGGATCAGGTTGTTCACCAGCCAGGTGCGCGAGCTGTTCTCGCCGATGACCACCGCCCCCGCGTGGGAGCCGGCGCCGTTGTTGTGAATGTCGTTGCTGTCGAGGACCACGTCCTGATTGCCGTTGGCGCCGCCGAGGCCGCGCAGGACCACCGCCTCGCGCGCGCCCCGCAAGTCGAACGACTTCAAGGTGATGAACTTCGACCGCTCGATCTTGAAGGCGTAGCTCGAAGCCTCGCCTCCACCCGAAGGCGGGGTGACGATCACCTTTGCCGCATCGGCCGCCGCCGAGTCCGCGGGCGCCTCGGCCTGGATCACGATCCGCTGGCTCTCGGACGTGGCCTGCGTGTTGGCGTCCGCGATCAGCACCGACTCGACGTAGGTCCCGGGCTTGACGCGCACCAGGCAAGGGCCGGGGTTCGGCAGGTCGGCGATGGCGGCCCGGATCGAGGTGTGGGTGACCCCGCCGGCGCCCACCGTGCCGTGCGCGTCGACGAGGAAGGGGCAGGCCGGCCCCTGCGCCCAGGCGCTTCCCGGCAGGGCGAACAGGAGCCCCAGGCAATACAAGATCATCAGGCCACGCGTGAACCTCATAGCGCTCCCTTTCCGGCGATCAATGCCATCGGCACCAATGGACCCCCGGCGGAAACCGGAGGCCGATGTTCATTTGGGGTCCCGTCTTTGGACCGGCGACTTCCCGTATAGAACGACGAACTGCTATTTGAGTATCACTTCACAGGGGCATCGTCAAGCGACAAAGTTGAGACGAATTTGAGGACAGGAGCGCCTTCTACCGACGCTGGATCTTGAAACCGACCTTGGCGAGGAGCACCGGCAGGTTGCGCACGGCGTTGCGGTCGAGCTCGCGGGTGGGCTCGTCCATCTCCTGCCAGGAGATGAGGTAGGGGCTGGTCTTCTTCGCAACGTCTTTCGCGGGCCCATACTTCCAGCCCTGGCTCAGGCGCTCGCCCACGAAGCGCTGGTGCTCGATATTAGCCAGGGTCTCGATCTCGTCCGGCGTGAACTGAAAGAGCGGCTCGTCCCAGTCCGTGCGCGGCGCGATGAAGCAAAGGACCTGCTGGAGCTTCGAGCCGATGTGCTCGGCCTGGCGGCGATTGGACTCCTTGAAGTCCTCCGCGAGCCGCTCCCACGGCGCCATGGAGGGATTCGTCTCCAGGCTCTCGCCGCGCCGCGCCTGCTCGCGGACGTACTCTTCGTGAATGGCGCGGGCCAAGATCTCGGTGGTGGTGCCCAGCAGGAGCCCCGGCTGGAGCACGCGGTCCAGCAAGCCGAAGACCCGCAGCTCGATGGGAGCGCCGCTCGCCTGCTCGCGGCTGCGGAGGATCTCGTGCAGCCGGTTCTCCTGCTCCATGGCGAGGGAGATCGGCAAACGCTGGCCGCCCAGACGGCTGAGCAGCGTCAGCGCCGCGGCGAGCGCCGCGGATTCGTCGCGCAGCAGAATGTAGGCGCGGGTGAAGGCCACACCGCCCGATTCATCGAAAAGGAAGGCTGCTTCCTCGAACCGCGCCGATCCGGGGTCGATCGAAAGCCCCGTCACGCGGCACCGCCGGGCGAAAGCCGGATAGTGTGCGGCGAGGGCGCGGACCCGCTCCTCGGCCTCCCGGTCCACGAGCGTGATCGACAAGACCTCGCCCGCGCGGCTCGTCTCGCTCCAGGCCTGGACCGCCTGCACCATGAAGCTCTGGCTGAGCGGTCCGAAGCCGACCACGAGCAGCTTCGGCTCCCGCTTGCCGAAGGGGGAGGACTCGTCGAACAGGATCCGCGCTCCGCGGTCGAACGGATTGAAGAAGTGCAGCCGGAAGAGATCGGCGTCCGCGCTCTCCAGCTCCTGCTCGGTCAGCAGCGTGCACAGGCGAGGGTCCACGATGTAGACGAGGCAGTCGAGCGGCCGGCCGCCCCGCCGGGCCGCCAGCGACTGGGCGGCGAAGGCCACCTGGGCGTTGGCGCGGTCGTCGCCGGTGAGGCACACCAGCACGCTCGCGCGGTGGACCCTGGCGCGGTAAAGCTCGGAGGGATCGGCCGCGTCGCCCAATACGACGGGGACGCCCTGGCCCGGCAGCGACTCGAGGAAGGCGTTGTCCTCGTTCCGCTCGATGATCACCAGCCGCCGGCGCTGATCGATGAACTGGCGCGCCAGCAGCCGGCCCTTCCGACCGTAGCCGGCGATCACCACGTGGCCGCGGTAAAGCCGCGACCGGGCGAGGAGCCAGCGGCTGTAGAAGAGCACGATGAAGGCCTGGAGAGTAGTGAGGACCACCAGCAAGGGCGCCGCGAAGCGGGCGATCTGCAGAGGCAGGGTCTTCGCGTGATCGACGGAGAGGTTCACGTCGAGCGAGAAGAGACGCAGGGTCTCGTAGGCGATGTCCGACGGCTCCGGCCGCGGATCGGGCGGCGTTTGGCTCAGGCCGAGGGCGACGTGATAGCTCCACAGTCCCCAAAATCCCAGGTTGATCACCACGATCCATAGCGAGCCGATCACCCACCAGCGGTGCTCCCGCCACCAATCCTCCAGCCGGTCGGGCCACGTCATGGTTCAATCATAGTGCGCGGACCCGTCAGAGTTCAGTTCGGGACCGGAAACCCGTTCCTATAAAGTAACTGTGTGAACCCCCCTCAGGCAGCGCTTCCCGCACCGCCGCGCCGCGCGAAAGTCAAGATGCTCGTCGTCGTGATCAGCACCGGCCTCGCGCTCGGTGTGAGCGAATTTGCGTTGCGCGTTTACCGTCCGTTCGGCTTTCGGATGCGGGGCAATACTCTGGTGCTGCCGGCGAACAAGGTCTACGACATCCGCGCGGACCAGCGGTCGCGCTCCGACCAGCTCGACGCCCACGTCATACACACCAAGAACTCCCTCGGCTTCCGCGGCCCCGAGCCTCCTGCCGACTTCGCGGACTGGTTGACCCTGGTGGCCGTGGGAGGTAGCACCACGGAATGCTTCTATCTGAGCGATGGCCGGACCTGGCCGGAGCGGGCCGCGATCCGGCTGCGGCCGGAGCTGCAAAAGGTATGGGTCAACAACGCCGGCCTCGACGGGCACAGCACCTTCGGGCATCTGCTGCTCACTCGCCAGGCGCTGGTTCGGCTCCATCCCAAAGTGATCCTCTATCTGGCCGGCCTCAACGACATGTTCACCGATGCGCCGCGGGAGTTCGATCAGGTGGCGCAGAGCCCCTTGGCGGAGATCGCCAACCACTCCGAGATCATCGCCACCCTGCTCAACCTCTACCGCTGGCGGCACACCCAGCGCTTCGAAGATCTCGGTGCGATGCCGAAGCCGGTGTCGCTGCGCGACCGCCCGCGCCGCTCCGTACCGCCGGCGGTTGCGGAGCGCCTGTGGAAGGAGCAGAACCGCCGGCTTGAGGCTTTCCGGGACCGCCTCGAACGGCTCGTCGCCCTCGACCGGGAGTACGGTATTGAGCCGGTGCTGATCACCCAGCCCACCCTGCTTGGGGGCATCGACGCGCACACCGGTATCGACACACGGCCGATGGCGGTGAGGCTCTGGGAGGAGCTTGATGGTGGCCTCGCCTGGCGGCTGCTCGAGCGCTATAACGATGTGACGCGCCAGGTGGGACGGAAGCGCCGCATCCTAACCATCGATCTCGCCCGCGCCCTGCCCAAAGACTCCACTCTCTTCTACGATTTCTTCCACTTCACCAACGAGGGGGCAGACCGGGTGGGAGCCATCGTCCACGACGCGCTGGCCCCCTGGCTGGCAGCGCGCTACCCCCATCACAGGACTTCGCTGATCCGCTGAGGGCCAGCGCCGTCCGCGCTCGCTCCGGCCGCCGGGTTCGCCAGATGGGGACGCGTACCAGCGATCACCAGCGGGCAGCCGTCGCTGTCGAGATCGATCCGCACCAGGCGCTCGTGCCGCAGCACGGGCAGGAGGCTGTCGTCGAGGCGGAACGCTGCTTGGATGTCCGAGTCGGCCAATGCCCCTCGCCTGGCGGTGCGCCGGTCTCTGCTGCCGCCATACCGCGCCATGTTCCAGACGATCCACACGGCGAGCAGACCGATGAGGATGAGCAGGACTGACGAGTAGGCGATCAGCGAGCTGCGCAGCGCCTCGTAGCCGCTCTGACGCATCTGCTGGATGAAAAAGCGCACGCCCAGTGCCCAGAGCAGCAGGCTGACGAGCGGCAGCACCAGGTAGAGCCAGGCCGCCCAGAACAGCGCAGTGATCAGCGCAAGGACCCCGGTGGGGAGGGGCCGCCGGTGGGACCAGTGTCGGGCCAGCAGGGCGCCGACGGTGCTCGATTCAGCGATCGGGACTTTGCCAGACGGCATGGCTGAACCTCCCTTTTTGGCGGAGCGCGATGGGCAACGCGACCACCGACGTGCCCGCGGTGATGACCCAATAGACAGCCGGGTACCAGATGGCCCAGAAGAGCTGGCGTAAGAGACGCGAGCCCTCGTAGCGGTGATCGAGGGCGAGGCCGGTCAGGAATTGGAGGAGGCAGACCACCCCAAGGACGCTGCCGCTCCAGCCGGGCAAGAGAGTGGCAACCCGGAACCCCGGCGGAATCCGCGCGGGGGCCAACTGGGTCAAGATCCAGGCAGCCAGGACAAGAAAGGCAGCGTAACACCAGGCGGTGCTGACCATCAGCTCGGCGAGAACCGGCCACATCCGGCGTTTTGGCCAGTGGAAGATCGAGCGCGAGTAACGTAGGGCCGCCTCCATTCCGCCTCGCGCCCAGCGCAGCCGTTGGTGCCACAAACCGCGGATCGACTCCGGGACGAGAATCCAGCACAAGGCGCGCGGCTCGTAGAGGATTCCCCAGTAGGCGAGCTGCAGCTTCCAACTGATGTCGACATCCTCGGTGACGGTCTCCGAGGACCAGTACCCGACTTCATGGACGGCGAGGCGCCGGAAGCAGGAACAGACCCCGGAGACGGTGTAGACGCGCCCGAGCAGGCGCTGGGTGCGCTTGATCATGCCGACGATGGCGGAGAACTCTCCGACCTGGATGCGCGATACGAGGGTCGTACGGTTGAGGACCCGCGGGTTGCCGGTCACCGCTCCCACCCGTGGGCTGCGCTCGAGATCGAAGACCATCCAATGGATAGCGTCTGGAGCGAGGAGGGCGTCGGCATCGATACACATCAGGTAGTCGGCCTTGGTGGCGAGGGCGCCGAGGTTCAAGGCCTTCGCCTTGCCGAGATTGCGCGTGAGCGTCAACAACCGCAGGTTGGAGATCTCCGGCAGCAGGCGATCGAGGATGGCGGCGCTCGCATCGCTGCTGGCATCGTCGATGACCAGGATGTCGAGGTTGGGGTAGCGGCTCGCCGCCGCGGCGCGCACCACGTGCTCGATGGTGAGCTGCTCGTTGTGACAGGGGATCAGCACGCTGACGGGGGGATAGGACGCGAGCTCCGGCGGCTGGCGGCGCCGCTCACGCCGCCAGGAGAACACCAACGAGCCGACGATCCAGAACAGGGCCATGAACAAGGGATAGAAGAAGACGAACTGGAAGATGTGGCGCATGGGATCACCTCGGGAGAGTGAAGGCGGCCAGCGAGCGCAGGGAAATCCGGAGACCGTCTTCTGCGAGCTCTACGGGCAGCCCGATCCACTCCCATCCTGTGACCGCGCGGCGCGCCGCCTCGGCGTCGGCCATCGCCACCGCCTTGGAGCTCACGGTCAGACCGCGGTGCGTCACTTCGCCTGGCGCGAAGTGGAAAGCGCGTTCGCCGCTCGCCTCGTCTTCACGCCAGGCCAGCCGTGCCGCCGGGCGCACATACCGCACCACCTCGCCGAGCCGGCTCTCCGCTGGGGAGGAGGCGGGCAGCACCGCGACATCGGCATCGACCGCCCGCGCGAGGTCGAGGGCAAGGGCCATATCGCGGCTCGGATCGCCGCTGGTGGGGGGGAAATCGACAATCACCCACCGCACCCCGGCGGCGCGCAAGGCGCGGGAGAGGGGACCTGCCACGTCGCCGCGCACCGGCGCAGCGGTGGTCTCGAACCAGGCACCCGCCGGACCTCCTGGGACAAGCCGTACGCCGTTGAGGCCGAGCCGCCGCACCACTTCAACGACGCGGGCGATCCGCGCCTCGGGATCGCCGCCGGCACAGAGCCAGGCGGCTTCGACCTCGACGAACCGCACCGGGTGGTCGCGCGGATCCCAGCGGACGCTCGCCTGGACCAGGGCCCAGATGCCGGCCCACGGCGGCACCGCGAAACGGGGGACGCGCGGCGGACCGAGCGCCGGCGGCATGTCCGTGAAAGTCGGGAGCTGGAGCGTCAGACCCAGGCTGGCCGCCACCGCCTCCTCCGAGCCACTCCAGGTGCCGGGTGCCCATGCCACACCCGCCGGTGCCGCGCCGGTGACCTCGCGCAGGCGATCCGTCTGCGTCGTCAGAATCCGGCTCAGGCGCGCCAGCCTGTCGTGCAGGCGCGCGGCGGGATCGGAGCCGGCCGCGCACCGCACGGCCGGTACGTCAGCTCTCGGCTCCTCCTCCATGCGCGGCAGCAGCTCCACCCACGGTGAGGCAGCCAGGCCCCGGAGGACCGGCGCAAGAGCAGGGTCGGTCGCCTCCGTCGGACCGACGGTGACTACGGCCGGCATCCGATACAGGTCGAGCAGAGGCACGACATAACGGAGCGCGCTCGCCGGGTCATCGAAGGTGAGGAGGACGGAATGCTCGCCGCCGTCGGCGAGGTCGCCGGTGCGGACCGCCCGCCAGCCGTGCGCTTGCAGAAATTCCAGATGCTCGGCTACCTGACCCGGGGAGAGCGCTCCTGCCGTGACTGGCTCGGCAATCACGCCCCAGGCGAGACCGAACGGCGCCGCCGCGGCGGGAGCTCCGGCGAGGGCTGCCAACAGCGGAATCATCATCCCGGAGCGCATCAGAACCTCCGTCTCAGCGTCAGGTAGAACCTGGGATCGAGCTCGCGCGAGCCGTCGTAGAGCTGGCTGCGGGCTCCCACCCCAACCACCAGCACGGTCCTCCCCGAGAGATCCCAACCCGACTCCAGCCAGAGGCCGCCGACCGGGCCGGCTTCGAACTTTTCCTGGTCGTAGATTCCGGCGTGGGCGAGCAGCGAGAAAGAGTGGTGATGGCCGGGAGCGGTCGTCGTCACCCATTCCGAGCGATGGGTCAGAGAGGCGCTGCGGTCGTGCGATGGGCTGAAGTAGGCGACATCGCTCCGGCGGTTCGCGGAGGCGTAGACCTCGGTTCCGAAGGTCGCGCGATAGATCGGCCCCTGCCGCGCTGGGAGCTGCACGGCGGCAAGGGCCCAGGCGCGTCGGTTGCCGTCGCTCAGGTCGGAGTGGCCGCCGCCGAGCCGCGCGATCCAGCGCGTTCCCGCGTAAGAGAGCCCGGCGTCCCAGAGGTCGCCGACGATCCCCGCCGCCCTCGCCCGCAGCGGGAGGTCGCGCCAAGAGTTGTGCGCATAGCCGAGGTCGGCCCGCCAGTGATCGTCCGGCAGGACCGCCATCCGCGCGCCTGTGGCCACACCGCGTCTGAGATCGCCCCCGCTGATGTCCCATGCCGCCTCGGCGTTCAAGCTCAGCCAGTGGCCGGGGCGCAGCGAAAGGCCAAGATAGGCTTCCCTGACGTCACCGCGCGAGTAGCGCTCATCGTCAGAGCTGCTCCCGTAGGCGCCGGCCGCGAGCCGAGCCCGGGAGGCCAGCGGCAGGCTCAGCTCGAGCTGGGTCCAGGCCTCCCCGAGGCCGCGGTCGGACGTATCGTACCGGCTCTCCAGCCGCACCTCCGGGGAGAGCTGCGTCCGGACGTCGCGGCGCAGGCGCTGGGCGCGCAGGTTTTCGGGGTAGAGAGCCACGAGATCATCGGCCTCGCGGCGTGCCGCAGCGAGGTCTCCGAGCGCCGAGAACGCTCCAGCGCGGGAGATGCGGGCGGCAGGGTTGTCGACGCGAGGTGCCTCGAGAGTGGTGCGGGCGAGCAGCTCTTCGACCGATTGCAAGCCGCGCCGCGGCCATCCCTGCCACAGGAAGGCGGTAGCCAGCCCTTCACGCACCCGTGGATCGGCTGGATACCGGTCGAACAGGGACTCGAAATGCGCCTGTCCCTCCGCAGTACGGTCCTGAAAAAGGAGCAGCCACCCCCGCTGGACCTTCGCCGTGAGCTCCTGGCCGGAGATCGTCTCCAGTCGCTCGAGCGCGGCCTCGGCGGCGGCGAAGCGTCGCTGTTCGATCGCCGCCCAGTAGATACCCAGCCAGGGCTCCGGCGAGCCGGCACGCTCGCCAGTGAACGAGCGGTAGAGCGCCTCCGCCTCCGCCGAGCGGTGCAGGGCGAGATAGGCATCGGCGGCGGCGTTACGCAGCCAGTAAGGAGAATCGCGACGCCCCACTTTCTCCCACAGGGCGATCACGTCCGTCATGCGGTCCGCCAAGCGATAGGCAAGCAGCAGATCGCCGGTCGCTCGCTCGTCCCGCGGGTCCCCCCGGTGCATCGCTTCAAGTACGGTGATCGCTGCTTCAGCCTCGTGGCGACGCTCGCCCGGGTCGAACACCGGCTCCGCCCACCCCCAGCGCACGCGGCGGGCGGCCAGATCCCCGGCGATCCGGCGGGCAAGGGCGGTGCCGGCCTCTCCGACGAGCGCCGCCGGGTAGCGCTCGAGGAAGGCGGCCGCCGCCTGCGGCGCTCCCGCCTCGATCAGGTTGAGAGCGGCGAGACGAGCTACCTCGGCGTTCTCGGGTTGACGCCGCAGGATCTCCAGCCGGTCGAGGTAGGCGCCCATCGGCTGACGCGTGGCGTCGCGTAGACGAGCCCGCTCGGCCAGCGCCTCGAGGTCCTCCGGCTGAGAGGCGAGGCGGGCATCGAGGCGGGCGAGCGCTTGCTCCTGGATCTCCTCCCCGGCCGCGGCCGCCGGCGTCTGTCCCATTATTGATGCCGGAGTCGCGGCGGTGGCTCCCGCCGCCAGCGCGGCGAGGACCCAGCGGATGATTCGCGAACGCCGAAGCAGTGCGACCATCGGACACGCGGTGCAAGTCTCCACGATGCCGCCACCTCTGGCCAGAGCCAGTCCTGATATTCGATCGCTCCTATGGAGAGTGATCGTTTCCCGGAGACTGCCGATGGCCTTGACTGCTCATATTACACCGCAAAAAGTTGGTGTCAAGGTACCTTCCAATTAAAATTGGCCTTCATAAAGCACCCCTTATTCCTTGGAAGAGTGCTGGTTACGATAGAATAAGCAGTGATAGACCTGCCCCCCTTGCTATATAACGGATATCTATAGCATCATGTGAAATCAGCTTTAACATCCCCGAACCTTAAGGCGCCTTCGCCTGGTTACATAGTTATTCAAAAATAGCAAGCAGGAGATCTCACCGCGGACGGGCGAAAGGGACAGGGTGAGGCCTCGAAGGGCTCAAGGGGTTCGGCCTGCCAGGGGCACCTCAGCGGCGTCGATGAGGGTCCCCGGGAATCTGCTACCCTATGCCGTCGGTTTCAAAACACGGGAGGGGCTCGCCCTTCCCGGAAAAATCCATGGACAAGACGAACGATCCGGTTTCCCGACGGCGGACCTTCGCCATCATCTCGCACCCCGATGCGGGCAAGACAACGCTCACCGAGAAGCTCCTGCTCTTCGGCGGCGCCATCCAACTCGCCGGCGCCGTCAAGGCCCGCGGCGAGGCCCGGCGTGCCCGCTCCGACTGGATGAAGGTCGAGCAGGAGCGCGGCATTTCCGTGACCTCCTCCGTCATGACCTTCGAGTTCGGCGGCTGTACTTTCAACCTGCTGGACACCCCGGGTCACGAGGACTTCAGCGAGGACACTTACCGCACCCTGACGGCCGTCGACTCGGCCGTGATGGTGATCGACGCCGCCAAGGGCATCGAGGCGCAGACCCGCAAGCTCTTCGAGGTCTGCCGCCTGCGCAACGTTCCCATCGTCACCTTCATCAACAAGCTCGATCGCGAAGGGCGCGATCCCTTCGACCTGATGAGCGAGATCGAGCAAGACCTCCAGCTCCACGTGGCCCCGGTAGCCTGGCCGATCGGCATGGGCCAATCGTTCCTCGGCTGCTTCGATCTGCGCCACGACCGGTTGGTGCTGATGGAACGTTCGCGTCGCGACGTGGCGCGTGAAGGGGAAGTCGTCGAGGGATTGGACGACCCGAAGCTCGACGAGCGCCTGCCGGCCAGCGCGGTCACCCGGCTGCGTGAGGAAGTAGAGATGGCGCGCGGTCTCTGCCCGGAGCTCGACCTCGCGGCCTACCTGGAGGGACATCTGACGCCGGTCTTCTTCGGCAGCGCGCTCAACAACTTCGGCGTCCGCGAGCTGCTGCAGGGGCTGGTCGAGCTGGCGCCGCCACCGCGCCCGGCGCCGACGGAAACCCGGGAGGTCGATCCCCAGGAGGACAAGGTCACCGGCTTCGTTTTCAAGATCCAGGCGAATATGGATCCGAAGCACCGGGACCGCATCGCCTTCGTCCGCCTCTGCTCCGGCCGCTTCGAGCGGGGGATGAAGCTGCTCCACGTCCGCAGCGGTAAGACGCTCGCCATCCACAACCCGGTTCTCTTCCTGGCCCGCGAGCGCGAGCTGGCCGAGGAGGCCTGGGCCGGGGACATCCTCGGCATCCCCAATCACGGCAACCTGCGGATCGGCGACGCGCTGACCGAAGGCGAGGAGCTGCGTTTCACCGGCATCCCCAGCTTCGCGCCCGAGCTGCTCAAGAAGGTCCGTCCCGAGGACCCGATGCGGGCCAAGCACCTCGGCCGAGCTTTGCTGCAGCTCGCCGAGGAAGGAGCGGCGCAGATCTTTCGACCGAACCTCGGCAACGATTGGATCGTCGGCGTCGCCGGCGCCCTGCAGTTCGACGTGCTGGCGGACCGCATCCGCACCGAGTACAACATCCCCGTGCATTTCGAGGGGACGAGCCTCTATACCGCACGCTGGGTGGAGGCCCCGGACCACCACGCCCTGAAGAAGTTCTCCCACGCCCAGCACGCCGCCATGGCTGAGGACCACAACGGCTCTCCCGTCTTCCTGGCGCGCAACGCCTGGCACCTCAAGACCACCGGCGAAGAGTGGCCGAACCTCCGGTTCCTGAAGACCAAGGAACAGGTGCAGTAGGCCGGCTGTCTCGATCTCCTAATTTTAGGCACTTCTGATTTATAGAGGAGTTTCTCATCCTCTATAGGAGGCTCTACGAGGTGCCGATCGGTCCTTTGGGGCCAAGGGGCCCCCCGCTTTTCGCCACGAGTCACATCTTCATCTGTTCATCTGCCGCTCACCTTCGATTTCCATATGAGGAGACGGATATGAGATCAGTGCGGATTCTCGGTGGACTTTCTCTGATCGTGGCCGTCATCTGCGCCGCGGTGACCACGGCCGCCGCGGACCCGGTCGTGCGGGCTTCGGCGGTGATTTCCGGCTGTACAGACCCGGCGATCTCGGGCTTCGCCTTGCTGCTCGAGCGCCCGTCGGACGAGGGCGTCAAGCTGGTGGACGTCACGGTCGTCGTGACGGGTCTTCCGGACGGCAAGCACGCTGTCCACATCCATGAAACCGGCGCCTGCAGCCCTTGCAGCGGCGCCAACGGGCATTTCGATCCCGGCCCCGCAAGCAATTCGAGCCCCGACGGCAATCACCCCTTCCACTCGGGCGACCTGATCAACCTCGAAGTCCACGGCGGGGTCGGAGCGCTCCACACGGAAACCAGTCGCGTGACGCTCTCGCCGGGGCCGCTCAGTCTCTTCGACGCCGACGGCAGCGCCGTCATCATTCACGTCAACCCGGACACCTACTGCCCCAGCGGCCCCGTCGCGGGTTGCGCCGGAGGTGCCCGGGCGGCCTGTGGCGTGATCACGACGGACTAGTCTCACCTTCCGGGTGCAGTTGGCGGCGGGCGCCGCTGCACCCGTTTGGCCCGCACTCTCCGTTCCAGATAAGGGTAGGATCGTGCTATGGCGGAGCCGTGGGATCCCGACTTCGAGCAGGAAGAGGAATTCGCCGTCGAGGAGCGGCGCAAGACCAAGCGGCCCCGGCGATGGAAGGTGATCCTCCACAACGACGACTTCACGACCATGGAGTTCGTCGTCCACGTCCTGATGACCCACTTCCACAAGCCCGCCGCCGAAGCCACCCACATCATGCTGCAGGTTCACAGGAAGGGAGCCGGCGTCGCCGGTGTTTACTCCAAGGAAGTGGCCGAAACCAAGGTGGCCGAGGTCACCGACGACGCGCGGGCCAACGGCATGCCGCTCAAGGTATCCGCCGAGCCCGCCGAAACCGGAAAAGACGAGGAAGCATGAAGCTTTCGGACGACCTGCAGATCGCCCTGACCGTCGCCGTCTCCGAAGCCGGCCGGCTGGGTCATGAATACGCAGGGCTGGAGCACCTGCTCTACGCCCTCACTTTCGACGACGAGACCGCCGGCGTCCTGAAGAACGCCGGCGCGGACCTCCAACGGGTGCGCGAGGATCTCTCGGAGTACCTCTCCGAGGAGCTGGAGAAAGTCGGCGACGACGACCTCCAGCCGCGCCTCACCCTGGGCGTGCAGCGCGTCCTCTCTATGGCCGCCGCGCGGGTCGAGGGATCCGGCAAGGAGGAGATCCGCGGCTCGGACGTACTGGTGGCGATGTTCGACGAGCCCGACTCCTATGCTATCCAGGTGCTGGAAAGCGAAGGCGTCAACCGGCTCGACGTGGTGAGCTATCTCGCCCACGGCGTATCGCGGCTGCAGCCGCCCTACTTCAGCGGCGGCACCGATCCTTCGTCGCTGCCGGCCGGCGACGATGACGACGAGGAAGTAGACCGACGGCGGGGCGGAGCGCCCGCCGGCGATCCCTTGAAGGCGTTCACCCAGGATCTGACGCTGCTCGCCCAGCGCGGCGGCATCGATCCGCTCATCGGCCGCGACAAGGAGATCCTGCGCACTCTCCACATCCTCCAACGCCGGCGGAAGAACAATCCCATCTACGTCGGCGATCCGGGCGTCGGCAAGACCGCCCTGGTGGAGGGCCTGGCGCTCAAGATCGCCGGCGGCGACGTGCCCGAGCCCTTCCGCAAGACGCGCGTCTACCGGCTCGATATGGGATCTCTCATCGCCGGCACGCGCTACCGCGGCGACTTCGAGAATCGGCTCAAAGCGGTGCTGGCCGCCCTCGCCGAGCAGGAGAACCCCGTCCTCTTCATCGACGAGATCCACACCGTCGTCGGCGCGGGCAGCGCCGGCCGCGGCACCATGGACGCCTCGAACCTGCTCAAGCCAGCTCTCCAGGACGGCACCCTGCGCTGCATCGGCGCCACCACCTGGGAGGAGTTCCGCCAGACCTTCCAGAGCGACCAAGCCCTCGCCCGCCGCTTCCAGAAGGTCGAGGTCACCGAGCCCTCCGCCGAGGAGACCACCCGCATCCTCCTCGGTCTCAAGGACCGCTACGAGAAGCATCACGGCGTCACCTTCGCGCCCGAGGCCGTCGACAACGCCGCCCTGCTCGCCGACCGCTACATGCGCGACCGCCGCCTCCCAGACAAGGCGATCGACCTGCTCGACGAAGCCGGCGCCGCCGTGGCCCTGCGCGGCGGTACGGAGGTGACCGAGTCGGACCTGGAGGACGTCCTCGCCACCATGGCGCAGATCCCGGCCCGGCGGGTCAAGGGAGGCGAGAAGGAGCAGCTCCGGCGCCTGGAGGAAGAGCTCAAGACCCACGTCTTCGGCCAGGACGAGGCCATCGAGCGGCTGACCAGCGCCATCAAGGTGGCCCGAGCCGGGCTACGCGAGGCGCAGAAGCCGGTCGGCGCCTTCCTCTTCACCGGCCCCACCGGTGTCGGCAAGACCGAGGTCGCCAAGCGCCTCGCCGAGGTGCTGGGCATCGCCTTCCTGCGCTTCGACATGAGCGAGTACATGGAGTCACACACCGTCTCCCGGCTGGTGGGCGCTCCCCCGGGCTACGTCGGCTTTGACCGTGGCGGCCTGCTCACCGAAGCGGTGGCCAAGAGCCCCCACGCCGTGCTCCTCCTCGACGAGATCGAGAAGGCGCATCCGGACGTGTTCAACATCCTGCTTCAGATCATGGATCACGGCACGCTCACCGACACCAACGGCAAGCCCACCGACTTCCGGCACGTCATCCTGCTGATGACCTCCAACGTCGGCGCCCGTGAGCTGGCCCAGCGCACCCCGGGCTTCAGCGAGCTCGCCGAGGGCGCCACGCCGCGCCATCTCAAGGACACCGACGCCGACCGCGCCGTCGAGCGCCTCTTCAGCCCCGAGTTTCGCAACCGCCTGGATGCCCGCCTGCGCTTCAATCCTCTTTCGCCGAAGGTGATGGAGCAGATCGTGGACAAGTTCATCCGCGAGCTCTCCGCGCAGCTCGGCGAGCGCAAAGTGACCATCGAGCTCACCGAAGCCGCCCGCCAGCTCCTCGCCGAAAAAGGTTTCGATCCCACCTTCGGCGCCCGCCCCCTGGGCCGCGTGATCGAAGACAAGGTCAAGCGTCCGCTCACCGAGGAGTTGCTCTTCGGCGCGCTGGAGAACGGGGGTACGGCGACGGTGGATGCGGAGGGCGGGGAGGTGGTGATGCGGTATGCTGCGGCATAACCCGCTAGAACCGTTGGGCGGCGCCAGCACGCAAGCGACGCTCCTGTTCCGCGGAAAGCTTGAGCGTGATCGTCATTCCCTGCCCCCGGCAGTAATCTAACACGCAGGGTCAGAACAGCGGTCAGGCGATCTGCAGCGCCCGCCGAGCTTTAATCCTTACGCCCCCACCACCGCCCCCGCCGCCAACCACCCCGCCGTCGGCCGCACCCCACCCCCAGGATGGCTCCCGCTCCCGCCCAAGAACAGCCCGGGAACGACCGTCCGATACCGCGCCGCCGAGGGCGTCGGCCGCATCACCAGAAGTTGATCGAGGGCCAGCTCGCCGTGGTGGAGCTGGCCGCCGGTGAGGGCGAATTGCGCTTCGAGATCGGCGGGAGTCAGCACTTCCCGAGCAATGATCCGTCCGCGCAGGTCCGGGGCGTGCTGCTCGAGAACGGAGATCACCGCGTCACCCAAGCGCTTGCGCGCCTCGGCGGTCCAGCCGCCGTCGAGATGGTAGGGCGCGAAGCTGGCGAGGATCGACACGACATGGTGACCGGCCGGCGCCAAGCTCGGATCGGCGACGGTCGGCACGCGGATCTCCAGGTGCGGCTTCTCGGAGAAGCGGCGGTACTTGATGGCGTCGAAGGCGCGTTCGAGATCGTCGACGTGGCCGCCGCCGATGCGGATCGCTTCATATAGCTGTCCATCGCTGCCGGCCAGCTCCAGCGGACCGGAAAGCGCGAGATGCACTTTCGCGGCGGTGCCCCGGCTGCGCAGCTTGTGGAACTCTTCCTCGATGCGCAGCGGCAGCGTTCCCGGTGCCAGCAGCTTGAGCATCGTCCGCTTCGGATCGGCGGAGGAAAGGACGACGGGTGCTTCGATGGCCTCGCCGGAAGCCAGCGTGACGCCGGTAACCTTTCCCTTGTCCGTCCGGATCCGCTTCACCTCAGCTCCGGTCCGCAGCTCGACTCCGGCGGCGCGGCTTGCCGCATAAAGAGAGGCGACGAGCGCCGGCGGCCCTCCCGCCAGGGCTTCTCCGCCGGCGCACTCGCGCAGCAGGAAATTGGTGTTCGTGCCGGCCGACCAGGGGCCCGACCAGGTGGAGGCGACCGCGGGCGCGGCGAGCGCTTCGACCAGCAGCGGCGTCTCGAACCGTTCGTTCAGGAAGTCGGCGACGCACATCGGCGCCACGCGCGCCAGCTCCAGGAGATCCCGGCGGTTGACCTTCCACAACGCCAGGCCGCGCCGCGCGAGCTGCCAGACGTCGCCGGCCGATCCGGGCGCCAGGGGCGGCGGCGCTTCGGCCAGCACCGCGGCGACGAGCGGGGCGATCCGATCCAGGAACGAGCGCAGGCCCGTGTAGCTCTGACCGTCGTGCTTCGAGCGCTTGCCGACCGCCTCGGCAGCCCCCTGAGGATCTCCCGGAAGCAGAATCCCCGGCCCGTTGGTTTCGGCGATATAAATGGACGGAGCCTTGCGGAAGGCGAGGCCGTGCTCTGTAAGGCCGAGCTTCGCCGCCACCGCCCGCGGCACCAGAGCCTCGTCATGCAGCAGGCCGGGAACCGCATAGCCGGGGTGAAACTCGCGCTTCACCGACAACCCCCCCGGCGCCTCGCCGCGCTCCAGGACGACCACCTTGCGTCCCGCTTTGGCCAGCCGCACGGCGGCCGCGAGACCGTTGGGTCCGGCGCCTACCACGATGGCGTCATAGCCCATCAGACCGCCCTCTTGCCGAGCATCATCTTGGCGCAGAGAGCGCCAGGCGCGCCCATGATGCCGCCGCCGGGGTGGGTGCCCGACGCGCACATCCAGAGGTTCCGCACCGGCGTCTGGTAACGGCTCCAGCCCGCCATCGGCCGCAGGAAGGCGAGCTGCTCCAGCGACAGCTCGCCGTGGAAGATGTTGCCTTCGGTCAAGCCGTAGATCTGCTCCAGGTCCCAGGGCGTGAGCACCTGGCGATGCAGGATCAGGTTCTTCAGATCGGGCATGTACTCCGACAGCGTATCGATCACCGCGTCGCCGAAGGCCTCGCGCTGGTTCGGCCAGTCCGCGGCCCCCTCCTTGAGATGGTAGGGCGCGTACTGCACGAAGATCGACATCACGTGCTTGCCGGGCGGGGCCAGCGTCGGGTCCGTCATCGACGGGATGAGGACGTCCATGAACGGCCGGCGCGAGAAGGCGCCGTACTTGGCGTCGTCGTAGGCGCGCTCCAGATAATCGATCGACGGCGCGATGGTGATGCCTCCCTGCAGGTGCGGGCCGTAGCCCGGCAGGCAGGCGAGCGTGGGCAAGGCGTCGAGCGCCAGGTTCACCTTGCCCGAGGAGCCGCGCATCTTGAACCGCTTGATCTGGTGCGTGAGCTCGGGGTCGAGGTGCTCCTCGCCGACGAGCTTCAGGAACGTGCGGTGCGGATCGAGGCCCGAGATCACCGCCTTGGCGCGGATCTCGTCGCCGTTGCCGAGCACGACGCCCGCGGCCTTGCCGTTCTCCATCAGCAGGTGGGCGACCGGCGCCTCGGTGCGGATCTCGACGCCCAGCTCGCGCGCCGAGCTGGCGATGGCCTCCGCGATGGCGCCGGTGCCCCCCTTGGGCAGCCCCCAGGCGCGGAACGAGCCGTCGATCTCGCCCATGTAGTGATGCAGCAGGACGTAGGCGGTGCCGGGCGAGCGCACGCCGAGGAAGGTGCCGATGATGCCGGAGATCGCCATCGGCGCGATGAGCTGCTCGCACTCGAATCTCTCCGAGAGGAAGTCCACCGCGCTCATCGTCATCATCTTGACGTTCGAGTAGAGCCAGCGGTCTCCCTGGCCGCGGAGGTGCTTGCCGAGGCGCGCGATGCGCAGCAGCTCCCGCGGATCGCGCGACAGCGGATCGGGGGCCGGCTCGTCGATCATCGGCTTGATCAGGCGGCCGAGCTCGGCCATCTCCTGCCCGAAGCTCTTGTAGACCTCCGCGTCGTGCGGCGAGAACTTGGCGATGGAACGGCGCGTCCGCTCCGGATCGGAATCGCGCACCAGGTACCGCCCGTCCGGGAACGGCGTGACGGTCGCCTCCAGCGGCAGGATCTCGTAGCCGTGGCGCGGCAGGTCCAGGTCGCGGATGATCCACGGCCGCAGGAGCGAGACCACGTAGGAGCAGCAGGTGAACTTGTACCCGGGATGGATCTCCTCGGTCGTCGTCGCGCCGCCGACCTGGTGGCGCCGCTCGAGCACCAGCACCTTCCGCCCCGCCTTCGCCAGATAGGCCGCGCAGACCAGACCGTTGTGGCCGGCGCCGACGACGATGGCGTCGTAGCGGGTGCCCCGGAAATCATTCACGGCTTGCGTTTCCTCTCCGGATCGAAGAAGGGGAGCTGCGCCACCGTGGCGGTCACCCTGCGCCGCTCGTACTCGACCGTGTGCTCGATCTGCAGCTTCGTCCCCTTCTCGCCGTAGCCGTGGCGGACCGAGGCGATCGCCAGGTACTTCTTGAGCAGCGGCGACCACGTGTGGCTCGTCGCCTGCCCCACCTGGCGGCCGTCGTCGTCATAGACCGGGATGGCGTCGCGCCGCGCCGTCGCCGGCAGGCTCGGCGGCAGGTTGAAGCTCGCGTAGAGCGCTTCGAGCTCCTCCCAGCTCACCTCCAGGCCGACCAGATGCCAGACCGAGCCGCGATCCTTTTCGGCGGCGATGGCGTCGCGGCCGATGAAGTTGCCGCGCTCGAGATCGACCATCCAGCCGAAGCCCAGCTCCAGCGGCGTCGATTTGCGCGATTCGAGGACCACCTTCTCCGCGCTGAAGTAGTCGACGCCGAGCAGCACGAACCCCGCTTCGATGCGCGAGACGTCGAGCGCGTCGAGCGCCGCGGGCTCGATGCCGTGCGGCCCGCCGGCCTCCATCAGGGCGTCCCAGACCGGCAGCGCCTGCTCGCGCTCCACCCAGATCTCATAGCCAAGGTCGCCGGTGTAGCCGGTGCGGCTGATCCAGACCGGGATGTTCGCGATGGTCGCGCGGGTGACGCCGAAGAATTTGAGCTTGTCCATGTCCGCGTCGCTGGCGTCGCGGAGGATGGCCCGCGACGTGGGTCCCTGCAGCGCCAGGGCCCCGAGGCGCGCGCTGGAGTCCTCCAGCTTCACGTCGAGCCCACGGCCGACCGCCTGCAGCCAGTGCAGCGTGGGATCGGCCGCGGTGACGCGGAAGTAGTTTTCCTCCAGCCGGGCGACGGTGCCGTCGTCGATCACCTTGCCGTCGTCGTCGCACCAGCAGGTGTAGGCCATGCGGCCCACCTTGAGCTTCGTCACGTCGCGCACCATCATGCGCCCGAGGAGCGCCGCGGCGTCCGGCCCGTAGACCTCGTACTTGTAGAGGGGCGTGACGTCGAGCAGGCCGGCCGACTCGCGGAACGCGAAGTACTCGCGCTCGTGCGTCGTATCGAAGCTGCAGACGGCGCAGTAGCCGGCCCAGTCCTTCCAGCGGTAGCTGGTGCACAGCGCCTGCGTGCGCTCGTGAAATGGCGAAGGGATCGGCATCGGTGTCGAATGGACCCGCGAGGGCGGCGGGGAGTGTACAACAAAGTGGGCGATCCCGATCCCGCCGTCCTGGTTACTCCGGCCTCACCCGCGCCGCCGGGCGGCGCCGACGACGGCCCGATCTTCGAAGCTATGGGGATCGGAGACGAGAACCCAGGACCCGAGGTAAAATCCTCCGCCATGAGCCCCCGGACCGCCTTCGGCCAGCACACCCTTTCCGGCGAGTACTTCACCTCCGAGGAGATCTTTCGCGCCGAGCGCGAGCGGATCTTCCACCGCTCGTGGCTCCTCGCCGGCCATGTCTCGCAGCTCGCAACGCCCGGCAGCTACTTCCTCTTCGAGCTCGACCGCGAGAGCGTCATGGTGGTGCGCGACGGTGAAGGCACGGTCCGCGCCTTCCACAACCTCTGCCGCCATCGCGGCAGCCGACTCTGCCTCGACCCGTGCGGCGAGCTCGGCCACGCCATCCAGTGCCCCTACCACGCCTGGACCTACGGCCTCGACGGAGGACTGCGCGCCGCGCCCAACATGGCCGACGTCGCCGGCTTCGACGCGCGCGAGTACCCGCTCAAGCCGGTCGCTCTCGCCGACTGGCAGGGCTTGCTGTTCCTGAACCTCGCGGAGGATCCGGTCCCCTTCGAGACGGCGTTGCCGGGGCTGCAGGGGAAGTTCGGGCCCTGGCGGCTCCCCGAGCTGCGGTCGGTCCACCAGATCGTCTACGACGTCAAGGCCAACTGGAAGCTCTTTTTCCACAACTACAGCGAGTGCTACCACTGCCCGAAGGTCCATCCCCACCTCAACAAGCTGACGCCCTATCGCAACACCGAGAACGACCTCGTCGACGGGCCGGTGCTGGGCGGACCCATGTGGATGAGCAACCCCCAGGGGAGCATGACCATGAACGGCGAGCGCTGCGCCGCCCCGTTCGCCGAGCTCTCGACCGAAGAGTGCGGGCGCGTCTATTACTACACGGTCTTCCCCAGCGCCTTCCTGTCGTTCCTGCCCGATTACGTGCTGGTCCACCGTGCCCTGTCGCTCGCCAAAGACCGCACCCGCATCGTCTGCGACTGGTTTTTCCACCCGGACGCCATCGCCGCGCCGGGCTTCGATCCCCAGCCCGCCATCGACTTCTGGGACCTGACCAACCGCCAGGACTGGGAGCTGTGCGCCAACGCGTACAAGGGGGTCAGCTCCGACGCCTGGGAGCCTGGCCCCTACTCGGAGCTGGAGAGCCAGCTCGCCGCCTTCGACCGGCAATACCTGCGAGCCCTCGCTCCGGATGCCCCGGCGATGGCCGCTCGCCGCCGGTCAAACCGCTGATTCCTGAGCAGATACGGCCGCTCTCTCCCATTTTCACCCGGAAGCCTGGCGCTTCAGAAGTTTAGCTGTAGTAAAAAGTGGCCGGCGCGTTTACGAATTCGTAAACGCGCTCCCCAACCGGTTGCCCCCTCAGCGAAGCAGCAGCTCGCGTTGCGCGAGAACGCCGGCGGCGATGCAACCGAAGGCGAGGACATACATCGCGTCGGCCATGTCCACGAGATGGGTCTGACCCAAGCCTGAGAAGAAAGCGAAGAAAATGTCGGCGACGCACATCAGGATGAAGCCGCTGAGGAGGAAGATCCAGACCTTCCACACCGCCCCGCCGCGGAAACGCACGCTGACGCGAAGCAGGACTACCGCCAAGGCCAGAAGGATGAGATCGAAGGCCGGATAGGCGACGTTCACGAGCTTCTCGAGAAGGGGCGCCGGCGTCCACACCACCGGGATGAGGATCGAGTAGCCGAGCAGACCCAGGAAGGCGGCGACCGCGACGCCGAGCAGCCAATGCCCGGCCCGGCTCCCGATCGGAAAGCCGGTCGCCGCGTAGGCGCGGAGGAACTGGACCAGAGCGAAGATGAGCACCGGATAACCGAGCCCGAAGAAGGCGTCGGCCGCGGAGGGGGATGGGATGGCTCCGGCGAGCAGCCGCTCGAGCGCCTGAGTCGCCTGGCCAAGGACGAAACCGAGCAGGCCGGCGGCCAGAAGCCGCCAGGCGAGACGCGAAGGGTTCCGGCCCTCGAACTCCCCGGCGCTGCGGGCGGCGACGACGCAGGCCACCGCCAGGAAGGCGAGTTTGGCCAGGATGCCGATCCAGAGCAGGGCGGCGGGGCTGAGGATCCGGGCGTAGAGAGCCGCCTGCGGATAGAGGACCTTGCCCAGGAGGATCGCCGCCGGCACGATGATGGCCAACAGGAATCCCAGTGTCGCGCGCGAGCGGCGGATCATGACACCTCCGGCAGCGCCTCGACGGCCCGCTTCATCGCGGCGACGACCTCGGCCGTCTTCTCCCGGCCGACGAAGATCACCAGCCCCAGGCCGAGCCGTTCGAGCAGGGCGTCGAGCTGCTCGCGGCTGATGAGATCTCCGGCAATGCCCAGATCGCGGCAGTGCGCCACGACCGCCGAGCGGGCCATGAGGCTGCCCACGTACGGGGCCAGGACCAAACGGATCGCGTCGAGGACCTCCTCGGTCCTCCGGCGGAACGGCGCGACCATCGACCACCTCCACCCACAGGGTACGCCAGAGCTCGAGATGAAACGGCGCAGCGACGGGTATTCTAGCCGATGGCTCGATCTGCTGTCCGAGGCAACCTAAGGATCGTCCCGAGTGCATCCCTCCGGCTCGGTGACGTCGATCCGCTCCATCTCGAAGTCGCCTCCCTGGTCCCGGATCGAAAAGAAAATCTCAGGAGGATGCGATTTCGAGGGTGTTTTCCACTCGAGGTCGAGCACGACCAGGAATCGGAAAGGTCCGCAGGCGCCCGGGGGGCCGAACTCGGTAAAGGAGAGTCTCTCGTGGTCGTCGAGCATGCCCTTTAGCTTGTAATGCCAAGCCCGGAGCGAGTCCCACCCCGGGATGGCCGCCCATCGTCCAGCGATCTCCCGGGGCAGGTGGATCCATTCGTCGACGAAGTCCCGAGCAGCGTCCGCCAGCGGGCCGATTCTTTCGACCTTCGTTCCAGTGATCCGGTAGGCGCGGACGTGGGAGCGAATGAGGATGCCGTAGTCGAGGAGCTGGGGTCCCTGGAAACGGACGAGGAAGCGGTCTGACCCCATCTCCAGATCGAAGTCGCTCTGGTAGACGGATCCCTCCCCGGCGAAAAAAGGCTGCGGATGGAGCGGATCTCCCTCCAGGCGGAAGACGCGGTAGCGAATCCGTCGCCAGTTCGAGACGCACTGGGGATTGACGTCCGCGACGACGATGAAGGATCCGCCGTGACGGTCCGGCTGCGAGATGCCGAAGTCGAGCAACGCCATACCCGCGTTAATTTCCTCATCAGGATTCGCTTCCAGGGCGAAGGCCAGACGCCAGCGTCCTTCCTGCCGCTCGAAGACGTAGAGCGCCTTGTCGAAGCCGCAGATGATCTGCTGCGTCACAACCACCGCCAGCCAGCGGTCGAGCCCGGCGGGCCGCCGGACCTCCAACTCGAGGACCCTGCCGTAGGGGTGATCGGTATCGTCCCCCTCCATCGGCACGCCCTCGCGGGCCATCGCGCTGACCAGTTTGGCCTGGATCTCCTCGGCCGTGCCCGAGCCGGCCTCGCCGCTCAGCTCGCGGCCGACGAGCTCGCGGAGCTGCCGCTTGAAGGTCGCGAGCAGGGGCCGCGCGGCAGGCGTCGCGATCCCCGTCCATCCCCCGTCCTCTTTCCATCCGCTGTCTTCGATCTGGTTGAGCCGGAACGCCGTGAGCGCCGCCTCCGAGATCGGCTTGGCGGGAAAGGGTTCCTCGAAAGCCGCGCCTTGGAGGGGGAACAGAAGGATGGGAAAAAGGAGCAGCAAACCAGACCTCGCGGCGGACACGAAACCTCCTCTGCTTCTCTCGCTCATGAGAGAGGGATTCTCGCCGCGGATTGTGGCAGAAAGTAGGCACGCTTGAGGCAGGCTCGGCTCGGAAACCTACTATTCAGACACCTCTTAAGTTAGGGCGAGCTGCAGCTCCTTCGATTCGCTTCCGATTCGCTTCCCCGCAATAAAACCTCGGCCTTGCCATTGGGAAAGGAGTCTCCAACATGCATTTTCAAACCAGTCGGTGGCAGACCTGGAAAGCCTTGGGAGCCGCCGTCCTTCTCGCCGCCCTGGCGGCACCGGCCTCCGCGCAGATCATCCAGGCGGGCGCCGGCGGCCACATCGACTTCCGCAGCGGTTTCCCGCCTCTCAACGCACCGCCAGGCTTCGTGACCACGGGCATCGTCCCTATTCCCATCGGCCCCGCAGGCGGCATCTTCCTGCAGCGGTTCCACCTGGCGCCGCAGGGCTACGCCGAAGGGGGGACCGGCGTGCGGGTCCTCACGGCTCCGCTCGGCTATTTCTTCCACGTCCCCACCACCTCGTACCTTCTCCAGCGGCGCAACGCCCCGTGTGCCCCAGCCGACCTGCCTGCCGAGCTGTTCACGCACTTCGATGCCGTGTTCCAGCTCGGGCCCGGCGGGTTCCCGGGGCACATCGCCAGGCTGGCCTATCCGGTGGTAGGGCGAAACGCTCCGGGACCTGGAAGCTACTCGGTCTTCTTCGCCCGCCTGACCTTCGGCGCGCGCCCCTTCCCCGGTGCGGGCATCGTCAATCTCGGCCAGGCCTGGATCGGCTACTTCGATTTCCGCCCCGGAGCCTTCTTCTTCGTGATTCCGACGGCAGCCATTGCGCTGCCGCCGATCCCGGGCGGCTGGCAGTTCCTGGTGTGGGGAGACATCCTCTTCCGCACTCGTGGTTGCCCGCTGTTCTTCGCCGGTGCGGAGGGCCTGCAGATCTCCGGCGCCGCGTCGGGTGACGACGGCCAGATCGGGGTCCAGGATGAAGGCGAGCTGCCGCCTCACGACCCCAGCATCACCGAGATCCCGTTCGAAGAGATCCAAGATGTCCTCATGGACATGCCGCTTCCCGATCTGCCGACCGAGGGCTTTGACGTCACCGTGATGGAGGTTTCCGAGGATCACGACGGCAACATCAACCATCGGCCGCAGATCGATCCGCTCTCCGAGCAGCTCGGCGCGGAGGATCAAACGCTCTCGTTCACCGCCACGGCGTCGGATCCGGACGGCGACCCGATCACCTGGTCCCTGGAGAATGCCCCGGCCGGCATGTCGATCGACGCCTTCGGCAACGTGACCTGGACGCCGGCGAGCGGCGAGGCCGGCACCTATGAGATCACGGTGAAGGCTTCCGACGACCACGGCGCCCTGGCGCAGACCGACGAGCAGGTGGTCACAGTGATCGTCGAAGGCTCGAACCACGCCTCCGACGCCTTCGTGACGGAGGGGGACACTCTGACGCAGTTGCTCTCCGCATCCGATCCGGACCCGAGCGACACCCTCACCTTCACGCTGGCCGGCCCGGCGCCCGACGGAGTCTCGCTCTCCTCGGACGGCGTGCTCACCTGGGCGACCACGGGGGACCAGGGTCCGCGCGACTACGTCCTCAGCGTGCGCGTGACCGATGACGGCTCGCCCAGCCTCTGGCGGGAGGGCTCCTTCACGGTTTCGGTGGGAGCCAAGCCCGCGACCAAGATCGAAGCCCCATTCGGTTCAGGAAAACTGAACCGCCGCCGGCCGCAGCGCCTCGTGCGGCCGTGAAGCTCCTCTCACCTTGAATCCTCCCCGCCCGGCGTGCTCTTCGGGGGCGCGCCGGGCGGGGACCAGGGTGATACGATATTAGCCGTCTCGATTAAGAGACGTAGCTGAAAGGGCATCCGCGATGAGACCCACTGAAGCCCGCGACTTCGTCGAAGCTCGGCTCTACGAAAGCGAAGATGAGGTGATTCGCGATGCATTGCGCCACCTGCTCCGCGCCCGTCCCGAAGCGCGGATCCAACTGGCGATCTACCGCTATCAAACTGAGGATCTTTCGCTCGCCAAAGCGGCTGATCTCGCCGGAGTGAGCTGGGCGCAGATGAGAGACATCCTTCTCGAAAAGGGCATACCACCCAGGTTAGGACCGGAGACGGTTGAAGAGGCCAAGAAGGAGGCCGGAGCTCTTCGGGATTTCTTGGCCAGCCGATGAGCATCATCTCCAACACCACGGTCCTTTCGAACTTCGCTGCCATTGATGCCCTCGACAAGCTCCGTGAGCTCTTCGGAGAGGTCTATCTCTCGACTGAGGTCTACAAGGAAATCGAACGAGGTCTAGAAGAAGGCTACACCTTCTGGTATCGAGAGGCATCTTCATCCGCTTCATGAAGATGGATGGTTGCGGCTCACCAGTCTCAGCAGCGACAACGAAATCGAGAACTTCTCCGGTATGCCCGGGCGGCTCCATTCCGGGGAAGCCTCCTGCCTCGCCATCGCTCAGTATCGCAGGTGGCTCCTCCTCACAGACGACAAGGCGGCACGGCAGCATGCAGAGAGACTGAAGATCGGTGTTTCAGGCACTCTAGGATGTCTGATTCTGGGTATCGAGCGAGATCTTTGGAACCTGGGCCAAGCCAACACGTGGCTCAAAGCAATCGTCGCGTCAGGCTTCTACTCCCCCGTCACAGACCTTTCCACCCTGGTCGCGAGATCCTGAAGGACCGCCAGAGCTCCGATCTTCATGAAAGGACAGAGGATTTCGGAACCCCATCTGAGAAGGCGACGGGTCTTGTCAGCTGTTATGCCGGAGTTGAGCATCGACTCTGTCTGCAGGTTCGAGAATCCCTTCGCGCTCAAGGACTTGGCGAATCTCCTCGAATGAGGCTTTGATATTCCCCTTTGGAAATCGGATTTGGCCCAGCCCTTGAATGTTAGAGAATTCCTCGCACCCATCCTCCAACAGCACGATGGCCCGATTAAATCCGAGGCGGCCCTGAAACAAGCCCGCTTCATGAACTACGTTCATGCGGGCTCGCATGGTGCCGTCCTTTGCTTCGTCCTCCGCGGTCAGAACAACAAACGCCAAGGCTGCAGCGTCAAGCATCTCAGCGAGCCGGGCAACGTTCGTGACACCAGCGACTGGCACACGATTGAACTCATCC
>DASYTJ010000132.1:0-134633 GCA_036002325.1 Thermoanaerobaculia bacterium | reverse complement strand
GACCACAACCCGGCACCCCTCAATCCTGGCTTTCAAGGTTATGGTGTGCAACTCACCGATCGCGAAGGCCAGTTTCGCTTTACGACGATCAAGCCCGGGCCCTACCCCTTCACACCAACTCTGATACGCGCGCCCCACCTCCACTTCGAGATCACAGGTCAGGTGGACAGGCGAACCACTCAGATGTTCTTCGCAGGCGAGCCATTGAACGTTCAGGACTTTGTTCTTCAGGCGATCCCGCAGCATAGGGAATTGCTCATTGCTGAACTCCTTCCACCCGGCCCAGAGCTCGATCCGACCAGCCGAGTGATCCACGTGGAAATCGTCCTGCCCCGAGGGTAGGCCAATGTCGTACGGCGTGGCGCCTAACCCGCGGCTGCAGCGGACGCCGTCGGCTTCGCCGCCGTCGCCGCTGAGCCGCAAGCCGTTAGGCGCCCCCCTCAATCGGCGGGACCTGCACGAGAAAGACACACCGCGTCCCATCTCGCATGCCGGTGTCCTCGCGTGCTCTCGTGTGACCCGATCGGCAACCGGGATCTCTCCTCTTCACTCCCCTCCAACTTCCTTGACTCCGCTTCTCCGCCTTCCATACCCTTCCCCGAGAACCGAATATCGCCGAAAGGACGTTTGAATTTCCTATCCCTCAGGAGGAGCAGTCATGGGCAAGCTCATCATGTGGAACTTGATGACCCTGGACGGCATGTTCGAGGGCCCGCAGCCGTGGGACCTCGACTGGCACGAGTACGCCTGGGGCGATGAACTCAAGCGATACTCGCTCGAGCAGGAGCAGGAGGCGGAGGCGCTCCTCTTCGGCCGCCGCACTTACGAGGGCATGGCGGCGCACTGGCCCACCGCTACGGGCGATATCGCCGAGTTCATGAACGCGGTGCCAAAGTACGTGTTCTCGCGCACGCTCGAGCGCGCCGACTGGGCCAACAGCACGCTGGTGAAGGAGGACGCCGGAAAGGCGGTGGCGCGACTGAAAGAGCGGCCGGGGAAGGATCTCTTCGTCTTCGGCAGCGCCGACCTCTCCGCCACGCTGATCCGCCACGGGCTCTTCGACGAGTACCGCATCGGGCTCGTGCCGGTCACGCTCGGCGAGGGCAGCCCGCTGTTCAAGCCTGATTCCGAGCCGGTGAGGCTGCAACTGCTGCAGTCGCGGCCGCTCGGCGACCGCTGCCTCCTGCTGCGCTACCAGCCAGCCGCCGTCGCGGCCGCGCGCTGAGCGGACGCGCTCTAACGAGGAGTTGGGGCGAACCGCGCTGTCAGCTCTCCAGTATTCCTCCGCTTCTCCGCACGCGCGGCCGCTCAACTCCAATCCGTTAGGCGGCAGGGAATCAATCGTGAGGGTCGCGTCCCGGAATCTTGGAGAATCATGTGACGCGCGGCGCCCGATCGTCAATAATCCACGCGTGGCCACCATGAACGTCGACGGGACTAAACGCGACCCGTCCCCCCGATCCTCCCTGACCGCACTAGCCGGACGTACCTTCGGTGCGATCCCGCCACCGGCACTGGTGCTGCTCGGCATCGTCAGCGTTCAGGTGGGCTCGGCATTGGCCAAGCACCTGTTCAGCGCAGTGGGCAGCTTCGGGACAGTCGCGTTGCGACTGTTCTTCGCGGCGGCGGTGCTGATGCTGTTGTGGCGGCCGTCACTGCGCATGAATCGTCGCACGTGGACAGTAGTGCTCAGCTACGGCGTGATTCTCGGCTTGATGAACCTGTGCTTCTACCTGGCGCTGGCCCGGATCCCGCTGGGGATAGCGGTAACCATCGAGTTCCTCGGGCCGCTGGCGGTGGCCCTGGCCGGGTCGAGGCGATGGCTGGACGCTTTCTGGGCCGTGCTCGCGGCAGGCAGTGTGGTCCTGCTGATGGAGGGACGCGGCGACCTCAACCTTGTCGGTTTTCTGTTCGCCCTCGCCGCAGGAACGTGCTGGGGCCTGTACATCCTGGTCGGCGCAGCGCTGGGCCGCCACACCACGGAAGGCAATGGTCTGGCTCTGGGAATGGCCGTCGCGGCACTGGTGGCTGTGCCATTCGGCGTGGCCGACAGCGGAACGGCGCTGATTCAGCCGTGGGTCCTGGTTGCGGGGCTCGGCGTGGCACTGTTGTCGTCGGTGATCCCGTACTCGCTGGATCTGGAAGCACTACGCAAGATCCCACCGCGCGTGTTCGGCATCCTGATGAGCCTCGAACCAGCGATGGCGGCCCTCATCGGCCTCATCGTGCTCCAGGAGTCGCTGCACTGGTCGCAGTGGATCGCGGTGCTGTGCGTGGTGGCCGCATCGGCGGGCGCCACACGCGGCGCCCGCCCAGACGTCTAACCGCCGATGGCGGGAGGAGAATAGGTGCCGAGGGACCGGTTACATGCCGCACCCCGGCCCCTCGATTTGAACGTTTCTGTGGAGATGCGGTCAACCTAAGCGACGGTCCTGCTTCTCGTCGGAGGAGCCGTGAGGCCGGAGCCGGCGGCGGTCCAGCTTGCGCCGCCGTCGACGGTCTTGAAGACTCCGCCATAGGTGCCCACGTGGATTTTGGCGGGATTCGAGGAGTCGATTGCCAGCACGTTCACAAAGGCCGCGCCGAGGCCCGAGCTCAGCGCGCTCCAGCTCGCCCCGCCGTCGGTGCTCTTAAAAACAACACCGTCGCCTCCTGCGTAGATCGTAGCCGGGTCCACAGGATCGATCGCCAAAGCGTTGACGTTGAGGTCCCCGAGGCCAGCGACCGTGGTCCAACGCCTGCCGCCGTTCGTGGTCTTGAAGATTCCTCCGGGAGTACCGGCATAGAGCGTCGAGGAATTCGCGGGATCGATCACCAGAACATTGATGCTCGACTCGGCGAGTCCGGCGCTCATCGCGGTCCATCGTCTGCCGCCGTTGGTGGTCATGTAGACCCCTTCGTAAGTGCCGGCGTAGAGCGTGGTGGGACGCGTGGGGTCGATCGCCAGGCTATAGATATAGTCGCCAGGCAGGCCGGAGTCGACGGCGGTCCAGGACGAGCCGCCGTCGCCGGTCTTGAAGACGCTGCCGTAGCTGGTGCCGGCGTAGAGGGTGGCGGGATTGGTGGGATCGATGACCAGGGCGACCGTGGCGTTGAGCTCCGTGAGATCGCCGTCGATGGCGGTCCAGCTCCGGCCGGCGTCGGTGGACTTGAAGACACCGTTGCCGCCGGCGTAGAGCGTCGCGCGGTCCGTGGGATCGATCACCAGGGAAAAGATGCCGGTGTGGGCAAGCCCGGTCTGGCTCCAGCTCGCGCCGCCGTCGCCGCTCTTGAATACGCCACCCCAGAGAGAGCCGGCGTAAAGCGTGTCAGGGTCCGCCGCGTCGATGACCAGAGACAGAACGATGCCGCCTTCGAGGGCGGAAGGCTGATGATTCGCGGCGAACAGGGGCACGCTGGCAACCGCGGCAAGAGCCGGCGGCGGAATCATGATCTGCGTCGCCTCCGTGACCGCCAGAGCGGCGGCGAGAATCGCCGGTGCAAACCAGAGGCCGGCGAGAATCGTCGGGTTCGAAGTAGTCCTCGTTTCCTCGATCGAATGGGTGCTCATGACTTCCTCCTGAGCCTCCTCCTTCTCATGCTGTGTGCCAGGCCGGCAGAGCCCTGGTATATACGGGCAACTCCTTCAGAATGGATGAGTTAGGGCCGAAGGCTCGATTCTTGGGAGTGAATCGCGGTTGTTGGAAATCAGACAGGTGTATGAAAGCGGTCAGCGGGACCCGATCCCACGGTCACGGCCGCAGTGAGAGCCAGGCCAGGGTCAGCGACACGCCGACGTCCGGCGTGTTCTCGAAGTTGGCGACGTTCTCCGTCACCGCGATGCCGTAGAGCAGGCGGCCGCGGCGGCTGCGCAGGCCGAGGCTCGCCTGGTATTTGTTCTCCTTGATCTGGTCGATGGATGTATCTCGAATCGCGCTCTCGCTGGCGTAGAGCTGAAGGATGACGTTCGTCTGGCGCGTGACTCCCACCTCGTACGCCGCCGTCACCGTCGGCACCACGCGGCTGCCTATGGGGACACCCAGCACCCGGCCGTCCGTGCGCACGACGCTGGTGCTCAAGTAGATCCCCTGGCGCCGGAACTTGCCCTGCAGCGAGGTCTGCAAGCCGAAGTCGTTCGAGCCGGTGGAAAGGAACGGACGCTCGCCGCGCAGCGCGAGCTTGGCCGCGCCGTCGGCGACCAGCGTCCAGTGCGAATTCCGCAACGGCCAGGAATGGCGCACGCCCACCACGGGATCGCCCACGCCGGTCGCCACCGGAGGCTCGAGGAAGGCGGCACGCCCATTCCCCAACGCAACTACGGCCTGGAAGCGGTCGCGAGCGACGAGGTCGCGTCCCTGCGAGTCGAAGCCGAAGGCGTCGTGGAAGCGCTCCACCGTCCCGTCGAGGAAGCCGCCTCCGAAGTCGTACGCGGGGAGCGTCAGGTAGACGGAGGAGCGGCGGGTGAGCCCATAGTGAAACGTCAGGTCCAGCTCGGTGACTTCGCCGTCGACGTAATAGGAATCCTCGCCGAGGTCGAGGATCGCTTCCGCGTCGCTCTGCCTCAAAGGGCCGTGCGTAGGCCGCCGTTCGAGATAGGCGCCCACGTTGTCGCTCATCACGAAGGTATTGGCGCGCGAGATTTCCGCTTCGATCGCCCAGCTTCCCGGTCCGCCGGTGACGGCGTGCGCCGGGATCATGTCGAGACGCAGGATGTTGAACGGTGTCATGTCGCGGATCCGCAGCGGTCCCATGAGCTCGGCCTGAGCCTGCGCCGGCGATCCGGCCAGCGCGGAGACGGCGAGGGCGATGGCCGCTGCGACAGAGAGTTTGTGCTGGAATTTCATCTCAGCCCTCCTTCCGCTTTCCTCTATGTCATGCGGTGTGCCAAGCGGATCGATGGCGCGGGCTGAAGCGCAAGTCGCTGTAAATTCGAGGGTTATGCGCGGATGAATGCTGCTCCGCAGAGGCGTGCGACTGATTGGAATCAGACAGGTGCTGAAATGTGATCAATCATCGAGCAGACACCGAACATCCGGCTGTCGGGATATGGCTGCCGCTGCCTCTCCGGCAAAGAGTGGAAGCGCGGCGGCAAGGAACGGCGGGATGGGCGGGCAGGCCCTGGTCCGGCGGGATCTACGGACGTTGGGCTACTGGTTTGCGACTAGAAAGCGCGACCGACACTGGTGGTTCGCGGTGTTGCAGAAGCAGTCCGGGTTGATAGGGGCTCCACAGTCAGCGTCGTTATTGCAGGGCTGGCCGACGTTTGGACAGATAACCACTTGGGGGTTTTCGGCTTCAGCGCCTTGAAGCTGGATTCCCGTCAACGCCAGAACGGCCACGGCGAAGGTGAGTCCGAGAACCCGTAGGAGGTGTGACGTCTTCATGGTTCGCTCCTTTCGTCAGGTCAGTTAGTGAACTCCTGTATCGGCGGAGCTCCGCCAGACACTGAGGCCTGCCCGCCCCGAAGGTCTTTCTCGGCGGCTTCGCCTCATGGCTCCGATGGTCGTCGCGAAGACCCCCAACCCAGCGACCACCGACAACAGAGGAACTAGCAGTATATAGCTTTCCTTCTTATACGTCATTACGCTGTCAAGGATGGACAGGCCAGACCAGGAGGGCAAACCTGGGCGCGGAGGAGAATCCCTCAAGAAGCAAGAGCGAGTGACGGCGCATCGGAACAGGGCGGCCCTATAGGGCCGCCCTCCAGAGCTCGCCGAAGAGGTCTGCCGCTTCTCAGCGGCCTTGGGAAATTGGCGTGCCTTCGGCGACCGACCACTGCTGGTCGGAAAGCCGCCAGCCGCCGCCGAGCGCTTTGTAAAGCTGAACGAGGCTCGCCAGACGTTCACGTCGGGCCCGCGCCAGCGAATTCTCGGCCGCGAGCTGCTGCTGCTGCGCCTGGAGCACCTCGAGATAATCAGCGAGGCCGGAGAGATAGCGGTCGTTCGAGAGCGTCACGGCCTGCCGATAGGAAGCCACAGCGCGCGCCTGCTCCTTTTCGGTATCGGCGAGCTTCTGGTACGCCACCAGCGCCGTCGAGACCTCCTGGAAAGCGTTCGTCACGCTCGCTTCATACTGCACCTTCGCCTGTTCCCAACGAGCCACGGCCGCGCGGTGCTCCTGGTTGAGACGGCGCCCCTGAAAGACAGGAGTCAGCAGACCGCCGCCGATCGACCAGGTCTTGCCGTCGCTGAAGAGCTCCGACACCTGGGGCGCCAGGCCGCCGAAGACTCCGGTGAGGCTCAAGCTCGGAAAGTAATTCGCCACGGTGACGCCGACCTCCGCGTTGGCCGCCACGAGCTGCTGCTCGGCGGCGCGCAGATCGGGCCTTCGCTCGAGAAGGTCCGAAGGCAGCCCCGCGGGGATCTGCGGCGGCAGGAGCTGATCGTTGAGCACCTTGCCGCGCGCGATGGGACCGGGATTGCGTCCCAGCAGGAACGCCAGTTGGTTCTCCTGCTCCACGATCCGCCGTTCGAGGTCCGGGATGACGGCCAGCGTCGAGGCGAGCGTAGCGCCGGCGCTGGCGGTCTCGAGACCGGAAGCGGCGCCGGCTTCGAGGCGGCGATTGAACAAGTCGTACGTCTCCTGGAACGCCGCGGTCGAGCGCTTGGCGATCTCCAACTCGAGATCGAGCTCGCGGAGCTGGAAATAGGTCGTGGCGACGTCGGAGACGAGCGAGAGCAACACGCCACGGCGCGTTTCTTCGCTCGCCAGCACCTGCGCCCGCGCCGCTTCGTTCAGACGCCGGATGCGGCCCCAGAGATCGATCTCCCATGAGACGGCGACGTTGGCGTCATAAAAGTTTTCCGGCCGGGCGCCAGAGTCGAGGATCTTCGAGGTTTGGCTGCGCGACCAGCCCGCTGTGGCCTGGACCTGCGGCAGGTATTGCGAGCGGCTGATGCCGGCGATGGCCCGTGCTTCCTCGACGCGCCAGGCGGCGAGCCGCACGTCATACGAGTTGCGGAGCGCCTCGTCGATCAGCGCCTTCAGCTCGTCGTCCTGAAAGATCTCCCACCAGGGCCGATCGGCGAGCGAAGCCGCTTCGGCGGCACCCACCTGTCCGCGGATCTGCTCGGGAGCGGTGACCGGCGGCCGTTGATAATTCGGGCCGACAGTGCACGCTGCGAGGAGCAGGAGGGCGGCCGCGCCGAGGGCGCGCGTGAAACGATAAAGGTTGCGATTACGGGTCATGACGTCGTCTCCATGGCGGCGAGAGATTCAGGAAGCGGCACGTCTTCGTCGGGGATCTCCGTATGCCCCGAGCGGAAGAACGAGGTGCGGTTCAGCACCTTTTTCTGGAACTGCTCAAGGTAGAGATAGATCACCGGCGTGACGTACAGGGTGATGAACTGCGACACCAGCAGGCCGCCGACGATCACCAGGCCGAGCGGCTGGCGCGACGTGCCGTCGGCGCCGTAACCAAGGGCGATGGGCAGCGCGCCCACCACGGCGGCGAGCGTCGTCATCAGGATCGGCCGGAAACGGTCCATGCTGGCGTCGTGGATCGCCTTCTCCGCCGGCTCGCCGGCGTCGACGCGGTGACGGGCGAAGTCGACGATCAGGATGCCGTTCTTCTTCACGATGCCCATCAGCATGAACATGCCGACGAAGGCATAGAGCGAGGCCTGCTGGCCGAAGAGCACCAGCGTCGCGAGGCCGCCCACCAGGGCCGTCGGCAGCGTCGAGAGCACCGTCAGCGGGTGCACGTAGCTCTCATAGAGGATGGCGAGAATCACGTACATCACGAAGACGGCGAGCAGCATGAGGAGCGTCAGGTCGCGCACCGTGTCGCGGAACGTCAGGGCCTCGCCCTGCAGGCTGGCGCGCACGGTGGGCGGCACGATCTCCTTCGCCGCCTTGGTGATGAAGTCCGTGGCGTCGCCGATGGCGACTCCCGGCTTCAGGTTGAAGAACAGGGTGACGCTGGTGAACTGGTTGGTGTGGTTCACCGCCTGGGGACCGAGGGTGGTCTTCCAGGTGACCAGCTCGCGCAGCGGCACGAGGTTGGCGCCGTCGTCGGAGCGGATGTAAAGCAGCGACAGGTCGTCGGCCTGCGAACGCGCCGAGTCCGCCGCCTCCAGGATGACCTGATACTGGTCCTCCGGCTTTTTGATCAGATAGAGGTAATTCTGCGAGTACGCGCTGCGCAGCAGCTCCAGGATGCGCGCCTCCGAGACGCCGTACATCTTGGCCTGATCGCGCCGCAGCTCGATGTCGAGGTTGGGTGTGTTGTTGAACCAGTCCGACGACAGGGTGAGGAACCCCGGGTACTCGCGGAGCTTCCCCATCAGCTTGCCGGCCACCTCGTACACCTGATCGGCGTTGACGCCGGAGAGTGAGAAGGCGTACTGCCCCTGGTTCCGGTTGACGGCTCCGGTGCTGATCTCCAGGACCGGGAACGGCCGCAGGAAGGCGAACACGCCCGGGTTGCCGGCGATCTTGCCCATCATTTGCGCCGCCGCCTCCTGGATCGGCTGGCGCTGATCCGCCGGCTTCAGGAAGGTGAAGGTGATGCCCTGGTTGGACGGCAGGAACTGGCCGTTGCCGGTCATCGTGAAGTCCATGAGGATGTTCGGGTCCGAATGCAAAGTGTCGTCGACGCGGTCCTGGATCTCCCGCATCTGCTTCGGCGACGAGCCCTCGCGGCCCATGAAGACGCCGAAGACGACGCTGCTGTCCCCCGGCGGCAGGAAGGCCTTGGGAACGATCATGAACAGGCCGATCGTGCCGGCCAGGCAGACCAACCAGATCACCGCCGAGACCCAACGGCGCCGCAGGAACCAGGTCAGCGAGCGGCCGTAGACGGCGAGCACCCGTTTCTCCAGGCTGCCGAAAACCCTTTCCATCCACGTCTGCTTGAAGCCGTGGCCGCGCTCCTTGAGCAGCCGCGAGGTCATCAGCGGCGTCAGCGTCAGCGACACCAGGCCGGAGGCGAAGATCGCCACCACGATGGTGACGGCGAACTCGCGGAAGATGCGGCCCACGAGCCCGGTCATGAAGACCAGCGGCAGGAACACCGCCGCCAGCGAGATGGTCATCGAGACGATCGAGAAGCTGATCTCGCGCGCGCTGTTGAGGCTCGCTTCGAGGGCCTTCTCGCCCCGCTCCAGGCGGCGCACGGTGTTCTCGAGGAAGACGATGGCGTCGTCTACGAGAAAGCCGATCGCCAGCGTCAATGCCATGAGCGACAGGTTGTCCAGGCTGTAACCGAGCAGCCGCATCGCCACGAAGGTGATGAAGAGCGAGAGCGGCAGCGCCACCGCCGGAATCAGCGTATCGGTGGCCCTCCCCAGGAAGACGAAGATCACGATCACCACCAGGGCGAACGCGATGAGCAGCGTCGCCTGCACGTCCGCCACCGAGTGGACGATGGTCCACGAGCGGTCGTAGATCGGCGTGATGCGCACCGACCCGGGCAGCTCGGCGCCGATCACGGGCAGCGCCTCGCGGATGCTCTTCGCCACCTCCACGGCGTTGGAGCCGGCCTGGCGGTTGACCGCCACCACCACCGTCGCCGACGGCACGGGATAGCCGCGCACCCAGAAACGCATGTTGATACGCTCGTCCTGCACCGAGTCGCGCACCTCGGCCACGTCGCGCAGGTAGACCGGCGAGTCGTTCTTGGTGGCGACGATGAGCTTGCCGTAGTCCTCGGCGGTCTCGAGCTGGCCCTGGGGACGCAGCAGCGCCGTGCCGGCCGAGCCGTCGAACTGGCCGGCGCCGGCGTAGCTGGTGCCCCGCTTCACCGCGGCGGTGAGATCGTCGATGGTGATGCCGCGCGCCCACATCGCCGACGGATCGGCCTTGATGCGGATGGCCGACTTGGTGCCGAAGACGTTGACGCGGGAGACGCCCGGCAGGATGCTGATCCGCTGGCCCACCTGCGTGCTGGCGTAGTCGTAGAGCTGGCCCGACGTCACGGAGTCGCTCGTCAAAGCGATATACATGATCGGCTGGTCGTTCGGGTTGGTCTTCGAGAACGTCGGCGGCGAGGGCAGGTCCACCGGCAGGCTGCCGGTGGCCTGAGTGATCGCCGTCTGCACGTCGGTGGCCGCGGCGTCGATGCTCTTCGACAGGTCGAACTGCAGCGTCATGCTGGTGTGGCCCTGGGTGCTCTTCGAGGTGACGAGCTCCAGGCCGTTGATCTGCATGAACTGCCGCTCGAGCGGAGTCGCGATGTTGTTCGCCATCGTCTCGGGGCTCGCGCCCGGATAGCTCGCCTGCACCTCGATGACGGGGTAATCCACCGCCGGCAGGTCGTTCACCGGCAGTTGCAGGTAGCTCAAGATGCCGAAGAGGATCACGGCGACGGTCAGGACGATGGTCATGACCGGCCGGCGGATGAAAGGTTCAGAAAGACTCACGACTTGCCCTCCTTCTTCGCAACGGGAGTGGAAGTGGACGAGAGCTCCGTCGCGCCGGCGCCTTCGCCTCCGGCGACGCGCACCTTGCCGCCGGGCGTGACGCCGAGCTGGCCGTTGACGACGACTCGCTCGCCGGGTTTCACGCCCTGGCTGATGACGACGAGATCGCCCTGCCGCTGGCCCGGGGTGACGGTCCGCTGCTCGGCCGTCGAGTCGTCCTTCACCACGTAGACGAAGGGACCCTGAGCCGAGGCCTGCGGCGCCGCCGCGGGCACCAGCACGGCCTTCTCCAATGTGTCGAGAACGAGACGGATCTTGACGAACCGTCCCGGCCAGAAGCGGTGATCGTCATTGGGGATGGTGGCGCGGAGCTTCACCGTGCCGGTGCCGTCCTGCACGGCGTTGTCGAGGAAGGTGAGGGCGCCGATCCGCGGCTCGCCGGGCTCGTCGGGCAGGCGAACCTCCACCTTCAGCGAGCCCCGCGCCATGTTCTGTTGCACCGCCGTGAGGTCGTTCTCCGGTACGGTGAAATCGGCGTAGACGGGGTCGAGCCGTTGAATGACGAGCAACGAGCCGCTGCTCGAGGACATTGCGGACACGACGTTGCCGAGGTCTACGAGGCGCTGCCCCGCGCGGCCGTCGATCGGCGAGCGGATGGTGGTGTACTCGAGATTGAGCCGGGCCGTCTGCACCGCGGCTTCGCCCTGCTCCACCTGGGCCGCCGCCACGTCGACGGCGTTCTTGCGGATGTCATACTCCTGCTGCGCGATGGCCTTGGTCTGGATCAGGCTCGCGGCGCGGTCGTACTGGATGCGGGCGAGATCGAGCGCCGCTTTCGCCTGGGCGAGGTTGGCCTCGGCCGCGGCGAGCTGCGCGCGGAACGGCCGCGGATCGATGGTGAACAGCGGATCGCCCTTACGCAGATGGGCGCCGTCGGTGAAATGGATCTGCGTGATGCGCCCCGAGACCTGGGGCTGGATCGACACCACCTCGCGCGCCACGCACCGGCCGACCTCGTCGAGGTAGACCGGCACGTCCCGCGTCACCGCCGCGGCGACCGCGACCGGCGCCGGCGGCCGTTCAAAAGCGGCGGGAGCCTCGTGCCGGCAGCCGGCGAGAGCGAGGGCCGCGAAGCCAAGCAGCCCGACGACAGACGTCCTGATGGAAATTGATTTCATGATACTTTCCTCCGCAGATTGATCTTCTGAATGCGCGGGTCGAGGCAGCCGGCGAACCGTGCGCAAGCGGTAACGTCGAGATCGAGGAGCGCGCGCTGCTCGACCGGTGTGAGCTGCAGGCCGCAGGCGACGACCTCGGCGAGCACCGCATCCGGGCTCGTTTCGAACCGCTGGCGGAAGCCCTCGTCCGTGGCCAGCTTGCCGATCACCTGTTCTACGCTGCGCTGTGACATGGTCCTCATCCTCCTGCGCCGTTCCCCTATCTCACGGGGCGTGCCAGCGCCATGGAAAGCGCCGCCAGGGCCGCCTAAACCTCTGACTGAGGGCCATTTACGTGCCATGATCCGCGTCACGATGGATAGACGAACGGGGTGTTTGAAAATCGACAGGTGCGGGAAAGCGGTCAGCGGGAGGTTTTCGCCGAACCGCGCCCGTAGTCCGCAGAGACGTTCCAACCCGTTACGACATCCATCGCAGGCCACGGGGACGGCGGAACGGCTCAGATATGGCAATACCGATGCCTATGGCAATGCGTAACCGGGAAGGATGGAGGCAACACGCAGCAGAGAACCCTTCGAAGGATACAGCCGGGACAGACGCGGTTCAGGGAATGAGGCAACGGAAGGGCGGCCCCTCTTGAGGAGACGTTCCGCCGTCCCCGTAGCCTGCGGGGGAGTCGTGGGCGGGCTGGAACGTCTCTACGTCCTACGTCCCACCGTTACTTTTTCAGGCCGTGATCAGGGCTGCCAACGCTTTGGGTTATCGCGAATGTAGGCTCGGAGGCGCGCGAGGTGCTCCGGATCGCGGACTATCTGATCATGGAACCGCGGCTGCCATCCGAAATCCCTTCGCTTCAGGTTCCACCAGATCCGCTTGGTCACATTAGACTTGAACTGACCTACGACAGCTCCAAGGGATTGGGACTGCAGATGCTTCGAATCTTGCTTGGCGCCCTTATCGCGACTTTGAGCATGAAAGATTAGGATGCCATGCATGTGGTCTGGCATAACGATCCACTCGTCTAGCGTGGCTCGCGGCTGTTGGCGCGGGATCTTCAACCACTCTTCGGCAACAACCGTACCCAGAGACGATAGGGAGACCTCGCCATCCACGATCTCACCCAAGCACCGCATTCTCTCGCGCGTGCAAATCGTCACGCTGTAGACGCCGGCCCACCGGTAATCCCATCCCGGAAGTCGGGCAGAAGGAATCCTGAACCGTTTCCTGAAGAGAAGATCGTCAGACATCGCGCATCTCCGAAATATGCCGAAATATATCATGGGCCGTGGTGGTGTATCCGTAGTAGAGACGTTCCAACCCGTTACGACATCCATCGCAGGCCTGGGGACGGCGGAACGTCTCAGATATGGCAATACCGATGCCTATGGCAATGCGCTGCCGGGGCAGACGGTTATCAGAGATGATGGTTACGGAGAGGTGAACCCCTTCGAAGAGAGACGTTCCGCCGTCCCCGTAGCCTGCGGGGGGTTGTCGTATCGGGTTGGAACGTCTCTACGGGGACGGTGATGGCCTTGTCGCGGTGGCCGGCCCGCGCACCTCGATCCCGAGGTAACGCGGGCCGGTCATCGTTTCCATCCTTACGCCGGCAGAGGCCGCGGCAGAGGATCGACCTTACCTTCGGCGAGGGATTCGATCTCCGCTTCCACCAGGCTCTCCCGGTGCCGGGCCGCCATGAAGGAGTAGAACACCGGGACGACGAACAGGGTGAACAGAGTGCCCAGCGTCATGCCGGTGACCAGCACCATGCCGATGCTGTTGCGGGCCTCGGCTCCCGGTCCGGAGACCAGCACCAGAGGGAAATGCCCCAGGACGGTGGCCGCCGAAGTCATCAACACCGGCCGCAGCCGCGTCAACGACGCCTCGCGGAGCGCCGCCAGCTTCTCCAGACCGCGGGCCTGCAGCGTGTTCGCGAACTGCACGATTAGGATGCCGTTCTTCGCGATCAGTCCCACCAGCGTGATCAGCCCCACCTGCGAGTAGATGTTGATCGTCGTGAGGTCCAGGAAGCTGAAGATGAGGGCTCCCGAGATCGCCAGCGGCACCGAGCCCACCAGCACGATCAGCGGGTCGCGGAAACTCTTGAACTGCGCCGCGAGCACCAGGTAGATGAGGATGACGGCGAAGGCGAGGGTGACGGTGAGCGCCGCGCCTTCACGGCGGATCTGCCGCGACTCCCCGGCGTAGTCGAGGACGACCCGCGGACCCTCCGCCTTGGCCGCCGCGGTCTCGAGCACGCGCAGCCCCTCCTCTTTCGTAACGCCCGGTTTGACGCCGCCGAACACGCGCACGGCGTTGCGCTGCGCAAAGCGGTTCAACACCCGCGGCGCGGTGCTCGACTCGATACGCGTGAACGTCGACACCGGCACGAGCTGGCCGCCCGGCGTCTTGATCTTGAGATCGAGCAGCGGGCCCACCGTGGCGCGGTCCTTTTCGCCGATCTGCGGGATCACCTTGTAGCTGCGGTCATAGAAGTTGAAGCGGTTGACGTAGGCGCCGCCGAGCAGGGTGCCGAGCTCCCGGCCGACGCCGGCCAGATCGAGCCCGAGGTCGGCGACCTGGTCGCGGTCGATGACGACGCGCGCCTCCGGCAGGTCGATCTTGAGGTCGGTATCGACGTAGAGGAACTTGCCGCTCTGCCAGCCGGCGCCGACGATCGCACCTACGGTCTCCATAAGCTGCTCGGGCGGCGCGTCGCTCTGCAGCACGAGCTCGACGTCGTACTGGCCGGGTGTCGGCAGCGGCGGATCGAGGCGCGGAAATACGCGCAGGCCGGGGATCTGCGAGACGGCGCCGAAGACCTCGCCGTACATCTCCTCGGTCGAGCGCTTGCGCTGCTTCCAGTCCTTCGCGACCAGTCCTCCGAAGCCGCCCCAGGACGAGGTGAGAGACCACATGAATCTCGTCTCGGGGAAGGAGGTGATCGCCCGCACCACCTTCCGCGTCTCCTCGTTGACCGCGGCGAGCGACGCGTCGGGCGAGGCCTGGAAGAACATGCTGATGTGGCTCTGGTCCTCAACGGGCGCGAGCTCCTTGCGCGACATCATGTACAGCGGCCAAGCGGCGGCCATGATGAGCAGCGAGGCCCCGACGATCGCCCAACGGATCCGCAGGGCGCCGTCGAGCAGCCGCGCATAAACTCGTCGCACCGCCTCGAAGCCGTGGTTGACCAGCTTGGTCAGCCGCCCCTCCTCACCGTGCTCGTGCACGAACCGCGAGCTCATGACGGGTGAAAGCGTGACGGCGACGAAGCCGGAGACGACGACCGCGGCCGCCAGCGTGATGGCGAACTCCAGGAAGAGCGAGCCGGTCAGGCCGCCCTGGAAGCCGATCGGCGTGTAAACCGCGGCGAGGGTGATCGTCATCGCGATGATCGGACCGACCAGCTCTCGGGCGCCGGCGATCGCCGCCTGGATCCGCGTCTTGCCCATCCGTACGTGCCGTTCCACGTTCTCGACCACGACGATGGCGTCGTCGACGACCAATCCCACCGACAACACGATGGCGAGGATGGTCAGCAGGTTGAGGCTGAAGCCGAACGCGAACATCACGAGCGCCGCCCCGACCAGCGACACCGGCATGGCCACGAGCGGCACCAGCGCGGTGCGGATGGAGCCCATGAAGAGGAACACCGCGAGTCCTACGATCAACATCGTCTCGATGAGCGTCTTGGTGATCTCCTTCAACGCGTCGCGCATGAAGACCGTGCCATCCCAGACCAGACGCATCTCGATGTCTTTGGGCAGCGTCGGCCGGATGCGCTCCATCTCCTCACGGAGGCGGCTGGCCACGTTGATCTCGTTGGCTCCGACGAGCGGCCACACCCCGAGGTAGACGCCTTCCCACTCGTTGTACTTCGCCACCAGGTCGGCCTCTTCGGCGCCCAGCTCGACGCGCGCCACGTCCTTGAGGCGCACCACCGCGCCGCCGCGGTCGGCGACGATCAGGTCCGCGAATTCCTCGACCGAGCGCAGGTCGGTGTTCGCCAGCAGGTTGATCTGCACCTGATCGCCCTTGGTCTGGCCGACGGCGGCCAGGAAGTTGTTGCGCTGCAGCGCCGCCTGCACGTCGCCGGGCGAGAGGTTGACCGCCGCGAGGCGGTCGGGATCGATCCACACCCGCATGGCGATCTGCCGTCCGCCCTCGGTGTTGGTCACGCGCTGGACGCCCTCGATCGTGGCGAGCTGCGGCTGCACGTTGCGCAACAGATAGTCGGTGATGGCCGGCACGCTGCGCTCGTGCGAGTTGAAGCTGAGGTAGAACGTCGCGTACGGCCGGTCGGCCCGCTGTACCTCGACGACCGGCGGCTCGGCCTGCGCCGGCAGCTCGGAACGGACCTGCTGGAGGCGCGCGGTGACTTCGGCCAGAGCCGCCGTGCTGTCGTGGTTGAGCTTCAACCGCACCGTGACGGTGCTGACGCCGGCGCGGCTGGTCGACTCGACGTAATCGACGCCGCCGATCGCCGACACGGCACGCTCGATGGGAGTGGTGAGGAAGCCGCGCACGGTCTCGGCGCTGGCGCCGTAGTAGACCGTCGTGATGATCACCGAGGAGCTCTCGATCTGCGGAAACTGCTGCACCGGCAGGGTGGTGATCGCCCGCAGGCCCACGAGGACGATCACCAGGTTGACCACCACGGCGAGCACGGGATGCCGGATGAAGATATCGGTGAAGGATGAGCGCATACCGGTGTCCTTGGTGGAAAGTTGCTCTGTGTTCGCCATCACTTGGATCCTCCCCCTCCCGCGGCCGCCGCGCCGTCAGCGACGGCGACGAGCACGGCTTCGCGCAGTTTGAAGGACCCCGAAGCGGCCACCCGCTCGCCGGCGGAGAGGCCATGCACGATCAAGGCTTCGTCGGCGAGCACCGCGCCGGTCTGCACGGCGCGCGTGTGAGCCCGCAGCTTGCCATCGTCATCCGGCGCGATGACGAAGACGTGATCGCCGGCGGGTCCCTTGCGGAGCGCGCTCACCGGCACGACCACGGCCGTCCGCGGCGGGCCGTCCGGAACCTCGACGCGCACTGAGGCGCCAGGCGCGGGCCCGTTGACGGCATCCTCAATTCGCGCGCGCACCATGGCGTTGCGGGTCGTCGGGTCGACGCGCGCGTCGACGGCGACGATGGTGCCGGCGATCGAGGTTTCATCGCCGCCGACGAACACCTGGACGCCGCTCCCTCTCCGCAAGCTCGCGGCGATCCGTTGCGGCACGGCGAAATCGACGTGAGCGGTGTCGTCGATGCCCTGCAGCGTCGTCAGCTCGGCGCCTGCGTCCAGATACTGGCCCCGGTGAACGTCCGCCAGACCGACGCGGGCCCGGAACGGAGCGCGAAGGGTCTTACGCTCGATGATCGCCTGGGTCCGCGCAATTTGAGCCAGAGCCACGTCGCGTTCTGCTCGGGCGCGATCCACCTCGCTCGCCGACACGGCGTGGGTCTGGCTCGCCTTCTCGTTGCGATCGAGCAGCGTCTGGGCAAGCGTGGCCTGCGCCTTCTGCGCCGCCATCTCGGCTTCCTCGACCGAAACGTCGAGCCGGACGAGCACCGTCCCCGCCTCAACGATCTGTCCAGGCGTGAGCGAAACCTCGCGCACCGTGCCGGCCAGCTCGTTACGCAGCTTGACCGAGCGCGTGGCCAGGACGGTGCCGATCGCCGTGACCGTCTGGCGGTGCTCGCGCGGCCTGGCGACGGCGGCGGTCACGGACTCTATGGGTTCCGGCTGGCTCGCCGAGGCGGCGTCCGCTTCCTTGACGGATTCCATCTTCCACGCGGCGAGCAGACCGCCCGTCGCGAGCAGCGTCACGAACAGGAGGGAAGACACGATCCATCCACGACGGCCGAGCGGTGCGCTCCCAGTCTCGCCGGCTGCTTCGTCGGTCCCCCTTAGCTGTTCTGGTTCCTGGTCGACGTTGTTGCGATCACTCATCAGTTCCTTCCTCCCTTGACGGTGGGCTCTCCTATCTCACGGCGCGTGCCATCGGCGGACACCACCAGGGGCAGCGCTTAAACCGCTCAAGTGGCGTTGGTTATGGGTGCTGATCGCGCCCGGGCACTCGACGAACGGGGTGTTTGAAAATCGACAGGTGCGGGAAAGTGATCAGCGGGCACCCTGTCTGAACTAGGATTCCTGCGATACGAGAGGAGGCGTGGAGATGAAACGAGAAGGGACCAGGCTGATCTACCCCAGAGCAGGAGCGCAGATCGGCTTCGCGCGGGTCGGCACGGCGCTGGCCGCGGTGAGCGTCGGCGCCCTGTCGGTCGGCGCCCTGGCCATCGGGGCGCTGGCCATCGGGCGCCTGGCGGTGAAGCGCTTCGCGGCGAAGGCCGGCACGATCGACCGGCTGGTCATTCAGGAGCTGGAGGTCGGCCGTCTGCGCGTGCGCGAGCTGATCACGGAGGAGCATTCGTAGAGACGTCATGGTGCCCTGCCGCCGGAACTTTTCCCGGATCTCATCGTCTATATCTGCATGACCAGGGCCGAATGGGGCATCGTGGGAGCCATTGTGGCCGCATGTGGGCTCGGCATCGGTTGCCTCTTTTCCTCCGGCCCCGTTCCGCCTTGGCTGTGGTGGGTGGCGGAAGGGCTGGTGCCGGCGTTGACCATCGCGCTCGTCGTGCTGGTGTGGCGACGTGGCAAGCGAGGGCTCGCCACTGTGTTGATCGCTATCTTGCTGCTCGTCGAGGGGAACTTCTCATTGCTCCCCTACGAGCTCGGCCTCAAGGAGATGCGTCTCTTCAAGGGTTACAGCTACGTGAGCAGCGACGGCCGCTTCAGCGCCGGCGGCTCGAATTGCTTGAAGACCAACGACTGTTCCTGGTCCGGCGTTGAGAGAAACTTCGCCGAGTACGCCCAAAGCCACCCCGGCGTTCGCCTGCTGCGCTGCGAGCCGATCCACCCCTGGCAGTTCTGGAACTGGTTCGAGTACGCCACGAATCCGCGCTGGCGGCTGCCCTACTCGGGTTCGGCATGGAAGCCTTCGCCATGAGCTGGCGCCTCCGTCTGGTCCTGTTTCTGATCGTCGTCGCCGCCGTCATCCTTTTCGCCACGCCGGCCTTCGGCAATCTCTGGGATCTGATCACCGGTCGCGGTTTTTTCATTCCGGCCGAGTCCTCCCTGTTCACCTTCAAGGTCACCAAGGACAACCCCGGCTCGGGAGAGTGGTGGCTCTATGGGGAGGACCGACGCTACTTCTACGCGCTGCACGAGAGGGAGCCCTTCTATCTGGTGTTTCCGCGCGCCGCGGTCGAGCGATGCCCGGGCTTCGAGCCCCTGAATTACCATACCTGGTGCTCTCCCATGGAGCGGCGGGTGCCTGACGGATAAGCGCGGAGGGCGCAATGAAACGTCTCGAGCCCGTCGCCGTGATTTTGGTCGGTCTGACCGCGGCTGTCTGCGCCGGCGGCTGCTCTCGCGCCCAACACCTCGGCCCCGCGGCGTTCGTCAGGAAGGTGGAGCTGGAGGCCATGAAGGCCGAGGAAGACCGATCCGCCGCCGAGTCAAGGCGCCGGCAGCGGGAGGTGAAGGAAAAGGAGGGTCGGTGATACACTGATCACCAAACGAAGAGGTGCGCTGTTCTGTGGCAGGAGCTCACGCGCCGATCATCGATCCTTTCACCTCTCGGGAGGGTGCGGAACATGCCAAAGAGTCGTGCCTCATTTTTTAAACGCCAGCGCGAAGTCTCGAAGAAGCAGAAGCGAGAGGAAAAGCTGCAGCGCAAGCTCGACAGGAAGACCGCCGCGGCCCATGGCGAGCCGGCGCAACAGCCCGGGACGGAATCGGAAGACGAAAGCCGCCGGTCCCTCTGATCTCGGCGGCGAAGGCCCCCGAGCCCTACCCCGCCGCCAGGCCGTACTTCTGCATCCGTGAATAGAGCTGCGAACGCGTGATCCCGAGGAGCCGGGCGGCGCGCGAGCGGTTGTTGTCCGCCTCGCGCAGGGCCTTGGCGATCAGATCCCGCTCGACCGCATCCAGTTGAATGCCTCCCAGCGGGAAGGCTTCCGGCGTCTCCTGCGGTTGCGGCGCGGCGTTCCCGCTGGGACGTCCGACGCTGATCGGCAGGTGCTCGAGCGTGATCAGGCCGCCGTCGCAGAGGATGGTCGCCCGCTCCAAGGCGTTCCGCAGCTCGCGGACGTTGCCGGGCCAGGGATAGGAGAGCAGGGCCTCGTGGGCCTGACGCGAGATGCCCGCGGCCGGCCGGCCCACGGCGGGGCCGATCTCCTCCAGGAAGGCCTCGGCCATCGGCAGGATGTCCTCGCGCCGCTCGCGCAGCGGCGGCAGCCGGATCTCGAAGACGCTCAGCCGGTAGTAGAGGTCTTCGCGGAAGTCGCCGCGGGTGAGGGCCGTCGCGAGGTCGCGATTGGTGGCCGCCACCACGCGCACGTCGGCTTTGATCGGCCGGGTGCCGCCCAGGCGCTGGAACTCGCGCTCCTGCAGGACGCGCAGCAGCTTGGCCTGCACGGCCGGGCTCATCTCGCCGACTTCGTCGAGGAAGAGCACGCCGCCGGCGGCCTGCTCGATGCGGCCGGGACGCGAGGTGACCGCGCCGGTGAACGCTCCCTTCTCATGGCCGAACAGCTCGGATTCGAGGAGCGTCTCCGGCAGAGCGGCGCAGTTGAGCGCCACGAAGGGACCGCCCGCGCGCGGCGAGCCGCGATGGAGGAAGCGCGCGACGACCTCCTTGCCGGTGCCCGACTCTCCGGTGAGCAGGACGGTCGTCTCGGTCGGCGCCACTTTCGCGGCCTGGGTGAGAACGTCCCGCCACTTCTTCGATTCGCCGAGGACGCGATGGTAGCCGCGGGTCGCCGCCAGCTCGTCGCGCAGGGCCTGGACGCGCTCCTCAAGGAGGGCGGCGCGCTCGCGGGCCTCCGCCGCCTGCCGCTCCTCTTCGGCGAGGCGTTGATGCGATAGGGCCAGGCTGACGTGGTCGGCCACCCAGCGAGCCAACGCGATGTCTTCCTCGGTGTATTGGCCCGGAGTCTTGGAGAGGAAAACCAGCGCTCCGATATACCCGCCATCGAGACGCAACGGAATCTTGAGCAGCGAGCGGGCTCCGAGCAGGCGGCACTTGCGGCACTTCTCGGGCTCGAGGTCCTCCTGCGCCTCGACATCGGCGATCAGCACGGGCTCCACGGCTTTCTTCAGATCGAGCTCGCGCACGGGCATCGGCGTCCACAGCTCGGGCGCCGGCTCGCCGGAGAGAGCGTCGACGTTCATCACGCTCCGATCCGCGCTCAGCGACGAGAGGACCATCAGGTCGTGCGGCAGAACGGGTTTCACCACCGCCGAGACCTGGTTGAAGATCTCGCGGATGTCGAGCACCCCCGCCATCATCGGCAGCAGGGCGTTGATGGCGTCGAGCCTTCGGCGCCGGGCCGCCTCCCGGCTCCACAAACGCTCGTGCTCGAGCGCCAAGGCAAGCAGGTCGGCGATCGGCTGCAGGGCCGCCTCGTGCTCGGCGGTGAAGGCGCCCGGACGCAGGGACTCCACCATCACGAAGCCGACGAGGTGATCGCCGAGCAGGAGCGGCGCGGTGAGGTTCGAGCGCATGCCGGCCTGCTGAATCTTGCGGTCTACGGCAAAGCTCGGATCCAACGTCTCCGCCAGATCGTCGATCCGCCCGACGCGGTCCGGACGAGGCCGGAGGGTGGGCGAGAAATCCTCGAGCCGGAGCGTGTAGGGCTTGTCCTTGACTTCCCCGGTGAGGGAGTGGAGCTCGAGAACGCCCTCTCCCTGCATCCGCACCACGGCCATGAAATCGAGCGGCAGGACGGCCGCCGCCGCCTCGGCTACACGCGCGAAGACCTCCCGCAGCTCGAGCGTCCCGGAGAGGACCCGCATGATCCGGCGCAGAGCAGCGACGAGGGGATCGGACGGCATCTCCGCCACCAAATCGGCTCGTCGCATCGCTGTCGCAACTTCAGTCCTCATCTGCACCCACTCCTCATACCGCGCGATCTTACCGCGCACGGGCCGCCTCTGCTGAACTGCTGCGTACGCACTCATGACGTCCCCCCCTTCTCACACGCCGTGCCAGCACAGCGGAGAGCGCGATCGGGGCCACAACGCTCTGAGAGAGCTTCAGTTAGGGGCGAAGACCGCGCCGGATAGCGAGTGGCGCAGGTGTCTGGAAATCGACAGTTGCCGAAAAATCGTCACCAACGCCCGCCCGGGCTCACACCAGCCCCTTCTTCTGCAGGTAGAACGCCAGCTCCAGGCGCCCGGGGATCTTGAGCTTGTCGTAGATGTTGTGGAGGTGGATCTTGACCGTGCCTTCGCTGATGCAGAGCTTCTCGCCGATCTCCCTGTTGCGCAGGCCGTTCGCCACCATGCGGGCGATCTCGATCTCGCGCGGCGTGAGGACTCCGGCGAGGCCCCGGGCCTCGGCTTCGCGCTCCAGCGTGCGTTTAAGGGCCTCCCCCACCGACCGCCGCTCCAGCCACTGACCGCCAGCGTGCACCTGGCGTACGGCGCGGAGGAGGATGTCCGGCGCGGTCTCCTTGAGCACTACGCCATCGACCCCCAGCCGCACCGCTTCCAGCACCTCGCTGTCGTCGAGGGCGGCCGTCAGCAGCACCACGCGCGGCGAGGGTTGCTCGGCGCGGACCTCCCGCAGCACCGCCAGGCCGTCCTTGAGCGGCATTCGCAGGTCCAGGATCAAGACGTCCGGCCGGTGCTGGCGCACGGCTTGGACGGCCGACTCGCCGTCGGGACAGAGCGCGAGGATCTCGAAGCCCGGCTCCGCCCGGAAAAGCTGCGCCAACCCATTGAGCACGATGGGATGGTCGTCGGCAAGCACCAGGCGGATCGTCATCCTGGCCTCGGCAGCACGCTCCCCTGACAGAACGTTCGCAAATTCAAACTCCCAACCGACCAGCTTAGGAGGGCCGAGGAGAGGTTGTCAAGCAGATGCAACCCGCCCGGTCTATAACGTCGGATATAGAAAAATATATCAGCCGGTAAATTTACTTGTTGCAGGGAGGCTCCTAGAGTGGTCATCAGGTTTGATCCGCTAGATCCATTACGGACTGGAAGTCGAACCCCGGGGCGCGCGGAATGGTTCCCGCGCCGACGCCATGGGAGATTCAACATGTCGCCGACGAGCAATCTTCTCCTCTGCCGCGATTTCGCACAGAAGATGATCAACGAGCGAGACCTGACGCGCGCCCCGGAGTTTATCGCCGACGACTCGATCCACCACGAGTTCGGGGACGTGCCGGCGGATTTCCAGAGCGGCCCCAAGGCCATGGCGGCATTCTTCAATCTGTACCTGCGCGCCTTTCCCGACCTGCGGGTCCACTTCGAGGACGCGATGGCCGACCGCGACCGGGTGGTGACGCGCTGGCGTCTGGAAGGCACCCAGACCGGTCCGCTGATGGGGATCGCCGCGTCCGGCCGACGGGTCAGCATCGAGGGGATCCGGATCGACCGGATCGACAACGGCAAGATCGCCGAGAGCTGGATGCAGATGGACACGCTGGGCCTGCTGGAGCAGATTGGAGCGCTCCCCGAGTTGTGCCGCACCCCGCTGCACGCAGCCAACCCGGCCACACTGGCGGCGCCGCAGGACACCCGCCGGGTGGCTTGATCCCCAGACCGAAAATCTCCCCGCACAACCCCTTGCTGGGCGCCCCGCTGCGAGGCGCCTCTTTTTTTATGGCGCCGGCAGCTCCAGGACCAGGCGGTAGGCGGTCACCGCCTGCGAGGGGTTGCGGCCCGTCAAGGGAACCGGCCGCCGCGCTTTCGTGCTGTAGAATGCCCGGAATTCCGCCTTCACCGCGGTCGGCGCGCGCGATCCGAAAGGAGGCAGCCCCATGCACCCGATCCTGCGCAGCGTTCTCGCCGTCCTCGCCGGGGCCGTGGTCGCATTCGTTCTCATCGCCGTCATCGAGCTCCTCAGCGGTAAGCTCTATCCTCTGCACGCCGACCCCGGCAGCCCCGAAGAGATGGCGAAGGCCATGGCACGGGCGCCGGTGGGCGCACTGCTTCTCGTGCTCCTCGGCTGGGCTGTGGGCACCACCGCCGGTGCGTGGACCGCCGCCTGCGCCGCCGGACGCTCCCCCTTGATCCATGGCATCGTGGTCGGCGCGCTCCTCCTCTGCGCCGCCGTGGCGAACCTGCTGTCGTTCCCGCATCCGATCTGGTTCTGGATCGCTGCGGTTGCCCTCTTTCTGCCCTGCGCCTACCTCGGATCGGCGCTCGCCGAGCGGCGCGAGCCGCCGGCCTAACGAACCTCCGACGGGTCGAGCGGTAGAATGCCGGCTGGAGAGGAGCCACCGATGAGCCAACCCGCCGAGCCCGAGCCTCCCTCTGCGCCCGAGCCAGCGCCTGACGCGGTCGACGAAGCTTCGGAGGAGAGCTTTCCGGCCAGCGACCCGCCCGCCTGGCAGCCGCTGCATCCCGGTCCACCCGGAGACCACCCGAACGGCGAAAGCGCCTGAACGCGCGATCCTACCTCTTTGGGGGGTCGCCAAAGGGTGTCTCTGGTATTAGGATGGCGCCGGATCGATCGCTGAAAGGAGCCGGCCTATGAGAGCGCAAACGATTGCGGGCGGGGCGCTGGCGCGCGTCGCAACCTTTCTGCCGCTGTCCTTCCTCCTGGGTGGTCCGGCCTGGGCCGCGGGGAGCGTCACCTTCAGCCAGATGATCGTGGAGCGCTGCCCCGAGAAGTCCTGCGAATGGCGGCTGAGCTGCGGCGTCGGCGGACCGCAGGAGACCGAGCTGTTCGCCGGCAAGGAGGCGCGGACCAAGTACAAGGTCAACGTCGGCCGCAGCCTCGACGCGCCGCAGTTCCCGGCCTCGGTGCACTGCACGGCGTGGGAAGACGACGGCTGGTTCGGCGCGAGCTGGGAGAAGGTGGGGAGCAACTCCGTGGAGGTGCCGGCGGGAGGCAACTATTTCCTCGACATCTCCAGTCGCGAGCAGGGAACCGTCCGCGTGATGATGGCCGTCGACAGTTTCGAGATCGCCATTCCCGCGCCGGCGCCGACGAAACCGGCCGCCACGCCGGCCAAGAAAGGCGCGCCGCCCGCCAAGCCCGCACCCAAATTGCTCTTCACCGGCGTCTTCACGCCCACCCCGGACGGACGCGCCGTGGTGGTCGGAATGGAGGCGAAGCCGTTCAAGGAGAGGGTGAGCAAGCTCTCGGGCCAGGGAGTGCAGATCGACGACATCGAGACCGTCGAACAGGGCGGCAAGCGGCTCTGGAGCGGCATCTTCCGTCCCAGCCAGGAGCAGGTCACGCTGCTGACCGACCAGGACTGGGACGCGTTCAGCAGCAGTTGGAAGAAGCTCACCGGCGGCCGCATGCGGCTCACCGACCTCGAGGTGTACCCGAGCGGCGGCAAGAACACGTTCGCGGGCATCTACCGCGACCTCGGGGAGAGCCACGCCTTCTGGGTGGGGCAGAAGCGCGACGAGTTCGAGGCCAAGGTCAAGGAGCTCTCCGAGAACAAGGGCCAGAAGCTGATCGACGTCGAGATCTACCGGCCGTCCGGCGGCGGTGGCCTCCTGTACGCAGGTCCGTTCCGGCAGAGCAACCTCGAGACCACTCTCTGGGCGGGTCTCACCCGGCCGGCTCTCGACCAGAAGCTCGCGGGCCTCCGCGGCAAGGAATCGCAGGTGGTGGATCTCGAGACGTACAAAGACGGCAAGGACCGCTACTATGACGCGCTCGTCCGCTCCGGCCCGTCCAGCGAGGTGGTGATCGGTCTCGAAGCCGCGCCCTTCACGGCCCGCTGGAAAGCGATGGCGGCCAAGGGCATGCGCCTGGTCAGCCTGGAGGTCTATCAGGAGTAGCGCCCGAAGCGTTTGAACCGGCAGGGCCCCGTTCGCTACGCCTTCGGGGCCCTGCACTGCACTCAGCCCTTGAGCAGGTCGCCAAACCGTTGCAGGTAGAGCGGCCAGCCGCCTTCGTTACGAACGCCCTCGCGCATCCCCTCCCAGCCCCCGCCGTGCCGGTCGAGGTTGCGGTGCTCAAGCTCGACCCGGGTGCGTTCGGGGCTCTCAGCGATGAAGCGGACTTCAACTTCGCTGGTTCTCTCGAGATTCTTCTCGATTTGCCACTGCGGGTTGATGTCCCAGCTGATCACGACCCGGTAAGGCGGCTCGTAGGCGAGGACGCGCGCCCAACGGCACTCGCTCCCATCCACGCCGCGGTCATAGACATGACCGCCCACATGCGGCTCGAACACCGTCTCGGCGATTTCGACGCCGAGCATGTTGTGCTCGCGTGGCTTGATCCGATCGAAGTCCTCCGTGAAGACCCGGAATGCCCGCTCGATGGGTGCCGCAACAACGATCTGCAGCCGTACGGACGTCTCCTGCGTTTCAGTGATCATGACGCCTCCTCGGTTGATGGTTCTGCGACCTCTTTGTAGGCCGCCAAGGCTTTGCTCCAAAACCGGTCGAGCTCGGCGCGAAGGGCGCCCACGCCGGCCGGGTTGAGCTGATAGATGCGGCGAGTGCCGGCTGACCGGTCGACCACCAACCCCGCGTCCTTCAGCACCTTCAGGTGCTGTGAGACCGCCGGGCGACTGATCGGGAGCTCTGCAGCGAGCTCACCAACCGCTCGGGGGTGGTCAGCAAGACGCTCGAAAATCGCGCGCCTCGTCGTGTCCCCCAGAGCTGTCCATGCATCGGATTGGTTAGCCATCACTAACCGTAAGATTACACTTACCGATCCCGGTGTGTCAACCGGCGCTCCCGCTCCGGGCGGACACGCGTTCCCTGGTATGATCCGGAAGAGCTTTTCTTACCCTGCTCTTCCCAAGCAAGGAGGCGAATCATGCCGAGACGCGTTCGTGCACGTGCCAGAGGATCGTTCTACGCTCTGCTCATCTTGCTGACGCTCCTGGCGCCGTTGACCCCCGCGCGGGCCCAGTCCCAGGCGACCGGCGGCGAGATCGAAGGGACGGTCAGCGACGAGACCGGCGGCGTGCTGCCGGGAGTGGCTGTCACCATCAAGAACCAGGCGACCGGCATCACTCGCGAGACCACGACCGACGGCGCCGGCCGTTTCCGCGCGCCGCTGCTGCCGGTCGGCACCTACGAGGTGACGGCGAGCCTCCAGGGCTTCGCCACCGCCAAGGCGCCGGACCTCGTCCTCACCATCGGCCAGACCCTGAAGGTGAACCTCGCGCTGCAGGTGGCCGCCACGGAGGAGATCCTGGTCACCGCCGAGGCGCCGGTGATCGAGGTGGGCCGCACGCAGCAGGCCTCGACCGTCAGCGCTCAGGCGGTCGCCAACCTGCCGACCAACGGCCGCAACTTCATCGACTTTGTCCTCACCACGCCGGGCGTCACCCGCGACGTGCGGCTCGGCGACATCAGCTTCGCCGGCCAGCGCGGCACGCTCAACAGCCTGGTGGTGGACGGCGCCGATACCAACAACACGTTCTTCGGCCAGGCTCTCGGGCGCACGGGTTCGGGGCGCGCGCCCTATCAGTTCAGCCAGGACGCGGTGCAGGAGTTCCAGGTCAACCGCAACGCCTACTCGGCGGAGTACGGCCGCGCCGGCGGCGCGGTGATCAACGTGGTCACCAAGTCGGGGACCAACGAGTTCAACGGCTCGCTCTTCGAGTTCTACCGCGACAAGAGCCTCAACGAGAACAGCTTCGTCAACAAGACGGCGGTGCCGGTGCGGCCCAAGTCGCCCTATCACTACGACCAGTTCGGCGGCTCGCTCGGCGGTCCCATCCAGCGCGACCGCGCGTTCTTCTTCGTCAATTACGACGGCCAGCGCAACGAGACGCCCAACGTCGTCAACCTCGACCAGAACCTCGCCGGCCTGACGCTGCCGAACGACCCCGACACCGCCGCGGGCCTCGCCACGCTGCGCTCGAAAGCGAACAGTTGGACGCGGCGCCAGGATCAGGACGTCTTCTTTGCCAAAGTGGACTACCACCTCAGCGACTCCCAGCTCGCCAGCGCGCGCTACAACCACCAGAACTTCACCGGCCAGAACTTCGAGAACGGCGGCGCCACCAACGCCGAGGAGCACACCGGCAACAGCCTGGTGAACACGCGCACGCTCAACGCCACCCTCTCCTCCATCTTCGGCGCCGCCCTGTTCAATGAAGCGCGCGCGCAATACGCCAAAGACGAGGAACCCGGCGAAGCCAACAGCGCCCTGCCCGAGGCCACGGTCCGGCAGAGCGGCCGCACCATCCTCACCGTCGGCCGCAACTTCTTCAGCCCGCGCGAGACGACGATCGAGCGCTGGCAGGCCGCCGACACGCTCACCTGGGTGCACGGCGACCACACCTGGAAGACCGGCTTCGACGTCAACCGCGACGAGATCCTCAACTTCTTCCCCGGCAACTTCAACGGTGCCTACACCTTCAACTCGATCGCCAGCTTCAACCGCGGCACCCCCGACGCCGCCGGCGAGCGCTACGTGCAGGCTTTCGCGGGCCCGGGAACCTCAGGCGCGACGACTCACCCTGACATCTTCGAGACCGCGGCCTTCGTCCAGGACGAGTGGGATATCAAAGGCAACGTCAAGCTCACCGCGGGCCTGCGCTACGACAAGCAGGATTTCGAGCAGCCGGAAGTGCGCAACCCCGATCCTCAGCTCGCCGCGGCGGGGATCGACACCAGCTTCCTCAACATCGACAACGACAACATCGCTCCGCGCCTGGGCTTCGCCTGGACGCCGAACCCCAAGACCGTCGTTCGCGCCGGCTACGGGCTGTTCTACGGCCGCACACCGTCCATCATGGTCGGCACGGCCCACTCGAACAACGGCATCAACGTGCAGACCCTCACCTTCACCGGCAGCTCGGCGCCGCGCTATCCCTTCGTCTTTCCGTCCCTACCCACCGGCGGCACGGCCGCGAAGCCGACGATCTTCGTCTTCGACCGCGACTATGAAAACCCCGAGGTGCACCAGGCCAGCCTCGGCGTCGACTACCAGTTGACGGGCGACATCGCCGTCGGGGCCGGCTATCTCTACGTTCGCGGCCGCAAGCTGCAACGCTCGACGGACATCAACCTGTTCCCGCCGGTGCCCACGGCGATTCCGGTCCAGGGCGGCGGCTCGGTGACGGTGGACCGCTTCCCCGCCAGCCGGCCGTTCACCAACTTCGACCGCATCATCCAGTTCGAGAGCACGGCGGAGTCGGAGTACAACGGCCTGACCCTCGAGCTGCGCAAGCGGTTCAACGGCCGGCTGCTCTACAACGTGGCCTACACCTTGGGCAAGGTCGAGGATACGGTGCCCGACGCCACTGCCGTCGTGCCCAACGGCACCGACGATGCCAAGTTCCCTTCGAACCCGTTCGACTTCGACGACGACCGGGCGCCGGGCAACAACGACCAGAAACACCGCCTCGTCGTCAGCGGCCTGTGGGACCTCTCCTACTGGCAGGACTCCCACGGCTTCCGCAAGGGCCTGCTCGACGGCTGGTCGCTGAGCTGGATCGCCTCCTGGCAGACCGGTCAGCCCTACTCGAAGGTGGTGACCAACGATCTCAACCGCGACGGCAACACCCGCAACGACATTGTCCCGGGGAGCCGCAACTCGCAGCGCCTGCCGGACACCTACAACGTCGACCTACGCATCGCCAAACGTATTCCGCTCACCAGCGGCGCCAACCTCGAGCTGATCGCCGAGGCGTTCAACCTTTTCGACCGCGACAACATCACCGGCCAGCGCAACGTGTTCTACAACTTCGACGTGACGAACACCCTCCTCATCCCGCAGACCAACTTCGGGCAGGATATCGCTGCGGCCGACAACCGCATCGTGCAGCTGGCGGCGAAGCTCACCTTCTAGTTCGGCGATAAGATCCTTCCCGGGCGCTCCGAGAGAGCGTCCGGGAGGGATGATGGACGGCGGATTCTCGGCGAGCGAAGTCCTGGGGGCGATGATCACCCCGGCCGTTCTCATCTCGGCTTCGGGAACGCTCGTCCTCTCGACCTCGAACCGCCTGAGCCGCGTCGTCGACCGCGTGCGCGTGCTGACCGGCGAGGCGGAACGGCTCCAGAAGGCTCCCGGCGAGGGTGGCGCCAGGGAGCAACTCATCCCGGACCAGCTCGCCAAGCTATCGAAGCGGGTGCTCCTGCTGCGCTCCGCGCTCACCGTCCTCTACGCGGCGATCGGCTTGCTGGTGGCCACCAGCATCGCCATCGGTCTGGTGGCGGCGCTGCGGTGGACCTACGGCTGGGTGCCGGTGACGATCGGCCTCTTCGGCGCCTGCGCGCTCCTCTACGGCACACTCCTCCTCGTCCGCGAGGGCCGCCTGGCCGTCGGCTCCACGCTCCAGGAGCTGTCGTACGCGCGGGAGGTGGCGCGGCAACGGAAAGGTGCCTCCGATGACTGAAAGAGCGTTGACCGCGGACGAGCGGGCAGCCCTGCGCAGGTTCTCCAGACGGAGCGATGCCCGCGGCTTGCTCGCCATCGCCGGGGATTGGGGATTGATCTTCCTGGCGGCCGCTCTGAGCGAGGTCACCGGCTCCGCCGCGATCTACCTTCTGGCGGTGATCGTGATCTCACGCCAGATGAACGCGCTGTTCGAGCTCCACCATCACGCGATTCATTGCAACCTTTTCTCAGGGAAGCGGTGGAATCGAATCCTTCAGTTTCTCTACTCCCTGCCCTTATGGACGACGGTCGATGCCGACCGGGACGATCACATGGAGCACCACCGCACGTTCAATACGGTGGAGAAGGATTACCTGACCTGGGGCACGGGCTACGGCCTCGATCCGGCGAAGCGGCTCAACCGTCGGTACATGATCTGGTTCCTCTGGATCCGGCCCTTCCTCGGTTTCCTTCAGGCAGCCGACCTCAAGGAGCTGCTGACCTCGAAGCGCTGGCGAGATCCTGCTTACGGGAATCCCGTGGCTCTGTTCTGCATTTGCGCCGTCGCGTTCCTGCTCGCGGCCGGTCGGATCGATCTGCTACTCTGGTACTGGCTGGTACCGCGCTTCACGATCTTTCCGGTACTCTTCTTCTGGGACGACATGCTCGGCCACTACAACTGCCCGCGCACCGGCACGCGGGAGATGCGAGGCCTCTGGTTCCGCATCTTCAGCGCCCACGGCACTGACTTCCACAACGTTCACCACCTGCATCCGGCGATCCCCTGGTTCAACATGGAGAAAGCTACCGCGCTCGTCATCGACGAAAGCGAGGTGGACGTCGCCCGCGGCTTTCTGGATGGAATGCGGCAGCTTGTTGTGGCGCAGGAGTAAGGCGGCGCAGCTTGGTGTCAGGCTTGCCGAGCGATGGCGATCCGAACGATACGACGAGGATCCGAAGCTTACGGCGGAGATCCGAATCTACCGCCTCACTACCGCGTCGAGCGCCGGCACATCCCCCCGCTCCATCGCCAGCTCGGCTTCTAGGCTCTCGCGGTCGCGGAAGACGGTGGCGACGGCGGCGATGCGGTCTCCGGAGCGAAAGGCGACGATCGCGCTCTTCTCGGCGAGCAAGCCGGTGACTTCGATGGCGTCCCACTTCGCGGCGTGGCCTACGTAGTTGATGACGACGTCGTAGTGCTGGCTCCAGAAGAAAGGCGCGGCGTCGAAACGCTCGCGCCGGCCGAGGATGTTGCGGGCCGCGGTCTGCCCCTGGCGCTCGGCGACGACCCAGTGCTCGACGCGGATCCGGTCTCCCGAGTAAGGATCGGGCCAGCGCGCGATGTCCCCCGCCGCGAATACGCCCGGAGCGCTCGTCTCCAGGTACTTGTCGACCAGCACGCCGTTGTCGACAGTGAGACCCGCTCCCTCCGCCAGCGCCACGCGCGGGCGCACGCCCACGCCGACGACGACCAGGTCGGCCGGCAGGGACTCGCCGCTCTCCAGCTCGACCTCGCGCTCGCCGAAAGCCTTGGGCTTGGTCCCCAGCCGGAACTCGACTCCATGCTCTTCATGCACGCCACGGATGAAGTCGCCGAGCTGCGGGCCCATGACCTTCGCCAGCGGCCGCTCGTCGGGCGCGACCACGGTGACCGCGACGTTCCGCGCGCGCAGTGCGGCGGCCACCTCGAGTCCGATGAAGCTCGCGCCCACGACCACCGCCCGCCGCGCCTCTTTCGCCTTGGCGATGATGGCCCGGCTGTCGGCCAGCGACCGCAGGGTATGAACGTGTGGCCGATCGCTGCCTGGCAAGGAAAGGCGCACCGGCTCCGCTCCGGTGGCGAGGAGGAGAGCCCCATAGTCGAGGGAGTGGCCGTCGGAGAGCGTCACCTTCCTCGTCTTGGGATCGAGGGCCGTCACCTCCACGCCGAGCAGGAGGTCGATCCGGTGCTCGTCATAAAACTCGCGCGGATGGAGGGGGATCCACTCTTCGAGAGCGTTGCCGGCGAGGTAGTCCTTGGAGAGGTTGGGCCGGTCGTAGGGCGCATCCGGCTCGGGACCGACGAGCGTGATCGGTCCGCCGTAGCCTTCCCGCCGGAGCGCCTCGGCCGCGGCGTTGCCGGCCGCGCCGGCTCCGACGATGACGACGGAGGCCGGGCCAGCCGCCTCGCGATGCGGCGCCGTCTCGATCTTCTCGCGGACGATGACGCGGTCCCCCTCGCGCTCGACCTTGAAGCAGGCCACCGGATTCAGCGCAGGAGCCCGAATCGCCTCGCCGGTTCGCAGGCTGAAGCAGGCGTGATGCCACGGGCAACGGACGGTGTCCTCCACCACGAGGCCCTCGGCGAGCGGTCCGCCGTAGTGGGTGCAGGTGGCGCTGATGGCGAAGATCTCGCCACCCCGCCGCACGACGAGCACCGCCTCGCCGCCGGAGTGGCCGAGGAGCTGCCCGTCCTCCGGCACCTCCGAAAGCGAGACGCCCTTTGAGAGGTCGGGTCCAGAGAGTTGGGTTTCGCCGCTCATGATGGGGCCCTCCTTCAGAAGACTATCTTAGATAGCGATTATTGATTCCCCCCCCCACATCTCCACCTCCCCCGCTCCGCTCGAGATCACCGTTCCCGCCTCGCCCCGCGAGATCCGCACGAGGTCGGCCAGCGCGCCAATGGCGGCGGTCTTGCCGGTGCGCTCGACGAAGTCGATCGCCGCCTCCACCTTGGGTCCCATCGAGCCGCCGGCGAAGGAGTAGGCCGCGAGCGCCTGCGGCGAGGCGCGCCGGATGGCCCGCTGCGTAGGCTTGCCCCAGTCGAGATAGACGGCGTCGGCGTCCGTCGCCATGATGAAGAGGTCGGCCTCCAGCTCGCGCGCCAGCAGACAGCTCGCGCGGTCCTTGTCGACCACGGCCTCCGCGCCGTACAGCTTGCGGCCCGGGCGGTACATCGTCGGAATGCCACCGCCGCCGGCGCAGATGACGATGCAACCTTTTTCGAGCAGCCAGCGGACGGGGCGAATCTGAAAGATCCGCTTCGGCAGCGGCGACGGGACCGCCCGTCGGAAACCGCCGCCGTCCGGCATCATGGTCCAGCCCTTCTCCGCCGCCAGCCGGCGCGCCTCTTCCTCTGAATAAACCGGGCCGATCGGCTTGGTAGGGTTCTGAAAGGCGGGATCGTCCGGATCGACCTCGACCATGGAAAGGATGGTGGCGAACGGCTGCTCGAACGGTAGGATGTTGCCCAGCTCCTGCTCGATCATGTAACCGATCATCCCCTCGGTCTGGGCTCCCAGCACGTCGAGGGGATACGCCCTCATCTCATCGTAGGCCGCGCTTTGTAACGCCAGCAGGCCCACCTGCGGACCGTTGCCGTGCGAGATGACGAGCTGGTGCTCACGGCCGAGCGGCGCCAGCGCCTCGGCGGCGATACGGACGTTCTTCCGCTGGTTCTCGGCGGTCATCTCCTCGCCGCGCCGCAGGAGGGCGTTGCCGCCCAGGGCTACCACGATTCGCATCCGCAGACTCCCTCGGTAATCGACCCGGCGTGTTGCCTCCGCCCGCCGGGAAGGGCGAAGTCTATCCCACACCGGCTCAGAATAGAAACCTATATCAAAGCGGCCATAGATCGATTCCATCAATTGCACTCATCGAAAATAGCAACAAAGATTGCGCGATCGATCGCGTTGACCTAGAGTAAAAAGTCCCCGTGTAGCGCCACTTCGAAAAGAAGACCGGCCGGCCTATCCCGTGCGAGGTCACCTGCCCCTGCGTCGAGCAGATCTCGCTGTTCGCGGAGATCGTCAGCGGCGAAGCTCAGGTCGAGATTTGCATCGCCGATCCCGTGACTCTGAGCGTAATCGTCGAAGAGGGGGACTTGGCCGTGGTCACCAGCGCCACGATTCCGCCGTCCTGCAGCGCCAACCTCCAGCCGCCGTTCGTGGAGCTCACTCCCTCGGAGGTGATCGCCTGCCGCGACGTCCTGCGCCGGGCTGCGGAGGAGCAGGGTCATCCCTGCGTCTCGCCGGAGTGAAGCCGTCACGAAGGCGGAGCTCCGCGTAGGGGCGCAGCCTGCTGCGCCCTCGTGCTACCATCGGATTCCTCAAAAGAATCCTTCACTGACCGGCGTTGGCCTGACAGGATCCACCCAACGCCGGACGGAGGAATGTCATGGCGAGGAATCCGTTTCTCTGCTCGTTCGCGATCTGCCTTCTCGCGCTGTTCGGTGCTCAGCCTCTTCCAGCACAACTCGAGCCCGCGCCGGAGGCTGGAGGCGGCGGCACGGCCACCGGCGCGCAGGCTTCCCCGGGCGGCCAGCCTCCGGAGACTCCGCTCGCGAGAGTGGTGGGCGCCACGTCGACCGACCATCGGAACCGCGCGGGCTTGGGCGACGGCCTCACCGTCAGAGTGGAGAACCTGAAGCCGGCGCTGGCGAAGGTCGAGAACGGCTGCGAAGGACTGATCCTCTTCCTCAACGAGATTCCGATCAAAGGCGTGCCGCCGGAGTCGTGCAGCCTGGCCACCGGCGACGTCCGCTTCACGCTCGATCGCACGGACGATTCGGACCGCGCCTGGCATGCGCTGCTGGAAGAGCCGATCGCCTTCCAGAAGACCGTCTCGGTGAGCGTGGGGCCGGAAGGCGATCTCTCCTTCCCTTCGACGGCCAAGTTCCAACTCATCGTCCTGCCCGAGGTCCAATTCTACGGCTACTTCGTCGGCCTGTTGCTCTTTTTCCTGCTGCTCGTCCGCCTGTCGCGGCGCACCTCGCTGCTGCGCGATGCAACGGCGGCGCCGCCCGCGGGCAAGCTGGCTCCGTACAGCCTGTCGCTCTTCCAGTTGGCGTTCTGGTCGTTCCTGGTGGTCGCCGCCTACGTCTTCATCTGGCTGATCACCGAGGAGCTCGACACCATCACCGGCTCCGTGCTGGCGCTGCTCGGCATCGGCTCCTCCACGGCTCTCGCCGCCAACCTCATCGATTCAGGAAAAGCCGCCGCGGCCGACGGCGAGCGCGAAGGCGTGGTTTCGCGGGGCTTCCTACGTGACGTCCTCTCCGACGAGCAAGGGATCAGCCTCTATCGCTTCCAGCTCTTCATCTGGACTCTGGTGCTCGGCGTGATCTTCATCGCCTCCGTCTACAACGGGCTGCAGATGCCGCAGTTCAACCCCACGCTCCTCGGTCTGATGGGGATCAGCTCGGGCACGTATCTCGGCTTCAAAGTGCCGGAGAGCCGGACACCGGAAAAGTGACCGCATTCCCCTACCGGCGCCGCAACTCGTTCCTGATGATCCTGCCGCCCTTCATCACCCAGACCACCCGCTTCAGGGCGTTGATGTCCTGCAGCGGGTCGCCGTCGAGGGCGATCAGATCGGCTTCCAGACCGGGCGCGACAGCGCCCACCTTATCACCGAGGCCGAGGCACTCGGCGGCGAGCGAGGTGGCCGAAACGATGGCGGCCATCGGTTCCTGGCCGCCCTTCTCCACGCGATAGATCAGCTCCTCGAAGTTGCGCCCGTGCGAGCCGGCGACGGCGTCGGTGCCGAAGACGACCTTGAGGCCGGGCGTCGCGAGCGCCTGCTTGAAGACGGCGAGCGCCTTGGGCACCGCCAGCCGCATCTGCTCGAAGCCCGCCTCGGTGTAGTTGCCGATGCCGATGAAGCGCTGCTTGTTCTCGAAATAGTTGCGAAACACGAGATCGATATTGGGATCGAACCAGGTGCCGTGCTCGGCCATCAGGCGCAGCGTCGGGGCGTCGAGGAGCGCACCGTGCTCGATCGAGGTGCAGCCGGCGAGGACGGCGCGGCGCGTGCTCTCGACGCCGTGCGAGTGGACGGCCGTGCGCAGGTGGTGCGCCCGCGCCTCGCCGCAGGCGGCGTCGAGCTGCTCCTGAGTCAGGGTGGGAGCGCCGCCGTCGCGGATGCTCTTCGAGGCGAAGATCTTGATCACGTCCGCCCCTTCCGCCGCGCGCCGGCGCACCGCCTCGCGCATCTTCTCCGGCGGACCGGCGTCCTCCGAGATCGGCTCGAGCGAGGTGAGGATGCGCGGACCGGGGATCGTGCCGCGGGCGATCCAGTCGCGCAGGTCATGGTCTTCCGGCGCGCCGAGGCTCTGCACGGTGGTGATGCCGCCCCTCACCGTCTCGACCGCGTTCTCCACACCGTAGAGCATCGTCTGTCCCGGCAGCTCGCTCCTGTCCTCCTCGTCGTGGGTCTTGCCGCTTTTATCGAAATGCCAGCCGATGTGGACGTGAGTGTCGACGCCGCCGGGCATCAGCGTCAATCCGCTCAGGTCGTAGGTGGCGTCGGCCCGCGGATGCGGCTCCACCGCGACGATCCGTGAGCCCTCGACGATCACCGTCGCGCTGGTCATCGCTCCGCCCCGGCCGTCGAGGAGCTTGCCGACGCGGATCGTGATCGGTCCGTCGCTCGGCGGATCGGCTGGCGCTCCAGGGCCAGCCATGACGAAGCTCAGCAGTAGTGCGGCCAGAGCGCTGCGAGAGATTTTCATCGCGAATCTCCTCGGCTGCGCATTATGCACGGTTTGCGCGCGGAAGCCCTCACCTCCCCTACCCCTCCTCTCCAAGGGAGAGGAGGGAGGAGAAGCAGCGTGAAGCTACTGGAGAGAAGATGGTTAGACTGCGCTCTTGCTCTGAGCCGGCGGCACAGCCCCGCCGAAGACGCGGAACAGAGCCGGCAGGCTGGCCGCGATGGCGCTGAGGAAGGCGATCGAGATGTCGAAGACCTCCCGCTGCGTGATGAAGAAGAAGGCGGCCACTCCGACCAGCGTCACGGTGAGCGGACCCTTCATGCGGCCCCAGGCGCTCGTGTCCGCCTCCTGCTCCAGCGTGCGGACCTCGCCCAGGCGGACGTCTGTGGCGACGAACCGCCGGAAGCTCTCGTTCATCAGGCGGAAAGTGGGGTCCCGCTTGATCAGGCCGCGCCGCATCAGCATCTTCAACGCACCGGCGTTCTTGGCGTTGATGAGGCCGCCCTCCGCAAGGTGCACGAGCACCACCTTCTCCTCCTCCGTACACATCGTCCACAGCGCGCGATAGTAGGGCTCCGCCCGCTCTTTGAGGTCGTCGAGGAAAAGGTCCCGGGAGAGATCCTGAAGCCGCGCCCTGACCAGGTCGCCGGCCAGGCTTTCGAGCTGCTCGCTCTCGCCGCACTCCTCCTGCGCCAGTGCGAGGAGCCGCTGCTGCCGCCGGGCGTTGAGGGAGCCATCCGGCAGAACATTCGCGTCCTGGATGGCGCTCAGATCGGAGTGCAGCCGGTGCACGTTCGCCCGGTTCCGGCACACCCAGGTCAGGAAGCGGCGCAGCAGGCCCCGCCAACGCTCCTGAATCTCCTTGCGCGATTTCTCGGCGGCCTCCTGCCGCTTGGCCGCCTTGTCGGGATCGAGCGCGGCATCCTCCGCCGCCGGTGCCGGCTTGCGGTCCAGCAGATACCAGGCGGGGACCACGTGCGAAAGGATGATCACCGGCTTGTCGCGCCCGAGGATCAGCTCTTCCAGCAGGCCGAGCTTGAGAAGGTTGTCCCCTTCTTCTTGCAGCCGGTGCTCGAAATGGTGGAGGCAGATCCGCCGTCGCGCCACCAGGTCGGAGCGTTCGAGACAGCGGAGGAGATCTTCCCGCGAGGCCAGCTCGCGCAGATCGATCACCGCCGTGTTCTCGCCGGCGAGCCGCTGTGCCATCTCGTCGATGTGCGGCGAGACCAGGATGAAGTTCTGAGTGGACGCCGAGGCCACGCTCATCGGGTCTCCCGCTTCCGGAGTGGACAGGCCGTAGAGAAAGAACTTCCGGGCGACGAAGCGCGCCACCCCGACGACGGACCCCGTCAGGAAGAGGAGGCTGACGGGCCAGAGCATCGGGAATCCGGCCAGGGAAACGCGGGGAATCGTCGATGTGAGCTGCATCGAGGCGAGGTTCAAGCTCAGCCTCTCGCCCGCGTGGTCCCAATCCCAGGCGGCATCGTCGCTCTGGTCGTGGTCCTCGATCAGCCGGCGGACGCGAATGAAATCCTCCGTGTAGAGCGGCAGGGCACCCTGGATGAAATTCGGCAGCATGATGCAGTGGTGATGGCCCTCATCGCCCGGCCGCTCGCTCTGCAAAACCGGCAGCACCGCGGCCTTCGCCGCGCGGAGCGTCTGCCGCTCGTTCCCGGTCCGCAGCTCGCCGGGTATCTGGGTCGAGGCGGTGCTGAAGTAGAAGCCGTCATAGAGGTCCCAGCTCTCCCCCAGCCGCTTGTTCAGCAGGGCGTCTGGCCCGCGCGGCTCCGTCAGGGCGTCGTAATGCTGCTTGAGCCGTTCGTCCCGCAGCTCGCGGGCGAGCGCCAGGCCGAGCTGGCCGCCCTTGATCCGCGTCTCGAGATGCGCGCGGTGGGCGATGCAGAAGAAGGCCGCGGCCGGCACCGCGGCCGTCAGTGCCAGCAACAGCGCGGCCGCAGCCAGGTAGGTACGCCGGGGGGAATCGGCCATGGAGCGTAGCGTCTCGGCGGGCAGAAAGAAGCAGCTCCACAGGAGCAGGGAGATGAGAGGCAGGAGAAGACTCCGTGCCGGCTCGCGGAGATCGTGGCGGGTGAGAAGGAGCTCGGGCCGGCTCCCCGGCGCCAGATAGATCAACAGCAGGAGAATCATCAGCGCAGCGCCGAGCAGGACGCTGCGCGCCGCCGACATGCGGCCGGCGCAGAGACGATAGGAGACGACGAGGACCGCCCAGGGAAACGCGAAGGCGAACCAGAGGAGGTCGAGGCCGTCGAGCAGGCGGAACGCGATCAGCGCCAGGATCAGGCACAGCAGATAGAAAACGGTCAGGACCAGATGGACGTTCCTTTTTTCCTCTCCCTGCTGCTCAGGCCACAGCCAGCCGGCGCGATAGCGGCGCTTCACCGCTCGCAGCAATCCGCAGCCGGCCATGTAAACCAGGAGATAAAGGACGAGGAGCAGCATCGCCGTGGTCATCGCGTCGACGTTGAAGGTCCTCATGTCCCGCTTGTCGCTGAAGACGACCAGAGTCCAGTAGGGGGAATGCTCCAGGGAACGTGAAGCCGATCCCGGCAGCACAATGGGCTCCACTCGCAGGCGATGGCCCCTCCCCAGATAGGCCGCGTTCTGCACGCCGCTACGCCGCGCGGCGACGAGCGCGCGCAACCCGCGGTCGTAGTCGGCCTCTTCGAAGAAATTTTCGTAGCCGGCCCGCCTCCGATCCGAATGGAAGAGGACGTCGCCGCTCTGGTCGTCGATGACTGCGAAGCCGTAGCCCGGCGGCAGGACCGGCCCGTTCAAGGAGCTGAGCTCGATCCCGAGCACCCCCACGAAGTCCCCGGTCCGTTTGGCAAGGACCGCGACTCGCGTGCCCGTCGCCATGGAGAAGACCGGCTCGATGGCGTCCCGGCGGTCCAGAGCGTCCTGGAAATAGCGCCGCGCCAGCACGTTGCCCACCAGCGGGTCTCCAGGCCAGGCCAAGGCCCACTTGAAGCACTGCCGCCCGCTGTTATCCACCCAGGTGAAGCGCTCGAAATCGGAGTAGGAGAAGACGGCAGGGCCTTGACCGGCCAGAAGAGATTCGCGAGGCGCAATCCCCGCCGCCCTGAAACCCGCATAATCCTTGATCTCGACCGGCTTTCCTTTGGCGTCGCGAAGCGCCCGCATCCTCTCCTCAACCCTGGCGTTGAAGCTCCCGAGTTGTTTCCAGGCCGCTACAAGCTCCGCGTTCAGGTTTTCTTTGACGTTGCCGGCCAACGCCGCAAGACGGGCGTCGGTCCCGTCGATCAGAGCTCGATAGGCATGGAGGTCCAGAAGGAGCAGCGTCAGCAGGCCGACTCCCATGATCGCGGTAAATCCCACGCCGAGGGCGTCGGCCACCCGCAGCTTCTCCTTGGGGCCGATGGCGAGCACCCTCAGGAAGGACAGGCTGAGCAAGGCAAGAACGAAGAGCGCGACGACGAGAATTCCGACCGTGAAAGAGATCGCCCAGCAGCGCCCGGAGAGCGTGGAGGACCGGACGGCTCCGCCGATCACCCACTCGAGAGGATCCGTGGAGGAGACCTGCGGCGTCGGCGATGAACCCTCCCCTGGTTTCGACGGCCTCTCGGCGGAAGGCCTCCAGATCGCGCGGCAGCAAGGCCGCAGGAAGAGCTTGTAGGACTCGCCTGCGAAGCGCACGTCGAGCTTCGAGGTGCTGTGGGCGAACGCCGCGAGATCCAGCTCCTTGCCGTCGTCGCCGAGCAGCTTCCGGACGTTGACGATCCGGAGCTGGCGGCCTCCGTTCTGCGTCTTCTGATAGAGAACGGTGCCGTCCCGGGTGGCCACGAAGAGCGTTTCGAAATCCTCCGGCAGGCCGGGCTGGGCCAGCGCGAAAGGATCGAACCGGAAGGCGACCTCTTCGACATGGAGGTCCGCAAACCGCTGCCTCCAGCCGGCGTAGACGCGGAAGCGATCGCCTTCGATCCGTCCTTCGCGGGCGATCGCCTCTTTCGGCACCTGAAAGTCGGCGGGAGGTCTCTCCAGCCGCTCGACGGCAGGAATGTCCTTCAGGCCCGCGGCGAGATCCGCGGCCCTCAGCGTGCCGTCTTTCTGATAGTTGGCGAAGATGGCATCGAGATTGGCCAGCCGCTCTTCGAGCCGCCCGCTCTCGAAGGCCAGCAGGCGCAGATAACGGTGAGTGAAGTAGGCCTCACGGCCGCGAACGTGGAACAGGTAGTAGCCCACGGCGAGAGCCAGCAATGCGAGGACGGTGAGGGGAAAGGTGCGATTCTTGAAGATCTGGGCGAGGCGTTTCATGGTGCGGCTCCGATCAGGACTCCCATGGGAATTCGATTCTCATAGACGGTTTCTGACCGAGACTTTCCGCGAGGGGAACGACAAGGGACAAGAAAGCCGAACGAGAAGGAGCTGTACGACACCGCGGCTGGCGGCGAACCGAAGGGGTCCGTCCCTCGGATTGACTGGCGAACCGGCAGCGCTTTTGTTACAGCGGTCCGCGGAGTTCGTTGCTTCTCAAACTTACTATGGGTTGTCGAAAGAGAGCCGCCGCAGCGCCTCTTCAAGGCGCGGCAGGGCGGCCTCGATGTCGGCGAGCGAGACGGCGCCGATGCTGAGGCGGAACCAGCCCTCGTTCTCCGTCGAGCCGAAGGCCTGGAACGGCACGACGCCGATGCCGGCGTGCTCCAGCAGGTAGCGGCGCACGTCGCGATTGGTGAGCAGCTCGGTGCCTTCGGGAGTGCGCCGGCCGAAGGGATGGACGCGCGCGGTGAGATAGATCGCCCCCATCGGCGGGATGCTGTCGACCGGCAGGCCGCGCGCCTTCATCGCCTGCAAGCCGCCGTGCAGCAGATCCAAGCGCTCCTGCAGCCCCCGCTTGAAACCGTCCTGAAACTCGCGGATGCCGGCCGCGTCGTCGAGCAGCGCCACGGTGGCCACCTGCTCGGCCCGTGGCGCCCAAGCGCCGACGTGCCCCAGCACGGCCGACATGCGGGAGATGACGTCCACCGGCCCGACTCCCCAGCCGACGCGCAGCCCCGTGGCGGCGAAGCCCTTGCTGATGCCGTCGACGAACAGGGTGTACCGCGCCATCTCCGGCAGCAGCTCCGGCGGCGTCACGTGCACGACGTCGCCGAAGCGGAGCATCCAGTAGATGTGGTCGTAGAGGAGGAACAGGGGGCGCTCGCCGCGACGGGTGCGCGCTTCGTTCTCTTCCAGGATCGCCTCGCAGATGCCCAGCAGGGCCTCGCGCGTGAATGCCGTGCCGGATGGGTTCAGGGGCGAGTTGAGACAGAGCAGGCGCGCGCCCGGCAGCAGCGGCAGCAGGTCCTCGCGCGTCGGCAGGAAGCGCTTCTCCGGCCCGCACCACACCGGCACGCCCACGCCGCCTACCAGATGAACGTAATGATTGTTGTTCCAGCTCGGCACCGGGTAGATGACGCGGTCGCCGGGATCGCAGACGGTGCGGAAGATGCAGTAGATTACCGGCCGTGCGCCGGCCACGATGAGCACCGATTCGACCGGATAGCGGAGGCCCAGATCGCGCTCGTAGAACCTCCTCACTGCCTGCCGCAGCTCGCCGATGCCCTCGGACGGCGGATAGTTGGTCTCGCCGCGCTCCAGGGCGGCCTGGACGGCTGCGGACAGCTTCGCAGGGATGGGAAAGTACCGCGGATCGAAGTCGCCGACCGTCAGATTGCAGACGCTCCGGCCCGTCGCCACGAAGGCGCGGATCTCTCCGGCGATGCGCAGAATCTCCGAGCCGACGAGTCCGGCCGCCATGGTGGAAATCCGGCCGGCGGGGTCCGGACCCGCGTCCTTGGCGATCGCCGCAAGGTCGAGGCAGGTCTCCTGGATTGGCATAGGGAGATGATTATGACAGGGATCGTCCTGTTTCAATCGTGCCAGGTTATCTAGCCATCCTCACCAAAGGTGACGAGGGTGGACGATTCCGGGACACAGCCGGTGAAGCTGCCTCACTCTTCCAGCTTCCCAACGGCGCTCAAGGCAGACGGCCGGCATCGGATGTGGTCTGTCTGAGGCGCCATATGGATTCCGCGGGCGGGTCCGCTCTCTCTCGGGAATCCACCAGCGTCAGGAGGATGCGGGCATCCGGCGGCAGGGGCGGAGTTGGCTGACCCTCGTACTGCGCCAAAGCCGACTCCTCAGAGCCGACGATCAACTCCAGGTGTGCGAGCGGTCCGCGTGGGTCAGCAGCGACAAAATGGAGCGTCGCTCCGCTCAGCGCGGAGGCGTCGCCAAGATCTACCTGGGTCGATCCGTCTCCGAGAAGACGCGCCTGCGGGAGACGCGCCGGACGCTCGCCGAGGAGGAGGGGACCTCCTGACTCGACGAGCGCCAACTCGAACCTGGCTAGCTGTGTTGCGTAAACGGGAGTGTCGGCACTCGCCAACGCCTCCCGCTCGACAACGACCGCTTCTCTCGCATGACCCAGGCGGAAGTGCGCCGTCGCCAGAGTATCCCGAGCTTCCGGGCTTTTCGGATCCCGCTTGACGACATCCTTCATCGTCGCGAGAGCGTCCTCCAGTTGAACGTGCGTTGCGGATCGGCTGGCGACCACCCGCCAGGCCGCATTGTTCAGCAGGGTTGGAGACAGATCCCTGCCGCGCAGAAGACGTCCGGCGATCTCGAGCTCTTCCGCAGGATCGGCGAGGCGCCTGACGGTTATCCCCGCTGCTGTCAGGAACAGCGCGCTCAGGAGGACCGCCAACACCAGGTATGTGCGCCTGTGGCGGGATCTCAGATCAAGCAGCTCGCCGCGACCCGAGGCGGCTGCCAGACCCAGCCCTGTCGCGAAACCAGCCATGTGGCCCATGTGATCCACATGGCGGACCAGAATCGCGGGCAGCACGAAGGCCAGGGCGATGCTCCACCACAGCCTTTTAGACGGCGGCTGCAAACCCTCGTTCTTCCACCGCCAGAGGACGAAGGCCTCTACCGCAAACAAGCCGAAAATGCCGGTGGAAGCCCCCAGCGACATGTCATAGGTGGCCAACATAACGGAACCGGCCGCTCCAGCCAGCGACGAGATCAGGAAAAAAACCAGGAGGCGCGCTGAGCCGAGTAGCGGTTCCAAGGTGAAACCGAAGACGAACAGCGCGTACAGATTGAAGTACAGGTGTATGAAGCCGCCATGGAGCAAGTTCGCGGTCGCCAGGCGGAACCAATCTCCCGTCCTCACCAGGAACGGGGAGTTTGCCCCGAAAGCCAGCAGACGGAAAGGGTCCTCCAAAGCTCCCATCGCCATCTCGGCCGCGAAAATCAACACCAGCAGGGAGATCAATGCAATGGTCACTGGCTTGGGCGTCGTCCTCAGTGCCTCCGCCACGGCATCCCGTCTCGCGAGCGCGGCGAGACGTTCATCTCCTTCCGGAAGGCGGCTCATGCGTCCGCGGACCTCGTCCAGAACCGAAGCGGCGAGGCCCGGCTCGCTGAAGCCGGAGACCGGCACCATCAGCGTTCCCTTCGCTCGGTCCTTGAAAACAAGCGTCTCGCCTGCTCCACGGCCCTGTCTGTAGGCTGCCCAGATATCGGAATACGGCAGTTGAATCTCCGCACCCAGGGATGAGCGCCATCGGATGCTCTCGGGTTCGAGACGAAGTATGGCTGGCGGGGGTGTCTGCCGAGAGGCACTCCATACCGCGATCCCGATAATTCCACCGATAACGACCGCGAAAGCGTTGATCCAGAAAGCCTCGTCCGGCGCGTTGCGATCTTCACGAATCATCGCCGCGAAAAAGAACGCCGTTATCACGCCAGTAGCCAGCCCGGTAAATACCGCCTTCCAGCCGCTCCCGCGCTTGGGCCGCAGCTCGATCTCGCGAACCGGAATTTCCTCGCTCACCGCCGTAGTCCCTCCGAGAGCCTTTCCAGACCCGCGGTCACGTTCTCCTGCTCGACCGCGAAGCCTAATCGGAAGTGACGCGGCGACTCGAAAAATTTCCCCGGCACGATCGAGGTCTCCCGGCCGCGGAGCCAGTCGTGGAGGGGCTCGCTGTCATCTTCCCTCTTGAGGTGCGGGAAGACCATCATCGCGTGACTCGGTACGACGCAGCCGAGCCATTCCTCGTGCTCGGCCAGGAAGGCGCGCACCTGCGCGAGGTTCGGCTCCATGATCGCGCGGCTGCGCTCGGCGAGGCGCGGGAGCTGCCGGAAGGCCGCCAGCGCCAGCGTGTCGCTCGGCACCGAGTCCACCGCCTGCATGCAGTCCTTGGCGCGCCGCAGGCGATCCGCGACGTCCGGCGCGCAGAGAATCCAACCGCAGCGCAAGCCCGAGAGGCCATAGCTCTTGGTGAGGCTGCTGGTGGCGAGGAAATGAGGGCCGAGATGGACGTGGCTCGGCGCCGCCTCCCTGAACCAGATATCGCGGTAGACCTCGTCGACCAGCACGTAGGCGCCCGCGCGCTCGGCGAGCCGTCCGAGCTCGGCCATCTCCTCCGGCGGCAGGAGCACGCTGCTCGGGTTGTGCGGATTTGCCAGCACGACGAGCCGCACCCGATCGGTGAGCAGAGAGCGGATCTCGTCGAGATCGAGGCGGTAGCCGTCCTCGAAACGGCGGCGGAAGCGGCGGATCCGGGCCCCGAGAAAAGAGAGGGCGGCGAGCATCGGCTCATAGGTGGGCTGCTCGACGAGCACCTCGTCGCCCGCGTTCACCAGCGCGGCGAACGCCAGAAAGTTGGCGCCGGAGCACCCTTGGGCCGTCACGACCTGCTCGGGGCGGACGCCGTACACCGCCGCGATCGCCTCCAACAGCGGCGGATAGCCGTCGCGGTTCGGCCCGTTCACCTGCACGTCGCCGGGCTCGAGGACGAGGTCCTCGATCCGGCAGCCCAGCAGTCCGCTGTTCGCCAGGTTGTACCGTGCCGCGGCGTGGTCCTTGGCCCAGCGCATGTAGACGCTGCCTTTCATGACCTCCTCCGCCAGACAAAATACACCGGCACGCCGAGCGCGAAGATCGCCGTGCCAATCAGCGCATTGTAGGTGTCCGTGAAGAAGATGTTGACCACGATGCCGGCGCCGGCGAGGGTGAAAAGGATTGGAATCCAGGGATACCCCGGCGTGGGAAACGGCCGCGGCGCGTCCGGCAGCTTGCGGCGGAAGACGAGGAGCGCGATACCGGAGAAGGCGAAGAAGATCCAGTCCGCGAAAACGGCGTAGCTGAGCAGCCGGTCGTAGGTCTTGGCAAGCGCGTAGAAGGCGGCGAGGGCGCCTTGAAGAAGGATCGCCGCGGTGGGCGCGTGGAAGCGCGGCGAGAGCCGGGCGAGCGAGCGGAAGAAGAGGCCGTCCGCCGCCATGGCGTAGTAGACCCGCGGCGCCGCGAGCAGCGACAGGTTCATGAAGCCGAAGGTGGAGATCACGATCAGCAGACTGATGGCCTTGGCGCCCGTCTCCCCCATCAGCCGCGCCGCCACGTCCGCGGCCGGCGTCTGCGTGGCGGCCAGGGCCGGCGCGCCGAGCACGTGGACATAGGCCACGTTGGCGGAGACGTAGACGGCGATGACGCAGAAGACGCCGATCAGGATCGCCCGCGGCAGGTTGCGCTGCGGCTCCCTCACCTCCTCCGCGACGTAGTTGAGGTTCTGCCAGCCGCCGTAGGCGAACATCGCCGGCACCAGGCCGGCGAAGAAGGCGGAGAGGAAGGGCAATCCGCCGCCGAGCTGCGGCGGCGCCAGCGGCTGGAAGGTGACGCCGGAACCCCGCGTCAGGACGAAAGCGCTGACGATCAGCGCCGCCAGCGCCACCGTCTTGCTGAAGGTGATCAGGTTGATCAGCACCGCTCCCGGCTTGATGCCCAGCGCGTGAAAGCCGGCGAGCACCAGCAGGATCGCGGCGGCGAGCCAGGGCACGGCGTTCGCCGGCAGCTTGACGAGGCGGTCCACGTACTGCGCGAACGCCACCGCCACGGCCGCCGTGGCCGCGGACTGCACGATGAGCAGCAGCGCCCAGCCGTGCAGGAACGCCGCGAGCGGATGGAACGCCTCGCGAAAGAAGGCGTATTGGCCGCCGACCCGCGGCATCACCGTGCTCAGCTCGGCGAAGACGAAGGCGCCGAAGAGAGCGATGACGCCGCCGGCGACCCACACCGCGAGGATGAGGAACGGCGTCCCGACCTTCTGCGCCACCACGTAAGGGTTGATGAAGATGCCCGAACCGATGATGCCGCTGACCACGATCATCGTGGCGTCGAACAGCGTCAGACGCCGGACGAAGCCCGGGCTCGCCGGTTCGGTCATGGATGGGCTCTCCCCGCTGGAATCCAAGAACGCGGGGAGTCTATCTCAAGGGGCGCATGGATCGGTGCACCGGCAGCCCTCCCGGTCCGGCTTGTGCACGGCGCCGCCGGCCACGAGAGCAAAGCAAAGAAAGATCAGGAAGGCGATGAGCCTCCAAGCGCGTGTCATGGCAAAGGTTTCTCCAGGCCCTCTTGTTGCGGCTGGTTCTCGCCGGCGGTGGGCCCTCTCCGCGCGCTTAGACGGTGGGACCCCGCAAAAAGATCCCGTACGGCCTCTTTCTCTTCGTGCTAAAATTCAGCCCTCCATTTCTTTCCACAGGAGGGATCCCATGGCGATCAGCCGCCGCGATTTCATCCGCAAGACCCTGACCTTCGGACCCATCACCATGGCCTTCTGGATGGAGAGGGATCTGATGGCGTGGGCCGCCGAGTGCGGCAAACCGGCCGCCGGCGCGGACTGCACGCTGCCCAATCCCGGCACCGCCACGCGTTTCATCCCCAACGAGCCGAAGGTCATGACCCGCTACTCGGCGCGCGAGATGGCGGATCCCAGCCGGGCGACCCAGCTCAAACAGTTCCGCGACGCCATCTGCATGGTGAGAAACCTGCCGCAGGACGACGTCATCAGTTGGACCAAACTGGTGGCCCAGCACTGCATCCATTGCGCCAGCTCCAATACCCACAACATCCACTACGACTGGCAGTTCCTGCCGTGGCACCGCGCGCTGCTCTATTTCCTCGAGCGCTCGCTGCGCAAGCTCAGCGGGCACGACGACCTGCGGCTGGTCTATTGGGATTGGGAGAGCTCGCAGAGCCGCACGCTTCCCACGATCTACGCGCCGCAGAACCAGCCGCTCTATTGGGCGAACCGGCACCTGACCGGACCGCGCTGGCCGCTGCCGGACAGCAAGGTCGACGTCCAGCCCCTGCTCGCGATTCCGACGTTCAAGACCTTCGGCGGCACCGCCACGCAGGCCAATCCGGTGCCGGCGGTATATTCGGGCCCCCACGCCAACGTCCACAACGCCTTCAACCCCGGCGACATGGCGAACCTGCAGTACTCGCCGCGCGATCCGGTCTTCTACGCGCACCACGGCAACATCGACCGGCTGTGGAGCTCCTGGGTGGCCGCCGGCCACACCAACGCCGACTTCGGCACCGCCAAGGTCTACTTCTACGACGAGAACCGGAAGTGGCGCTACGTGCTGCTGAACGACCTGCGTGACACGACGAAGCTCGGCTACAAGTACTCCTCGCTGATGAAGCCGAAAGTGAACATGGCGGCCCTGCGGGTCTTCCCGCTCGTCAAGCAGGCCAACCGCGTCACCCTCGGCGCGCCGGTCATGGAGAGAGCCAACGCCGCCGGGCCCGACTTCCTGGTCATCGAAAACCTCCGCGGTCTGGAGAAGCTCCCTGCCGACACCGTGGACTTCGGCATCTTCCACGGCACTCCCGCCGTGGGCACGCAGAGCGCCACGGCCAAGGGTTTCCTGGGCGTGGTGAGCCGCGTGCTCAGCGAGGGCCACGACCACCAGGCTCCTCTCTCGGCGTCGCTCGACGTCACCGACAGGATCGGCCGCCTGGCCGCGGAGAGACAAGGCACGCTGGAGCTGACGGTGGCGCCGCTCGACGCCACCGGCAAGACGACGGCCGCAGCGGTGCCGTTGACGGCGGACAGCGTCACCGTCGTCGATTGAGGTACCCTTAGGGAATGAGGCGTGCGGTCCTTCTGCCTCTTTGGGCAACGGCGGCCTGCTTGCTGATGTGCGCCGCGCGTCCGGACGCGGAGACGACGATCCGCCTCGCGGTACCAAAACAGGTGGCGGCCGAAGCGGCGGCGCGGGCCTCGGGCAACGCCGCGGCGCCACCGCCCGTCCTCATGTTGGAAAACCTCGAAGTCGGCGCCGGCGAAGGCCTGACGATCCAGGTTCTCGGACCGGCCGAGCCGGGTTCCTCCAAGCCCCGGCCGGTCCTCGGCGTGGCCGCGACGGTGGGATCGCCTCAGAGGGTCCCGAAAGCGCCGCTCCGACGCCTCACCCTCGCCGTACCGCTCAATGACAAGGCTTCACGGCTCCTCGCCGGGAAGAGCGAAGTCTCGTTGACCCTGCAGGTCGAAGAGAGCCCCGGACGGCCGCCGCTGAAGTTCAAGCGGGCGTACTTCGAAGCGGGGGAGGGTTCAACGGTTCCTCAGTGACGGAGGAGGGAGGAATCGAAGCAAGGACGGCAAGGACAACAAGTACGGCAAGGACAGAACTCGAAGAGGACGTTCTTCATTGCGGCTCTCCTACCTAACGGCTAAACACTTTCCTGAGTTGCCTTCGATGGCTTCACCAAGCGCTCGGCTGGGAGGCGGCCCGAAGTCAGCCTCTTGATGACCGCAGTCAGGTTCAACATGACCGAAGTCATCCTCAGGATGACCGGCGTCATGCGAAGGATGACCGCGGTCACGTAAAGGATGATCGAATTCATGTTCAACATGACCGAAGTCATCCTCAGGATGGCCGAAGTCATGGGAAGGATGACCGCGGTCATGTAAAGGATGACCGAAGTCATGCTCAGCGTGACCGAAGTCATCCTCAGGATGACCGAAGTCATGGGAAGGATGACCGCGGTCACGTAAGGGATGACCGAAGTCATGTTCAGCGTGACCGAAGTCATTCTCAGGATGACCGAAGTCATGGGAAGGATGACCGCGGTCACGTAAGGGATGACCGAAGTCATGTTCAGCGGGCAGTGTCCTGGAGGTCGATGACTTCGACGCCGTTCTCGCGCAGCCAGTCGAGGCCGCCGGCGAAGTTGACCGACTCTCCCACCACCACGGTGCCGATGCGGAACTGGCGCACCAGGCCGCTGCAGTACCAGCAGGGCGCCAGCTGGAAGTTCCAGACGGCGCGAGGAGTCTACTCCAGGGGATGGTCAGCCGCTCCCGCCCTCGACAACACTGGGGGACCGGCCCGACGACACTGGGTTCCGCACACGAAGGACGAGGGCAGTTACGCCCGGTTACCCCGCGGACTGCGGCGGCACCCCTCCGTGTCACCGTCAGGAGGAGCCGCGGTCATCTTCAATGCAACTCCGGAAGACCACCTCGGCATTGACTCACCGGAATCCTCCCGCCCCGTCCTTTGTTTCTCCTTCCGAGGCCGTGTCACCTGATACCATCGGCCCGTGTCGCAGGACACGTCCATGACGGACTCTCGCAACCGCTTCTATCCCATCGCCTGGCGAAAGCCGCTTCTCGCCTTGCTGGCCGGCCTGGCGCTGGTCTTGGGGATGGCGGCGCCGCACGACGTGGCGGTCGAGCAGGCGGGTGCCGTCGCCAAGCTGGAAATCGCAGAGACCGCGGTCCACCCGGACGCCCCGGCGCACTTCGAGGCCGCGGAGCTCAAAGTCCATTCCGGCTGCGTCGGGTGTCTGCTGCAGCTCGGGGCGAACACTGTCCTGAAACCTCCGCCGGCTCCCCTGTCGCCGCTCTCGCGCGACGGCCGCATGGCAACGCCGGCCGCGTATCCTTCCTCCACTCAGCTTCGCCGTCTCGGCCCCGCTCGGGCTCCCCCCTCCGCCTCTCTCTTCACATAGCCGTCCCGCCCCCATGGGCGCGGGCCATCCGAGCTGGATTCTCATCCCTCCGGCGCATCGGGCGCTGGAGACGCTCCGAGGAGAGGACACCATGACGACCGATTCGCGGGCCCATGGCGGCCACCGTTGGATCCTGGCAGTCTGGGCAGCGCTGTGCCTGCTTCCGGCTGTCGCGCATGCGCAGGAAAAGCCGCAGGACCCCGTCGCCACCCTGCGCCAGGAGCTCGAGGAGATGAAGCAAGCCTACGAGGAGCGCATCTCCACCCTGGAAAAGCGCCTGGCCGAGTTGGAGGCGGCTCAGGGACAGCCGTCCGCCGCCGCTCCCCCGGTTGCGGAGGTGACTCCGCCGCCTGCACCTCCTGCAGCGCCTGAGGCTCTGCCCTCAGAGCCCACGCCGGTCGCCGCTTCGCCGACCGAGGCTCCAGCGCCGAGCGGGCCGGCGCAGACCTCGAACTACTTCAACCCCGCCGTGGCCGTGATCGGCAACTTCCTCGCGGTGGGCGGCCATAACCAGACCGAGAATCTTCCCGCGGCCGACCTCCGCGAGTCAGAGGTAGGGTTCCAGGCCATCATCGATCCGTACGCGCGTGCGGACTTCTTCTTCTCCTACGGCGAGGAGGGGGTCGACGTCGAAGAAGGGTTCGCCACCTTCACGTCGCTTCCCGCAGGCCTGCTCGTCAAGGCCGGCCGCATGCGCACGTCGTTCGGCAAGGTCAATCCGCTCCACCTGCACGTGCTGCCGTGGCCCGACGAGCCGCTGCCCATCGTGAATCTCCTGGGCGGTGACGAGGGGTGGATCGGCACCGGCGTCTCGGTGGCCAAGCTCTTCCCCATCGGCGACGTCTTCACCGAGGGAACGCTGCAGATCTTCCGCGGCGACGCCGAGGGACTCTTCGAGGCGCCGAAGCGCAGCGATCTCTCCTACAACGGTCATTACCGCGTCTTCATGGACCTCTCCGAAGCGAGCAACCTGGACCTCGGCCTTTCCTATGGCTTCGGGCCCAACGGCACGGCGGAGAGCGCCGACACCCGCCTCGAAGGCCTCGACCTGACTTACCGCTGGAAGCCGCTGCAGACCGGCAGCTACCGCTCGGCGAGCTTACGCGGCGAGGTGCTCCGCAGCCGCCGCGAGCAACCGGAAGGCGACCAGACGGCGATTGGCTGGTACGCCTCCGGCGAGTACCAGCTCGCCAAGCGCTGGTTCGTGGGTGCCCGTTACGAAGCGGCCGATCACGCCGACGACGATTCTCTGCGCGACACCGGCGAGGCCGGCATTTTGACCTTCTGGCCGAGCGAGTTCTCGCAGCTCCGCGCCGAGCTCCGGCGCCGCCACTACAGCCTCACCGACGAGACCGCCAACGAGCTCCTCCTGCAACTCCAATTCGCGATCGGCGCGCACGGCGCCCATCCGTTCTAGATATGAGGTACGCCATGAAACGAATTCTTCCCGTCCTCTTCGCCTTGGCGGCGCTCGCGAGCTACGGCTCCGCGGCCGAGGCCAAGCTCCGCGTCGTCACTTCGCTGCAGGACTTCGCCTCGATCGCCCAGGCAATCGGCGGCGACCGCATCGACGCCTTCGCGCTCGCCAAGGGCTATCAGGATCCGCACTTCGTCGACGCCAAGCCCTCCTTCGTGCTGCAGCTCTCGCGCGCCGACCTGCTGATCGTGGCCGGACTCGAGCTGGAGATCGGCTATCTGCCGCCGCTCATCGATCAGAGCCGCAACGACAAGATCCACCCCGGCAACCCCGGTTATCTCGACGCCTCGGTCGGCTGCGACATCCTGCAACGGCCGACGACGCAGGTCACCCGCGCCATGGGCGACGTCCATCCCTACGGCAATCCGCACTACTGGACCGATCCCAACAACGGCCGGGTGATCGCGCGCGCCATCGCCGCCCGCCTGTCGCAGCTCGATGCGGCGGGCAGCGCCATCTATCAGAGAAACCTCGCCGCCTTCGAGCAGCGGCTGGCGCAGAAGGATGCGGAATGGATGGCGAAGATGGCGCCCTACGCCGGCACCAAGGTCGTCACCTTCCACGACTCCTGGCCCAACTTCGCCAAGCACTTCAAGCTCAACATCGTCGGCCACATCGAGCCCAAGCCCGGCATCCCGCCGACGCCCAGCCACACGCTGGAGATCATCAATCTGATCCAATCGCAGAAGGTGCCGGTGATCCTCGTCGAGCCCTACTTCGACAAGAAGACCCCCAACTACATCGCCGGCAAGAGCGGAGCGCAGGTGGTGACTCTGTATCCCTCAGTGGGTGGCACGCCCGCGATCAAGGACTACTTCTCGCTTTTCGATTCGGACATCGACGCCTTCATCGCGGCGGCCAAGGGAGTGAAATGAGCATCTTCCAACTGCTGTTGCCCGCCTTCGTGGCGAGCCTGATCCTGACCGGCATCCACGCCTATCTCGGCGTCCACGTGGTCGAGCGGGGAGTGATCTTCGTCGACCTCTCGCTCGCCCAGATCGCCGCCCTGGGGACGACCGTCGCCTACCTCGCCGGCTACGATCTCCACTCGACGACCGCCTACCTCTTCTCGCTCGGCTTCACCTTCCTGGGAGCGGCGATCTTCGCCTTCTCGCGCGTCCACCGGCAGACGCGCATTCCGCAGGAGGCGGTCATCGGCATCGTCTACGCGGTGTCGGCGGCGATCGCCATCCTGGTGATGTCGAAGGCTACCCAGGAGACCGAGCATTTGAAGGAGATGCTGGTCGGCAACATCCTGTCAGTGACCTGGCCCGAGCTCGCCAAGACCGCCGTCCTCTATGCCCTGGTCGGCGCCTTTCACTACGCCTGCCGCGACCGCTTCCTGCTCATTTCGATGGACGAGCCGGAAGCCGAGCGGCGGGGCCTCAACATCCGTCTGTGGGACTTCCTGTTCTACGTCTCGTTCGGTTTCGTCGTGACCTCTTCCGTCGCCATCGCCGGCGTGCTGCTCGTCTTCTGCTTCCTGATCGTGCCCTCGGTGACGGCGATGCTCTTCGCCGCCCGCCTGGGGCCGCGCCTGGCGATCGGTTGGACGATGGGCGCGCTGGTCTCGGCCGGCGGCGTCGCCCTGTCGTTCGTCCTCGATCTGCCGACGGGCGCGACGATCGTGGGGACGTTCGGCGTGGCGCTGCTCCTTTTGGCGGGAGTGAGGAAGGCGTTTTTCAAGCCGGTGGTGGAGAGGTCGCGTCCTGCCCGCGCGACCTCACCCCAACCCCTCTCCTAAAGGAGAGGGGCTTTGACGGTGTTGCTTTGTTCCCCCTCTCCCTTAGGAGAGGGAGCCGGGGGGTGAGGTCGCGCGGGCATCACGGTCAGGCCTTCTTCTTCAGTCTCTCCACCAACCCCCGCAGCGCCCCCTGCGTCTCCGCGCTGAACCACTGCTCGACCAGGCCGGCCAGCTCTTCCTCGTTGCCTTCCGCGAAAAGGGAGGCGAGGCCGGCACGGGCGAGCCGGCGGGTGGCCGCCATGGCTTCGGGCGGCAACGCGAGGAGCGAGCGGCAACACTCGACGGCGCGCTCCACCACGCGCTCCGGCGGCGCCAGCTCGTCGACCAGGCCGATGCGGAGGGCCTCCGCCGGCGGGAACAGTTGGCCGCCGACGCAGAGCCGCTCGGCTTGCCGAAGGCCCACCAGGCGCCGCAGACCCTGATAGATCACCGGCGGCATGGGGATTCCCACCTGCACCTCGTTGAGGCCGATCTTGAAGTCGCCCTCCGCCATGATCCTGTGGTCGCAGAAGATGGCCAGCACGGCGCCGCCCGCCGGGCTGTGGCCGGTGATCGCGGCGGCGATCGGGATGCGCGAGGCCGCGAGGCTGCGCAGCAAGGCATAGAAGTCGCGCCAGGCGTTGAGGATCGCCGGCCGATCCAGGGTGAGGAGGTGCGGCACGTCGAGCCCGCCCGAGAACATCCCGGGAGCGCCGGAGAGGACCAGAGCGCGGGCGCCGGCGTCGGGAGCCGCCTCGACGGCCGCACGCACGGCGGCGATCAACTCAGGCGAGAGGGCGTTGGCCGGCGGCCGGTCGAGCCGCAGCTCACGGACGGCACCGTGATCGAAAGTCTGGATCATGTCGGGCGCTCCTCCTTGGCGGATGGTAAAATGGAATAGTTCCGGCCAGTCTGGAGATGTGATTTGGAAGACGGAAAGCGTAAAGAGTTCCGTAAGCTGCTCTCCACGCTCGACGCTGAAAGAGAGCTTGGCCAATTCGAAGAGCGGGAGCGGCTGCTGGAGAGAAACCGGCAGGTCTACGCGTTCATGGACCTCAAGAAGGAGGTCATCCTCCCCACGCTGCGGAGCCTGATGATCGAGATCGACCGCAAAGGCCATCTCACCCGCCTGTGGGAGAAGACGCCGGAAAAGGTCCGCTTCGACGTGCAGATCCAGACCCGCGAGCCCAAGCGCGGCGCCCTCGAGCTCTCCCTCCACGCCAAGGAGGCCAAGCTCAAAGTCGATTACGGCTGGAGCTCCGGCGATATCGAGCACGAGACCTATTCTCTCGCAGACATCGACCCTGCTTTCGTCACCGACCGTCTGATGCATCTCCTGCGGGGTCTGCTGACCTGACGTCCGGCGTCTTCTCCGAACGCGCCTTCCCCGCCGCCTCAGGCCCCTCACTCCCCCTTCCCCCTCTCTCCCGCCTCACGCCCACCCTTCCGGGAGAGAGGGGGGTTAAAAAGGAACAAATCTAAAGCAGTCTCCCTCCTCTCCCGGTGGAAGGGAGTGCGGTGGGAGAGGAGGGCCGGGGAGGTGAGGGGGTACAGACCGGAGACATGGGTAACAGATTGGACCGGAGACATGGGTGACAGTCTCGTGAGGAAGCACCGGGTAAGAGAAGGGGGGACCCGGGATGCCTTGGAGCGAGACGGTCGAGATGAGCCGAGTGAAGTTCATTGCCGATCTAGGGAGCTATCTGTACGACATGACGCAGCTGTGTGAGAAGCACGGGATCAGTCGCAAGACCGGCTACAAGTGGGCAGAGCGCTTTGTTCAGGAAGGGGTGGAGGGTCTGAAGGATCGGTCTCGGGCGCCGAAGTACAGTCCGCGTCAGACCAAGCCGGAGGTGGCGGTGCGGCTGTTGGAGCTGCGCCGCCAGCATCCGACCTGGGGTCCTCGGAAGCTGTTGGCCTGGCTAGAGAAGCATGAGCCTGGGCAAGGTTGGCCAGGGGCGAGCACGGTGGGCGGAGTTCTCAAGCGTGCAGGTCTGGCCGGAGCTTGCCGTCGGCGAGCCGCTCGGGCTCGTGCGGAGATTCCGGCGGCGCGGACGGAGCCCCGGAGTCCCAATGAGGTGTGGACGAGCGATTTCAAGGGAGAATTTCGCACTGGGGACGGTCGTCTCTGTTATCCCCTGACGGTGGTGGACGGGTTCAGCCGGTTCGTCCTCGCGATCCAGGGTCTGCCTTCGGTGGCCACCGCGGGAGCTTGGCCGGTATTCGAGCAAGCGTTTCGCGAGTATGGGCTGCCGCAGGTGATCCGGACCGACAATGGCAACCCGTTTGCCCGATCCTCAGCGCTGGCCGGCTTGTCGCGTCTGTCGGTGCGCTGGATCAAGCTGGGAATTGTGCTGGAGAGGATTGAGCCTGGCCACCCCGAGCAGAACGGTCGACACGAACGGATGCACCGCACCCTGAAAGCCGAGACCGCGCGCCCGCCAGCGGCCAACGCCCGGATTCAGCAAGAGCTCTTCGATAGGTTCCGCCAAGAGTACAACGAACAGAGGCCTCACGAGGCGCTGGGACAAAGACCTCCGAGCGAGCTCTACCAGCCTTCGCGCCGGCGCTACCCCGATCGACTCCCACCACCCGAATACCCGGGCCACTTCGAGGTGCGCTCGGTGGCCCGGGGCGGCGAGATCAAGTGGCGAGGTGAGTTCTTATTCCTCAGCGCAGCCTTGAGCGGCGAGCGCGTCGGTCTGGAGGAGTACGAGGATGGCCTGTGGGCCGTGTACTTCGGCACTCTACAACTGGGCCGCTTCGATGAACGGGAACGAAAAATCTATGGGTAACGGGGTTCTCTTCGGCGTCGGCTCCTGCGGTCGCCCTCCGGGCTCCCTCCGGAGCCGACGCCCCCCTCGGGGCCCACTGGAAACTATCAACCTTCCCCGAACGTGTTACCTATGTCTCCGGTCTGAAATGTTACCCATGTCCTCGTCCGTACCGGGGCACGAGGCAGGCGCGGAGGTTCGTTCATCGACAAGCTCCCGGCGTCAGATCAATGGGGAGCGGGGCTGACGGCTCCCGCCTCGCGCAGCACTTTCGCCGCCTCCTCCTGCTCCTCTTCGATCGCCCACTCGAGGGCCGTGCGATTCGTGTTGTCGCGCGCCTCGAGGTCGGCGCCGCGCTGGATGAGCAGGCGGACCACCTCCGTGGCGCCGTTCTTCGCCGCCTCGATGAGCGGCGTCGAGGCCTGCTGATTGCGGGCGTTGACGTCCGCTCCGGCCGCGATCAGCCGGCGGGCGATCTCCGGGTCCCGCGTCAACATCAAGGGCGTATTGCTCTCCGAATCGCGCGCATCCGCTTCCATATCGTCGCCGAGCTGCGTCTCGACGGCCGCCAGATCTCCCCGGCGGGCGGCTTCGAGAAGGGTTTGCTCGGCCACCTCGAGCCGCTGCGCCCGGACCGACGGCTCACGGAGGAACAGGAACATGAAGAGGAAGAAGTGGGAGGCCAGCAGGACCATGATGCCGGCCGCGATGTTCTGCCCGACGTTGCCCTTGAGGCGCTTCTTGCCCGCTTCGACGCCGCCGCGGATCAGCGTCAGGCCTTCGCCGCCTTTGCCGAGGCCGAGGACGAGCCCGCCCTTCTCCGCCGAATACAGGCCGAGCGCGCAGACCGTTTCGCCGTCCTTGACCACCTCCTCGTTGAGCGCGTGCACGTCCGGGTCCAGCGCGAAGCCGTCGTCGGCCATGCGCCAGTCCTTGCGGATGTAACCGTCGTCGTCCGTGATCAGATCCTTGACCTGCGAGAAGATCTGCATGAGCCCGACGCGCTCGAAGGGGGTGGAGCTCAGATAGCTCTCGGCGTTGGCGTAGACCTCCTCCCCGCGCGGCGCTGCCTTGAAGCCTTCCAGGGTGGGGAATCCGAGGATGCGGACGCTGCCGCCCGGTGCGTTGACCGCGCAGGGCGTGAGCACGAACCCCGAGAAATCCTTGACCGTGTTGTTGGAGCTGCTGTTCCGGCTGCGGCTCTCATGGGAGATATCCCACGAGCAGGCGACGCAGGGCGTGCGGGTGAACGGAGACTCGACGGGCGAGCCCAGGGCCATGATGGGACCGATCGCGGCGACCTGCTGGCCGTCCTCGAACGGCGCGCCGGCGAGGGCCCGCTCCAGCCGCGCCCTGTTCTTCCGCGCCCGAAAGGCGTTCTGGAAGGCGCCGATCGCCAGCAGCATGAAGAAGCCGCCCGCGGCCGCGCCGATGCGGTCCGCCGGCGGCGAGAACCGGCCGTGAAAGGCGAGATAGTAGAGCCCGATCAGCACCGCCAACTGCAGCAGCCACAGCAGGCAACCCTTCTTCACGGCGTGCCCCTCCCTCGGGATGGTCGGGCTGAGCCTAGCACGGTCCTGATCGTTCTTCGGCTGCCGCGCCGGGGACGAATTCGACTCGATCGGACTCGGTCTATCGCCCCAGACGCCAGATCAACACCACCAACAAAAGAGAGATCGTTAGGTTCCCCAAGGTGAGAACCGCGAGCAGGAGAGCCGAGATACCGCGGGTTTCGATATCCTCCAAAGGCAAATAGGCCAGCTCGATCAAACGCGCACGGATTCTCTGTGCGGCCCGGTACACATGAAACGCCGCAGCGATATAGAGCGCGGTCGCGACGAGGACCCCACCGATCGCCGCGCCGCGAAGCAGGCCGTCGGCATTCAACGTCTCCCGAGCCGTCTGCGACGTGGCGAGCCAGCCGATACTCAGCAGAAGGAATCCGGCGGTCTTGGCGGTATTCTCGAGCAGTCCCTGCTGGTGATCGCGAAGCGCACCAAACAAGATCTCGAATCGCGACTTGTCGTCTGCGGTCGCCATGATGACGCGCCCCTATTTCTTCTCCGGCCATATCGTCTTGCCGGTGAACATCTCGCAGTCACATTTATCTTTGTCAACGGCAACCACGGCGCTGGTCTGGCCGGCGTCCGCCTTCGGCCGTAACCACCTTGACGCGTCCTTCCACCGATATGTCACATCCCAAGGAAGCGATCAGCGTGGCTACCAGAAGCGCGTATCCATCGTTCTCCCCTTCACCGAACGGGTGTGATTTCCAACGATAGTCTACAGCTCTCTACAGCCGCGGATCCACCGGCTCGCTTTCCAGAGCCAGAACGCCGAAAGCGGATTCTATACAGCCGCTGGGTTCCCAGAGCGCGTCTGGTATAGTCTCAGAGCTCAACCAAAGCTGAAGAGACCCGGCCGCTGTGCGCCGGTAGGAGGCCGAACGTGAAACGCGCTCATTTCGCCGTCTTCCTGCTGCTTCTTGCTGGTCCCTCGTCCCTCCTCGCCTGGGGGCCCAACGGCCACCGCATCGTCGGCCGCATCGCCGCCAACCACCTCACGGACGAGGCGGCCGTCGCCGTCACGAGCCTGATCGGTCCCGAGGGCTTGGATCAGGCCTGCACCTGGGCGGACGAGATCCGCAACGATCCGAACTGGCAGCCGCCGCTGAAGAACCCGAGCCCCTGGCACTTCATCAGCATCGACGACGGCGAGACGCTGGAGACCACCGCACGCGATCCCAAGGGCGACGTGCTCGAGGCCATCGAGCGGTTCTCGGCCGTGCTGCGGGACCCGCAGGCAAACCGGCAGGCGAAGCAAGAGGCGCTGAGGTTTCTCATCCATTTCGTGGGCGATGTCCACCAGCCGCTGCACGTCGGCCGCCGTGCCGACCGCGGAGGCAATTCCGTCGAAGTGTCGTGGTTCGACCAGAAGATGAACCTCCATTCCGTCTGGGACAGCGGTCTCATCGACAGCGAGAAGCTGAGCTACTCGGAGTTTGCCGCCTTCATCGATCACCCCACGCTGAAGGAGATCCAGGAGTGGCAGAGCGCCGCTCCGGCGGATTGGGTCCGGGAGTCGAAAGCGGTGCGGGAACGGGTCTACAAGATCGGTGACGGTAAGCTCAGCTACCAGTATGCGTTCGACAACATACCGTTGATCAAGCGGCGGCTCCTGCAAGCAGGGGTGCGCCTGGCCGGGCTGCTCAACTCAATCTTCGCCCAGCCCGGCCCTTCGATTCCGGACCGTCAGCCGGCGCGATAGTCCGCTTCGGTCTTGATCGGTTTGATGTCCATTGAATCTCCTCAGATCGTCTGCGCGTCGATCCGGTCGTACCTTCACGTGTCGCTGGATCGGCGCGATGGAGCTTACCACCCGCACCTTAGAAGGTAGGGAAAGACCACTGCGGCTCTTTTCCCGCCGAACCCAGAACCTGCCCGGAGACAGAACCATGAAGAGGATGCTCAGACCGGCCATCATGCTGGCGCTCGTTTTCGGCGCGGTGTCGTTCGCGCAGGCGAGCGATCCCGAGTGCGAGGAGATCTGCTTCCAGCAGTACATGGAGTGTGCGAACGGTTGCTCGGCGTGCGATCAGTGCTCGTGCCAACTCGCCTACTGCCGGGTGAGCTGCGGCGTGCCGTTTACCGGGTGCTAGAGAAGCCCGCGAGGGCGTTGATGTCCGGATTCTCGAGGATGCGCTTGGAGTACCCCTTCGCCGCCACCTCGATCATCGCGCGGCCGACGTTCTCAGTGGCCGTGACGTGCCGCGGCATCACCCGCTTCAGCAGGGGGTAGAGCGGCCCGAGCACCGTGTAGAAGGCCTGGTACAGCAGCGTCTTCGAGCGCACACCCTTGCGCGGCTGAATGTACCCCGGGCGAAACATGTAGGCGTTCAGCCGCATCCCGAGGAGGCGATTCTCGGTTTTCCCCTTCACCCGCGCCCACATGGCACGCCCGCGCTCCGTACTATCCGTTCCTTCGCCTGAGACATAGCAGAATGTCATGCCGGGGTTGAGCTCCGCCAAGACCTCGGCCGCCGCTACGGTGAAATCCAAGGTCACGCGGGAGTAGCTCGCCTCATCCATTCCCGCGGAGGAAACCCCGAGGCAGAAGAAGCATGCCTCGTGGCCAGCCAGCTCAGGCCTCGCGTCGCGGTAGTCGTGGAAGTCGGAGCGAATGAGCTCCCGCAGTTTCGGATGCGTGACGTTGCACGAGGCACGGCCTACCGCGAGTACGGCGTCCACCCAGCCATCCTCCAGACACTCGAGCAGAACCCCTCTGCCGACCATGCCTGAAGCTCCGAAGAGAAGGACTTTCATGGCGCCGCCGACGATAGCACCGCAGACGATGAAACCGCAGGGAGGCGAGGCCGCTGCCACATCCAATGACGGCCTCGCCGCCCTCCCGCTTCTCTTCGGACGCTGAGCTAGGGAACCGTAGCCTCAATCTCTACCGTGAGGTCGTTCTGGCCGACCGCACCACCGTTTGCACCATGGACCACGAGCAGTATCCAAGTGACGAAATCCGACCCCAGCCCCTCTTTGGCAGCTTGAATCGCCAGCTTCAGAGCCACGTTGATGTCCCCGTTGTCCGCCGTGCCCGTGTATCTTGCCATTCCGATGTCCCTCCCTGGGTTTATGGTTGTCGCCGAGTGCAGAGGAGGTCTATCTGCAGCCAACCCCGATCAGGTCCGAGGTCCAGCCAGGCTCGAGCTTGGATAGCTCTTCCTTCTGCGCGGGAGAGATTATTCTAACCCATGCTCCCTAGTGGACTCCGGAGAGGCGGACGTTCTCCGGCGGGCCCGTGGCGCGCGGTCGATCCGTCTAGTCGTTCTATCCTCTCCTGGTGAAAACTCTGCCTTTCCTCTGTCTGGCCCTCGTTCTTTCCGGCTGCAACGGCGGCGGCGAGCGCGCCGCCGGTCCTCTCCGCCAGGAAGCCTACGTCTGGCAGCGGAGCTGGACCCCGGCCGTCCGCGATGCGGCGCGGCAGTCCCGTGACTTCGCGGGTCTGGTCGTCCTCGCCGCCGAAGTGGATTTGCGCAACCCGGCGCCGCGGGTGGTCCGCGTCCCTCTCGACGGCGAAGCCCTGAAGGGCAGGCCGGTGGGAGCGGCGCTGCGGGTCACCGCCTTCCGTTCGACGTTCAAGGACGAGCCCCGCATCGCCCGGCTCCTGCAGTCCCTGGTTCGCGACGTTGCGGCCGAGGCGAAGGCCAAGGGACTCGCTCTCTCCGAGATCCAGATCGATTACGACTGCCCGGAGCGGAAACTGGCGGACTACCGCGACCTGCTGCCTTCCCTGCGCCAGGCCGCCGCCCCGGCTCCGCTGACGATCACCGCGCTGCCGACCTGGATCCATCAACGGCGGGCCTTTCGCCGCCTGATCGAGCAGGCGGACGGCTACGTCCTGCAGCTTCATTCGGTGAGACCGCCGACGGCTCCCGGCGAGGCTCCTTCCCTGATCAACGCCACGCAGGCCCGGGGCTCGGTCGAGCTCGCGGCTGAGGTCGGCCGCCCCTTTCGGGCCGCTCTCCCCACCTACGGCTACACGGTGGCCTACGACACCCGGGGCAGGCTCGTGGGGATCCTCGCGGAGGGGCCGCTCCTCTCCTGGTCACCGGAGGTGATGGTGCGGACCCTGCGCAGCGATCCCGCGGCCATGGCGGAGCTGATTCGCGGCTGGACCCGCGACCGTCCGGCCGAGCTGAGCGGCGTGATCTGGTATCGCCTGCCCGTGGCCGGCGACCGCCTCAACTGGTCGCGATCTACCCTGAAGGCGGTCGCGGCGGGCCGGACTCCCAAGGCGGCGATCCATCCAGTACTGCGCGAGCCCGAGCCGGGGCTGGTGGAGATCGATCTGGTCAACGACGGCGAGGCCGAGGCGCGCTGGCCGTCCCCGGTGCGCATCCGGTGGCGCGGCGAGGCCCCCATCGCGGCGGACGGGTTGGCCGTATACAGGATGTTGCCGAGGCAGGACGGCGAGGTCCGCCTGCAGGGAACCGGTTCCGGGCTCCTGCGGCCGGGGAACCGCCGCACCATCGCCTGGCTGCGCTTCGCCCAGCGCACGGAGGTCCAGGTTGAGCTGCCGTGAGACATTGATCCGAGCGGTCGTGATTTCAGCCGAGGCGCTGTTCGGCGCCGCCGCCCTGTGGGCCTGCGGTCCCTTCTTCCCGCAATGGTTGATCGTCGACGAGGCCCGCATTCTCGACGCGCCCGCCACCTGGTTCAAGGACGCCCTGGAGTCGGTCCCTGAGATCAAGCGCATCGGCGAGACCTGGATTTCGTTCCCGAAGCAGCCGCCCCGCTTCAGGGCCGTCGTGGACGCCGAGCGGGGGCCCTACCGCCAGACCGCTGACGCCGACCTGAGAGACCTCGAGAGCGCGACCTCGGACCGCAACCTGACCGCCCGGTACGCCGAGATCCGTAACGCTCTGCTGCAGCATAGCGAGGAGATGGCCGCCTGGCGACAGGAAGCAGCCTGGGCATCCCAGCCTCCGCCGCCGCCGGAAGCACCGGAGCTGGAGATTCCGCCGGAGCTGCCGGGCGAGTTCGCGGACTATCTGGCCGGGGCCATCGCCTACCATCAGGGAGCCCTCGGCCGGGCCCGCGCCGCCTGGGAAAGGCTGCTCGCCCGTCCGGCCGCCGAGCGCCGCCACCGCTCCACCTGGGCCGCCTTCATGATCGGCAAGGCGAGCCTCACGCAGGACACGGAGGCCGCGATCCAATCCTTCGAGCGCACCCGCGAGCTGGCCGAGGCGGGATTCGCCGATCCGCTGGGCCTCGCCGCGGAGAGCTACGGCTGGCAGGCCTACGCCGAGCTGCGCCGCAAGCGCAACGCCGAGGCGCTGAAGCTCTACTTCCTGCAGATGAAGACCGGGGCGCCCTCGGCTCTGGGCTCGCTGCGGTTCACTGCCGCCAGGACGTTGAACGATCCCAAAGCTCTGGAGCAGGTCGCCGCCTCGGACGAAGCGCGGCCGATCATGACCGCCTACGTGATCTCCCGTTGGGGGCAGTCCGAGGACGGCGGCATCGATCCGTCGCCGGCACGCAAGTGGCTGGCGGCCATCAACAAGGTCGATCCCCGCAACGTCAACGACGCGGACCTCCTCGCCTGGGTGGCCTACCGGGCGGGAGATTTCGCCGCAACCGAGGGCTGGTTGAAGAGAGCCTCGGGCGGCATGACCGACTGGATCCAGGCCAAGCTCCTGCTGCGGGCCGGCAATCTGGCCGAAGCCGAGCAGCTCATTCAGCGGTCCTCTCTGTCCGCCAGGCTGCCCAAGGATCCGGGCGCCGAGCACGACGCTTTCGAAGCCTACGAGGCCGGCATTCCCTTCGCCCTGCGGCCGCGCCTCCAGGGTGAGCGGGGAGCGGTCCAGCTCGCCCGGGGGGACTACACCGGAGCCCTGTACCCTCTCGCCGACGGCGGCTACTGGACCGACGCCGCCTACGTCGCGGAACGGGTGCTCGCCACCGACGAGCTGAAGAAGTACCTGGATCAGAGCTGGCCGGCGGCGCTCGCGGCGCACCGGCCGGACGACTACGGCGACGGCTGGGAGCTCACCCATGCCGGCATCGTCTCGCCGAGCCGAAAGCGCATGGCCTACAAGCTGCGCTATCTGCTCGGCCGGCGCCTGGTCCGCGAGGGGCGGTATCAGGAAGCGCTAGCCTATCTGCCGACTTCATTGTCGTTGCCGGTGAAGACGCTCGCCGCTTCCCTCGCTCAGGGACATGACGCCGGGCGTCCTGCCGAGGAACGCGCCCGGGCTTTGTTCCGCGCCGCCTGCATCACCCGCCATCAGGGGCTGGAGCTCCTCGGCACGGAGCTCGAGCCCGATTGGTTCCTCTATGAAGGGTTGTACGAGAACGATCCCTTCGCCAAGGCTCGCCTCCGCGGCGCCTTCCAGCATCTCGGTCCCCAGGCCGACGAGCGCCGGCGGGCCGGACGCAGCCCGGCGGAACCGGAGAAGCGCTTCCATTACCGATACCGGGGCGCCGATCTCGCCCGCGCCGCAGCGGAGCTCCTTCCGGACGGCTCGATCGAGAAGGCGCGCATGCTCGTCACCGCCGGCAACTGGCTCGAAGGCCGCGATTCAGAAGCGGCGGGGCCGTTCCTGGAAGCGCTCCTGAGCTGCTGCGGCGAAACCCAGCTCGCGCAGCGCGCCCAACGCGTCAAGGCGATCCCGAACGTGCCGGACGCCTGCCCGGCGGATACGCGGGTACAAGCCGGGGATGAACGTTGAGAGGCAGCGCGCGGCTACGCGAACGGTGCCGAGAGATCCTCGGCCGGCCGGAAGAACTTCCGCACCCAGAGCAGATAGCCAAACCACGCCAGCATACCCACCGCCATGAGGATCAGAACCGCGGGGTTTTTCCAGATGTCATAGATGCCCATCCGTTCCAGCTCGGGGTTCGCCATCCCCATGGCCTCATACAGCTCGCGCATGTCAAGGCCCCCGCCGACGAAGAAGAACGCTGTAGACACGCAGCCCAGTACCCATAGGCCGGCAAGCGTCCACCAAGCCGCCGGCCGCCTCCTGTAGACCGCGACTGCCAGGATGGCGGAGAGCACCGCCATGAAAATAAAACCCAGAACGGCCGGGATGCCCGAGATGATCCGTCCGAAAAGTGGAAACGCGCCATAGCTGATGCCGATGAGCGAGGCGACCGCTCCATAGCCGAGGAGAAGGCTGAGGGCCAGCACCGGAGCCGGTGTGCGGTCTGTCCACGGGACGCTCGGGTCTTTGGCTTCCACGGTGGCCTTGACGTTCGGGCCGCGGTAGAAGAGCACCAGGATGGCGGGCAGCGCGATGTAAACAAGCCCCAAGATGACGAACATGCAGCCGGTCATGAACGTGGTGATGCCCGGACCGCCGGCAGGTCCCGCCGCTCTTTCTATGCTGCCGAGCATCTTCGGCAGGATAAACACCATCAAAATCGACGAGAAGGCGCCGACGACGAGCCACATCCAGGAGACCACGAGCATCAGAGTCCGCGCCCAGCGCCGGGCACGCATCGTGCCGATTCCCATCGTGCCGAAGAAAGCCGCCAGTATCAGATAGAACAGGCCTGCGCCCATCATCGTGCGGGCATTGGTCGTCTGGGGCATGGCCGTCTGTGCCTTGACGGCGAAGACCGCGATCGCCATGACGCCCAGGTTCAAGAGACAAAGCAGGGCCAGACAGATCTCCAGGATTCCGACAACGATCAGTCCGACGGTACGGTCTTTATAGGTAGGTACGGCGGTGAGGTCGGTCATGGGTTCTCCTCAGGATCGGCTCTACGATCACCTTCGTGCAACTGCTTCGGCCGCCGTGATAATCTGAATCGCTTGAAACCTGCCCAAGTTTAACAGGTGGCGATCGCCCGAGATAATGACCTCGGCCCGAGCTGCTACCGCGCAAGCGAGAACCGCGTCGTCGTCGGGATCCTGCTCGATGACAGGCGGAATTTCTTGGGGGTAAGAGCGGACTGGTGAACAAATTGATAATGCCAAGGCGAGCGCGATCGAGGACCTGACGGGAAGGACCTAACCAGAGGAGTCCAGATACGACGACGTTGGTGTCAGCGACGGCCCGCATGCGATGCGCGCCGCCGCGAACGAACAGCCTGGATCTCTTCCTCCACTTCGGCCTCGGTCAAAGGCGGTCCGGGAAGGGCCGCCAGACGGTCCGCGACTTCAAACAGGTGATCGATCCGCTGTTTCCGGAGCGCCTCGTGCACTAAAGACTCCAGAGAAGCAGGCTTTAAGAGACCTCTGGCCTCCGCCTCCTGGGCGACACTCTCAGGCAGGGTCAATGTGATCTCCAGTTGGATGGTGCTTTCCTTCTCAGCCATGCCCTAGAGTCTACACGATCCTTAAGATCTCGCGGCGGCCGCCTCCTTACGGCACCCACGCGTACCCGAGCTTCAGGAAAAGCGTGCGGTCCGCCCGCGTGAGATCGATCCGGTCGTCCCCTAGCGAGTTATCCGAGTAGCCGACGAAGAGCACCGTCTGGGGGTTCAGCTTGTAGGAGAAGAGGAGCTGGCTGAACAGCGTCTCGGTGCGTGCGTCGACCTCGTCGATGTAGAGCGCCGGAGTGCGGTCGATATCCGTGTACTGCAGGATGGCGCGCAGGAAGGTGCGGATGTTGAACTGGTAGACGGTTGAGAGCTGGGTCAGGTTCGCCGTAAAGAGGTTGCCGTCCCTGACGTCCAGCTTCTGGTAGAGGTGGGAGAGCACGGTCCGCAGGTGGAGCCCGAAGTTGTAGCGCACCGTCGGCTCGATCTGCACGACGTCTCCCGCCTGCGTATTGACGAAGTCGATGTCGTCGGCGAGGCGGAGGAAGAGGCTGAAGAAGAGATCTCCCGTCGGCTGGATCTCGGTATAGAGGCTGGAGAACGTCTCGTCGAACGTCACACCGTTGAAGAAGCAGTCGCGAACGCCGCCGTCCAGCTCGAAGTAGAACTGCCGCGGACCGTTGGTGGTGAAGGTGACTTCGTACTCTTCTTCGAGGAGCTGCCCGCTCTGGTCCTCGCGACGGTCCCAATCGCCGGTGAGGCTCGCGCGGGTGAAGCCCCGCCGGTCGCCGTGCCAGATATGGCCGAGCCCGGCCAGCATGAAGGTGTAATCCACCCGCGGCATGAAGCCCATGTCGGCGCGGAAGTCGCGGCCGACGTCCTCGTAGCGGGCGTAGCCAGTCCAGTTGCGGGAGTTGTGATCGTAGGAGAGCCAGTAGGCATGATCGTTCCGCGACCCGGCCGGCTGGTCGAACTCCTCGACGATGCTCCCGGGATACTCCGTCTGCGAGCGCAGGAACTGGCCGCGGAAGACGTCGGAGTCGTTCATCCGGTAACGGCCGTCGATGCCGGCCACGTGATTGCGGTAGCCGTCGCCGTCGCGGCCGGTGAACAGCAGGCCCACCGCCGACGAGCTGCCGAGGTCCCGTCGGTAACGCACGACGGCATCGTCCGTCTCGACGTCGAGCCGGGTGGCCGACGAGAGGTTGCTGCCCGGAAAGATCAGGTTGGTGCGGTCGTCGCGGGCGGCGAAGACGCCGACCGCGTGCTTTCCCTCCTTGCCCGTCAGCTTGACCCCCCAGGCGGGATCGGCCACGTTGCGGCTGAAGACCGCCTGGAACGGCGTGCTGAAGAAGTCCGCTCCTTCGAGGAAGAAAGGACGCTTCTCCGGAAAGAACAGGGCGAACTGGTTGTTGACGTCGAGCTGCGCGGAGTCGGCTTCGACCTGTGAGAAGTCGGGATTGATGGCGGCGTTCAGGGTAAGGCTGGGCGTGATCCCCCACTTGGCCGTGAGACCGAGCTCGGATTCGACGTCGCCTTCCGTGAGCTTGCCCTGCGGAAAATCATCCCGCCGGTCGGTCCGCGCGGCGGTCGCGGTGGGCGCGATCTCGATGTTCTTGCCCGGCGTCACCCCGGAAAAGCCCGTCATCTTCGATTCCTGGCAGAGATAGCAACTGACGTTGCGGTCGAGCGGATGGCTGGAGATGCGGGCCCGCTGGCTGCGCGGGCGGAAACGCAGGGCGTCGAAGCCCCACGTCTGCTCCCCTTCGGTGCGAGGAAAGCGCAGCGAGCTCCAGGGGATGGCGATCTCGACCGCGTAGCCCGTCCCGTTGATCTTGCCGGCCGAGTGCCAGATGGCGTCCCAGGTCTCGTCCTCGCTGCCGGCGACGTCGTCTTGGAACATGTCCATCTGCACGCCGAGAGGATTGACGAAGAACTCGAAAGCGCGGCGTTCGTCGTTGAAGGTGTCGAGGACGATGCCCACGAAGTCGTCGCTGAAGGCCTTGTCGCGGTCCAGGAGATGGGCGCGGATGGCCGACGGATCCGGATCGTGGGCGCGGAAGCCTACGTACAGAAAGTCATTGTCATAGGTGAGGAGCGTCTGCGTCTCGACGTCGGGCGGCTGGTTCTCCTTCGGTCGCGTCTCGTACTTGAGCTCGACCACCGCCGCATGCTCCCAGGCGGCTTCATCGAGCACGCCGTCGATGGTGATCGCCGAGGCCGCCCGCTCGATGCGGTATGCCGGCCGCTCCGACCGCGGCGGGACGGCCGCGCTCTCCTGAGTTGTCCGCGCCGCCAGCGGTGAGGCCAACGCCAAGAACCAACAGCACCCGACTCTCCATCTCCCGTTCATCGTCCCTCCTGTGCGCGAACGCCTTGATTACTACTGTGGTAGTACGGACGGTCCGCCCGTGTGTTTCAAGCCGCCCGACCTCTTAGACGCGCGGGAGCCGCGAGCGGTTTGTCCGCTGCCGGACAATCGGAGCTAACCTCTCGGCATGCGCCCCGTCTAAGCAGGCAAATGGACCGCACCGAGACCATCGCCGTGGAGCGTGCCCGAGAGGGCGATCCCGAGGCATTCCGGGAGCTGGTGGAGAGGTACAGCGCGAAGCTGTTCCGCCTCGCCTGGCGCATCACCGGCGACGAGCAGAGCGCCGAGGATGCGGTCCAGGAGACGTTCCTGCGCGCCTACCGGTCGCTCGACCGCTTCGACGCCCGCTCGCAGTTCGGCACCTGGCTCCACCGCATCGCGGTCAACGCGGCGCTCGATCTCGCGCGCAAGCAGCAGCGGCACCGTTCCCGCCACACGGGCCGGCTCGACGCCGCGGCCGGCGAGGATGAGCCGCAGCTCCCCTCGCCCGCTCCTGGACCGGACCGGATCGCTCTCAGCCTGGAGGTGGAGCGGGCCGTGCGTTCGGCCATGGGCGAGCTCTCGGCCATGGAGCGGACGGCTTTCGTCCTGCGGCATTTCGAAGGCCGCTCCATCGCCGACATTTGCGATCAGCTCGGGCTGGGGGCCAGCGCCGGCAAGCAGGCGATCTTTCGCGCCGTCAAGAAGCTGCGCCGGGTGCTGGAGCCCTTGGTCCTGAGACAGGAAGTGAGACTATGAAACCGCTCGGAGACGACGATCTCATCCTTTATCTCTACGGCGAGTCGGAAGATCCCGAGGCCGTCCGCCGGCAAATCGAGGCTTCGGAGGAGCTCCGCGCCCGCTGCGAGAGCCTGCGGCTGGTGATGGCCGCGGTCGACGCCGCTCCCGTTCCCGAACGCGGCGAGTCGTACGGCGCCGAGGTCTGGGCCCGGCTGCAGCCGCGCCTCGCGGGCCGAACGCGGCTCGGCCGTCTGCTGTCCTTCCGGCCGCTCGCCGATCGCCGCTGGCACCCGCTGGGCTGGGCCGCGGCCGCTCTGGTCCTTCTCGCCGTGGGCTTCTCCCTCGGCCGGCTGTGGCCCCGGCCGCAAGCGCTGCCGGCGGAGGCCCGCGACCGCATCCTGCTCGCCACCGTGGCGGCCCACCTGGAGCGCTCCGAGCGCCTGCTCGCGGACGTCACCAACGCTCCCGGCGCCGTCGATCTGTCGGCGGAGCGCGCCTGGGCCCGCGATCTGCTCGCCGCCAACCGCCTCTATCGCCAGTCGGTCCGCCAGGCCGGACGGCAGCGGCTGGCCGTCGTGCTCGACGATCTCGAGCCGTTTCTGCTGGACCTCGCCCACACTCCCGACGAGCCCCCTGCCGAGGAAATCGCGGCGCTGCGGGAGCGGATCGCGGATCAGGGCCTCCTGTTCAAAGTACGCGTCGAGAGCGACCGCCTGGACCCCCGGAAACAGATTCTCTAGGAGATGACCATGCGAAAGACGATCCTCTATCTATGCTTAAGCGCCGTGCCTGTGCTGCCCGGCCTGAGCTTCCTGCCCTGGACGGCGATGACCGCCGCAGAAGCGCAGAAAGACGAGCTCTACACCGAAGCCCGCAAGGACCTCGACGCCGGCCGCTGGGCCGCGGCGATCGACAAGTTCGGCCGCGTGGCCGCGAAGGGCGGCGCAAATGCCGACGCGGCCCTCTACTGGAAGGCCTACTCGCAGAAGAAGGCGGGCAAGGCGGCGGACGCCCTGGCCACGCTGCGCCAGCTCGGCGGGTCTTTCGCCAAGAGCTCGTGGCTGGACGACGCCCGCGCCCTGGAGATGGAGATCCGCGGCGAGTCCGGGCGACACCCCAACCCATCGGCCGAGGAGGACGAGGAGCTGAAGCTCTACGCCCTGAACGGCCTGATGTCCTCCGACTCCAGGCGGGCGGTGCCCATGCTCGTCAAGTTCCTCGACGGACACCACTCGCAGCGCCTCAAGGAGCAGGCCCTCTTCGTGCTCTCCCAGAGCGACTCGCCGGAGGCCCGGAAGATCCTCGTCGACGTGGCCCGTGGCAGCCGCTATCCGGAGCTGCAGCGCAAGGCAATCGAATCGATCGGCATCTCCGGGGATGATGAGGGGATCCAGGCGCTGACGGAGATCTATTCCGCGACGGACAAGCCGGGAGTGAAGATCGCCATCCTCGACGCCTATCTGGTGGCCGACCAGACCGGCCGCGTCTTCGCCGCCGCGCGCGAGGAGAAAGACCCGCAGGTGCGGCGCAAGGCGATCAGCCAGCTCGGTCCCATGAACGCCACGCAGGAGCTGCGCCAGCTCTATCGCAACGAGACCTCGCAGGGGCTCAAGCTGATGATCCTCGAAGGCCTCGCCGTCGCCGACGACGCCGACGCGCTGATCGAGATCGCCCGCGACGAGAAGGAGCCTGTCCTGCGCCGCAAGGCGATTTCGGGGCTCGGCATCAACGATTCGCCGAAGGCGGCGGCGGCGCTCAAGTCGCTCTACACCGCCAACGCCGACGCGGGAGTCCGCAGGGCCGTCATCGAGGGCCTCTTCATCCAGGACAACGCCAGGGCGCTGATCGAGCTTTTCCGCGTCGAAAAGGACCCGGAGCTGAAGCGCGAGATCGTCCAGAAGCTCGGCCTCATGGACTCCGACGAGGCGATGGAGTTCCTGGCGAAGCTGTTCGGCGATTGACGCGATCGGAACGACGAAAACCGGAGGTGAATGCCATGAGACTGAAAACTCCGAGCCTGACCCTGCTCCTCGCCCTTGCCGCTTCCGCGCTGACGGCCCAAGAGCCGCCGGTCACCAACGCCCGGATCGAGACCGCCTCGGCCGCCGCCGGTCTCGAAGCCGCCGTGCGCCAGGCCGGTGGACGCGGCCAGGAGCCGGTATGGGTCGGCTGGTCGGTGCCCATGATCTTCAAGGAGCGCTACCTCTGCTGCCTCGGCCAGGTCGGCCGCAAGAACTGGACGCAGACCACCTGCCACCTCGAAGGTCGGAACCAGAGCTGGGGCAGCACCGACGACGTCAAGGTGCCGGCGGATCAGGATCTGCTGGTCCTCGTTCGCCTGCGCGGACAGGAGATCGATGAAGTCCGCTCCTACTCGGAATCCTGCTCGATCGACGCCGACGGCCGCCGCTTCGTCTGGCTCGGAGACGTGAAGCCCGAGGAGAGCGTTGCGCTGCTCGCGAAGCTCGCCCGCAGCGGAGAGACCCGCACCAAGTCGCGCGATTTCCCGGAGAACGCCCTCGCCGCGCTCTCCCATCACCGCAACGCCCGCGCCGACGATGTGCTCGAAGATCTGGCCTCGGCCCCGCACTCTGAGGATATGCGCGAGCATGCTCTCTTCTGGATCGGCCAGAACCGCGGCGAGCGCGGCGCGAAGTTCCTCACCAAGGTGATGACCGGCGATCCGGACGAGGACATCCGCGGGAAAGCCATCTTCTCCCTCAGCCAGAGCGAGGTGCCGGGAGTGGCCGACGCCATCATCGCCGTATCCCGGAACGACCGCAGCGGCGAGGTGCGTGGCGAGGCCCTCTTCTGGCTCGCTCAGATGGGCGACGCCAAGGCTCCCGACGCGATCCTGCAGGCGATCGATCGCGATCCGGAGGTGGAGGTGAAGAAGAAGGGGGTCTTCGCGCTCACTCAGCTCCCCAAAGGCCGCGGCATCCCGATCCTGGTCCGCCTCGGCCGGGAAGGCAAACCGCGCGAGATCCGCAAGGAAGCTCTCTTCTGGCTCGCCCAGTCGGACGATCCCGCGGCAATGCAGTACCTGGACAAGGTGCTGAACGAGTAGGGCCCGCCGCCCATCCCTCACCGGTTCCCCTCTCCCGTCGCCTGCCTCCACCGGGAGAGGGGAACGCCCTGCGATAATCTTCCCTCCATGATCGAAACCAAGACCGAACCGGCCGCTCCGGCCGAGGCCAGCGCCCATCCCTTGGAGCTGAACGCGGAGGAGATGCGCTCGCTCGTGAAGGCGGCCCTCGACCGGATCGTCCCCCATATCGAATCGCTCCCCACGCAGGCCGTCTCCGACACCCGCGGCGGCTTCGAGCTCGCCCGCTCGCTCGTCGAGGCGATGCCCGAGGAAGCGGCGCCGCTCTCGGATCTGCTGGACCTGATCTTCGAGCGGGCGGTGCGTCCCACGTTCAATACCGCGAGCCCCGGCTACCTCGCCTACATTCCCGGCGGCGGCCTGTTCCACGCCGCGGTGGCGGACCTCATCGCCGACTCCATCAACCGCTATACCTCGATCTTCACCCCCGCGCCCGCTCTGGCGCAGCTCGAGGCCAACGTCGTCGCCTGGTTCTGCCGGATCGCCGGCTATCCGCCGGAGGCCCGCGGCACGCTGACCAGCGGCGGCTCGCTGGCCAACTGGACCGCCCTGGTGACCGCCCGCCGCGAGCGGCTGCCGGACGACTTCCTCAAGGGCGTGATCTACGCCTCCGACCAGGTGCATTACTCCATGGCCAAGGGCGCGATCCTCGCCGGCTTCCCCGAAGCGAACGTGCGCGAGGTCCCTTCCGACGACCGCTTCCGCCTGCGCCCGGACGCTCTCGCAGCGCTGATCGAAGAGGACCGCCGCCGGGGCCTCACGCCTTTCCTCATCGCCGCCAGCGCCGGCACCACCAACACCGGCGCCGTCGATCCCCTGCCGGAGTTGGCGGACCTCGCCGAGCGGCACGGCTTGTGGCTGCACGTGGACGCGGCGTACGGCGGCTTCTTCCTGCTGACGGAAGAGGGCCGGCGGGTGATGCGCGGCATCGAGCGTGCGGACTCGATCGTCCTCGATCCGCACAAGGGCCTGTTTCTTCCCTATGGAACAGGGGCCGTCCTGGTGCGTGACGGCCAGGCGTTGAAGCGCGCCCACAGCCTGACCGCGGACTACATGCCCGGGATGCAGGACGATCCCGACCGGGTGGACTTCTCGCAGTATTCGCCCGAGCTCTCCCGCCCGTTCCGCGGCCTGCGCGTCTGGCTGCCGTTCAAGATGCACGGCGCCGGCGCCTTCCGTGCCGAGCTGGAGGAAAAGCTCGCCCTCGCCCACCTCGCCGCCGACCGCCTGCGCGCCATGGAAGGGATCGAGATCCTCGCCGAGCCGGAGCTATCCCTCCTCGCGTTCCGGCTCGCCCCCGCCGGCGTTCCCGAAGAGGAGCTCGACGGCCTCAACCGCCGCTTCATCGAGAGGGTCAACGCCCGCCAGCGGGTGTTCCTCACCGGCACCAAGCTGCGCGGGCGCTTCGCCCTGCGCATCTGCGTCCTCTCCTTCCGCACGCATCGTGACCGGATGGAGCAGGCGCTGGAGGATATCGAGGCGGCGCGGCGGGAGGTGCTGGGCATCCCTCACCTCCCCGGCCCTCCTCTCCCCAAGGGAGAGGAGGATTCCTTTGTAAGTGACTCTGGCGTTTGCACTTAGCTGTACCTAGAGGGAGTATAGGTGACTCGTGTGTAACGGTCAAGTCCCAAAAGTAGACGCGAGGATGGCTCGAAACTGGCCGACTGCCAACGCCCTCTAAGTGGGGGGTCCGTGTCTCTACGCGGAACCATCCTTCCCGCCAAGGCGGCGGGGCTGGTTCAGCACGTCGGGGGAGGACCGGAAACTGGCGGGAATGACCTCGCCGTCCTTCTCGTACGCGTGGACCTTAGTGGGGCAGTCTGCGCCGCGACGTTCTTCGGCGGTTGGGGAGCCGTCGAGCGCGAAGCGGTCGAAGCTGACTAACTTGCCGCGCTGGACGCTCATCGATTCCACACCATTTATCAAGGCCGTGAAGCGTCGGAAAGCGCGGCTTGATTCCCGTCGCGTGGATTGGGACAAGGCACCTGACCGCCGGGTGGATGCGCTTCTAGCCCATAACATCGGTCTCTGGCGACGATGGATATCCCATCCCTTCCTTCCGGCTAACCGGACGCCTGGCGCGCCCCAGATGGAACAGCCACACAATTCAGGCTGCCTTATCTGTAGATCCACGAGCGCGACGCAATCACATCTCGGGTTTAGGTCTCCGGGGGTCGGCCCCAAGGACGGAAGAGCGAGTCCTGCGAGTCGATTCGACGAACCAGAGCGCTAGCGGAAGATGAATGGCCCTACCCTGCAGGTCATCCAACCTTGGGAGCGACTCCTTTAGCTGTCGTAGGGCGGCTACGCCGCGCCGCGACGATCCGCGAGCTGGGCACTCGAGGAGCACTACGAGGCTGCCCTGCTCATGCGGACGACCGTGGCCCAGGACGCATAGAAAAGCCCGTCGGCAGTCGGCCACCGGCACCTCTCCCGGAGGGAAGCCCACGAGAGGAGCGGGATGGGGCAATCCTGCTGCTCAGTTCTCGCAGCTTACCTCGGTCTCCGCCTCGCAATAGTCGGTGCCGCTGTCGCCGTTCGCGTAGTCGTCGCCGGCGTCGCCGTAGAGGCAATCGTTGCCGGAGCCGCCGTACAACGAGTCGTTGCCGTTGCCGCCACGGATGGTGTCGTCGCCGGCCTCGCCGGAGAGGGTGTCGGCGCCGTCATACCCGTTGATGCACTCATTGTTCGAGCCGCCGGCCAACGTGTCGCCGCTGCTCCCGCCGTTGATGGTCGAGGTGCAGGTGGTGCACGGGCCGGAGCAGCCCGAGCTTCCGATACATCTGCCCCACTCTCCACAAGTCATGATCTCGCAATCGGGGCAAGGGCCGTCGACGCAGGTCTGGTCGCAGCTCGTCGCACAGGTGCAGTCGTTAATACATTTCGCCGTGGAGGCCGGAGAGGCTGCCAGCATCAACACCACTCCCAGGGCGAACACTGACGCGAAACCGGATGCTCTGCTCATGGGACTCCTCCTGTTGTCGGTAGGATGTCGGCAGGATTTCCTTCTCAGCTATAGTAAGATCTGCGCAATTAGCTTGTCAAGGAGGTCTTATGTACTCCCGCTCCTTGCTCCCCGCCGCCCTCGCTGCCTGCCTCCTCGCTCCGGCCGGTGCCTCGGCGCTCCAGGTTTCCGGGCTGGTCCTCGAAGCTCCGGCCGCCGTGAAGGTTTCGCTCCTGCCCTTGCAGAGCAACCACGCCTGGCGCCACGCCGTGCTCGCCGGCCGCGCGGCGCCCGATCCCGCAGCGGCCGTCGAGGCCGGCAGCGAGGGCCGGTTCGTGCTCACGGCGCCGTCGGTGGGGATGTGGTCGGTGGTGGTCACGGCCCCGGGCCGGGTTCCCATGCGCTACCTTCCCCTGCCGGTGACGGAGCCGGTCGAGCTGCCACCGCTGGAGCTGGTGCCCGACGCCGGCGTCGAGGTGCGGGTGCTGCGGAAGGACGGCAGGCCCGCGGCCGGCGCCTGGGTCCTGCTCACGACTGGGTCTCCAGACCTGATGCGCACCCTGCGCTCCGACGGATGGCAGGTCGACTCGCGGATCGGGCGCACGGACGCCGACGGGCGGGTGAAGCTGCCGCGCGTGACCGGCGAGACGGTCAAGGTCCATGCCTTTGCCCCGGATTCCCGCCGGGCCGCCGCGACCGTCCCGGCCGACACGGCGCGGACGGAGCTGGTCCTGGAGCCCTCGGCCGCCGGTCGGACCGTCGAGGTGCGCGACCCGTCCGGCTCTCCCGTGGCCGGCGTCGCGGTCTCCTCGGGCAGTCCGGCGTGGCCCCTCGGCGTGACGGGCCCCGACGGCCGGCTCACCGTTCCCGCCGACACCGAGGGACCGTTCGACCTCCTCCTCGCGGACGGCCGCCGGCACAAGCTGGAATCGCTGCCGTCCGCCGTCGACCTGCCGGCGCTGCGGCTCCTAGAGGGCAAGGTGCTCGACGCCGCAGCCCGGAAGCCTCTCGCCTGGGCGCTGGTGTGGCCGGGAGATGATCCGGGGAACCTCACCTTCACCGGCCCGGAAGGCACCTACGCCGTCGCCGAGCGCGCTGGGGGGGGCGCCTGGGTGCAGGTCGAGGCGAGCGGCTTTCAACCGGCTTCCGCGAAGCTTTCGCAAGGCGCCACCCGCATCCCCACCCTGGCCCTCTCGCCCGCCAGGACGCTCGCCGGCCGCGTGGTCGACAAGGGAGGAGCGCCGCTGGCCGGCGTGGTCATGACCGTGGCCGGGCGGAGCACGGCGTTCCGTCTCGACCGCGCCGCGAGCCGCGCCTTGAGCGACGCGGAGGGCCGCTTCCTCCTGCGCGGCCTCGCCCCGTCGCCGTCCTACGACCTCACCGCGAGCCGGACCGGCTACCGGGCTGCCCAGGCGACCGTGGCAGCAGCCGGCGAGGTCCGTCTCGTGCTTGAGCGGGCCCGCTCCGCTCACGGCGTGGCCGTCGATGCCCGGAAGCGCCCGCTGGCCGGCGTCGAGGTGACGGTCCGGCCCTCCCCCGCCGACGCCGGTCCGGATGGGGCAGCGACGGTCCTGACCGACGACCGGGGGCGCTTCAAGGTGCCGGCGCTCCCCGCCGACCGGGTGGACCTCGAAGCCCGGCGGCAGGGGTTCGCGCCGACGGTCGTTCCGGGTGTCGCGGTCGCTCCCGGGCCGGGAGCCGCCGATCTCGGGACGTTGACTCTCCTGCCCGGCGTGAGGATCGAAGGCCGGGTCGCCGACGCCGCGGGCCGGCCGCTCGCCGGAGCCGGGGCCTGGTTGACCGAGGGGGACCGCGCCCAGGCCGGGACGCTCCGGCAGCGGGAGCCCGACGCGAGGACCGACGAGGCCGGCCACTTCGCGGTCGCGGATCTCACCCGCGGGCGGAGGGTGAACGTCCTCGTGGCGCGCGAGGGATACGTGCCCTCCTGGGTGGCGGGCGTCGAGGCGCCGACCGTCCGGCCTCTCGCGGTGGTGCTGGAGCCGGCCTCCCGCCTCCGCGGCCGGGTCGAGGACGCCTCCGGCGAGCCCGTGCCGGGAGCGAGCGTGCGCCTGCGTCCCGCGCCGCCGCCGCCCGGGACCGTCGGCCTGGAGCCGCGGCGGTCCGACAACACGGAGGACGTCCAGGCCGGCCACGATGGAACGTTCACCTTTGCCGAAGTCGCGCCCGGCGCTGTGACGCTGGAAGCTTCGGCGGAGGGGTTCGTGCCCCCCGATCCCGTCGAAGTCCGGGTGCCGCCCGGCGGCGAGGTCCAGGACGTCGTCCTCGTCCTCGGCCGCGGCGCCGGCGTCAGCGGCTGGATCACCGCCGGAGGCGAGCCGGTCGCCGGCGCCCACGTCCGCAGCGGTCCGGCCCAGGCCGAGTCTGACGCCGAGGGCCGTTACCGCCTGGTGGGCGTCCCGCCCGGACTGAAGGCGCTGGTCCTCAGCCATCCGGCCTACAAGGGAAGGACGCAGTGGGTCGACGTCCAGCCGGGAGAGAACCGGGTCGACCTGACGCTGGAGAAAGGCGCGACGGTCTCCGGCCGCGTGGTCGACGAGGCGGGGGCGCCGAGGCTCGGCGCCGAGTTGACGCTGAAGAACCGCAGTGAGCGCGGTCCGCGCGGCTACCGGGCGTCGAGCGGTCCCGACGGTCGCTTCGAGATCCTCGCGGTGGCCGACGGCAGCTTCGACCTCGAGGCCGAGGCCGAGGGCTTCGCACTCGCCGTCCACCCGGCGGTGGTCGAGGTGGCGGGGCGCGACGTCGGCGGTCTCGAGGTGGTGCTGCGGCGAGGAGCAACTCTCTCCGGCCGCATCCTGGGTCTCGAACCAAGCCAGTTGGCGGCGGTGGAGGTCACGGCGGAGCGCGCGGGGTGGCCGTCGCGGTCCGCAACGGTCGATCACGCGGGCCGCTACGAGATCGCCGCTCTCGAAGCCGGCGACTGGCACCTGCGGGCGCGGCTTTTCGGAGGGCGGCGCGAGGCCGACGCGTGGGTGGCGATCACGCCCGGCGACCGCGAGGTGGAGCGCGACCTGAAGCTCGGCGGCGGGCTCGCCCTCGGCGGGCTGGTGCTGATCGAGGATCGGCCGCTGCCACAGACCCGGGTCAGCCTGCGCGGCCTCGACGTGACGGCCGAGCGCGGCGTGACGACCGATCATCAGGGCGCCTTCCGGTTCGAGGACCTGGAACCGGGGCGCTATCGCGTCGAGGTGACCCACGCTGAGCGGATGCTGAGCCAGAGCGAGGATCTGGAGCTCGCCGCGGACCGCGAGATCGTGATCGAGATCGCCACCGCGGCGCTCGTGGGCACCGTCGTCGCCGCGGGCTCCGGAGAGGGCGTTGCGGAGGCGCTGGTCTATCTCCAGAGACTGCTCGGCGGCACCGAGCCCGGGTCGCTGACCACTGTCGGGACAAATGCCGCCGGCTCGTTCGTCACCGCCAGCTTGGCCCCAGGCCGCTATCGGCTCACCGTGCGCGGCGACGGCTACGCCCCGGAGGAACGGATCGTCGATGTCGCAGCCGGCGCTCCAGCGGAGCCGTTGACGATCGAGCTCGATCCGACCACGGGGCTTGCGCTCATCGTCCGGCGGGCCTCCGGCGAGCCGCCGGTCTGGGCGACCGTCATCGTGCTGGACGAGAGCGGCCGCCAGGTCCACATGGAGGAGCCGCGCCTGAGCGACAACGGTCGTGGATACCTCCAGCAGGTCCCACCCGGCCGCTGGACCGTCCTGGTCAAGGCCGCCGGCTCGGCCGTCGGGCTCGCCAGGGCCAGCGTCCCCGGACAGCGCCTGGAGGTGACGCTGCCCCGCGCCGCGCCGCTGTCGGTCCGCGTGCCGGAGCTTCGTGAGTCCCGCGTCGCCGCCTCGTTGACCCTCGCCACCGTGGACGGTTCTCCCTATTTCGGCGTCAACCCCGGCGGGGCCCTCCAGCATGCATGGCCGTTGGCCGGAGGTGCAGCCACCATTCCCGACCTCCCCGCCGGTACGTGGCGACTCAAGGTCACTGCCGCCGACGGCCGGGTGTGGGCTGCATCCGCGATCACAACCGGCGATACAGCGGTGACCTCAGTGATCGCGCCAGAATAGGGTAGAGTCGGCGGCGGGCGCGGTGGCTGTAGGCCGAGGGTGTCGCTGTTGTCGGCAGCTTTCGCCTTGATGCCGGTGCCTCAGGGGAGTGAGGGACGGCGGCGAGGTTACCGGCCCGGCGGCTTCTGCTCCGCCGGCGGCTTTTCCTCGGCCGGCTTGGGCGCTTCCGGCTGGCCGATCGACAGCAGCTCGACGTCGAAGATCAGCGTCGCGTTGGGGCCGATGACTCCGCCGGCGCCCCGCTCGCCGTAACCGAGGTTGGCCGGGATGTAGAACTTGTACTTCGACCCCACCTTCATGAGCTGCACGCCCTCGGTCCAGCCGGGGATGACCTGGTTGAGGACGAAGGTGGCCGGCTGGCCGCGGTCGACCGAGCTGTCGAACTTGGTGCCGTCGGTCAGCGTACCGGTGTAGTGCACTGTCACCGTGTCGGTGGCCTTCGGCGTCGGTCCGGTGCCCTCCTTGAGGACCTCGTACTGCAGGCCGCTCGCGGTGGTCTTGATCTCTTTACGCTCCTTGTTCTTGGCCAGGAACGCCTCGCCCTCGCTCTTGTTCTTCTCGCCTTGCGCCTTCATTTTCGCCTCCTGCGCCTGCATCACCGTCTGCTGCAGGCTCTGCATGGCAGCCTGCATCTCCTGGTCGGTGAGCAGCGGCTGGCCGCCCGCAAGCCCGTCGCGGATCCCTTTCAGGATGAGGTCCGTGTTGGCCTGGATCTCGTTGCTCTTCAGGGAGCGGCCGAGGTTGAGGCCGATGGCGTAGCTGGCCCGGTCCTGTACGGACTCGGGCTTGCCGGCGGCGGACGGCGCGGGCTGGGCCGCGGGCTGCTGCTGAGCAGGTTGGCCGGACTGCTGGGCGCCGGCCGGCACCGCCGCCGCGGCCAAGGCCAGGGCAGCGAGGGTCACGAGCTTTCTCATACCGTTCTCCAAACGTTGGATTGATCCTACAGGGAGGGGACAGGGATCGTCCGTCTCCGGCGAAGGCGCAATCTTACCCCACCCGCGCCAAAGGGTGGTGAAAGTCCCCCCCAGGCTGTGACAAGGTAGGCCGCGAGGCGGCCGAATCCGCTGCCCGGAGAAGCGAGGATTCGATGATTCGACTGCGAGTGCGCGACCTGATGACCGAAGGGGTCTACGCCGTGAACGCGAACGACCACCTGGCCACGGTCAGCGATCTGATGGACGCACACGGCATCCGCCACGCTCCCGTCGTGGAAGAGGGGCGGCTGGTCGGCCTGATCTCCCACCGCGACCTGCTCCGCCATGCTCTCAAGGGCCAGGTGGGTGTGCCGCCGGACCTGGAGCGCGGCGTGCAGCTCAGCATCACCGCCGGCGAGGTGATGACCCGCGACGTGGTGACCGCAGCACCGGACCAGGACATTCGCGAGGCGGCACGGCTGATGCTGGAGGGCAAGTTCGGGTGCCTGCCGGTGGTCGAGGATACCCGTCTCGTCGGCATCCTCACGGAATCCGATTTCGTTCGCTTCCTGGCGTCTGGGGACTGAGCAGGTGCCCCCTTGTGTAGGGGCGGCCCTATGCGGCCGCCCTGGAAACGGGGCGCCCACGCAGGAGCGCCCCTACAGGGTCTCTTCCCTTCTGGGTTTCTTGCGCCGCGGGTCCGCGTTCGCGGGGCTCCTCTGGATTGCAGCCGCTCCGCTGCGAGCCGTCCAGCCGCCACCGCAGCCCCCTTCACCACCGGCTTCCCTGACGCAGCAGCTCCAGGTCATCCTGCACGCCCGCGTCCCCGTCTCCGGCAAGCCGCCCGAGCTGCAAGCGGAAAGCGAGGCCTTCCGGGCCACTCCGGACCTGCCCTGCTTCTACGATCGCCGCGGCTTCGCTCCCGCCTGGAGCACAGACGCCGGCCTCGGTAGGAACGCGGACGAGCTGCTCCCGGCCCTCGCGGACGCCAACGCCGACGGCCTGCGGCCCGACGACTATCACCTGGCAGATCTCACCCAGCGGGTCGCCGTCGCAAGGAGCCGAATCACGCCGGCCGAGCTGGCCGAGCTCGACCTCGGCTTGACCGACGCCTTCCTCCGCCTGGCCGCCGACCTGGCCCACGGCAAGGTGAATCCCGAGCTCATCTACACCGACTGCGCCTACGACGTTCCGGAAGTCGACCTCTCGACAGCTCTCGAGGCCGCCCTCGCCGCCGGCACCGTCCGCCAGGCGCTCGCGGATCTCGCTCCCCCGCACACCGGCTACCGCGCCTTGAAACAGGCCTTCGCCCAGTACCGCGCGCTCGCCGAACGGGGTGGCTGGCCCATCGTGCCGGCCGGTCCTCCCCTTCATCCCGGCGACAAGAACGAGCGGGTCGCCGCCTTGCGGGCTCGCCTCGAAGCTTCCGGCGATCTCGCGGCGCCGGATCCCGCCGCACCTTCCACAGAGCGGGATCTTTTCGATGCTCCCCTCGCAGCGGCTCTCCAGTCCTTCCAGGAACGTCAGGGTCTCGACACCGATGGCGCGGTCGGCCCCGCCACCCTGGAAGCGCTCAACGTTCCCGCCGCGGACCGCGTGCGGCAGATCGAGGTCAACCTCGACCGCTGGCGCTGGCTGCCGCGCGACCTCGGCGAGCGCTACATCATGGTGAACATCGCCGGCTTCGCTCTCGACGTGGTGGAGTCCGGCCAGCCCGTCCTCTCCATGCGCATCGTCGCCGGCAAGCCCACCAGCCGCACGCCGATGTTCACCGGCACCATGACCCACCTCGTTCTCAACCCCTACTGGAACGTCCCGCCGGGCATCCTCAAGAACGAGATCCTGCCGAAGCTGAAGCGCGATCCAGGCTATGCGGCACGCGAGAACCTCGAGGTCCTGCCGGACGGCAAGGTCCGTCAGCGGCCCGGCCCCAACAACGCGCTGGGGAAGATCAAGTTCCTGTTCCCCAACCGGTTCAACGTCTACCTGCACGACACGCCGTCGCAATCCCTTTTCAGCCGCTCCGTGCGCACCTTCAGCCACGGCTGCATTCGCGTCGAGAAGCCGCTCGATCTGGCCGAATACCTGCTGCGCGACGATCCGGCCTGGACGCGGGAGAAGATCGAGTCCGTCCTCGGCGACGGCCGCGAGCGCTGGCTGGTCGTTTCCAGGCCCCTGCCGGTCCACCTCGCCTACTGGACCGCCTGGGCCGACGACGCGGGGATCCTCCACTTCAGAAAGGATGTCTACGGGCGGGACCGGCCGCTGCTGGAGATGCTGAAGTAGCTCCGCTCAGTGCTCCTCGTAAATACGATTCGCGGGCACCGCCTTCTGTCCACGCGGCGGATAGATCAGCATTGCGGTCACACGCCCATGGTCATCCGTCTGAAACGTCACCCGCAGGGGCAATTCGGATGCGAAGAAGTCGTGCTGGCTCTCAGGACGAAGGCGTAGCTTCGGCAGTCCCCAGTCCGACGGCGCCTGGATCGTCAGAAAATCGTTCTCCCGGGCGATGACGAAGATCCCTTCGCCCGGCGCCTCATACTGACCCGCGTAAGCACCAAGGACGGCCGAGTCGAGGAAGATCTCCGTGTGCTTCGTCACGGTCGGTTTGGCCAGCGGAACGTCCGACCGCAGCAGGTGACGCGCGACATCGCCGACGTCTCCCACCTGGTTCGAGAGCACGACGACCCCGACCCGCTTCTTGGGATCCCAAGCCACCGCGCTGGCGTATCCCCACGTGCCGCCGTCGTGGAAGATCAACGGGTCACCACCCTCGCCTTCCACAGTCCAGCCCAGCGCCTGCTCGACCCCGGGCCGTGACATCGGACGGCGGGTGCTCAGCATGGCGGCCATCGCCGGTGCCAACGGCGAGGGTTCGTAGCCCATGGCCACCGCGAGGAACGTAGACATGTCCTTGGCCGTTGAAACGAGGCCGCCCGCCGCCGGCATGAGCGAGTAGATCGGCATCGCGGAGAACGCTGGCGACGGCTGCAGGCTGGCATCGTGCCCGGCCGCGAGCTTCGCCTTTAGCTCCGGCGACAGCGTGATGGCGGTGCTCTGCAAATGGAGTGGCAGGAGGATGCGCGTCGCACCAAGCTCTCGAAATCCCTGCCGGCCCGCGATGCGAGGGCCTCGCCCAGAAGCCAGTAACCGAGGTTCGAGTACTCCCGCTCGGCACCGATGTCGCGCCGCAGCTCGTGGCGGGCCAGGAGCTGATAGAGCTGCGCCGCCGAGGTGGTCTCCTCATCGGGCATGAACGGCAGACCCGAGGTGTGAGTCGCCAAGTCCAGGAGCGTGATCGATCGGCCGTTCCGTCGAGGAATCTTGACGCCGGCAGGCAGGTACTTCGCGACCGGATCCCCGAGAGCCACCTCGCCCCGCCAGACCATGTCCGCGAGCAGAAGCGCCGTGAACACCTTGGTCACGGAGCCGATCTCGAAGGCGGTTTCGCCATCCGGCGGACGCGGGTTTCCCTTGCTGATCTGGCCGTACGAGATCACGCGGCGGCCTTCCGGCTCGACCACGCCGACCACGATGCCGACGCCGTCTCCTACGGCGCCGACCCGCTCGGCGAGAATCGCGCGAATCTCGGAATCGGAAGCCAGAACGGTCGCTGCCCGAACTCCTGTGACAGCGGTGAACAGGCTCACTACGAGCAGGGTGGCCTTCGTCCTGGTCTCCATGTCCGAGGACTACGGAGACCTCGTCACGCGGGTTTCTACGCATGCAGCCAGAAGGCGAACTCCGCGAACTTCTCGTCCGTCCACCAGCCGACCTTGCTGGTGCCGTAGCGGAAGTTCGTCACGCCGGCCTGACTCTGCAGCGGCGCGACCACCTCGCCGGCGGCGTTGCGCCGGGCCTGATGGTCCGCGGTCTCGGGGACCACGGCCACGATGTGACCCGGCTTGCCGTCGATCACGCGCCGCGCCATGAGAAGGCCGATGGCGCCCTGGTTCACTTCCGTCTGCAGCTTGGTCAGGGTCCCGGTCTGCCGCCAGCCGAACCGCAGGCCGAAGTCCCGTAGCCAGCGGAAGAGGTTGTTGGCGCGCTGCTCGTCGATGGTCTTGCCGAGGAGCGGCTCCACGGTCTTTCCCTGCGCCAGCGCCTCGATGGCCGCCCCCGACCACCACACGCGCGGCAGGTAGCAGCCGGCCAGGTGGCAGTAATCATGCGCGTAGATGTTGCAGAACGTGACACCTTCGTGCGGCTGGTAGCGCAGGTGCGACGGCTTGTCCACGGCCAGCCAGTCGATGATGGCCGCCAGTTCGGCGCGGCGCGCCTCGGCCGTCTCACCTTGCCGCCCCGGCTGCCCATTCTCGTTGAGCGACCGCGGGCCGGCCGGGTCGGTCCGCCTGGTCACGGTGCTCGTTTTGGCGGGCATGAAAACGGCCGTGATGCCGCTGGCCGGCGGCGCGGGCGAAGGAGCCAGGACCGGAACCTCGGTAGCACCCGCCGCCGGCTTGAGGAACTTGGCGAAAACGAAGCCGCGGATCAGGGCGCCGTTCAGGCTCGTCTCGATCTCCAGGAAACCGTTCTTTTTCTTCCCGGTGACGGCGCGGACCACGTGCCCGTCGGGCAGCTTCGCCTTCACGTTGGAGGTCGAATCGCCATCAGGGATGACGGGCTCCTCCCGCACGTTCAGCATGGAATCGACCACGTCGACCGCGAAGAAATCTCCCGCTGCCGTCACGGGCGTCGGATCGGGTACGGGTGCAGTGCCGGGCGCCGGAGTCGGAATGGGGGCCGGGATGCCGTCGATGGCCACCGTCTTCGAGAGGCGGAGGAAGTCGAATATCGCCTCTCCATAGTGCTTGGTGCCATCGAAGAACCCCTGCTTGAGCCCCTTTTTGGGATTGAAGCCGCCGGTGTTGTAGGCGATGGCCACGGCCGCGAACTCGAGATCCGTGAGCGCCGTCTTGTTCCCCAGGCCGATCTTCTTCTGCTTCGCCTTCAGCTCCGCGATCGCCTTGGCCACCGACCCCTCGAAGGTAGCGTAGCGCTGCTGCAGGAAATAGTCGGGCTCCTCGGTGAAGAACTGAAGGTCGTATTGGAAGATGCCGAACCCATGGCAGAACTTGTTGGGGTTGGTCACGACCTTCTTGAAACCGGGAATGAACTTTGCCATGTCCACCAGGCCCTTGCGCGCGATGTCGAACATCCGCTGTCCGTTGGGCCTGGCGAGCAACTCGGCCTTGTTTTTGGGGAAGGCTTTCCGCCCCCCGGTGTCGTCAATGGAGTCCCCCACGCACAGGGCCAGAACCTCGGCCGGGCTGCCCAGCTTGTTGCGCAGGACGTTCCAGATGTGGCCGGTCTCCTGGCAGGCGATGGCCGTCAGCATGTCGACGGTGAACGGCGTGCCCTGTGCGGCGGTTTCGATCTGGTTGTGGAAGTTGGTCTTGAACCAGCGGATGGCATCGGCGGTCGGCATGCTGAGCTTCTCCTTCAGCTCCCTGTATTATATAAACGGATGCATTTGGCGAATTCCCTGAGACCCGCACCTGTTCCCAAAATCTAAGAGAAGTGCTGGCTAGCCGAGCCCCATTTCATCGAGGGACTTCGCCCGTAGGACCTTCCGTCCCAGCTTGCGAAGCTCCTGAAGGGAGGAAATCCCCTCGATCTGCCGGCGGACGCGGACAGGGAGGCGGCCGAAGCGAAGGGTCATCTGCTGGAGGAGCATTTTCTGGAGGTTGAGGATCCCACCTTCCCGTCGGCCCTCCCTCCGACCCTCCTGCCGGCCTTCTTGCCGACCTTCCTGCCGGCCCTCCCTAAGAGCCTCTTTGCGGATTCTCTCGCTCCACAGGATGAGGTTTTCTTCCAGCATAGAAGCCTCCTCGAGCTTCAGTCTCTCGGAAATTATAGCCTTGGGGACGGTCCTCTGGATCACTCCCGTAAACCACGCGTCAACGGTTCGCCGGAGCGCGGGTTCTCCGGGCGGAAGGCGATCTTTGAGCTGACGGTAGAGATCGGGCAGGTCCTCGGTCCTCTCGTTGATCTCGACGCGGAAGAACGAGGCCGTCGGATTGCGGTCCAGCTCGGGACGCTCCAAGTCGAGACGGCGTTGGTCGAGAAGAAAGTAGGTCAAGCGGGGGAGGTGCCGCTTGAGCTGCTTGGGGACCGGAGCGAAGAGGGTCTCCAGACGCAGGGGCGCGCGCCAGCGGCCTCGACCGCTATGCAGCACCAGGGGCAACACGGCGGGAAGACGATCTCCCGGTTTCAAGTTCTCCCTGCGGATGACCTCCTCGAGCAGCAGGCCGACATAGGTCAACAGCCGCACGGCCATGAACGGATCCGAGGTGGATTGGAACTCGAGCAGCAGGTAGAGATAGAGCCAGCGGTCTTCATTCCCGCGAAGCCGCAGGCGCCAGATGAGGTCGCTGTGGCGCTCGCGCAGGTCATCGGAGACGAAGCTGTTGCCGACCCGCTCCAGGGTGGAGAAATCGAGCCGGTCGAGCCAATCCTCACGAAGAAAATTTGCCTTTTGCCTTGCAAAGTCCCACCAGAAAGCTGTCCTTGGGGGCGGTAACGAAGCGGTTGCCGGCTAGAAAGGGGCTCCACGCGATTCGCCGCCCTCGACAGGAATAAGGATGGCCCCTGAGAACGCGCGCATGGAGCCAACCGCCGGGCGCCCCGGAACCACACACTTCGGCGCCGCGATGTCAGTCTCGGTGAGCTGCCGTCAGCTTCCCGGCGCGGCGCCGTAATCCTCGGCGAGGCGTTCCTACTCTGGCCGAGACACCGCAAGTCTCGGCAAGCCGCCGTCGATCCCGGCGGGACGTCGTCGGGTTCAGGCCAGGCGTCCCGAGGACCGCGCGCCGTCTCTAAGACAACCTCCGCCCCGGATACACGGCTATCTCCGAGCCGTCGGCAAGGAAAGCCGAGCTGGGCGGCGCCAGGAGGGGATCGGCGAACGCCGCGCCGTAAAGGTCGGCGACGTCACAATCCAATTGCGGCTGCTCGAGCGTCCAGACCTGCCAGCGGGGATGCTCCACCCGGTACTCGACGCAGCCGCCGCGGCTCGCCGCGTATCCCCAGTAATGCTCGGTGATGAACTCCTCCTCGGAGCCCGGCTCCGCCTCCTGCGGCCGGCCCGAGACCGTCGCGCCGACGCCGTTCCACCGCCCTCGCCAGCGCCAGCCGTAAGCCACGGACATCTCGCCTTTCAGGGGATCGCCGGCGAGCACGTGGCGCATCGGCAGCGCCACGTAGTTCTCGCCGTAGAGCAGCCGCGCCAGCCCCGCCACCGCAAGACGGGGAACGATCTCCTTGACGAACACCACGCCGCGGCGCCAGCCGTCCTCGGCTCGGCGGCGGACGTAGAACCGCAGGTTCACCTCCTCGAAGTCGCGATGGAACGGCACCCCGACTCCCCAGACGCGCGTGTCGAGAAAGAGGAAGCCGACGATGCTGACGAAGGTCTTGCCGTTCCAGGAGTCGAGCTCCGTCCCGGGGGGCACCAGCGGCTGCAAGGTCTCCTTCGGCACCGCGTAGTTCAGCATCGCCAGGTGCTCCCAGCGGGCGGTGAGGAAGGGGCGCGAGTCCGCGGAGGCCATGTGCCTTCAGAGCGCGGCGGCCACCGTCGCTGGAGCCTCCACCCGCAGCCGGCGCGCCGGATTGTAGGGATAGAAGGAGACGACCTCGCCGCGGCGGTGGCGCTCCTGCAGCTCGCGCCAGAACTCCAGGCCGAAGAGATCACCGTGCTCGCGCAGGAAGGAGTCGCGCACGCGGCCCTGGAGGCCGAGGAAGGCGCGCAGCTCCTCGGGGAAGATGTCGTTCTCCCCCACCGTGAACCACGGTTCGGCGGCCAGCTCCTCCTGCTCGTCGCGGGGCGTCGGGATCTCCCGGAACACGCAGTCGGTGAGGCGGCAGAGCTCGTCGTAGTCGTAGGAGAGGACGCGGCCGTGACGGGTGACGCCGAAGTTCTTGAGCAGCACGTCGCCTGGAAAGATGTTGGCCGCGGCCAGCTCCTTGAGACAACGGCCCCAGTCGAGCGCCGCCGCTACGGCGTTCTCCTCGTCGTTTTCCTCCAGAAAGAGATCGAGGGGATCGATGCGCCGTTCGACGTAGCAATGATGGACGGTCACCGCCGAGCCGTTGACCGAAAGGGTGCGCGAGGCGGCGTCCAGGAGCTTCTCCAGCAGCTCGGGATCGAAGCGCGCTTTGGGAAAGGTGAGGTGCTCGAACTCCTGAAAGCCCACCAGACGGCCGACGCGGTCGTGCAGCTCGACGGTGCGGTACTTCTCCATCACCCGCTGCCGCGTCGTGTTCTTCTGCGCCGGGAAGGCGTCGTTGATGACCTTGAAGACGAACTCGTAGGAAGGGAGGGTGAAGACGGCCATCACCAGCCCGCGCTGCCCGGGAGCCAGGATGAATTGATCCGATGTCTCGGCGATGTGGCCCATCAGGTCGCGGTAGAACTCGGTCTTGCCGTGCTTCTTGTAACCGAGAGAGATGTACAGCTCGGCGACGCGCTTCTTGGGCAGGATGGACTTGAGGAAACCGATCACTTCGCGCGGGCTCGCCACGTCGACGTGGAAGTCCCAGCGGGCGAAGCTGAAGACGATGCTGATCTCGTCCTCCGTGTGGAGCACGGCATCGACCTCCAGTCCCTCGCGATCATTGAGGAGGGCGAGCGCCACGGGCAGGACGGCGCCCCCGCGCTTGACGCGGCCGACGACGTAGGCTCCCTTGTTGCGGAAGAAGACCGGGCGCAGCACGTCGAAGGCCTCGATCTCCGGCGAGCCGAACGCCTCGACGATCCCCCGCTCCAGGCGCTCGGCGACCAGCGTGGCGTCGCCCTCGAGATCGCGGAACGGCGCCTGGAAGCCGGCGTCCTCCAACACCCGTTGCACCACGCCAGCGTCGACTCGGCGGACGGCGTACATGCGGGCGCTCGCCATTTCCCAGCCGCGATAGGGGAGCGGGAACTCGTCAGCGGTGTAGTCGATGGCCGGGTCGACGCCGCCGCGGGGGAAGACCTTGCGGGTGATCGAGTTGAAGTAGGTCTGAGCGATCTCGAAGTCGTCGCGGCCGAGGATGGCGCGGGTGTAGGCCTCTTTCATCGCCGTCCACAGCGCGCGGTCGGCGAGGGCCTCGCCGAGCTGCCCATGCAGGGTGGTGACCGTTTCCATGACGCTGCGCGCCGGCAAGTCGAGCTTCTTCACCGTGTCGTGCCCGATGCCCTCCCAGTCGCGCTCCTCGAAGCGCCGGGCCACGCGGCGGGTGATGGCGCGCAGGTACTGGTGATGATCCTCGAACGCTCCGTGGATCGTCTCGGCCCCCCGGGCCGCGGCGCTGGCGAGGTCCATGGGCCGGATGGTATCCGATTGGAGGGGTTGACAAGAGACTGCGGGAAGGGTACTATTCTTTCCCGGCGAGCACAGGACAAGCTCGTCTCAGTACCCAGCGAACGTAAAAAGGGACCTGGTTTTTGAGTGGGTCCCTTTCGTGTTTCTGGGAGATCCCACAGAAAGAGAGTCTAAGGAATGCGTAACACCGGAAAAGTGAAGTGGTTCAACGACAGCAAGGGTTTTGGTTTCATCACGCCGGAGAATGGACAGAAGGACTGCTTCGTCCATCACTCCGCGATCCAGGGCAACGGCTTCAAGTCGCTGGCCGAGGGTGACCGCGTGGAGTTCGACATCGTCCAGGGCAAGAAAGGCCCGGCCGCCGAGAACGTCGTCAAGATCGCCGGCTAACCTCCCACTTCACTACTAATCGATTGATCTCAGCCGCTCCTCTTGGAGCGGCTTTTTCCATTTTATAGCCCCGCTTTTCTCCCCTCCCCTCCCGGTGAGGTGGGAAAAAAAACGGCCACCCGCAGCGGGGTGGCCGAGATCCCTCCCAGGATCGATCTACACCATCGCCGGCACGGCGACGGACTCGGGTATCTGGGGAGGCGGTCCGCCGAGCACCGACGGATCGAAGTCGAACATCCTTTGGATCGGCGGCGGCGCCTCGGCCTTGCCCCAGCCGATCATCCGCATCAGCTTCTCGGGCAGGAAATCGAGGTGGCGCGCCGCGGGGTCGCTCCAGGCGTGGACGGGCGGCAGCGGAAGCTGGTCCAGCATGCCGAAGATGCCGGCCGCCACGTCGGCGGCCGCGATCTCGCCGGCGTCCATGCGGTCGAGCAGCGACTCGCCGAAGTTGTGCAGGTCCTCGAGCGGGTTCATCCCCGGCGGGCAGGTCAGCGGCAGCGGATCCTCGTCGAGCGAGGCGAAGAGCGACTTGTCACCGGTATTGAGGTACTTGAGGCAGATGCGGAACAGGCGCAGGTCGCCGAACAGGATGTTGGACAGCCACACCCGCACCCAGGCGTTCCAAGAGGCGTAGTCGCCGAAGGCGCGGTAGGAGTTGAAGACCATGCGGTCGTTCGCCTGCAGCATCGCGGCCTGGAGCTGCCGCGGATACTCGAACCGCGAGACGGCGAAGTCGTCGTCCCGCAGCGCCTGGATCAAGCGCGGCGCCAGGGCGTGGATGGTCTCGAAGGTGCTGATCAGGCCCCGCGAGTAGAGCGCATCGATGAAGCCGTAGGCGTGGGCCATGAGGAAGTAGCGATGGCCGGCGGAATCCGCCGAGGCGTATTGCAGCCTGCCTGTGCCGACCCACGGCCGCACCGCTTCGGCCCCTTTGAGATGGGCGGCGATGCTGGGGAATCGCGCCACGATCTCCTCGAACTCCTGCTGCGGCGGAATCCCGCGCTGCGGGAACTTCCGCATGTCGAGCGTCAAACCGACGCTGGCCAGCGGATTGTCGGAGCCTGGCACGTTGTCGAAGGGGATGATCCAGAGCCAGCCGCCGTCGAAAATGTGATGCAGCGTGCCCTCGTGCCACTGCCGCGACAGCCCCGGCCGCTCGTCGGCGGCCAGCAGCTCGTCGTACTTCCGCAGGCCGATCATGTGCGTGAAGAGCGTGCGCGATTCGGTGCGCAGCGGCGGCACCGCCTGGCGCAGGCCGAACTTGGTGGCGACCGGCGATTTGTGGCCGGAGCCGTCGACCAGGAACCGGGCGCGGAGCTCCTCGCCCTTGTCGGTGCGCAGCACGACCCCTTCATCCTCGATCGTGAAGTCCACCACGTCCGTCTTGTCGCGGTAGACGGCGCCGTGCTTGACGGCGGCGTTGACCATGTAGAGGTCCACTTCCTGGCGGAACAGATGGCTCTCCGAAACGAGCGGCGTCGCCGGCGGCACGAGCAGGTGACCCTTCGCCGGGTCCTGCCGTTTGCCCTCCTCGTGATAGAGAAAACCGATGGTCTTCTTGCAGCCGCAGGTACGCGAGACGTTCTGAAGAATCCTCTCCGTACTGCTCAGGTTTTGGATCTCCGACACGTCGAAGCGCTCGCCGAGGATCCACAGCAGCATCGAGCTCTGCGGCAGCATGGCCTCGCCGATGGCGAAGCGGGGATGGGTGCCTTTCTCGAGCAGCAGCACGCGGAAGCCCTGACGGCCGAGGATGGCCGCCAGCACCGAGCCGCCGAGGCCCGAGCCGAGCACAGCAACGTCATACGTTGGGTGTTTCACGCAGATCTCCCCCCAAAAGGCGCCAGGAGCGCCAGAAAATCCGCGGCCGAACGCCGCGCGTCATCACAAAAATGAGTACTTCGATGAAGGAGTGCGCGAGCCCCCCCAAAGCGGGACAAACTTCTTGAAGAATTCTTTTCGGGCCGTCTTATTGTCTTGCGATTGAACGCGCTCGATCAGGCCGGGCCGTCCTGTCCGCGGGCTCAGGCCCGCCCAGGAACTCGCCGGGAAAATGCGACGTGCATCCCATGATATGGGTGATCGCCTCGGTGTCGTACTCGTCGCCCGAACGGTAGGTATCGAAGAAGGCGTTCAGGCGATGAACCCGGTCCTCCCAGACGCCGGCCGCCTGCAGGCCGAGCGAGACCCCGTAGTTGGTGAAGGCGAACTTGACGTCGGGATAGCCCGGCTGGCGGCAGAAGTAGCCCGGCGGATCGATCCACATCCGGTCGAGCATGGAGAGGCCGCGCTGCCGCTGCACCCGCGCCCACCCCTCGTCTGCGGCGAAACGGCTCATCCAGAGCATCATCCCCAGCCCCAGATCCTGCGCGATGACGAGCTCCCGCCAGGTGCGCTCCACGATCGCTTTCATCTGGGCGATCTCGGCGCGAAGCCCCTCGGGGTCCAGCAGGCGGTAGACGACGTAGGCTTCGAAGGCGTCGAGCGCCCCGAGGCCGTAGCCGGGATACGGGCCCGAGAGGTCTTCCTCCATCTTCCACCAGACGCCCCGTCCCGGGATCATGAACGCCGGATGGACCTGGCGGACGAGATCGATTCCCCGCCGGCGATATTCCGGCTCGATCTCGCCCAGGCGATGAAGGGCGTACATCCAGATCGTCAGGTAATGGAAGTACTGGCCATCCCGGTCCGCGGCTTCACCGATACGGATTCCCCGCGGCCGGCCGAGGACGCGCTCGACTTCGCCGACCACCCACTTCGCTTCTTCGAGAAACCGCTCCTCTCCCAGCCGATGGTAGAGGGAGACGAGGAGCACCACGCCGAAGCCGTCGGTCCATAGGTAGCGCCGGCCGTTCGGCCAGATCCCCCGCTCACGCATCCAGCGCAGCCGGTCGAGCACCCAGGGGAGGTCTTCGAGCCCGGCCATCTCTCAGAGCCCGAAGGGGTAGGTCTCGGGAAAGCCCGACACCTCCTGGGTGGCGAGCGGAGTCACGGCCCGGGTTTCGTCGAACCAGACGTACTCGTCGAACTGCCACGGCAGGACGGCCTGGAAGTAGTGGCTCAGCAGCTCCGTCTCCGGCCGGTAGATGACGCCGATCGCCCGTTCGAGGCGGGGCACCTCCAACTCCTCGCGCACCTCGGGCCGCCGGGGCTCGCGCAGGTGCAGCAGGAAGGCCGGGACCCCCGACAGATGGCACAGCCGCTCGTAGCTCTCCGGATGGGAGGGGCGGACGCGCTTGATCTCCATGTCGCCGTCCCAGTCGGTCGCCGCTGCCACCGTGCCGTGATCGGTGCCGAAGCCGATGAGATAGGCGTCGTCCGCGAATTCATCCCGCGCGAGCTGGCCGACGTTCAGCTCCCCCCGCGCTCCCATCTCGGTCGCCGCCGCGTTGCCGATGTGCGAGTTGTGCTCCCAGACTACCGCTTTCGCCTCCGGACCGCGGAAGCCGATCACCGTCCGCAGAGTGTCGAACATGTGGCGGTCCCGCAGGTTCCACGACTCGGCCGAGCCGTAGTACATGGCCCGGTAATAGCGCTCGGCGTTGGCCACCACGCGGGCGTTCTGCACCGCGTCGAGGAAGCTCTCGCCGTCGCGCGCCGCGTACTCCAGCCGCCGGTCGAGCATCGCCCGCAGATTGCTCAGCACCTCGGCCTCGCAGAGGGCGAACCGCCGGGTCAGCGCGGCCCGGCCGTAGAGCGCCGGGTCCCTCTCCCACGGCGTCAGGCAGCCATAGCGGAGACGGGCCACCCGGGCCGTCTCGGGGTCGACTTTGTCCAGGTACCGCAGCACGGAGGCGATCGAGGTGTAGAGGCTGTAGAGGTCGAGCCCGTGGAAGCTCACCTTCCGTTCCGGCTCGGCGACGTCGGCGTTGTGGTCGCGCAGCCAGTGGACGAAGTCTCGCACTTCGCGGTTGCGCCACATCCAGGTGGGGAAGCGCGAGAAGACCGGTCCCTCGGCGGGCTGCGTCTCGCCACCGCGCACGTAGCGATCGATCTGCGCCGCGTCCGGCCAGTCGGCCTCGACGGCCACGACGTTGAAACCTTTCCGCAGGATCAGCTCCCGCGTCAGGCGGGCGCGGAAGCGGTAGAACTCCGACGTGCCGTGGGTCGCCTCTCCGATCAGCGCCACCCGGCTGTCGCCGATGCGCTCCAGCAGCGCTCCCAGCTCCGCCGTTTCCAGCTCGTCGAAGGGCTCGGCCTCCTCGCGGATCAGGCTCGCCACCTGGGCCGGGGGGCTGGCGGTCCGCGGGTGAGTGAGCACCACCTCGGGCGGCAGCCCGGCGGGCAGGAGCGCCTCCGAGACCGGCCCAACCCCCACCGCCGCTTGTGCGGCCCTCTCGATCTCCGCGGTCCTCGCCATCGCCGCCGGATCCTCCGTCACCGCCTCCCCCGGCGGACCACCCACGCCCACCACGGGCGCCTGGGGAGGGGCCATGTAGGCCCCGCCTTCCTCTCTCCAGCCCTGGGCGCCGATGAGCGGCACGAAGCGCACGGCGCCGAGATCCTCACGGACGTACGTACCGTCCGCCCGGTGGCGCACCCGAACCAGGCTCTGAGTCCGCGGGTCCGGACCGATGGGAATCACCAACCGGCCGCCCGCGGCGAGCTGATCGAGCAGGGCCTGCGGCACCTCCGGTCCGCCGGCGGCGACCACGACGGCGTCGTACGGCGCATGCTCGGGCCAGCCGAGGGTCCCGTCGCCGTGCATGATGTGCACGTTCGTGTAACCCAGCCGCTCCATTCGTGCCCGCGCCTGCCGGGCGAGCGACTCGTGACGCTCGATGGCCCAGACCTCGCCGGCGGTGCGGGAGAGCACGGCGGCGGCATACCCCGAGCCGGCGCCGATCTCCAGGACCTTGTCCCCTGGCTGCAGCTCGAGGCCCTCCAGCATCAGGGCGACGACGTACGGTTGCGAGATGGTCTGCTCCTCGCCGATCGGCAACGGCGTGTCGTCGTAGGCAAACTCCGCCAGCCGTTCGGGTACGAAGACCTCCCGCGGCACGGTGCGCATCGCCTCCAGCACCCTCCGGTCGCGAACTCCCCGCGCGGCGATCTGGCGCCGCACCATCTCGTCACGCAGGGTGGCAAAGTCAATGGCCGTCATCGTGCTCATGGCAAGCCTCCAGACCTGAAGGCTCTTGCATCACGCGTGCCGGTGCCACCGGATAGAATCGCGCCGGAGGGCAACGGCGACCGAAATGCAGCCGAACGCCGTCGTCGTGGGCGCAGGGCCGAACGGGCTGGCGGCGGCGATCGCGCTGGCCGAAGCGGGGTGGCCTGTCGCGGTCTTCGAAGCGGGTGAGACGGTCGGAGGCGGCGCCCGCTCGGAGGAGCTGACGCTGCCCGGTTTCGTGCACGACGTCTGCTCGGCGATCCATCCCTTTGCCGCGGGATCGCCGTTCCTGAACCGCCTGCCCCTCACGCGCCATGGGCTCCAGTGGATCCATCCCCCTCTGCCGCTGGCTCACCCGTTCGACGACGGCACCGCCGCCGTCCTCGCCCGCGGCTTCCATGAGACCGGCGACAGCTTCGGAGACCGCGCGGACGCACGAACGTGGGAGCGATCGTTCCGGCCTTTCGCTGAAGCCTGGGAGGGGCTGGCGCCGGACCTGCTCGCACCGCTCCGCTGGCCGCGCCATCCCTTCCGTATGGCTCGCTTCGGGCTGGCAGGGCTGCGAGGGGCGGCCGGCTTCGCACGCCGGCGGTTCGGCGGCTTCCGCGCCAGGGCGCTCTTCGCAGGGCTCGCCGCTCACTCCTTTCTGCCCCTCGAGCGCGTGCCCACCGCCGCCTTCGGAGCGATGTTCGCCGTCTGCGGCCACGCCGTCGGCTGGCCGCTGCCGAAGGGGGGCGCTCAGCGCATTGCCGACGCCATGGCCTCACTTCTCCGTGAGCTCGGCGGGGAGATCCAGACGGGCAGAAGAATTCAGTCTCTGGGCGAGCTGCCTGCGGCCCGCGCCTACCTCTTCGACTTGACGCCGGCGCAGCTCCTGAAGATCGGCGGGATTCGCTGGCCCGGCCGCTACCGTCGGCGGCTCGGCCGGTACCGCTACGGGCCGGGAGTCTTCAAGATGGACTGGGCGCTCTCCGGGCCGATCCCTTGGCGGGACGAAGCCTGCCGCCGGGCCGGCACGGTCCACCTCGGCGGCACGATCGAAGAGATCGCGGCTGCGGAGCGTTCCGCCTGGAACGGCCGCGAGGCGGAGCGGCCGTTCGTGCTGGTGAGCCAGGCGAGCCTTTTCGATGCCACGCGGGCGCCGGCCGGCTCCCACACGGCCTGGGCCTATTGCCACGTGCCCAACGGCTCGACGGCTGACCGCTCGGCGGCGATCGAGGCGCAGATCGAGCGTTTCGCCCCGGGCTTCCGCGACCTCGTGCTGGCCCGCCAGACAAGGAACACGGCGCAGCTCGAAGCCTACAATCCCAACTGCGTCGGCGGCGACATCAACGGCGGCGCCGCCGTGCTCTCGCAGCTCTTCACCCGGCCCGTGGCGCGCCTCGTGCCGTACGCCACGCCCGACGCGCGGGTCTTCATCTGCTCGTCGAGCACGCCACCCTCTGGGGGCGTGCACGGGATGTGCGGGTACCACGCGGCGCGGGCGGTTCTGCGCAGGAACGGTCTCACCGGGTCACCCGGAATTCCTGGTTGCTGAACGGCGGCTCGGTCGGACGCGTGACGACGTTGAAACCGAAGTTGGTCGCCTGGTGGCAGGAGTTGCAGGCAGCGGTCAGCTTGTCGAAGGCCGCCTCGAACCGGATCTTGTCCGCAGCCGCGACCGCGGCTCCGACTTCGTCCAGCGGGCCCATGACGATCGTCGGCACCAGGCGGGAAATCGGCAGGTGCGAATCCTCGAGCGTGGGATGGTGTTTCACCACGTCATCGAAACCCTCCTTCAGCTCGTCCACTTCATAGGAGGCCAGGCGCCAGTTGCCGTTCTCCCCCGCGAACCAGAGCTTGGCATGCCGCATCTGCTGGGCGCTCATCAGCTCTCCCAACCCCGGGATGTAACCCGTGTTCTCACGCGGCTCTGCGCAGCCCACTAGCGCGGCCAGAATCAAGAGCCGCGAAGCCCATCTCAGCGCGTTCACGTGCCGTTCCTCCTCTCTCCCGGATCGCGTCTTTCCAGCCGAGCAGCTTCGGTTTTCATCGCGCTGCGGGCTCCTCGATCACGAGGGTCGCCGCCGTGGCCTGGACGGGATACGACTCCATCACGGGTCCCGAGAACCAGACACTCACCGTCTGTCCCACCGCCAGCTCCTCTGGCGCGGCTCGCCCCACCTCCCCGGCGGCGCGCTTCAAGATCCGGGTCTCGGGCGTCAGCCGCACGCTCGCCTTGGCGGATCCCGAGGACTCCTCCGGCTTCTCCTCGACGAGCATGGTCCACGGCTCGACGGCAACGTTGACCTTCGTGAGGGTACCTCGAATGTCCGGCTCGGTGGCCGGCGCCGCTTCATTCGCCGAGCGGGAGGAGCAGGCCGCGACAACGACGAGCAGCAAATAGCGCACGACGGAGGAGCGATATCGGTTCATCATGGGGTCCTTTCGCAGCTACAGCTCCTTACCATAAACGATCTTCCACTCGCGGCCGCCCTCTCGCGGAGGGGGCTTGAAGGCGGGCCTGCGAGCGAGGGGATGGAAGCCGAGCCGCTCGAAGAAGCGCCGGGCCGGCTGGTTGGACTCGTAGACCACGGCCCGCGCTCCCGGGAGCCCGTGGGCTCGGGCCTCGCCGAGAAAACACTCCACCAGCCTCGACCCCAGAGACCGGCCGCGAAACCCGTCGAGCAGATTCACGTGCAGATGACCCGGATAGATCGTCTCCTCCGGCGAAGCGCGCAATCCCCCGGAGGCCGCGAATCTGGGAAAGCTCCCGAGGAGGCGCCACAGCTCGCGACGTACGAGCAGGCCGCGACGGAAGATGGCCCGCGCCAACGCGGCCGGGACCACCTTTCCCACCTGGACTCGATGGAACCGCCGCTCGTCGAGACAGCCGGCCAGGTACCCCACCACACGCTCGCCGCGCGCCGCCACCCAGAGCGAGCGGTCCGCGAAGTCCGTGAAGTAACGGGTCAGGAGATCGACGAAGAGCTCCGGCTCGACCAGTCCCACCCCTTCTCCTCCGTAGGCGGTGGCGCGGCAGATCTCCCGTACCACTCCTCGGTCCCCCGGTTTGTACAGGCGGATGACGGTCCCGCCATCGTCACCGGAGGGCACGAAGAACCTCACTCAAATCCTCCGGCAGCACCCAATCCGCCCGGCCGATCTTCTCCCAGGCGAAGACGGCGACGAGGTCGGCCGGCCGGCAGGGCTCGGGCCGAGGGAGCAGGCCCAGCGAGTACGCCAGATAGCTGGCCAACGCCTCGGGACGCACGCCCGCCTGGCGGAGCGAGTGGAGGGTGAGCCCCTGATCGCGTTTGGAAAGCTTTTCTCCGCGGGCGTTCACCATCAGGGGGACGTGAGCATACTCCGGCGGCGCGCCGCCGAGCGCCTCGATGAGCTGGATCTGCCGCGCCGTCGAGGCGAGCAGGTCCGCGCCGCGCACCACGTCATCGATCCCCATCGCCAGATCGTCCACCACGACGGCGAGCTGGTAAGCGTAGAGGCCGTCGCGCCGTTTCAGCACAAAATCGCCAACCGCGAGATCGACCCGCTCCGTGACCGGTCCGCAGACGCGATCGGTAAAAGCGATCGGCCGGTCGTGAACGCGGAAGCGGATGGCCGCTTCCGGCCGCAGGGCGGAGCGGAGCCGCTCGAACCAGCCCGGCTCGACGCTGCGGGGCCGCAACGTAAGGGGGTGGGGCGCCTCCTCCCCACCGTGCGGGGCCGAGGCGATCGCCTGCAGGTCCCGCCGGGAGAGACGGCAGGGGAACAGCCGCTGCGCGACGTCCAGGCGGTGAAGCGCTTCCTCATAAAACGTGGACCGTTGGGACTGCACGTAAGGGCCATGGGGACCGCCCACGTCCGGCCCTTCGTCCCAGTCGAGCCCGAGCCAGGCGAGGTCTTCGAGCTGCACCTCCGCGAGGCCGGGAACGACGCGCGGCGGGTCGAGGTCCTCCACTCGCCACACGAAGACGCCGCCGCGGCTCCGCACGGAAAGCCAGGCGGCGAGCGCGGTCCGCGCGTTGCCGACGTGGATCATCCCCGTAGGAGAAGGCGCGTAACGGCCGCGAGGCCGGCGGTCGGGTTGGCGCTCCAATGCTATCTTGGAACCAGAGAGAGCATGCGGATCCACGGTCTCCACCACCTCCAGCTCGCCATCCCCAGAGGCGCCGAGGATACCGCGCGCGCTTTCTACGCGGGAGTCCTCGGCCTGCGGGAGACCGCGAAACCGCCCAACCTCGCCCGGCGCGGCGGCGTCTGGTTCGCGCTGGGAGCGTTGCAGCTTCACCTCGGCGTCGAGGACGATTTCCATCCCGCGAGGAAGGCGCACCCGGCGCTACTCGTGGAAGACCTGGCCGCGATGGTCGAGCGCTGCCGGCAGGCCGGCGTCCCCGTCGCCGCCGACGAGCCGCTGCCGGGTTTCGATCGGGTTTACATCGCCGACCCCTTTGGCAACCGGATCGAGCTGCTCGAGCCGGAGGCCCCGTGACCCGACTTCGATTTTCGCAACGCCTTCCCTGGGACCATGCGCAGAACCGGCTGACCCTGGCGATCGAGGGGCGGCGGGCTCGCAGTCTGCCGGTCATCGATCTCACGGAGACGAATCCGACGCGGGTCGGACTTGCCTATCCCGAAGAAAAGCTCACGGAGATCCTCCGGCAAGGTGTGGCCGCGGAGTATCGGCCGCACCCGCGAGGTCTCCTCGAAGCGCGCGAGGCGCTCGCCACCGCTCTTACACGGCCCGACGATCCCGTTTCGCCGGACGACCTCGTGCTGACGGCTTCGACGAGCGAGTCCTACTCCCTCCTCTTCAAGCTCTTCGGCGATCCGGGGGACGAGGTGCTGACCGCTGCGCCTTCCTATCCTCTGCTCGACAGCCTGGCGGCCCTGGACGCGCTCGTCCTCCGCCATTTTCACCTGCGGCCGCAGCGGCGCTTCGCCCTCGATCCGGAAGCGGTCGAGCTCGCCCTCTCGCCTCGGACGCGGCTTCTCGCCCTGGTTCATCCGGGAAACCCGACCGGCGCCTTTCTCTCGAGCGAGGCCCAGGATGCCGTGGCCGCCCTCTGTGCCTCCCGGGAGATCCCTCTGATTTCGGATGAGGTGTTCGCCGACTATCCGCTGGCCACCGTCGACGTCCACCGCGCCGGTCCCGCGGCGGCGTTGTCAGACGAGGCCCTTACTTTTTCGTTGAGCGGGCTCTCCAAGAGCGCCGGCCTCCCTTCCTTGAAACTCGGTTGGATTCGCGTCGGCGGCCCCGAAGCGCTCCGCCGACGGACCCTCGCCGCCCTGGAGCTGGTGGCCGACAGCTACCTTTCCGTGGCCACGCCGGTGCAGCGGGCCCTCGCCGGCTTGCTGGCTCTCGCGCCGCGGATCCGGGCCGCGATTCTCAGCCGGCTGCTGGAGAACCTGGCCGTGCTGCGCGAGGCGCTGGCAGGACTTTCCGAGGCTGAGCTGATCGAGCCCGCAGGCGGCTGGTCAGCCGTGATCGGTGTCTCGAGCCTCCTCACCGACGAGGAGATCGTTCTGGACCTTCTGCAGCGCGATGGTGTCCTCGTTCACCCCGGCTACTTCTTCGACTTCGCAACCGAGGATTTTCTCGTTCTCTCCCTCCTCCCGGAGCCCGCCGTTTTCGCCGAAGGAGTCCGCCGCCTCGTCGGCTATCTTGCCGATTCTCAGAAGCCGATCCTATAAAGGCGAAGGGCAGTGAAGACGAGTATTTGAGGCGGGGGAGGTGGTCGCATTTTGCGACCACCTCGAGCTCAGACCGGGGCCCTGCACCTACTGAAGACGGAAAAACGGGCCGCTCACCTTGCAGCCAGATAGAATTCGGGCCATGGCGAGAGATCCGCTGGAGGCGCTGAGAAAACTGTGTCTGGCACTGCCGGAGGTCACGGAACGGATCAGCCATGGCGAGCCGACGTGGTTCGTACGCGGCAAGAAGACGTTCGTGATGTATGCCAACCAGCATCACGACGACCGCCTGGCGTTCTGGTGCGCGGCGCCGGACGGCGCCCAACAAGCCCTGGTAGCCGCGAATCCCGAGCGGTTCTTCATCCCACCCTACGTCGGATACCGCGGCTGGATCGGCGTACGGCTGGACGTGCCGGTCGACTGGGATGAGATCGCCGAGCTGGTGACCGAGGCCTACCGGACGGTGGCTCCGCAACGGCTGGTGGCCGAGCTCGACGGCGGCGCTCACGCCGCGCGGGAGAGCCCCGGCGCAAGCCGGCGAAACAGGGCTTCGTAATCGTCGAGCACGCGGCCGATGCCGGTGAGCTCACGGACCTGGCGCATCCGTTCCAGCCCTCGATGCCATTCGGCAGAGCCGAACGTCGAACGGGCCCGCTCAATAGTGGCCAGGATCGAACCGCGCTCCGGCTCGCAATAGAACGGATAGTCCTCCCCCAGCAGCTCGACGGTGCTCTCGTCGCGCGTGGTGATCAGGTTGGCATCGCACGCCGCGGCCGTCGACACCTTGCAGTTCGGCTTGTAGAGGAACTCCCTGCCGGACTCTCGGATCGAAAGGTGGCAGTTGAATCTCTTCGCCGCCTCGAAGTAACCATCGTCGACGTATTCGACCTCAGGCAGCCGCCCCCAGAGCGCCAGCGACCGGGACAGACCGAGATAGCCGAGGGCCAGCCGGTCCTGCGGCGCTTCGTTGACGGAATACCGCGGATCCCATTGGTGATAGATCAGGCAGTCGGCACGCCCCGGCCGCCCGAAGTCGACGAGCTGCCGCCGGTTCTTCAGAATCAGCGCGTCGTAAAGCCAGAGGTTCTTGATCCAGCGTTTGAACACGACGGTGTCCTGGACGTCGAGCACCAGCCGGTTGCCGCGCGCTCTCGCCAGCAGCAAGTGGTCGAGACGGGAGGTCTTGATGAAGACGAGGATGCCGCGCGTGACGCTCGCCAGCTCGCGCACCGGGATCGAACGGGCATCCCAGCCGCGGTCGCGCAGCCCCTCGGCGATCTGATCGCCTCCCATGACCGTCGACCCCTTTTCGTAGTACTTGACGAAGGCGATCGGGATCGGCGGCGGGCTTTCCGTTTCTAGTTCGGTCTTCTCCCGCATGATCAAGCGCGGGTATTGTAATCAAACTTCAGGGAGCCAGCCCGTAGGGAGCGAGGTAGCGGGCCGCCTCTCCCAGGGCCCGCTCGACCTCGACGATCAGGAAGCCAAGCTCGTTGTCGCGTCCGGCAAGACAGGACTGGCCCAAGTCAGCAAGGCGCGAGTAGGCGTCGCGCAGCGTGCGGTTCACCTCGCGGTCGGGAGACGCCCAGAGGGCGAGATCCTCGAGCATTCGCGACGTGCCGGCCGACGCCATAGTTTTCGAAGAAGTCCTTGAGGGGGAAGAGGTGCACTTCGATCGGCTTGCTCCCGGCCTGAGGGATCCAGGCGGCGAGGCGGCCGCGCTCTTGCTCGAGCACCAATGCAACTCCACGGGCGTACGTCTCGCCCGTGGCCTTGGAGCAGGAACTGCGCGCGCCAAAGATCCTGGACTTCGCGCAGCCCGCGATCACCCGGCGGCGCCGCCAGCCGGCGTTCGATTTCCGCACGATCGATACCGGCGGCCAGGGCCGTGCGCAGCGGAGCCAGCGGGCCGAGGCGCGGGAGACGCGGTCCGTTGGCAGGCACCCGGGGGTGCCGAGCCGGGGGGGCGGCGGACCGGCTCCGCAGCCATAGACTCCCGAGGCACACGCCCGCCGCCGCGACGAGGACCGCGGCACCGACCCCGATAGCCAGGGAGCGCCGCCCGGCGCGTGCCTGCAGGAGAACCGTCAGCGCGCCCAGTAACCCGATCGCGAGCAGCGCCAGGCCCACGAAAGGCGCTGAGCTCGCGGGCGCCGGGGCAGCCGCAGAAGGAGGGCGCAGCACCGGTCTTTCAAAGGGCGATTCAGGCTCGGCGCTCGTGCGAAGCCCCGCGATCTTCCAGCCGCCCTGTTCATCGATCAGATGAAGGATGAGCGTCTCGTCGAGGCCGGAGGCAAACTCGACGCCGAAGACCGCCGTCCGGCGGTCGAAGCTCGGGCCAGGGGTGAAGAGCTGCCAGGTGGCGCCGTCGGTGGAGCCTGCCCGCACGACGATCTCCTCCAGCGCGGCTCCGTGCCCCAACCGCCGCAGCGGAGAGCCAGCCGCCAGCCTCTCCCACCAGGCCTCGGGGCCGCGGTTGAGATAAGCCACCGCCAGCTCGACCGCCGCGCGCTCGGCTTCCGACAGCTCTCGCGGCTTCGCAGGACCTGGCCTGCGGCCGGATTCGGAAGGCGCTGCCCCGACCGCTCCGCTGTCCATGCCAATCCATACCGGCACCATGACGAGCAAGATCGCCGTTCGCCATCTGCACAGCATCCTTCACCTCGCACGAAGGAACGACCGCGAAGAGACTTGAGCTGGTCTAAAGCAAACGATAATCGATCCGGCGTCTCTCCACAACAGCCCTCCCGGCAGGGCTCTCCGGTATATATGACCGGAACCCCGATTTCATTTCCGACCGTCAGGAAACACGATATCACGCAGAGACGCGATGTCCCAAACGAGCTGCGAGAAATCGTTTATAAACTTGAATCTACGGGTAGCAAATTCGTTCGCAAAAATGACCCTCATCCGTGTTACCATTGCCGCATGCTCAACCGTCCAAAAAAGAGTACTAAAAAGCCGAACGGCACAAAAAGATCCACCCCCATGTCCCCCAAAACTCTCGCCAAGCCTGAAGATCCGGTTGCCGCCTTCCTCGCCCGCCTGGGCGGGAAGAAGCAGGGAGAGGCTCTCAACCCCGCCCAGCGCCGCGAGGTCGCGCGCAGGGCGGCGCGGATGAGCTCGATCTCAGCGGCCAAGGCGCCGGAGCGCGAGCCCAAAAAGAGATGAGCTGAAGGCGGTCCTTCCCACCGCTGTTTACCACCCTGGACGGGTACGTCGATCCCGCCGGTCGAGGGGGAGTGTCTCGCCGGACGCGCCGCCGCTGTCAAGCAATCTCGCTCACAACCTGCCGCTTCAACCCTCGCGCCGCGCTCCCGGCCAGGGTCCCGGCGTCTCGTCGGGCAAGTCCTTCACCAGCCGTTCCGTCTTGAAGATACGAAAACCCCGCGCCTGGTAGTTCGCCAGCGACGCCGGCCCGTCCAGCGAGCAGGTGTGGAGCCAGACCCGCGAGGCTCCCATACCCCACGCGCGCTGGACGGCCGCGGTCAGCAGAGCACCGCCGAGGCGGCGGCCGATGAAGCGGGGGAGCAGGCCGAAGTAGGCCAGCTCGACGCTGCCCTCCGGCTGCTTCTCGAGCTCGAAGTAGCCGGCCGGCGTGCCTTCGACGGAGCCGATCCAGGTCTCCAGCTCCGGGCGGTCGAGCCAGGCGAACCACTGCTCGTAAGTCCAGCTCAGGCGATCGATCCAGAACCAGTCGCCGCCCACCGCGGTGTAGAAGAAGTGGTTGAGCTCCGGGCATGGAATGCGCGCCTGGCGGATCTCCAGCTCCTCTCCCGGAGACCCCGCGGGGCGGAGGTCCGCGGGCGAGGTCATCTCCAGGTGATGGATTTCGATTTCGCGTTTCATGTCACCCGCAGCACCTTGGCGCCCCGGATCTGCCGCGCCTTGAGCTCGCGCAGCGCCTGGTTCGCGGCCTCCAGCGGAAACTCCTGTGTCGCGGGCGCGAGCGGGATCTCGGCGGCCAGGGCGAGGAAATCCCGCACGTCGCTCCTCGCCACGTTGGCCACGCTCTTGATTTCTTTTTCCAGCCACAGATCGCGGGGATAGTCGAGGCGAAGCAGGGCATCCTTGTCCCGCTCCTCCTTGCGGATGGCGTTGATGACCAGCCGACCCTCCGGCTCCAGGTTCTTCAGCGCGTCGACGACCGGGCCCCAGGCCGGCGTGGTATCGATCACTGCGGCCAGCTTTTCCGGCGGCTCCTCCGTCGAGTCTCCCGTCCAGACGGCGCCCAGCTCCCGCGCGAACGTCCTCTCGCCTTCGCTGCGCGCGAAGACGTAGACCCGAGTCTTGGGGTAGCGGTAGCGCACCATCTTGAGCACGAGATGGGCGGAAGCGCCGAAGCCGGTCAGGCCCAGGCTCTCCCCGTCCTCCAGGTTCGCGAGCGCGAGAGAACGGTAGCCGATGGCACCCGCGCAGAGCAGCGGCGCCGCCTGAACGTCGGAGAACACATCCGGGATGGGCAGCGCGAAGCCCTCCCGCACGGTCATGAACTCCGCGTAGCCGCCGTCGGCGTCCCGGCCGGTAGCCGCGAACCACGGGCACAGGTTCTCGTTCCCTTCGCGGCAGTACCTGCATCGTCCGCACGCCGAGAAGATCCATGGCACGCCGACGCGGTCTCCCTCCCGAAGCGCTCCGCCGCCGGCCCCCAGCGCGTCCACCCGGCCGACCACTTGATGACCGAGAACGACCGGCAGACGGGGAGGCGGGGTGCGGCCCTCGATCTCGTCGAGCTCCGTGTGACAGACGCCGCACGCCGCGATCTTGATGCGGACCTCCCCCTCGCCAGGCTCGGGCACCGGCAGCTCCGTCAGGATCAGCGGCTCCGGGTTCTCGTCGAGGGATCCCAGCTTCGGCAGGATCATCGCCCGCATGGTCGCAGCACCCATGGTTCTACTCTGTCAGATCGGGGAGAGGCATCACCACTAGGTTAGGATCTCAAACCGTGCGCATCCTCTGGCCGCTGATCAACGCCGCCCAGGCCGTGTACACCGTGGTCTGGAGCGCCGGGTGGATCACGGTCGCGCTGGTCGTGAGCGCGCTCCGCCGGTCTCCGGCTCCGGGGCTGGCCTTGGCGCGCCATGTCTGGGGTCCGGGCCTCCTGCGCGCCGGGGGAGCTCAGTTGCAGGTCGAAGGCCGCGAGGGGCTCGATCCCTCGCGGGCCTACTTCTTCGCCGCCAACCATCAGTCGTGGATGGATATCCCGGCCCTGTTCGCGGCGCTGCCTATGCCGGTGCTCTTCCTCGCCAAGCGCGAGCTGGCGGCGGTGCCTTTCCTCGGCCGCTACATCGAGAAGATGGGCATGGTGTTCGTGGACCGCAGCGAGCGGCGGCAGACGGCGCGGACCGTTGGGGACGCCGCCGGCCGCCTGCGCGAAGGCTGGAGCATCCTCTCCTTTCCCGAGGGCACCCGGACATTCGACGGCCGCGTCCAGCGCTTCAAGACCGCCAGCTTCGCGGCCGCCATAGACGCCGGCGTGCCGGTGGTGCCGGTCGCCCTGGAAGGCGCCGGCCGCGTGCTCCCCCGCGGCGGCTTCCGCGCCCGGCCCGGCCTCATCCGCATCTGCATCGGCGAACCCATCCCCACCGCCGGGCTGACCCGCGATGCGCGCGGCGAGCTGGCCGAGCGGGCGCAGCGGGAGGTGGAGCGGTTGCTGGAGGGCCTTACAGCGAGAGCCGAGCCGTCCTGCCCGTTGAAACCTCACCCCCTGACCCCCTCTCCAGCGGAGCTGGAGAGGGGGGATGATCCCTAACCTGATTTGCCGAACAAGGCGGGGAGTTCCCCCTTCGTGGAGAGGGGGCCAGGGGTGAGGTTTCGAAGGGGACAACGTTCCCGTCCAGAAGAGCCTTGAACCCCTTTACTTGACCCGCCGGAAATCCGTGATCCAATTCGTCTCCCACGTCTTTCCACTATCGGGGGAGAAGGCCTGCTCCCAATGAGCGGAGGTGGGCGTGATCTTCGACCAGGTGAACCGCACGCGGATCGGCTTCCCTCTGAGCGTGTCGTCGGCGTAGAAGGTGCCGACACCGTTCTCGAAACGGCCTTTGACAGGCGGGTCGAGATCACCAAAAGGATTGCGGCCGTCGAGCCACCAGATGGCCCACTGCCCGGTGTTCGGATCGTAGGCGCGCAAAGTGACTCCGCGATACTCGCCGCCCGGCATCTTGAACACGTTTTCGTCCACGTTGGCCCAGCCATCCAAAAGCTTCCACGCGGTCTGCGTACCGTCGAACTCCACCCAGTCGTGGCTGCCGGCCAGGCGCTCCTTCAAGCGCCGATGATGGGCCTGCCACCGACCGACCCGAAGATCGAAATCGTGCAGACCGGCCAGGTTGGCGGCTTTCATGGGCTTCGGGTTGTCCTGGGAAGAGTGGGTGGGAGCGATAGACCCTATGACAGTGGCCAGAAGGGCGGCGGCAAGCGTGATGCGGGATCGTTTCATGGGCGGGATGCTCGCTCGGAAGCGGCGGCACAGCAATAACCACTTCCTTTCCGTCCGCCATGACCACTAACCCTGATACTCTTCCTGAATCCTGAACGGACATCGTCTATGACCCGCTCCTCTCGAGAGCCTCTGATCCTGCTGCTTCTCGCGGCCGCGGCCCTGGCCGTCTCGGCGATCCATCCCTACGATGGCGTGACGTGGGTCCTCGAGGTCGCTCCCATCCTGATCGGCGCGCCGATCTTGATCGCAACGCACCGCCGGTTCCCGCTCACGCCGCTCCTCTACCGGCTGCTCTTCCTGCACGCGCTGATCCTGATGCTCGGCGGCCATTACACCTACGCGCGCGTGCCGCTCGGCTTCTGGGTGCGCGACCTGCTGGGCCTCGCGCGCAACCACTACGACCGCCTCGGTCATTTCGCTCAGGGTTTTGTGCCGGCGATCCTCGCCCGCGAGGTGCTCCTCCGCCGGACGCCGCTGCGCCCGGGCGGCTGGCTCTTCTTCCTCGTTACCTCCGTCTGCCTCGCCTTCAGCGCCACCTACGAATTCATCGAATGGTGGTCGGCCGTCCTCGGCGGCTCGGCGGCCACCGACTTCCTCGGCACCCAGGGCGACGTGTGGGACACGCAGTGGGACATGTTCCTGGCGCTGATCGGGGCGGTCGCGGCGCAGCTTCTGCTGAGCCGGGTTCATGATCGGGAGTTGGGAGAGCTGAAGGCGATCCCGCCGGCGTCTTGAATTCCCCCTCTCCAGCTCCGCTGGAGAGGGGGCCAGGGGGTGAGGTTTCGGAGGGGACGCCCGTTCGTCCGCCACTACCCCTTTGATCTATCCTCCACCCCCATCATGCCTCTCCCCTCCATCCGCGCCATCCTCTTCGACTGCGACGGCGTCGTCCTCGACAGCGAAACGATCTGGGACCGCTGCGAGACCGAGTTCCTGCGCCGCCGTCTGGCTCGGCCGCGAGCCCTGGAGCCGAAGAGCACGGCGAGGTGCACGTCCTCGCGGTCCCGGAGGGCCTCGCGCAGAGTGGCCACCAGCGTTGCCGTCTCCTCGGTCATTGAGGAAGTCTACCAGTACGCGATGACCCAGCGCCGGTGGGGACGCGGGCACTCCCAGGAGAGACTCTCCTACCCTGCCGCCGCGCGCCGCCGGAAGCGGTCCGCCGCCAGCCAGAGAATGCCCGTGCCCATGACGAGAAGGAAGACGAACTGCCGCCAGAGCGCCATGAAGCCTGCGCCCTTTAGAAAGATGCTGCGCACGATCTCCAGATAATGCCGCATCGGGTTGGCGAGGGTCAGCCAGCGAAAGACGGCCGGCATGCTGCTCACCGGAAACATGAAGCCGGAGAGGAGCATGGTCGGGAGGAAGATGAGGAACACCACCATGAAGGCCTCTTGCTGCGTCCGCGAGATGGTGGAGATGAAAAGACCCACGCCGAGAATCGACAGAAGATAAAGGAGGCTCGCGAGGAGCAGCAGAAGGAGACTTCCCCGGATTGGAACGTGGAACCAGAAGAAGGCGACGAGGCCGATCAGCACCAGATCGACGAGCCCGATGAGCGCGAAAGGGATCGTCTTGCCGACGATCAGCTCGCCCGGCGTGAGAGGGCTCACCATGAGCTGCTCCAGCGTGCCGATCTCGCGCTCGCGCACGATGGCGAGCGCGGTCAACAGCAGACAGATCAGCATCAGGATGGCTCCCATCACCGCCGGCACGTTGTAAACGCGGCTTTCGAGATCCGGATTGAACCAGGCGCGGGTTCGCAGGTCGACGGCCGGAGAAGGGAGGGATGGGAACTGCCGCGCGGTCCAGCTCTGAACGATGCGGCCGGCGTAGCCCTGCGCCACGGTGGCCACGTTGGAGTTGGTGCCATCGAAGAGGAGCTGCACCTGCGTCGGTTTGCCGCTGCGCAGGTCGGCCGCGAATCCCGCCGGGATCACCAGGCCCAGCACGGCCTGATTGTGATCGATGGCGCGGACCAGATCGGCCGGCCGTCGCGAGATCCCGACCACCCGGAAGTACCCCGAGGCGGTGAAGGCCTCCACCAGCTCGCGCGACTCGGGAGTGCCGTCGTAATCCACCAGGAACGTGGCCGTGTTGCGCACGTCGGTGGAGACCGCGTAGCCGAAGACGAGGAGCTGGATCATCGGTCCCACGAAGATCACGCTCCTCAACCGCGGATCGCGGAAGACCTGGCGGAACTCCTTGCGCACCAATTCGAAGATGCGTTCGATTTTATCGCGCACGGCTCACCCCAACTCCTTCTTGAACTTCACGACCGCGAGACCGAGCCCGACCGCAGCGAAGGTCAGCATCAGGAAGGCCTGGGTCTTCAGCACGTCCATGCCGACGCCCTTGAGAAAGATCCCGCGCGTGACCACCAGGAAGTAGCGCGCCGGGATGAGATAGGAGATCGCTTTCAGGGCGGTGGGCATGGAATCGATCGAGTACATGAAGCCCGACAGGATGAGGCTCGGGAGATAGGTCGCCACCATGGCGAGCTGAGTGGCGACCACTTGAGACTTTGCGACCGCCGAGATGAACATGCCGAGACCGAGAGCGCCGATGAGAAAGAGAAAGGAAAGGATCATCAACAGCAAGGCGTTGCCGCGAAACGGCACGTCGAAGAGGAGAACGCCGAGCACAGAGGTGACGACGACGTCGACGAGGCCGATCGCGAGGTAGGGAAGAAGCTTGCCGAACACCACTTCGATGCGGCTGACCGGCGTCGCCGCGAGCTGCTCCATCGAGCCGCGCTCCCACTCGCGGGCGATGGTGAGCGAAGTGAGCATGGCGGCAATGATCATCATGATCACCGCCACCAGTCCGGGAACGATCATGTTCCGGCTCTCCAGCTCCTCGTTGAACCACACCCGCGACTCGGCGGTGACTGGCGGCGTGACGGTTCTTCCCTGCAGCTCGACGCGGCTCGACCAGGTGCGTACCAGGGCGTCGCTGTAGCCGAGAACGATGGTCGCCGTATTGGCGTCGCTGCCGTCCACGATGGCCTGCACGGCCGCCGTGCGGCCGGCGCCGAGGTCCTGCTCGAAGCCGGGAGGGATCACCAGGATGAGTTGAGCGCCGCCCCGTTCCATGAGCGGCTCGATGTCGCCGCTGCGTTCCAGGAAACCGGTGAGCGTGAAATATCCCGAAGCGGGGAAGGCCTCCACGAGCTCGCGGCTGGACGCGGAGCGGTCCTCGTCGAGCACCGCCATACGGATGTTCCGCACGTCGAAGGAAATGGCGTAGCCAAAGAGGATCAGGAGAAGGATCGGCAACGCGAAGGCGAGCGCCAGGCTGCGCGGATCCCGCCGTAGCTGGATCAGCTCCTTGCGGGCCATGGCGAGGAGGCGGGTGGGGTTCAGCATGGCCTCATCTCCCCCACCGATTCGATCCGTATCGATCCGCAGACCGGCATCCGTGCCGCCGGAGCCCCTCACTCCCCCGGCCCCTCTCTCCCACCTCACGCCCGCCCACCGGGAGAGAGGGGAGACTGAAGAGGCGGGACAACAAATTCTGCTTTTGTAGTCTCCCTCCTCTCCCGGAAGGGTGGGTGTGAGGTGGGAGAGGAGGGTCGGGGAGGTGAGGGGCCCGGCGGCGCGGAGAACGCTTCAACCAACGCAGACGGCGGAATCGGGTCTCAATCAACAACCGCCCCTCCTGTCTTCTGCACCAGCGCCACAAAGACGTCTTCCAGCGAAGGTTGAATCGGCTCGATGCTCTGCACCTTGACTCCCTTTTCGGCGAGGAGAGAAGGGATGCGCTCGCGGGCCGCGGCGGCGTCTTCTCCTTCCTGCAGCGTGGCATGGAGGGCGCGGCCGAAGAGGCCGACCTCGGCGATGCCGGGAGCGCCGTGCAGGGCCTCGACCGCCCGCGAGCTGTCGTCGGCACGGACTTCGAGCAGCGGCTCGTGCAAACCCTCGCGCAGGCGGGTGGGCGTGTCGAGCGCGATCAGCTTGCCGCGATTCATCAGCGCCAGCCGGTGGCAGTACTCGGCTTCCTCCATGTAATGGGTGGTGACGAAGACCGTGGTGCCGGCCGCGGCCAAGGCATAGATCAGATCCCAGAAGCTTCGCCGCGAGATCGGGTCGACTCCCGAGGTGGGCTCGTCGAGAAAGAGAATCGGCGGCTCGTGGAGCACCGCGCATCCCAGGGCCAGGCGCTGCTTCCAGCCGAGCGAGAGCTCGCCGGTGATGCGCGGCCGTTGATCGGTGAGGCCCGCCATCTTCAGCACCCAATCGCGGCGCTCGGCCCGCTTCTCTCGCGGCACGCCGTAGAGGCCGGAGAAGAAGGCGATGTTCTCCTCCACCGTCAGGTCCGCGTACAGCGAGAAAAGCTGCGACATGTAGCCGATGTGCCGCTTGATCTCGTTGCCCTGGCTGCGGATGTCGAACCCCGCGACGGTGCCCTTCCCCGAGGTCGGCGGGACGAGCCCGGTCAGCATCTTGATCGTCGTCGTCTTGCCGGCGCCGTTGGGGCCGAGGAAGCCGAAGACCTCCTGCTCGGCCACCTCGAAGGAAACGCTGTCCACGGCGGTGAAATCGCCGAATTTCTTGGTGAGGTCCTCGACGCGGACGGCGGGCTCGCGGCTCACGCGGCTTCCTCCGCCGCGGCGATGCGTTCCATGAAGACGTCCTCCAGCGAGGGGACGATGGACCTCGCTTCGCGCGGCGAGAAGCCCGCCTGGCGCAAGGCGGCTTCGATCGCAGGCCAGTCCTTCTTCCCGGCTTCGACCGTCAGGTGGAGCCGGTCGCCGAAGATGGCCGCGCGGCGCACCTGCGGCAGCTTGGAGGCGGCCTCCTTGGCTTCGCGCACGCGGTCGATCTGCACTTCCAGGATCTCGCCCGCGAGGCTGCCCTGAAGGGCGTCGGGCGTGTCGATGGCGAGCACTTTCCCTTGATGGAGGAGCGCCAGGCGATCGAAGCGCTCGGCTTCGTCGAGGTAGGCGGTGCTCACCACCGCGGTCACGCCCTCGGCGACCATCTCGTGAACGATCAGCCAGAGGTCGCGCCGCGAAATGGGATCGACGCCAAAGGTGGGCTCGTCGAGCAGCAGCAGGTCCGGCTGATGGATCAGCGCGCAGGAGAGCCCGAGCTTCTGTTTCATGCCGCCAGAGAGCTTGCCGGCGAGCCGGCCGCGGAAGGGCTCGAGATTCGAAAAGCGATACAGCCGTTCGAGACGCGCCGGCCGCTCTGTGCGGGGGACCTGATAGAGATCGGCGTAAAAGTGGAGGTTCTCCTCCACCGTCAGGTCCGCGTAGAGCCCGAAGCGTTGGGACATATACGCCAGCCCCGGCTTGACCCGCTCGGGAGTCTTCGCCACCGAGACGCCGTTCACCAGCGCGTCGCCCGAGGTGGGAGAGAGAACGCCGGCGAGCATGCGCAGGGTTGTGGTTTTGCCTGCGCCGTCCGGCCCCACCAGTCCGAACAGCTCGCCGCGGGCCACCTCGAAGCTCACGCCGTCAACGGCGGTGAGATCGCCGAAGCGGCGGGTGAGGTGGTCGACGCGGAGGAGGACGTCCACCGTTCAGCCTCTTGCCACAGAGGGGCTTTGCGGGGCGAGGCGGTCTACCCTCCGAAGCCTCACCCCCTGTCCCCCTCTCCCTGACGGGCGAGGGGGAACGCATTCGAAGGTGATTGCCAAAAAAGCAGGCCTGCTATCGACAAAACGGGTTGTGGAGGGTCCCCCCTCGCCCGTCAGGGAGAGGGGGCCAGGGGGTGAGGTTTCGGAGCGCACATCCCCGCCGCCTGGCACCGCCCCCTTGTACGTCGCCGGCGGCGCCTCCTCCAGCCGCACGTCCGCCGGCAGCCCCGGCTTAAGCTCGAAACGGGGGTCCCCCAGGATGCGCACCTTGACGGCGTAGACGAGCTTGACACGCTCTTCCGTGGTCTGCACATTGCGCGGCGTGAACTCGGCCTCGGAGGCGATGAAGGCCACCTGGCCGGGATAGGACTTGCCGGGATAGGTGTCCGAGCTGATGGCCGCGCGGCCGCCGAGATGGACGGCCCCCACGCGGTCCTCCTTGATATAGATGCGCACCCAGCGGTCGGCGGGATTGATCAGCGTCAGCACGGGCGAGCCGGCGGGGACGATCTCTCCGGGCTCGCGATGGCGCACCGTCACCAGGCCGTCGAAGGGTGACGTGATCACCAAGTTGCCGAGGATCACCTCCGACGTCCGCAAAGCGGCTTCGGCCTGGACGAGCTGAGCGCGAGCCTGCGCGATCTTCTCCTTCGAGGGTCCGGCGACGAGGAAGCGGACCTGCTCGGCGGCCTGGGTCCGCTGGCTGCGGGCCACGTCGCGGGCAAGGCGGGAGTTGTCCAGCGCCTCGCGGCTAATGGCGCCGCCGTTGTAGAGGATCTGATTGCGCTGGTAATCGCTCTCGGCGTTCTTCAACCGGTCCTCGGCGGCGGCGAGGCCGGCGCGGCCCTGGGCGATCTCCTCCGAACGGGTGCCCCGCTCCAGTTCCGCGACGAGGGCGCGTGCGGCTTCCACCTGGCCGGCAGCCTGGGCGCGCCGGGATTCCGCTTCCGACGGATCGAGCCGTGCCACCACCTGCCCGGCGCGGACCCGGTCGCCTTCACGCACGGCGATCTCCAGGATGCGGCCGGTGGCCTGGAAACCGAGCTGCGTCTCCGTGGCCTCCACGGTGCCGGAGGCGGCGAGCTTCGACTCGTCCTCCTTCGGCCGGCCGAAGGCGTACCAGGCCCCGGCTCCGGCCGCCGCCAGCAGGACGACGGGAATGACGATCTTCTTCGGATTCATGGCTTCGTCTCCAGATTCGCCTTGAGCCAGGCCGGCGTGAGCTGCCCGGCGGCGCGGGCGAGGTCCACCCTCGTCAGCACCACCGCCTGCTCGGCCTCGGCCAGGCTGGCGCGCGCCGTGAGCAGGTCGGCCTCGGCGTTCAGATAATCGATCTGCGTGCCGGCGCCGTTGTCGAGCATCAGCTTCTGCACCCGCACCACCTCGGCATAGCGCTCGACGGCCTTCTGCAGACTCTCGATGCGGGCCTGCGCCTCCTCGGCGGCGGCGGCGGCGCGGTCCACGTCCTCGCGCACGGTGGTCTCCGCGAGCCGCACCTGCTCGGCTGCGGCACGGCGGGCCGCCTCGGCGCCGGCGACCCGCCGGCGGGTGGCGCCGCTGTCGAAGAGCGGCACGGTGATCTGCAACCCGGCGTTCCACTCCGTGGCCGCGTGTCCCTGCGAGGAGCTCCAGTCGTTTACGTTGCCCACGGCCCGCAGCTCCGGCTTGAAGGCGCTCTCCGCGAGGGCGACGTTGGCCTCGGCGGCGGCGAGCTGCGAGCGCGCCTGCACCACCGACGGGTTCGCCTCGATGCCGGCGCGAGCCAGCACCTCGCGGTCCGGCATCGCCGGATCGGTGGGAACCGTCGGAGCGAGGCGGGAGGCGCGGGTCTCCTCCTGCGGCAGGTCGAGCAGACGGGCGAGGTCGCGCTCGGCCTTGTCGAGGGCCGCCGCGTAGCTCACCCGTTGCGATTGGGCGCTGGCGAGGGTGGCCTCGGCGCGCAGCACCTCGACCTGCGGTGCCTTGCCCGCTTCGAGCCGCAGGCGGGTCCTCGCGAGCTCGGCTTCCAGGGCCGCGAGCCGCGTGTCGTGCGCCGCCAGTACCCTGGCCCTGCCGAGCGCCGTCACGTAGGCGGCGGCCACCTGCTCGGCGAGCGCCTGCTCGGCCGTGCCGACGGCGGCCTCGGCGCCGCTGAGCTGTCCGCCCGCGGCGCGGATGCGGGCCGGCGTGGCGCCGCCGTCGTAGAGCGTGTAGTTCACTTGGAGCTGCCCCTGGAGGAGCATCTCGTCGAACTCCGGGAACAGCCCGGGGCCGAAGCCGTGGATCGGCGTGATGACCATCGGCTCCTGATACTGGATGGCCGAGCCCGTGATGCGCCCCCGTGGACCGCGGCCGGCCTGGGCCTCCGCCAAAGCTTCCTGGGCCTGCTGCTGGCGGGCGCGGGCGGCTTCGACGCTGGGGAACCGCGCCAGCGCCCGTTCCACCGCGGCGGGGAGAGTCAGCGGCTCCTGCGCCTGCACGGGCACGGCCGCCAGCGCGATCAGGAGCGGATAGATTTCTGGCCTCTTCACTCGGCTCCTCCTTTCACACTCCGACGCCCGTGATGCGCCGCACCAGGATGGGAATGAGCGCCAGCGCCTCCTCTTTGGCGAGGCTCCTCTCGGGAGCGAGGCGCCGCTGGATCGCGAGCCCCGCGGCGAAGCCCAGCAGCGGCAGCACCAGCGTCTGCGGCGGCGGCCCCCCCGGCTCCAAGGGCAGCTCGCCGAGCACCCTTCCCAGGTTCTCCAGGAGACCGCTCGCGATCCGGCCCATGCGTTGGATCACTGCTTCGTCCCCCGCCGCCGAGGCCTCCGCGAGGAGCAGGAAAGGAAGGCCGTTGGTGTCGATGATCAGCCCCGCATGGTGGGAGACCATCCTCTCCAGCCGCTCCACGGGAGGCATCGAGGTATCCGCCGCGAGCGAGCGGAGCCGGGGCAGCAGCATCTCCTCCAGCCGATCGATCAGGCCGAGGATCAGCGCCTGCTTGGTGGGGTAGTAACGGTAGATGGCAGGCTCGGTGAAACCCACCCGCTCGGCCACCTTCTTCATCGTCAGGTTGGCCAGCCCGCCTGTTTTGACCAGCTCGAGGGTCCGATCGAGGATTTCTTCTCGCCGGAGAGTGGGGGGAGGATCTTTGACGTTCATGGCAGACTCCGGTTAGTGAGTCCTCACTAACTAGTAAGGCACAGGAGCGGCCCTGTTGTCAATCCCGATCCCGCCGCTGCCTTCTCATTCAACGTTGCCGTTCCGATTTTGGAACCGTCGCCCACGCGTTCGGTCGCAGAATTGGAACCCCGCGGCCGAATCGCTTCGGCAGCGATCCTTTATTTTGAGTCTCTTGCTGCTCTCCGTAGACCTGGCCCAGGCTCTGCACCCCTTGGCCAACCCGAAGCCCTTCACAATTGAAGGTTCCGGTTAAGTTCCCGTCAAATTGAAAGGAGATCGCTGCATGCTACGCAAGAGCTGGTTGTTCTTGGGATTCTTGATTCTCTGCCTCGCAGGGCCTGCCTCGGCGCAGATCCGTACCGTCCTCGTCTCGCCGGTGCCCGGCGATCCGGTCGGCAGCGGCACCGCCCTGCGCAATGCCCTCACCGGCATCTCGTCGCCGTCGTCGACGAACCGCTGGCTCCTGAAGATCGAGCCTGGAATCTACGACGTCGGCTCGACCTCGCTCCAGATGCGTTCCTGGGTCGATATCGAAGGATCGGGAATCGGCGTGACGACGATTCACGGCAGCGTTGACTCTTCATTGGACGGCACAGTCAACGGCGCTAACAACGCGGAGCTCCGCCTCCTGACAGTGGAAGCCCAAAGCAACTTTTCCATCGCGATGGCCAACATCGCTGCCTCTCCTCGACTCTACCGACTGAAGCTTATCGCAACTGCGGTAAATGCCTGGGGAATCCGGAACACTGATGGTTCAGCCCCACTCATCGAAGAGTGCGAGATTGTCGTGACCAGCACTAGCACCTCGAGCTCTTTCGCGACTGGAATCTTGTTCAAGGGATTTCCGCCGGCGGGGGTGCGGAGCTCGATTCTGCGCAGCACGATCAGGGTTTCAGGTGCAGCCACCAACTATGGGGTCAACATGCTGAATGCACAGACAGTCACCTTGATCCGCGATTCACAGATGGACGTCACGGGAGGCACGACGACTTATGGAATCGCTGCAGCTCCCAACGGCCCGTGGTTAGGGCAAGAGAACCTGAAGATCCGCGATTCAGAAATCAGCTCGGCTGGCGGCAGCTCTGCCTCCTATGGAATCAAGCTCGAAGCTGGAACCTTTGTGGCTCTGGACATCAATAACAGCAAGGTCTGGGGCCACGTCGCCCCGACAACCAATGGGATCGTGCAGCTTGGAGACGCTATCATCGTCCTGCAGGGCTCGTCCTTGGTCGGCTTCCCGAACACCGTCCAGACTGCAAGCAACATATCGATCGCCAGCACTCTCCTCAACGGTGGTCCGGCGACCGCATCCGGCTGGATAGGCTGCATGGGCGTGTGGGACGAGAACGCCGCCTTCTACGCCAACTCCTGCCCGTAAGGACCGGTTTTCGAGCAGGTCGGCTGAGGGGAACCGATTCGGCCGTTCGTGATGGCTCGAACCACGTCCGTGCCGCCGGGCCCCTCACCTCCCCAAACCCCTCCTCCCCCACCGCACTCCCGACCGCCGGGAAAGGAGGAGCTTTACAAAAGCGATTCAAACAGTCTCCTTCCTCTCCCCGGGCGGATGGGCGTGAGGCGGGAGAGGAGAGCCGGCGAGGTGAAGGGCCCGACGGCGCGCACCGCGTAGGCGACAGGCGTGCGCCTCCCCTGCTCTCTTGGACGAGCCGATGCGGGAGCGTTTATTACCAGGCGGGATTCGCGGCGCGTGATGGCTTCGGCGGTCGCCGGGGCCAGGCTCCAAGCTAGACTTCCCGGCGACAAGAGGGAGGGCTCATGGACTTCAACTTCTCCGCAGAGATCCGCGATATGGCGGCCGAAGCTCGCCGGTTCCTCGACGAAGAGATTCTGCCCGTCGAGCGGATCGTGCTGGAGCGTGGGTTCGGCGCCGCGGTGGCCGACCTCGAGCGTCTGCGCAGCGGCGCCCGGCAGGTCGGTCCGTTCGCTCCCCACATGCCGTTCGAATGGGGCGGCGGCGAGCTGTCGCTTCTCGAGTGCGCGCCGATCCTCGAGATCCTCGGGCGGAGCGTGATCGGCCACTACGTCTTCAACGCGCAGGCGCCGGACGCCGGGAACATGGAGCTGCTCCTCCACCACGGCAGCGACGAGCAGCGGGAGCGCTGGCTGCGTCCCCTGGTGGCGGGCGACATCCGGAGCTGCTTCGGCATGACCGAGCCGGAGTTCGCCGGCTCGAATCCCGTCCGGCTGGGCACCTCCGCGCGCCGCGATGGCGACGACTACATCATCGACGGCCACAAGTGGTTCACCTCCGCGGCAGACGGCGCCGCCTTCTGCATCGTCATGGCGCTCACTCATCCCGAGGACCCCAATCCGTACGCCCGCGCGAGCCAGATCCTGGTGCCGACGGATACGCCCGGCTTCGAGATCGTCCAGAACCTGCCGGTCATGGGCGAGCGGGGCGAAGGCTGGATGAGCCACGGCGAGGTGCGTCTGAAGGACGTGCACGTGCCGGTGTCGAACCGCATCGGCGAGGAGGGCGCCGGCTTCGCGCTGGCGCAGGAAAGACTGGGTCCGGGGCGCATCCACCACTGCATGCGTTGGCTCGGCATCTGCGAGCGGGCCTTCGACCTGATGTGCGAGCGGGCCGCTTCCCGCGAGCTGGCGCCGCGCCAGGTCCTCGGCACGCGCCAGATCGTCCAGCAATGGATCGCCGAGAGCCGCGCCGAGATCGACGCCGCCCGCCTCCTCGTGCTCCGCGCCGCCTGGCGGATCGATCTCGAAGGCGCCTCCGCGACCCGCGAGGAGATCTCGCTCATCAAGTTCCATACCGCCGGCGTCCTCCAGCGGGTGCTCGACCGCGCCATCCAGACGCACGGCGCGCTCGGCCTGACCGAGGCGACGCCGCTCGCCTTCTGGTGGCGCCACGAGCGGGGAGCCCGCATCTATGACGGCCCCGACGAGGTGCACAAGACCTCCGTCGCCAAGCGGATCCTCGAGCGCTATGGGATGAAGCGGGAAAGGGGAGTGTGAGCCAGGGAGGCCTTGGGTCCGGGGTCTTGGGGTTTTGGATATGGCTCAGTTTGTCTGTGGAGGGTCGGACGGGTCTGCCCTTCGAAGCCTCACCCCCTGTCCCCCTCTCCCTGACGGTAGAGGGGGGACGCGTCACAACCTGATTGCCCAAAAAGGCGGCCTCGACCTCGGCAAAATCCCTTCGCAGGCGTCCCCCCTCGCCCGTCAGGGAGAGGGGGACAGGGGGTGAGGCTTCGAAGGGCAGACCCGTCCGCAGTCGCCGGTCCAACTGGGCCTCCACCCACTTCGGGTCTGGAGGCCCGTTCCGGCGGTGATATCCTCTCCTTTCCCGCAGCTCGAACCTTTCAGGAGAAATCCCAATGACTGTCCATATCGAAAGCAGCGTTTCGAGAATCCTCGACTCCCTCGGCATCGAAGCCGATAACTCCGGCGCCTTCGACGGCGAGTGGATCAAAACCCACGGCGAGCTCGTGGAGTCGCTCAACCCCGCCACCGGCGAGCCGCTCGCGTCCGTGCGGCTGGCCACGGCCGAGGACTACGAGCGGGTGGCCGCCGTCTCCCTGGAGGCCTTCCGCGAATGGCGCACCTGGCCGGCACCGCGGCGCGGTGAGGTGGTGCGTCAGCTCGGCGAGGAGCTCCGCCGTCACAAGGAAGAGTTGGGCCGGCTGGTGACCCTGGAGGTCGGCAAGATCCTCTCCGAAGGGCTGGGCGAGGTGCAGGAGATGATCGACATGGCGGACCTCGCCGTCGGCATGTCGCGCCAGCTCTACGGCCTCGCCATGAACTCCGAGCGGCCGCAGCATCGGATGTACGAGCAGTGGCACCCGCTGGGGCCGGTCGGCATCATCACCGCCTTCAACTTCCCCGTCGCCGTGTGGGCCTGGAACGCCATGGTGGCGGCCGTCTGCGGCGACTCGATGATCTGGAAGCCGTCGCACCAGGCGCCGCTGACCGCCATCGCGGTGACGCGGATCGCCGACCAGGTGCTGCGGGCCAACTCGGCGCCTCCCATCTTCAACCTGGTGATGGGCGGCCGCACCGGCGTCGGCGAGCGCCTGGTCGCGGACCCTCGCGTGCCGCTCATCTCCGCCACCGGCTCGACCCGCATGGGCCGCGAGGTCGGCAAGGTTCTGGCGGACCGCTTCGGCCGTTCGCTGCTCGAGCTGGGAGGCAACAACGGCATCCTGGTGATGGACGACGCCGATCTCGACCTCGCGTTGCGCGCCGTGCTCTTCGCCGCCGTCGGCACCGCCGGCCAGCGCTGCACCTCCACCCGCCGCCTTTTCCTGCAGCGCGGCATCGCCGCCGAGATGAAGCGCCGGCTGGTCAACGCCTACGGCTCGATCTCCATCGGCGATCCCTCCGAGCACGGCACGCTGATGGGCCCGCTCATCGACCAGAGCGCCGTGGACAACATGATGAAGGCGCTGCAGCGGGTGAAGGACGAGGGCGGCCGGATCCTCTACGGCGGCAAGCGGCTCGACCGTCCCGGCTTCTTCGTCGAGCCGACGCTGGTCGAAGTGCCGCGGCCTCTGCCCATCACCTGCGACGAGACCTTCGCGCCCATCCTTTACGTCTTCGAGTTCGACGATCTCGACGAGGCCATCCGTCTCCACAACGACGTGCCGCAGGGGCTCTCGTCGGCCATCTTCACGCTCAACCTGCGTTCAGCCGAGCGTTTCCTCGCCGCCACCGGCAGCGACTGCGGCATCGCCAACGTCAACATCGGCACCTCGGGCGCGGAGATCGGCGGCGCGTTCGGCGGCGAGAAGGAAACCGGCGGCGGCCGCGAAGCCGGCTCCGACTCCTGGAAGGCCTACATGCGCCGCCAGACCTGCACGATCAACTGGGGCACCGAGCTGCCTTTGGCGCAGGGGGTGGAGTTCAAGGTGGGGGCGTAACCACCGCCAGCCCCGCCGGCATCACCTCGATCGCCACCGCCTCACCCGCCGCCATCGGCCGCAATGGCTCGCCGCCACCGTAAAGGGTCATATCGCGGTCGATGGTGATTTCGGCCCGGCGGGTGCGGACGATCGTCACCGCCGGGTGTCCCACGTGGCGGCCGTTATAAACCTTTGGAAAGATCGAGAGCAACACCGGTTTCGGAACCTCGCGCACGATGACCAGGTCGAGCAGGCCGTCGTCGATCTGGGCGTCCGGCGCGATCCGCATGCCGCCGCCGAATCGGGGAAGATTGTTGACGACAATGAACATCACTCTGCCCTCGAACGTGCCGCCGTCGTGGACGACCTTCATCCGCGGCGGCTCGAAAGTGATCAGCGTGTGGATGACGGCATAGAAATAGATCAATGGGCCACGAAGGATCTTCACCTCGTTGGCGAAACGCGTGACCTCGGAATCGAAGCCCACTCCGGCGTAGCTGAGGCTATAGGTCTCTCCGATCCGCAGCAGATCGATGCGGCGGCTCTCTCCGGTCAAGGCACGCTCTACCGCAACATCAAGATCGGGAGGAATGCCCAGTGTGCCGGCGAGATCGTTGCCGCTGCCGAGGGGGATGACGCCCATCGCGCAATCGGTGCCGGCCAGGCCCTGCGCCGCGTAGTGCATGGTGCCGTCGCCGCCGGCCACCAGCAGGCGCTCGACGCCGTCCTCGGCGGCACGGCGGGCCTGCTCCGCCAGATCGGACACCTTGCGGCTCACCACCAGCCCCGCTCCATGGCGGGAGGCCAGCACGCGGATGCGGTCGAGATTGGATCTCGCCGTGCCTCGCCCCGAGGCCGGATTGACCAGAAAACGGACGCAGGGTTCCGTCACGTCAGGCCTCCATCACCGCGAGGACGTCGTTCGGCAAGTCCGGCTCGCGGCGGCCCGTCCATGCCGTAACCGCCAGCAACACGGTGAACGATGCCGCAAGCGAGACCGCCGTGGGCAGTGCTCCTGGAGAAAGCGGCGGCTTCGGGAGACCGGGGAAGAAGGTCTGCCGGGCGAGAAACTCCAGAGCGAGATTGAGCACCGTGCCGGTGACGATCGAAGCCGTGGCCGCAGTGGCGGTCACGCGCTTCCAATTCAGTCCGACCGCCAGGGCCGGCGCCAGGGCGGCCCCGAAGGTGCCGAAGGCGAACGTGCCGAGAAGCGCGATCAGATCGTTGTAGGTCAAGGCGAGAACCGCCGCCGCGAGCGTGACACCGATCGTCGCGATCCTCCCCCAGCGCAGCTCGTTACCGATCCGCCGGCCGAAGGCACGAGGCAGATCGCGAACGAAGACCGCCGCTCCCAGGTTCATGAAGGAGTCGGCCGTGGACATGATCGCCGCCAGGATGGCAGCGACGGCGAAACCGGCCAGCGGCTCGGGCGCGAAGCCCAGAAGAAAGGCGGGAGCCGCATCGTCCGGTCTGGCGAGCGGCGCGAGCTTCCCCTGGGCCACCAGCGCCGGCACCGCGAGACCGATCCCCAGCCAGATCAGCAGACAGAGCGTCTGCGACGAGCCGAGCACCAGCGGCAGCCATTTCAAGCGGCGCGGATCGCGGATCATGTAGAACTTGTTGAGCATGTGGGGCTGGCCGAGCACGCCGATACCGAAGACGAAGAAGAACCCGAGAGCCGTCAGCGCGGGAGTCTGGCCCAGCGGCTCCAGGAACTGCCGGCCGAACCGCGGCGACTCCGCGATGCTGTGGACCACCGATCCCCAGCCACCGCCCGCGGCCATGGCGTACAGGAACACCGCGACGGCCGCGAGCATCATCAAGACGCCCTGAAACACGTCCGTGTAGATGCCGGCCATCATGCCTCCGGCCACGCTGTAAAAGAGGAGGACGGCGAGGCCGATTCCCACCGCGGCCGCGAGGCTCGCGCCGCCGAGCGACTCCCGCAGACCGAGCACCGCCTCGATCAGCGTGCCCATCGCCAGGAGCTGCGCCCCAAGATAACCGATGGTGCCGACGAGGATCGCCACCGCCGCGGCTCCTGAAGCCGACCGGCTGTCGTAGCGGGCGAGGACGGCGTCCGGAATCGTGTAGACCTCACGCACCTCGGCGAGCAAGCGGAGGCGCTTGGCGAGCGTCCACGCCAGAAGGGTTGGCGTGAAGCCGATCGACAGGTTGATGAACAGCGACGAGAGCCCGATGCGATAGGTGAGGCCCGGTCCGCCGAGAAAGACGAAACCGCTGAACGCCGCCGCCATGGTGGCGAGGCCGGTGACCACGACGCCCAGCCCCTGGCGCGCCACCCAGAAATCGTGCGCGCTGCGCGTTCGCCGCAAGGCCCAGACGCCCAGGCCCAGGCAGGCCAGGAAGTAGATCAGCGTCGTGGCCACGATCAGCGGCCGGTCGAGGATCGGCACCTCACGCCTCCCCGGAGCGGGATTGGCGCAGGCGCCGCATCCGGTCGAGATCCTCATCGCGGACGCCGTGGCGGTCGAACCGCGCCGCATACAGCCAGCCCAGGCCGAGCAGGGGTAGGGGCACGAGGATGAAGATCATGAGCGCCGTGGCCGCCGGCAGACCGAAGACATCCGGGCCTCCCTGGGGCCAGGCGAGGACGGCGAACAACCCGGCCGCCAAGAGGATCCCGAGCAACAGGAGCACTTCGGCCAGAGCACCGAGCCTGCCGCCGCGGGAAGCGCCCAGAGCGATCAGCGCGGCGGGAAAGATGGCACCGCCGGCCAACGCCGCGATCCATGTCCAAGCGGCGCCGCCGAGGCAGAAGGAGAGCAGGGTTGCCGGCGCGGCGAGCGCCAGCAGGGCGAGAGCCAGGCGATGGGCCAAGAGGCCTCCTCGGGAAACCGGGGCATTGTATCCGAGGGTGTCTGCGGGTCGGCTATCATCCGCCCATGCCGAAGCCCCAGGTCCAGATCCTCGTCTGCTTGAACGAGCGCCCGCCCGAGGGGGCCAAGCCGAGCTGCGCTCCCCGCGGCTCGCTCGCCGTCTACCACCGTTTCAAGGATCGGGTGAAGGAGCTCGGCATCCGCGATCGCGTCATGGTCGTGCGCACCGGCTGCCTCAAGCACTGCAGCCAGGGGATCACGGTCGCCGTGTGGCCTTACAACCTCTGGTATCGCGGCGTGACGGTGGACGACGTGGAGGAGATCCTGCAGCGGACGGTGCTCGCGGAGGGTGAAGAGGTCGAGCGGCTGCGGATGCCGGATATCCGGTGGGAGTAGGGAAAATCGCGCCGGTCTGCCCGTAGAAGGGTACGCCGGTGAAGACTTCGACCTACCCCACCACCGGCAACAACGCCGACGACACCAGATCCCGGTTCTGCGGCGTCAACGAGTGGCGATACATGCGCGCCGTCTCCGCCGTGTCCTCGCGAGTGACCAGCCGCTCGTAGAGGTTGGTCCGCTGCTTCGGGATATAGCCGGCGGCGGAGATGAGATGCTCCATCTCGTCCTGGCTCATGCGGTAGTGGGTGCCGGCCGAGGAAACGACGTTCTCCTCGATCATGATCGAGCCCATGTCGTCCGCGCCGAAGGAGAGGGCCACCTGGCCGATCTTCTTGCCCTGGGTGACCCAGCTCGTCTGAAAATGGACGATATTGTCGAAGAACAGCCGCGAGACGGCGAGCGTCCGCAGGTACTCCTCGGCGTAGGTCTCCGGCACGTCCGGCATGTCGGTGTGCTCGTGCTGGAATGTCCAGGAGATGAAGGCCGTGAAGCCGCCCGTCTCGTCCTGCAGGTCGCGCACCCGCTGGAAGTGCTCGACGCGGGTGACCACCTCCTCGCCCATGCCGTACATCATGGTGGCCGAGGTGCGCAGGCCGTTGCGGTGGGCCTGGCGCATGACGTCGATCCACTCCTCGGCTGAGCACTTCGGGTAGGCCAGCACGTCCTTGCGGATCTGGTCCGACAGGATCTCGGCGCCGCCGCCGGGGATGGACATGAGGCCCGCGGCCTTGAGGCGGGCGATGACGTCGTAGAAGCTCATCCGCTCCTTGCGGGCGATGAACTTGATCTCCGGCGGCGAAAAGGCGTGGACGTGGCAGGCCGGGTAGTTCGACCGCAGATAGCGGAGCAGGTCCTCGTAGTAAGAGATCGGCAGCTCGGGATGCACGCCGCCCTGCATGAGGATGCCCGTGCCGTTGAGCGCCAGCGTCTCCTCCACCTTGCGGCCGATCTCCTCGAACGGCAACAGGTAGCCCTCGGCGTCCCCCGGCTCGCGGTAGAAGGCGCAGAACCGGCACTTGTAGACGCACACGTTGGTGTAGTTGATGTTGCGGTCGATGTTGTAGGTGGCGACCTGGGGGTCGTTGAAGCGGTTCCGCACCTCGTGGGCGGCGAGGCCCAGCTCGAGCAGGTCGCCCTCGAGAAGCAGCGTATGGGCATCGCCGGCCGAGATGCGGCGGCCGGCCACGGCATCGTCGAGAATGGCTTGGACGGGACGTCCCGAGGGTTGCAGATTCATGGCGACTTTACTGTACCGCAGCCCAAGGCGGCGTAAAAGGACTCCAGTCGGTGACCACGTCTCGGCGTCAGGCTATCCCCCCTGCTTCCCCGCCTTCCGCACCGCCCGCAGCGCCGAGGAGACCTTCGCCGAGACGTCCCGCTCGATGATCGGGCTCCAGCCGCGGACCGAATAGAGGATCTCTCCCTCGGGGCTGACCAGCATGTAGGTAGGGAACCCCTGGACCTGGCACTTGCGCGTGAACTCGTGGTGCTTGTCCCACACCTGCGGCCAGGTCATCTGCTGCTTGGCGATGAACTCGCGGAGGACCGCTTCGTCGGCATCGGTGCTGACGCTCACCAGCAAGAAGGGCTGATCCTCCATGCGGCGAGCGAGGGAGCGCAGGCCGGGAAGCGCGGCCACGCAGGGAGCGCACCAGGTACCCCAGAAGTCGAAGAGCACGACTTTGCCCTTCACCTCCTCCGCGGTGAGGTACTCCCCGCTCAACGTCACCAGCTCGAACTCGGGGACCAGCCGCTTTCTCGCCCGCAGGGGATTGGCGATGAGGTCCTTGGCCATCGCCGCGCTCGCCGCGTTGGGGTCCTTCGCCAGGTACTCCTTGAGAACCGCGATCCCCTCCTCGTCGCGCGACATTCGCAGCAGCGTGTAGCCGAGATTGAAGCGGGCCGAGTTGGCCTTCCCGTCGCTCAGCTCCAGCACCTGGCGAAAAGCCTTCTCCGCCTCTGCAAGCTGCTTCGGATCCTCCTGCGCCAGAGCCACGAGAGCGACGCCTTTCTCGTTGTGGATCGCCATGAGGACGTTGTTGTCGCTGGTCTGCTTGAGGGTCGCCTCGACCTCCTTCATGGCCGACCGGAAGGCGCCCAGCTTGTTGAACGCCCTCGCCAGGCCGAGACGGCACTCCGGGCACGAGCCGTCGGCGAGCTTGTCGGCTTCCTTGAAGACCTTGACCGCCTCGTTGAACTGGCCGGCCTCCAGGAGATCCCGCGCCTCCGCGAGCTTTTCGGCGTTGGCGGCCTGCGGCTTCGAGGGCTCCTCGGCGGCGGCGATGAAGACCAGGGCCAGGAGCGCGGCGGTGCCCCGGAGAACCCGTCCACGGCGGGAATTCGCGAAGCTCATGGCGCCTTACTGTACCGTATGCGGCTGAAGGACCACCCAGGGTTCGCGACAAAATCCACGGAGGCCTCACCCCATCCGCTCATTTTGTCGCGATGTCTCCCGACTTTGTCGCGAAGCCGGCTCATCTGTCGCGAAGTCGCCTCATCGGGTCAGCCGATCGCCTCGTTGGGTCACCCAATGGCCTCATTGGCTCACCCGATCACCTCATCGGGTCGTCCGATGAGCTCATCGGATGGCTCGATAAGCTCATTTGCGAGCCGATCAGCTCATCGGGCCACCCGATCGACTCATCGGCTCGCCCGATGACCTCGTTCGACGATCCGATAAGCTCATTTGGGAGCCCATCGGCTCGTTGCCTCAGCCGATGAGCTCGTCGGGTGAGCCGATGAGTCGATCGGACGACCAAGTCTGTAGATCGGCTGCCCCGATGAGGCCGTGCGGCGACACGATCGACTCACTTTGTCGCGACGTCGGCTCACCTGTCGCAAAACGAGGAGATTTTGTCGCGATGTCGGCTCACCTGCCGCGAAGTCGCCCCATCGGCTCATCCGATCGCCTCGTTGGCTTTGCCGATGAGCGTATTCTGTCTCGCCTATGGATCAGCTCCGGGTGCTCGTGGTGAGCGGCGATCCCCTGACGCGGACCGGTCTCGCATCGCTGCTCCGTGATCAGAATGGCCTGACCGTCTCCGGCCAGGTGGCCCCGGACGAGGACTGGCCTGCGCCCGGCGAGACGGACGCGCCCGACGCGGCGGTCTGGGATCTCGGCCTGAATCCCCGCTCCGGGCTCGAAGAGCTGCGCACTCTCGGGCCCGCGGGTCCGCCGGTCGTGGCCATCGTGGCCGACGAAGCCGACGCCCGCGAGGCCCTGGCCGCCGGAGCCCGCGGCGCGCTCTCCCGCAACGCCGATGGCGACTGTCTCGCCGCCGCCCTGCGAGCCGTCGCCGTCGGACTAGTGGTGCTCGATGACACCTTCGCGGCGGACGCTCTCCGCGATGCTCCCGCCCTAGCCCAGGAGCTGACTGAGCCTCTTACGCCACGGGAGTCGGAGGTGCTTCAGCTCCTCGCGCAGGGTCTCCCCAACAAGCTGATCGCCCAGCGGCTCGGCATCAGCGAGCACACCGCGAAGTTCCACGTCAACGCGATCCTCGGGAAGCTGGGGGTCCAGAGCCGGAGCGAGGCGATCGTGCAGGCGGTGCGGATGGGGCTGGTGCTGCTCTAAGTTGTCGAGGCCGAGGGAAAGTGGTATTTTCCCTCCATGGCAGCTTCTACGACTTTCCTGACCCTCGACAAGAAAGGTCGCACCACGCTACCGGAGGAGGTCCGGGAGGCTCTGGGCGTGGGGGCGGGTGACTTCATCCTGCTGGAACGGACGGACAGGGGAACGTTCGAGCTTGTCCCGGCGACCCTCGTGCCGAACGATCAGCTTTGGTTCTATCATCCCGAGATGCAGGCTCGAATCGCAAGGGCGGAGGAGGATTTCGCTTCGGGCCGCGCTACCCGGACCACCACTCCCGAAGAGGCACAGCAGTTTCTCGACGGACTGAAAAAAGCTGGCTCACGACGCTGACTCCTGGATGGCTCGCAAACAGACCTTCCTCGCCACCCTGTGGTCGGAGCCTTGGAAGGAGAGTTACGCCAAACTGAGCATCGAGCGTCAAGCAGCCTGTGACGAAGCAGTCATCGCACTCATCAAGCAGGCCTACTCCCCGGGTCTGAGGGTCAAGCCCATTCTCCCCGACAAGTATTACCTGGAAGCCCGGATCAGCGGTGGCGACCGGATCGTTTTCCGCATCGAGGAAGGAACGATCCTCTTTGCCGATGTGGTGCCTCACGACGGCATTTCCCGTTACGGCAGACGGCCCAAGCTCCGAGGGTGATGGTCGCAATTAAGAAGGCCGACTTACCGAAGACGGGTTCGCTGGACAAGCTCGTGGAGTTTTTCGACACCCACGATATGGGAGAATTTTGGGATCGGATGACTGAAGCGGACCTCGACATCGACATACGCCAGCGCAAGCATCTCGTTGCCCTCGATGAGGATCTGGCAGGCAAGGTTGCCAGGGTCGCACGCTCGCGCCACGTCTCTTCGGAGTCTCTGGTCAATTCCCTCTTACGGGAGAAACTGACAGACGCAATTTAGGTTCGCCTACCGTCCTCCGCATCAAGAGCGGCCGCCCACTCGGCGAGTCCTTGCTCTGCGAGGTTCCGATCCTCCTCCAGACCGCCTTTAGCCAGGCGTTCGAGGTCCCACCTCTTCGGGTCAGAGTGACGGACAATGAGCAGCGATACGCGCTCCCCCTGCTTAAGCGCCAGAGGTGCATCCGGCTTGAGCAAGCCATCCTCGTAAACAGCCTCGATGCGTCGCATGACTGCTATAGTACCATCGCCCCTCGGGAATGATACGACGGTAGGTCCTCGTCGCGCCCCTTGATCGCCGAAACCGGTTAAAATGTAGATGAACAGGTGAAGGAGATTGACAGCATGCCCAGGACTGTGACCCTCCGCCTGGAAGACCGGGTCTACGAGGAGTTCCGGCGGGCCGCTGAAGCGGAGAACCGGTCGATTTCGAACCTCATCGAAACCGCTGCCCTGAACCACCTTCGCGAGCAGCAGTTCGTCGAAGACGCCGAGATGGCCGAAATCCTCGGCAACGAACGGCTGGTTGCGCGGGTGCGTGCTGGTTCTGAACAGGCTCGTACACGCCGAGGCCGGTTCGTCAGCGGCTGATAACCAAAGGAGAACGAGGAGGAACTGTCCCCCATGTCCGCGCCCAGAAAGTCCGTACCAAACGATCAGCTCTGGTTCCATCACCCAGAGATGCAGGCGCGGATCGCAAGGGCGGAGAAGGATTTCGCCGAGGGCCGCTTTACACGGACCGCTACGCTCCAAGAGACGCAGGATTCCTCGATAGTTTGAAGGGTGCCCCCTCGCGCAAGGCCGACCTCAAGACGCAGCCGAAGCAATGACAGCACAAGGACCATCGGTATGTCCCCCGTTGCGGCGGTGACCTCGACCGAGGTCGCTACATCGAGCGCAGCGTCAGGGAAGGTAATGACGTTGCCTTGGTAACCGTTAAGGCCAACGTCTGCCTGCGATGCGGTGAGATCTACCTATACCCCGGAATGGTAGACCTGCTTTCTCGAACTCGGGATCTCCTGCGGGCGGGCGCGGCTGCTCCGGCAGTGGGTCGAGTCTTCGATTTTCGACACAGACTCGCCTGAGTAGATCACAACCTATCCTCGCGCTGGATTCCCCAACAAACTGATTGCCCAGCGGCTAGGCACACCACCAAGTTTCACGTCAACGCGATTCTTGGCAACAACTTGGTGGTTTCTATCAACACCTCTCATCGGTACGAAGCGCTTGAACCAGCCTTTCAAATGAAGCCTCGAACTTGCTGTTATTGCTTTCCCATCCAACGAAATCCGCAGCCAGTCGCCTGCGAAGCGTGGCAGCTCTTCCATCTTTCCACTCTTCCAGAATAAAATTGTCAAGGTTGAGTGGCATGACAACAAGCGCCTTTAAACCTCGCTCCTTCTGCAGCTGCCGCTCTTTCTCCAAAGCCTTACCAATCTCGTCGTTTACCCACCAGCTAGAAAGTGACCCTCTTGAGCAACAGAGCAATACCTTGTCCGACAACCGAATCCCTCTATCAACCATGTCGTAAATATCGTCACCTGGTAGAAGCTCGTGAGCATCCAGCCAACACCTGATACCACGCATCTGTAATTGATCGTGGAGTCTCTTAGCGAAAGAACTCTGCTCATGGCTGTATGAGATAAAGCAGGAGTAAAATTCTATGGCAGAAGAACTTAACAGCGAAGGGAGATATTCTATCAACGCCTCCTCCATTCCGATGCCACGCAAGAATACCTCAGGGATGTCGCCGCGAGATAAATACAGTGTGTCAACTCCCACGGAGGATGGTCCGCTATGGTGGACGCTTTCAAGTCCTCTGACCGCGCTCAAGTCCACTCCAGAAAAGACTGTACGCCCCATAGTAGTTTCGCTCATGTCCGCGCCGTCCAACTTGGTTCCAATGAACTTAACCGAACCCAGCTGAGCCCCACTTAGATTTGCGTTTCGCAAATCGGCATCTCTCAAGTCGCTGTCACTAAAATTAGCTGCACGGAGATCGCAGCCTGAAAAATTCACAATGTGAAGAATAGAGTTCGCCACTGTGGCGTTAGCCAAGCATGCCTCATCGAACCTTGCGAAGGAAGCATACGTTCCGTTTAGAGAGGCAGCTCTCAGGTTTGCCCCTTTTAGGTTTGCTTGCCCCAAATTGGTCCAATCAAGCCGAGCTCCCCGAAGATTAGCTCTCTCAAGATTGGCTTCTTCAAGGGAGCAATGCGCGTAGCGCGGATCAGGCATCGTCATACATCTCAACAGTCTACCCTAACTCCCCAAACGTCTAGCTCAGCCCTAGCCATTCGGGCGATGTCAACCATCCCCGCGCCCTCCTATCCTGCCCTCCATGAAAGGAGAGCAGCAGATGAACGATTTTGCCTGGCAGTTTTCAGAGAGTCTCGCCGGTGTCGTGGAGAAGGCGGCGGCCGGCGTGGTGTCGATCAAGGGACGGAGACGGCGGGTACCTTCGAGCGGCGTGCTGTGGTCCGGCGATGCCATCGTGACGGCCCATCACGTGATGGAGTGGGATGAGGACATCGAGATCGGATTGCCGGACGGCGCGACCGCCACGGCGGCGGTGGTAGGACGCGATCCTTCTACGGATCTTGCGGTGCTCCGTTTCTCGGGCTCCACGCAGGGAAAAGCAGAGTGGGGAGATGCGGGCGAGGTGAAAACCGGGAATCTCGTGGTGTCGGTGAGCCGGCCCGGCTCACGGATCCGGCCCAGCCTCGGCATCGTGGGAGCCGTCGGCGGCGAGTGGCGAACGCCTATGGGGGGCCGGATCGACGCCGATCTTCAAACGGACCTCGGTATCCATCACGGCTTCTCCGGCAGCGCCCTGGTCGATATGCGCGGCAGGGTGCTCGGCGTGAACACGGCCGGCATCTACCGCGCCACGGCCGTGGTGATCCCGACGGCCACGGTGCGGCGGGTCGTGGAGGCGCTGCTGGCGCACGGCACGGTGCGGCGAGGTTATCTCGGCATCGTGACGCAGCCCGTCCGCCTGCCGGCTGGAGTCGCCGAGCGCATCGGTCAGACGGGAGCCCTGCTCGTCACCTCGGTCGAGCCCGGCAGCCCGGCGGATCAGGGAGGATTGGTGCTCGGAGATGCAATCGTTGCGTTCGAAGGCACGCCCCTCCGCCATCCTGGCGAGCTCCTGCCGCTGCTCGAAGAGGAACGGATCGGCAAGGAGGCTGCGCTGCGCGTGCTTCGCGCCGGTGAAGTGACAGACCTTCGAGTCACCGTCGGCGCCAGGAACGGCAAGGAGGAGTAAAGCACGTGAGCCTGCTACGCCAGCTTTCGGAGGAGCTTGCGGGACTGGTGGCTGCCGCCTCTCCGGCCGTCGTGGGTCTCAGGCACCGGCGCGGCCAAGGATCGGGAGTCGTGCTGGCCGCGGACGGCTACGTGCTGACCAACTCACACGTGGCGGGGACGCGAGGCCATGTCCGCGTCCGCTTCTCCGGGGGTTCCGAGACTCGCGGCGAGGTCGTCGGCACGGATGAGCGTACCGATCTCGCCGTGGTGCGCGTGGACGCACCGGATCTTCCCGTGCTGGAGCTGGGGGACTCCCGCAGCCTGCGCGTGGGTCAGCTCGTGCTCGCCATCGGCAATCCTCTCGGCCTCGAGCGCTCGGTGACGCTCGGCGTGGTGAGCGCCCTCTCGCGCGATCTCCCGACACGGGAAGGCGCGCTGGAGGGGCTGATCCAGACCGACGCCGCCGTGAATCCGGGCAACTCCGGCGGACCGCTGGTCGATGCGGAGGGCCGCGTGGTCGGCATCACCACGGCCATGCTCCCGTGGGCCCGAGGCATCAGCTTCGCCGTGCCGGCCCATACGGCGAGTTGGGTGGCGGCGGTGCTCATCCGGCACGGCGAAGTGCGCCGGCCTTACCTTGGCGTGGTCGCCCGCTCCGAAGAGGCACAGCTCGCGTTGACCCGCGAGACCGGTCTCTCCAGAGCCATCCGCATCCTGAAAATCGAGCCGGGAATGCCGGCGGAGGCGGCGGGTATCCTGGCTGGAGATCTGCTGCTCGCCGCGAACGGCAGCCCGATCGGCAGCGTGGATGATCTTCAGCGCGTGCTGGTGCTCGCGGGACCCGGCGAGGTCACGCTGGACGTGCTGCGCGGCGGCGAACGGCGGCACTTATCGATCCGCCCTCGGGCGAAGGCGGCGTGAGGCGATTATGACGCGGTTCGAGGGAGCGGGATCAGAGCCTCGAAGAGGCGACGGCATATAGCCTGGCGCGCGAGCCCCAGGATTGGAACCGATTCCAAGTCAGGAGCCCCTGAAAGGGCGGCGGCAGAACCGCTGACTACGCCGGAATTCTCTCAGCTCCAGAACTCGATCGGCCGCGGCTCCAGGATGAGGCCGTGCGCATGCGCGTGGCGATAGAACTCCTCGAGTCCCTCGATCTCTTCCTGCCGCAGGAAAAACGAGAGGTTATCGGTGAGGTAGGCCCGCACTTCAGAAGAGTCGAGGTTCAGCTCGGCGGCCGCCTCTCGTACCACGGTGTCGAGAGAGGACAGGCCGTAGCGCAGGCTGCTCTTGAAGTAGAAAGGCAGGTCGGGAATGTCGACTTCGGGCCGCACCGCCCAGACGGCGAAGACGAAGGGATGTCCCGTCAGCTCGTTCCAATCGGCCGCGAGATCGACGATGCGGTAGCGTTCGCGGTCCACCCGCAAGGCCGGATCGCCGATGATCAGGGCCGCATCCGCCTCGTTGAGCATGCGTTCCGGATCGGGCCGGTCGTGCACGTACTCGGGCTCCAGCCCGTACCTCTCTTTCAGCAGGATGCGGACGAGCGTCGCCGAGGTGCGGCTGTTCTGGTCGAGAGCCACCCGCCGGATCGCTTCGACGGGGCCGCGCGATACCAGAAGCACGCTCCTCACCTCGTGCCGCGCCGCGATGCACATGTCGGGCAGCACGCGGAGGTTGGGAATGCGCTGCACCTCGATGGAGGGGATGAGTCCGACGTCGAGGTTGCCCTGCCCCAGCAGCCGCGCCACCATGGCCGGCGGGTGATAGCTCGGCGCGAACAGGTCCGCGTGATGGCCCTTCAGGAATCCCCAGGCCAACGGCTTGCTATTCAGGTAGTTGACGATGCCGACGCGCAGCTTGGGCAAGGCCCCCGCCCCCCCTTACTTCGACATCGCGTTCAGGAAGTCCTGATTGGTCTTGGTCTTCGACAGCTTGTCGAGCAGCAGCTCCATGCTCTCCACGGTCGACAGCGGGTTGAGCACCTTGCGCAGCACCCAGACGCGGTGCAGCTCGCTCTCGGGCATGAGCAGCTCTTCCTTGCGCGTGCCCGACTTGTTGATGTCGATGGCCGGGAAGACCCGCTTGTCGACCAGCTTGCGGTCGAGGTGGATCTCGCAGTTGCCGGTGCCCTTGAACTCCTCGAAGATGACGTCGTCCATGCGGCTGCCGGTGTCCACCAGGGCCGTGGCGATGATGGTCAGCGAGCCGCCTTCCTCGATGTTGCGGGCGGCGCCGAAGAAGCGCTTCGGCCGGTGCAGGGCGTTGGCGTCGATACCGCCGGAGAGCACCTTGCCCGAAGGCGGCTGGACCGTGTTGTAGGCCCGCGCCAGGCGGGTGATCGAGTCGAGCAGGATCACCACGTCCTTCTTGTGCTCGACCAGGCGCTTCGCCTTCTCGATCACCATCTCCGCCACCTGCACGTGGCGGGTGGCGGGCTCGTCGAAGGTCGAGGAGACCACCTCGCCGGCGACCGAGCGCTGCATGTCGGTGACCTCCTCGGGCCGCTCGTCGATGAGCAGCACGATCAAGATCGTCTCCGGATGGTTCTTCTCGAGCGAGTGGGCGAGCGACTGCAGGAGCATGGTCTTGCCGGTGCGCGGCGGCGCCACGATCAGCGCCCGCTGCCCCTTGCCCATCGGGGTCACCAGGTCCATCACCCGCGAGGACATGTCGCTCCCCGTCTCCAGCCGCAGCCGCTCCATCGGGTAGAGCGGTGTCAGGTTGTCGAAGAAAATCTTGTTGCGGGCGACCTCGGGGTGCTCGAAGTTGACCGCCTCGACCTTGATCAGGGCGAAGTAGCGCTCCCCTTCCTTGGGCTGCCGCACCTGCCCCGAGATGGTGTCGCCGGTGCGCAGGTCGAAGCGGCGGATCTGAGAGGGCGAGACGTAGATGTCGTCGGGCCCGGGCAGGTAGTTGTACTCGGGGGCGCGCAGGAAGCCGAAGCCGTCGGGGAGGCACTCCAGCACCCCCTCGGCGAAGATCAGCCCGCTCTTCTCGGTCTGCGCCTGCAGGATCTTGAAGATCAGCTCCTGCTTGCGCATCCCGGTGGCGCCCTCGACCCCCAGGTCCTTGCCGATCTGGGTGAGCTGGGAGATGTTCATCTCCTTCAAG
>DASYTJ010000131.1:0-178202 GCA_036002325.1 Thermoanaerobaculia bacterium | reverse complement strand
CTGGCCGGTCAGCGACAGCTGCAGGTGCTGAATGAACGACGCCGGCAGGTTCGGCGGCGGCAACTGGCCGGCGCAGCTGGCGAAGTTGATGTCCTGCGAGAAGTCGCCCTGCGGGCTGATGGTGTCGCCGGGGTCCTGGCCGGCGGACGCCGTCCGCGGCAGGATGCCGCTGACCAGGATGTCGCGCAGGTTGATCGTCTGCACGTCATAGCCGGTCAGGTAGATGTTGAAGTCGAGGACCGGCACCGACAGGTCCGACCACACGACGATGTGGGCCAGGATCGCCGTGGCCGAGGCGTTGTTGACCGAGAAGAGCGTGGTGACGCCGTTCGGATTGCCGAGGTCCACCTCGAAGTATGGCAGCAGGAGCGTCGCCCCTGGCACGTCGTCCACGGAACCGATGACGGCGAACGCCGGACTGGCCAGCGCCAGCACGACGGCGGAAACGAGAAGAGCGGCTCGGACGCGCATCCTGAACCTCCTCGCAACGATTCGCTCCGGCAGGATGGCTGGAGAGAATATGGCCAATTTTGCTTTACCTTAGCATAGGCGTGGCGGGCGGGATAGGGACGCCGGTACCCCTCCTGTAGAATCTAGGGTCAGCGGGAGACATGGATTTCCGCGAGAGGGTTCGATTTGTCCTTGAAGCTCGTCGCCGCCGCCGGCAGCCCTTCCTTCCAGCTCGTGAGGGGGCGCACCTATGCCGTGGGACGCACCGCGGCCTGCGACCTGCCGATCCAGGACCCCACGGTGTCCCGCCGCCACGCCGACTTCGAGATCGTGGACGGTGGCCTGCGGGTGCGCGATCTGGGATCGCTCAACGGCACGTTTCTCAACGGCGAGCGGATCACCGAGGCGACGGCCGTCGCGGGCGACAGCTTGTCGTTCGGCAAGGTGGCCTTCGATGTGCGGGACGGCCCGGCCGCCGCGTCATCCGCAGAGCCCGATGAGGACGCCCTCGACGCTACCATTCTCCGCCAGATGCCGGTGCACGGCCGGGCCGACATCGCGGCGCAGCTTTCCGAGGCTCCGCAGGGAGCGTCCCTGCTCCGCATCGGCGGCGCCTCCCGCGAGGACCGCCAGGCGCGCAAGCTGGCGCTGCTGATCGACATCGCCAAGGAGCTCTCGCAGCAGACGGAGATCGACCGGCTGCTCGACAAGGTGGTGGGCCTGACGTTCCAGGTGATGAGCGTCGACCGCGTGGCGATTCAGATGGCCGGGGCGGACGGCGAGATGACGCCGCGCATCTGGCGCAGCCGCCTGGACCCTGCGGCCGGGAGCTGGCGGCTGCCGCAGTCGATCGCCCGCAAGGTCGTCGACGAGCGGGTGGCGGTGCTGATCGAGAACGCCGCCGTGGACCAGCGCTTCGCCGGCGCCTCGGTGCTGCTGCAGAGCGTGCAGAGCGCCCTCTGCGCGCCCTTGCTCGGCAAGCAGGGTACGGTGCTCGGCCTGATCTACCTCGACAACCTGGGGGCCACGCACTCCTTCAGCGAAGAGGACCTGGAGTTCCTCACCGCCTTCTCCGGCATGGCGGCGGTGGCCATCGAGAACAGCCAGTTGATCGAGCGGGTGCGCCGCGAAGCGGTCGTGCTCTCGAACTTCCAGCGCTATTTCGCTCCCGACCTCGCCCGCCAGATCGCCGACGAAGAGCGGGCCGTCCAGCTCGGCGGCTCGAAACGCCGGGTGGTGGTCTTCTTCTCCGACATCCGCGGGTTCACCTCGCTCTCGGAGAAGATGAGCCCGGACGAGATCGCGAGCCTCCTCACCAGCTATTTCACCGAGATGGTGGACATCGTCTTCCTCAACGGCGGCACGCTCGACAAATTCATGGGCGACGCCGTCATGGCGCTCTGGGGAGCGCCGATCGCCCGCGAGGACGACGCCGACCGGGCCATCCGGGCGGCCATCGTCATGCAGCACACCCTGACGCGGCTCAACCGCGAGTGGGAGGCGCAGGGCCGGCCCCAGCTCGCCGCGGGGATCGGCATCAACGTCGGCGAGGTCTTCGCGGGGAACATCGGCAGCGACCGCCGGCTGGAGTACACGGTGATCGGCGACGCCGTCAACATCGCCTCCCGCCTGTGCTCCGAGGCGGGGCCGGGAGAGATCCTCATCGGCCAGCCCCTCTTCGCCAGCCTCAAGGCGCCGCCGCCGGTCTCGGCCCTGGAGCCGCTTCCCCTCAAGGGCAAGGCGCAGGCAGTGCCGGTCTTCCGCGTCAACTGGCGGGAGATCCGCGACTCCGAAGACACCGGCGAGCGGTCCCCCGGGCCCTCGGCGTAGAATAGAGGACGGACTCCAACAGCCAGCGATGCGTGGGAGGCCCTCCCCGCAGGCGGTCCTCTTCGTGGCCGATCCATCCAAGAACCCCGACTCCTGGTCCGAGCCGACCACCCTCCGGCCTGCCGCGTCTCCGGCCGACGACGGGACCGTCCTTCTGCCTCGCGCCGCACCGTCCGATCCTTTCGCTCCCGGCGAGCTCCTCGCCAACCGTTTCCGGGTCATCCGCTTCCTCGGCCACGGCGGCATGGGGGACGTCTACGAAGCGGAGGACGAAGAGGTGCACGGCCGCGTGGCCCTGAAGACGGTCCGCCCCGAGATCGCACGCCTGCCCGGGGCTCTGGAACGGTTCGGCCGCGAGATCCACCTGGCGCGCAAGGTAACCCACCCGAACGTCTGCCGGATCTTCGACATCTCGCACCACGGCGAGGTGACCTTCCTCACCATGGAGCTGCTCCCCGGCGAGACGCTGGAGCATCGCCTGCGGCGGACCGGCGCGATGCGCGAAGCCGAGGCGCTGCCGATCGCGCGCCAGATGGCGGAGGGGCTGGCGGCGGCGCATCGCGTGGGAGTGGTCCACCGCGACTTCAAGCCGGCCAACGTCATGCTGGTGCCGGAGGACGGCGGCGAGCGGGCGGTGGTGATGGACTTCGGCCTGGCGCGCGGCGGCGAGCCAGTCGGCGGCGGGCTCACCGTGCGGGGCGACGTCCTCGGCACGCCCTCCTATATGGCCCCGGAGCAGGTCGAGGGCGGAGAGATCACGCCGGCCACCGATGTCTACTCTTTCGGCATCGTCCTCTACGAGATGGTGACGGGCGCCCTGCCCTTCGTGGGAGAGACGGCCCTTTCGACGGCCGTCAAACGGCTGCGGGAGGATCCGGCTCCTCCTCTGGTCAAGGTTCCCGGACTCGATCCTGCCTGGAATGACGCGATCCTCCGCTGCATGGCCCGCGATCCGCGGCAGCGCTTCGCCCGCGTCCGCGACGCGGTGGCGGTGCTCGCCGCGGAGGCGCCGCCGACGGTCGTCATGGCGCTGCCGGAGACGCCGAAACGAAGGCGTTGGCTCGTCCCTGCCGGCGCTGTGCTGGCGGTCCTGCTCGGGATCGCAGGCGGCGGGAAATTGATCTGGGACTGGACTCATGCCGTGGATCCACTGGCATACGATCTGCCCCCCGAGCTCGCAAGCGTGGGTTCCCTCCCCTCGAAACCCGAGGCGAAGGATCTCTATCTGAAGGCGCGCGAGGCTCTGGGCAAGTTCGACGCCGCCAAGGCGAGAGACCTGCTGAAGAATGCCATCGCGGCCGAGCCCGGCTTTCCTTTTTCCCATGCGGCGCTCTCCGAGGCCTGGGAGCGGCTCGGCTACTCCGGCCGCGCCGCCGACGAGGCGAAGCGGGCGGTTGACCTCTCAGACGGTTTGCCGGCCGCCGAGCGGGAGCTGGTGCGAGCGAACTATTGGGAGGCGATCGGACGCTGGGATCGCGTGGCAGAAAGCTACAGGAACCTGCGATCCTCCGCTCCCGAGAACCTCAGTTACGGACTCGGCCTCGCGCGGGCGCTGACCCACGTCGGCCGTGGCCAGGAAGCCCTCGAGATCACGAAGTCGTTGCGCCAGATTTCCGATGATGATCCCCGCGTCGATCTTTACGAGGCGGAGGCGAGCGGCTCCCTTTCGCAGTTCGATCGGCAGCGGGATGCCGCCATGCGGGCGCGACAGAAGGCCGAGGCGCTGGGGCTTCGCCGGTTGGCGGCGGGCGCACTCATGACCGAGGGCCAGGCCCGCAGGAGCCAGCAAGACTACGAGGGCGCGCTGGCAGCCTATGGCCGCGCTCACGACATCTATATCGATTCCGGCGATCTGAGCAACCTCGCCCTGGTGGCCAGCTCCAGGGCCTCCGTGCTCTACGACCAGGGCAAGCTGGAGGAAGCGCGCAAGGGATTCACCGAAGCCCTGGAGACCTACGTCAAGGTGCAGGACCGCGGCGGCGAAGCGAGACAACTCAATAACCTCGCGGGCGTGCTGAGTAGCGGCGGCCAGTATGCCGAAGCAAGCCAAATGTATGAACAAGCGGCCAAGGTGCTGAAAGAGATTGGCGATTGGGATGGCGAAGCCCAGGCGATCGGCAATCTGGGATTCGTCCTTGGATTGCAGGGGGATTTCGCCACAGGAGTCCGGCGCATCGAAGAGGCGCTCACGGCCTATAAATCGACGGGTAACCGGTTAGGGCAGGCGACTCAACTCCTCAATCTGGGGACGCTTTACCAGAACAGGTCGGACCTCAGCCGGGCTCGCTCGTCCCTCGAACAAGCCTTGGAGCTGGCGGAGCCCATCGGAAATCAGAGCCTCACCGCCCAGATTTCTTCCAACTTGGGACTCGTGCTGACCACTCAAGGAGACCTCGACGGGGCCTACGAGAAGCTCCAAAGCGCCGTGGAAGCTCAGACCAAGCTGCACGAGGAAGGACGCGCCGCCTCCAGCCGCCTGGCGCTCGCCGAAGTGCTCTTGGAGCAGGATCTCCCGAGGCAGGGGATTCCCTTCGCCGAAAAAGCCGCCGCCGCCTGCCGCGCCATGGGGGATGCCGGCTGCGAGGTGCAGGCCGCGATCCTCCTCGCCGGGCTCCGGGCCGCTGCCGGAGACACCCAGAACGCCCGCACGGACCTCGGCCGGGCGGAGGAGCTTGCCGCGAAGATTGGCGATCCGTGGTACAGCGCCAACGTCGCCCTGGCCGCGGGATCCGTCCTCGCCGCGGAAGGGAAGACCGGCGAAGCCGTAAAGAGGCTCGAGACCGCCATTGAGGACACCCGGAAAGCCGGCATCGCCGATCTGGATCTTTATCTCCGCCTCGCCCTAGGAGAGATCGAAGTGGCGCATGGCAACCGCCAGCGGGGTCGGGAATTGCTCCAGGGAGTCCGGGTGGAAGCCAAGCGTCAGGGTGTCGGCTTGATCGCCAACAAGGCGGCGCGGGCGCTTTCGCGGACGTAGTGCGCGGGTCTGAGTGGTCCGATAACCTTATGAAAAAGACCGCCGAAATCCTTCTTGCAGATCGCCTGCCGCGCCACTACCGTCCGCGAAGGACGCGCCGACAGCGAGCCCTGGAGGGAAGCGCTCGACGAGATCGCAATCTTCGACCTACTCACCCACGAGCGCCAAAGCTTGATCGAGAACCCGGCCCGAGAGATACATCCCGTGCTCAACAAGGCGCTCCAATTCGGGACGAGCTGCGGGGATCAGGCCGGCGGACTTCGCCTTGAGGATGATTCCGAGCGAGTCGGAGACAATTATAGCGGCGGGAGAGCTCCCCGTTAGCCTCGCGGGCGGCTTCCAACAGCGCGATGGCGGCGCGGTGCTGCTCCTCGATCCGCGCCCTGCTCTGCTCGTACTCGTCACGGGTCATGTATTCACGATTAAACCTGAATGCACGGCGCTCCGCAAGGTGCGGCCTTCCTGAGTTTCCGCCGCTCCCTTTGCGCGGCCCCTAGAATGGGGGATAATTAAGGCGAGCCCTGCAAGCGACCAGGACCTGCTGCGCGCCCGCAGTCGAGGAGGTGGCAAACGGCTCGGCATTCGTTCGACCTGGTGATCGTGGGGTCCGGCCCCGCCGGGCTCGCCGCCGCCGCGCAGGCGGCCGCCAGCGGGCTGCCGTACGTAGTCCTCGAACGCACGGACCACCTCGCGGACACGGTCCACTGCTACCAGAAGCGCAAGCACGTCATGGCCGAGCCGGGGATGATCCCCCAGCGCGGCGAGATCCCCTTCGCCGCCGGCGCGCGCGAATCGGTTCTCGACGTCTGGTCCCGCTTCGCCGGTGAGAGGCGTCTCAACGTTCGCTTCCGCCAGGAGATGTTAGGCCTGGAGAGGCCGGACGCGGGCTTCCTGGTGCGCACGGCCACGGACGAGTACGAGGCCGCCAACGTCATCCTCGCCATCGGCACGCAGGGCAATCCGCGCCGTCTGGGAGCGCCTGGGGAGGAGCTGCCGCACGTCAGCACGCGGCTGGTCGATCCCGACGAGTTCCGGGACGTGGACATCCTGGTGGTCGGCGGCGGCGATTCGGCACTGGAGGTGGCGATCGCGCTCGCGCCGCACAACCGGGTCGGACTGGTGGTGCGCACGCCCGAGATCCTGAAGGCCAAGGAGAGCCTGGAGCGCGAGGTGCTGGGCCTGCAGGCGCGCGGGCAGATGAAGATCTACTTCAGCTCGACGGTGGCCCGTGTCGAGCCGGACTTCGCGGAGCTGAAGACGCCGGACGGCCCGGTGACGGTGCCGGCGCGGCAGATCATCCTCAAGCTCGGAGCCACGCCGCCCCGCGGGCTGCTGGAGGGGATGGGCGTGCAGTTCGCCGGCTCCGGCCGCGAGTCGAAGCCCGTCCTTTCTTATCGCTACGAATCCAGCGTCCCCGGCCTCTACCTGATCGGCGCGGTCACCGGCCGCGACCTCATCAAGCTGGGGATCAATCAGGGCTGGGAAGTCGTCGAGCACATCCTGGGGCACGACGTCGAGCCCGCGGACGAGGAGGTGCTGAAGGCGCGGCTTCCTTTCTGGCGGGGCACGGTGCGCGAGCGCATCGCCGATCTGCGGGACGAGATCCCCTTGCTCGGCGTGGCGGACGAGGAGCTGCTGCGCGAGATGTTCCTCTCGGCCGAGGTGCGCGAGATCCGGAACGGCGAGGTCATCGTCCGCCAGAACGACTACAGCGACAGCTTCCTCATCGTCGCCGGCGGGCAAGTCGAGATCTCCGTCCGGCCGGAGGGCGGCGCCGAGCGGAAGGTTGCGACCCTTACGGCGGGCAACTTCTTCGGCGAGATGGGCCTGATCTCCGGCCGGCGGCGCAACGCCACCGCCATCGCTCGTGGCGGAGTGCGGCTGATCGAGGTGCCGCGCAAGGCGATGCTCAAGCTGATGGCGACCGACGCCGCGGTCAAGAAGACCGTCGACCGGGTCTTCCTGCTCCGCGCCTTCCAGGGCTATCTGTTCCCGGAGGTTCCCGAGTCGGCCCTCTGGCAGCTCGTCGGCCAAGCCACTCTGACGCGGTTCGACAAGGACCAGGTCGTCTTTCGCGAAGGAGACCCCGGGGACGCCTTCTACCTGATCCGCAGCGGTCAGGTGAAGATCGCGAAGTCCTCCGGAGGGAAGGACCTCGTCCTCTCCTACCTCGTGGCCGGCAACTCCTTCGGCGAGACGGCACTGCTGCCGGACGCGCCGCGCACGGCGACCGTCACCACCATCTTTCCGGCGGAGCTGATCCGCCTCGCGCGGGAGGACTTCGAGCGCTTTCTCGACGCTCAGCCTCACCTGCGCGAGGGCATCGTCGCCAAGCTGGAGGAACGGCGGATCCAGTCGCTGATCGCCGAGGCGACGCCGATCACCGGCAGCGTCCTCTCCGACCTCATCCGCGAGGAGGTCGTGATGGGCACGCAGGCCCTGTTTATCGATGACCACAAGTGCGTGCGCTGCGGCAACTGCATCGCCGCCTGCGAGGGCGTCCACGAGGACGGCCAGGCGCGGCTGTCGCTGACCGGCATCAAGTTCTACAACCTGCTCGCCCCCAACTCCTGCTGGCAGTGCGAGAACCCGCTGTGCATGACCGACTGCCCGCCGGACGCCATCGCCCGCGATCCGCACGGCGAGGTCTACATCAAGAGCAACTGCATCGGCTGCGGCAACTGCGAGAAGAACTGCCCCTACGACAACATCTTCATGGTCCACCCGCGGAAGGAGCGGACGATCTTCGATTGGGCAAAGGGGCTCCTCGGGTTCGACGGTGGGGCGGAGCCGAAGGAGGACGCGGGCCGCACAGTGGCCGTGAAGTGCGACCTCTGCCGCGAGATCTCGGGCGGTCCCGCTTGCGTAAGGAGCTGCCCCACCGGCGCAGCCCTGCGCCTGGAGCCGGACGAGTACCAGGCGCGGCTCTCCGATCTGGTGGCGAGGAGCGAAGGGCTCTGATGCTCCTGCGCACGGCCGAGAGCAGGCGCTGGCGGCGGGCGGCCTTTGCGATCTTCATGGCGCTCTCGGCCTCTTACGTCGTTTACGATTCGCGCACCGAGTTCACTCATGGCGGCTCGCCCGGGGGGATCGCCTATGGCGTCCTGGGGACGCTCTCGGTGCTCATCCTCCTTTACTTCGGGGTGCGCAAACGCTCCTACCGCAGCCGTTGGGGCACGCTCGAAGGCTGGCTGCAATGCCACATCTACCTGGGGCTACTGGCGGCGGTTCTCGTCCTCTTCCACACCGGCTTCCGCTTCCACGACAAAGTGGCCCTCGCGGCCTTCGCTGTGCTCCTCATGGTGGTGGCGAGCGGCGTTTGGGGCGCGGTCGTCTACACCTCGGTGCCTCGCCGACTCACCGAAGTGGAGGGCGACCTGGCGCCGGAGACGATGGCCGAGCAGCTCAACCAACTCGCCCGCACCATGGCTCGCCTCTCCTCCGGACGCTCGGCGCCCTTCCAGAAGGTCTGCGAAGGACTGCTCGCCGAATCGGTGCCGGAGCGGTTCGCCGGCTGGCGGATGCTGCTCGGCGGGCCGCGGGGCAAAACGAAGGACGAGGTCTCTCCATGGGCGGCGCAGCTCGCGCGGGTGCCCGCCGGAGAGCAGGAGGATCTACGGCGGTTGCTCGTCCTCGCTCGCCAGCGCCGGGAGCTCGACCAGCGGCTCGTCGCCCAGCAGCGCTACCGCAATCTGCTGGATGTCTGGCTGTACCTCCACGTACCCCTGTCGATCGCTTTGGTGGTACTTATCGCGGCCCACCTGATCGCGGTGTTCTACTTCTCGAAGGTGCTGTGATGGGCGGATCTCGACGATCATCGGCCGGCCGCGCCCGGGAGGTCGTGGAAACCCGCAGCGCGCCAGGGCAAGACGTGCCGGATCCTCAGACCCCGCCATCGGGTTTTTGACGCCCATGCCCTTCCTCATCGAGCGGCTCGCCGGCGACCAGCCCGCCGTCACGCGGATCGAAGACGACTCGCTCCTCATCGGCCGCGGCACCAACGCCGGCCTACGGCTGGACGATCCCTCCGTGGCCCTGGAGCACGCCCGCATCGAGCGGGTCCGCGGCGACTACAAGCTCACCGACCAGGAGAGCCTCACCGGCACCTACCTGAACGGCAAGAAGGTGCGGGAAGCCTTGCTCTCCGACGGCGACACGATCGATGTCGGCTCTTCGCGGCTGCGGGTGCGCTGGAGCACGCCGGCCGAGCCTCTCACTCTGGAGGTGCGGCCGATCGCGGCTCCGGCAGCAGAGATCGCCGCTGCTGTCCCGATTCGGGACGTGGATTACCTCCGGGCCTACCGGCTCCGGCGGCCGTTCCTCACCAAGGGATTTCTCGCCGTGGTCCTCACCCTGGCCGCCACGGCAGCGCTCGCCGCTCTGCCCCGGTTTGGAATCTGGCAGGCGTTCCAGCCGGGGCCCATCAGCGAGGCGCACCAACGCAAGGACGTCGGCTGCTTCGGCTGCCATGCTCCGTGGAAAGGACCGGCGGCGGTCAATTGCAGCTCGGAGTGCCATCCGCGGGCGGATCACCAGCCGCGCCAGGCCTTCACTCCGGACTGCTCGAGCTGCCATTTCGAGCACCGTGGCCGGGACCTGGTGAAGCAGGTGAACGACGCGAGCTGCGTCGCCTGCCACGGCGACCTGGAGGTGAAGGGAGGCGGCAAGCCGGCTTTCGCTCGCACGATCACCGCCTTTCCCGAAGGGCACACTGATTTTTCGGTGACCGTGTCCGGGGTCGGCCGGCTTCCCCTGGCCGAGGCCGTGGCCCGCCGGGTGGACCCTGGCACCGTGCGGCTGAACCACGCCTTCCATCTGAAGCCCGGCCTGATCGGCCCCGAGGGGCGAGAGACGCTCACCTGCGCGAGCTGCCATGAGGCGGGCTCCGGGTCCACGGGGATGAAGCCGGTGAGCTATGAGCAGCACTGCAATCGTTGCCATCGCCTGACCTTCGACGATGCGCGGCCGGACGACGAAGCTCCTCACGAGGAGCCCCGTGCCGTCCGCGACCGCCTGGTTGCGGCCTACGGGTTGAACGAGAGCCGTATGGGATCCCTCCGGGAGCGGCGGCGGAACGTCATCCACAACCCCGAGGCGGCGATGGGGGTGACGCTGAGCTCCCGCGTGTTGGCCCAGGTGACCGAAGCCGAAGCCCATCTCTACCGCTCCGCCTGCGTCAAGTGTCATGAGATGGACCTGCGCGCCAAGCCCTATCCCACCGTGACCCGGTCTTGGCTCCAGAGCGAGTGGCTGCCGCTTTCCCATTTCGATCACCAGCAGCATCTGGAGACGGAGATCCGGGGTCTGACGTGCGAGACCTGCCACGTCCGCGCCGCCGGCAGCACGGCCACGGCGGACGTGCTCGTGCCCGGGATCGAGGCGTGCGGCGGCTGCCACGGCGGGAGCGGAAAACCTCCCGGCAACGCGGCGCTCAAGACAGGGCGAAACGAATGTGCCGACTGCCACGCCTATCATCCGCGAAAAGAGGAGAGGAAAGGGTGACCGGTCTGCCCTTCGAAACCTCACCCCCTGACCCCCTCTCCAGCGAAGCTGGAGAGGGGGAAGACCGCCTGCGGAGGGGTGTGCCTGACGAGGCAAGACCGGTCGTGAATTGTCCCCCCTCTCCAGCTCCGCTGGAGAGGGGGTCAGGGGGTGAGGTTTCGAAGGGCAGACCGGCTCGCAATGTAAGGTCCCTTTGGATCCTCGCGCTCGGTCTCCTCCTCGTCCTTGCCCACCCCCCCGCCGAAGCGCGCCGCCGGCCTCCACCGCCCCCACCCGTCGAGCAGCCTTCCCCCGCACCGCCGGCCGTGGCCTGCGGCGTCGGTTTGACCACGGCGGAGGTGAACAGCCTGATCGTCTCCGCCGCCTCCTCGGTCAATTTCACCACCCTGGCCGTGGCGGTGGTGGACCGGCCCGGCAACGTCCTCGGCCTCTACGTCCTCGGCAGCCCCAGCCTTCAAGTGCAGGATCAGGCCGTGGGGCTCGCCCGCACCGGCGCGTTCTTCAGCAACGGCCAGGCGCCCCTCTCCTCGCGCACCGTGCGCTTCATCAGCGGCCTGCACTTCCCGCCCGGCATCGCGCGCACTCCCAACGCCGCTCTCTACGGCATCGAGAACACCAACCGCGGCTGCGACCTGAACGTCACCTGGAACCCCGGACAGCTCCTGCCGCGGGCGACCTCGATCAGCGGCCAGCCGTGCAACGCGTTCAACACGAGCGGCTGCGGCGCCGGTCCGGTCACCGGCAAGGTGGTGGATCTCTCCGGCGATCCCAGGGATTCCAACGCCTCCGCCGTCAATCCCGGTGGACTGCCGATCTTCCGCGGTACGGAGCTGATCGGCGGTATCGGAGTGGCCGGCGTTCCGGGAGGGCAGATCGACGCCGCCGAGTTCGCCGCCTTCTCGGCGTTCAGTGCCGCCACTCCGTCGCTCACGCCGTTCCCGTCGCCGCTTCCCGATCCGGGAGTGGTGTTCATCGACGGCATCCGTCTCCCCTTCGTCCGCCAGACCTGGCGGCCGTCGGGAGTGACACCGAGCGTCGCCGCCGGCACCTTCGTCATCCCTCCGGTGCCGGGGCAGTGCGCTCCCGACGGCTATCTCGTGGGCCCCACCGCCGGCTCGCTGCTCTCGCTCGCGGACGTGCAGCGGATCGTCCAGCAGGCCGTGGACGCCGCCAACCGCACCCGCGCCGTCATCCGCCTGCCGCTCGGCCAGAAGACCCGCATGGTCATCGCCGTGGGGGACGTGGACGGCACGGTGCTCGCCCTCTACCGCATGCCGGACGCCACCGTCTTCTCGGTGGACGTGGCGGTGGCGAAGGCGCGCAACGTAGCCTGGTTCAGCGGTCCGGGAGCGGGAGAAGTATCCGAGGTGCCGCCTGGAACGGCGATCAGTAACCGGACGCTCTCCTTCGGCGGCCAGCCCCTTTTCCCCGCGGGAATCGACGGCAGCGGCCCCGGTCCGTTCTTCGATCTCTTCGCCAACGACACGCTCCACCCCTGCAGCCAGGGATTCGCGCCGCCGGGGCCGAACCAGAACGGCATCGTCTTCTTCGCCGGCAGCTTGCCGCTTTACAAGGGGAACACCCTCGCCGGTGGTCTCGGCGTGAGCGGCGACGGCGTCGAGCAGGACGACTACGTGACCTTCCTGGGAGCGGCCGGATTCCTGCCTCCCAAGAGCCTGTGGGCGGACAATTACTTCGTGAGCGGCGTGCGGCTACCGTTCCTGAAGTTTCCGAGGAATCCGGAGCGGTGAGCCCGCGATCCCGCCTCTTCTTCGTTGGGTTGCTCGGAATCGCCGCGTCGGCCGCCGCCCAGGATCTCCACCTCGCCCTCAACGACAACCAGCCCCTCTTTACCCGCACGCCTGCGCTGACCGTCACTGGCACCACCGACGCGCCGGCCGGCTCCGAGGTGGCGGTGACGATCGGCTCGGCGACCCACAAGATGGTCGTGGAGGAGGGAAGCTGGAGCCTTGTCTGGCCGGAGCCGCTGGCGGCGGGTTCTTATACGGTGAGCGCCAAGGTGACGGACGCCTTCGGGCGGTCGGCCACCGCCGAGCAGCCGCTCGTCGTTCAGCTTCCGGGACCGCTCCCCCGCGGTCCGCTGCTGCCGGTGACGCAGGACTACTCGACCCCGGAGGAGTCGGCGGCAGGCGACTTCCAGGAGTTCACGGACCGCTGGCGGATCGTGCCGCCACCCTACGAGCTGAACGTCCAGAGCCGCGGCCGGTGGGACCCCTACCACCAGAACCGCTGGAAGGGCGACATCCCGTTCCGCGGGCAGGAAGTCTTCCTCAACGTCACCGGCGTCTCGGACACGCTCGCCGAGGCCCGGCAGCTCCCTACCCCTTCGGGCGTGAGCGCCGACCGGCAGGGGAGCATCGAGTTCTTCGGCCGCGACGGCCAGTTCCTGGGGCTGCAGACCTTCTCGATCTCGGCCGACCTGTTCAAAGGGGACACCGCCTTCAAGCCGGTCGAGTGGCGGATCAAGGGGACGCTCACCGCCAACTACAACGGCCTGCGGGTGGCCGAGAACGCCATCGTCGAGCCGGACGTGCGGGGCGGCACGACGCGCAACCGCGGCTTCCTCTCTCTCCAGGAGCTGTTCGGCGAGTGGAAGATCCGCGACCTCTCCCCCAACTACGACTTCGTCTCCGTGCGCGCCGGCATCCAGCCGTTCAGCAGCGACTTCCGCGGCTTCGTCTTCACCGATACCAACCTCGGCGTGCGCCTGTTCGGCAACTACCACTCGAACCGCGAGCAGTTCAACCTCGCCGTCTTCGACCGCCTGGAGAAGGACACCAACAGCGGCCTCAACACCTTCGCGTGGCGTGACCAGCAAGTGGCGATCGCCAACGCCTATTGCCAGGACTTCCTGACGAAGGGCTACACGGCCCAGGCCTCCATTCATTTCCTGCGGGACGAGGCCAGCTTCGAGTTCGACAAGAACGGCTTCCTCGCCCGCCCCGATCCGGTGGGCTCGGCCGAGCCGCACGAGATCGAAGCCGTCTACTTCGGGCTCGCGGGCTCCGGCCACGTCGGCCGCATCAACGTCGAGGACGCCTTCTACTTCGCCACCGGCACCGACAGCCTGAATCCCATCGCCGGCCCTGCCCGCCTCGGCAAGAATGAGAAGAACGAGGTGGACATCCGCGCCTTTATGGGCGCCGTCGAGCTGTCGATAGACCGCAACTGGTACCGCCCGAAGATCGCCTACTTCTACGCCTCCGGTGACGACGACCCTCTCGACCGCGATGCCGAAGGGTTCGACGCCATCTTCGACAATCCCGCCTTCGCCGGCGGCGGCTTCAGCTTCTGGAACCGCATGGGAATCCGCCTGGCCGGCTCGGGTGTGACCCTGGTGAACCGCGGGAGCCTCCTGCCGGACCTGCGCAGCAGCAAGGAGGAGGGCCAGCCGAACTTCGTTAATCCCGGCCTCCAACTGGCGAGCGCGGGAGTGGACCTCGATCTGACGCCGAAGCTCAAGGCCGTGCTGACGGCGAACTACCTGCGGTTCGACAGCACCGAGACCTTGAAGCTCGTGCTCTTCCAGTCGCAGATCGACCGCGAGATCGGCTGGGATCTCTCGGCTGGCGCCCGCTGGCGGCCCTATCTCAACCAGAACGTCGTCGTCGTGGGCGGGGTGGCCGCGTTCCTGCCGGGGCAGGGCTTCGCGGATATCTACGAGGACGATTCGCCGCTGTACGCGACGTTCGCGAACCTGATCCTGGCGTATTGAGGTGGATCGAATGCGCTCATCCCCATTCCCTGCCTTGGCCCTCACCGGGATCGTGGGGATCGGCGTCGTCGCCCTTGCCGCCCAGCCGCTGCAGCGCCAGCGCACGGCGATCGCGAAAGCGGACGATCTCTCCCGCGGCTGCCTCTCCTGCCATCTCGGAGTCGAGCCGATCCATCCCACGCGCACGGTCCAGATCGGCTGCACCGAGTGCCATGGCGGCGACGCCACGGCCGCTCGTCCCGAGGGTGGCGCTCCCGGCACCGCGCCGTACGAGGAGGCGAAGAAGCGGGCTCACGTGGCGCCTCTCCATCCCGAGCGGTGGCCGACCTCCGCCAACCCCGAACGTAGCTATACAACGCTGCTCGAGGAGTCTCCCGAGTTCGTCCGCTTCATCAATCCCGGCGATCTGCGGGTGGCCCAGGAGACCTGCGGCCCCTGCCACCAGGAACTGGTCAACCGCGTGCTCAAGAGTCCCATGACCACCTCCTCCATCTTCTGGGGCGCGGCGGCCTACGCCAACGGCATCCTGGGGCAGAAAGCCACCTTCCTCGGCGAGAGCTACAGCCGCGCCGGCCGGCCCAACCAGGTCAGGCCGGGCTCCCTCACGCCGGAGCAGATCGCCCGCGGCGCGCTGCCGGTGCTCTTCCCCCTGCCGCGCTGGGAGATCACCCAGCCGGGAGAGTACTTCCGCGCCTTCGAGCGCGGCGGCATCGTCCAGCCGTCGTCGTTCCCGGAGATCGGCAATCCCACTCCGCTGGAGGAGCCGGGCCGGCCGGACATCCGCCTGTCGAACCGCGGACCCGGCACCGGCCTGCGCATCAGTCCGGCGCTGATCAACCTCCACAAGACGCGCCTGAACGATCCCCACCTCTCCTTCCTGGGGACGAACGACCATCCGGGAGATTTCCGCTCCAGCGGCTGCTCGGGCTGCCATCTCGTCTACGCCAACGACCGCGATCCGGCCAACTCCGGCCCCTGGGCCGCCTTCGGCCATCTCGGCCGCAGCGCCAGCGCCGATCCGACGATCCCGAAGGACGAGCCGGGGCACCCCGTTCGCCACAGCTTCACCCGCGCCGTCCCCACCAGCCAGTGCATGTCCTGCCACATGCACCAGCCGAACTCCTTCGTCAACACCTATCTCGGCTACACCATGTGGGACTACGAAACCGACGGCGAGGCGCTGTGGCCGAAGGAGCAGCGCAACCCCACGGCCGCCGAGCGCCGTGCCCGCCTCGACGCCAACCCCGAAGGCGCCGCCGTGCGCGGCCTGTGGAGCGATCCGGCCTTCCTGGCGAAGATCTCCGAGCTGAACCCCACCTTGAAGCACACCCAGTTCGCCGACTACCACGGCCACGGCTGGATCTTCCGCGCCGTCTACAAGCAGGACCGCAAAGGCCACCTCCTCGACGCCGACGATCGCGTCGTCTCTTTCGACGATCCTGACCGCTTCAAGAAGGCCGTCCACCTGAAGGACATCCACCTCGAGAAGGGGATGCACTGCTCGGACTGCCACTTCTCCCAGGACTCGCACGGCGACGGGCTGATCCACGGCGAGTACGGCGACGCCCTGGAGATCGGCTGCGAGGACTGCCACGGCACGGCCCGCGGTTACGCCACGCTCAAAACGTCAGGCCCGGCGGCCCCTCAGGGAGGAACCGATCTCTCGTTAGGGACGACTCCCTCCGGCAGGCACCGTTTCGTCTGGCGCGGCGGCCGGCTCTTCCAGCGCTCCATGCTGGAGCCGGATCTGGAGTGGGAGGTCGTGCAGGTGAAGGATTCGATCACTCCGGGCAATCCGCACTACAGCGAGCTCTCCCGCCTCGCCAAGACGTTGCAGCGGGACGGCGCCACCTGGGGATTCATGCCCGGCGACGACTCCACCCTCGCGCACGCCGACTCGCGGATGACCTGCTACACCTGCCACTCGGCGTGGGCCACGGCCTGCTCGGGCTGCCATCTGCCCCAGGAGGCGAACGCCAAGAGCGAGATCCGCCACTTCGAGGGCGGCGTCACCCGCAACTACGCTTCGTACAACCCGCAGGTGATCCGTACGGACGCCTACATGCTGGGCGTCAACGGTAAGGTGAAGGGTAACCGCGTCGCGCCGGTGCGCTCGTCCTCGGCGCTCGTCCTCTCCTCGACCAACGCCAACCGGCAGCGCTTCTACGTGCAGCAGCCGCCCATCTCGGCCCCCGGTTTTTCGAGCCAGGCCTTCAACCCCCACGTGCCGCACACCGTGCGCGCCCGCGAGACCAAGAGCTGCACCGACTGCCACGTCTCCGCCGCCGGCGACAACAACGCCTGGATGGCGCAGCTCCTTACCCAGGGCACGAACTTCGTCAACTTCGTCGGCCGCTTCGTCTGGATGGCCGAGGAGAAGGAAGGATTGGAGGCCGTCGCCGTCACCGAATCCGAGGAGCCGCAGGCGGTGATCGGCAGCTACCTTCACCGTCTGGCCTATCCGGACTCCTACCGCGGCCATCAGGCGAAGAAGCTGGAGTTGCAGGAGGCGCATCATCATCACGGACGGGGCGAGGTGCGCTCCCTCCAGCTTCGCGGCGAGTATCTCTTCACCGCTCAGGGGCCGGCCGGCTTCGAGGTCTATGACGTCGCCAACGTCGACAACAAGGATTTCTCCGAGCGCGTCGTCACGGCTCCCGTCTCGCCCTTGGGGCAGCACACCCGCGTCTCCACCCGCTTCGCCACCGCCGTGGCCCTGCCCACCACCATGCCGGTGGCGCGGCGGAAAGGCGATCCGGCGAACCTGGAGCAGCCGCTCCACCCGATCTACGACTACGCTTTCGTCTCCGACCGCGAGGAGGGATTGATCCTCGTCGACGTCACCACGCTGACCGACGGCAATCCCGAGAACAACTTCCTGAAGCGTGCCCTCGCCTTCAACCCCGGCGGCGCCCTGACCGGCGCCGAGAACCTCGCCGTGGCCGGCACCTGGATCTACTTGGTTACGAAGGACAGTCTCGTCGTGGTCGACGCCGTGGAGCCCCTGAAGCCGCGCCTCGCCGCCACCCTCGCCGGCTTCCGCGAGCCGGCGGCGGTGGCCGTCCAGTTCCGCTACGCGTTCGTGGCCGACCGCGACGGCCTCGCCGTGGTGGACGTGACCGATCCTGCCTCGCCCCGCCTCGCCGGCCGCGCCGGTGGCTTCGAAGGCAAGAGCGTCTACGTGGCGCGCACCTACGCCTATGTGGCGGCGGGAAAGCAGGGCGTGGCGATCGTCGACGTCGAACGCCCCGCCTCGCCGCGTCTGGACCGCCTCTGGAACGCCGAGGACCGCCTCGCGGATACCCGCGACGTCAAGGTGGCCTCCACCAACGCCAGCCTCTTCGCCTACGTGGCCGACGGCGAGAACGGCTTGGCGATCGTCCAGCTCACCTCGCCGGAGACGGTCCCTGGCTACCTCGGCTTCTCCCCTCGGCCCGAGCCGCGGCTCATCGCCACCCATCGCACCAAGGGGCCGGCCGTGGCCCTCTCCAAGGGGCTGGACCGCGACCGCGCCGCCGACGAGACCGGCAACCAGGTGAGCGTCTTCAACCGTCTCGGCGCGCGGCCCTTCAACGACGGCGAGATGCGCCGGCTCTACATGCGCCGCGGACGGCTCTACACCGTGCGCGACAAGCCGCCCGGACCGCCGAGCACGGAGAGACGACCATGAACCGGAGAAGACATCTCGCTGCCAGCCTCATCGGGGCTCTGGGACTGGCTCTCGCCGCGGGAGGCCAGCCGCCGGCTGTGGCGCCGCCCTCGCCGCTCGAGCCTCCGGCCACCGCCGGACTCTACGTCGGGGCTCCGTCGTGCGCTTCCAGCAACTGCCACGGCAGCACCCGGCCGCGGCGGGTCTTCGACGTCCTTCAGAACGAGCACTTCACCTGGTACAAGGCGGACCCCCACTACAAGAAGGCCTACCCGGTGCTGTTCAACGAGCGCTCGGCGGCCATCGCCAGGAACCTCCGGCTGCCGGCCGCCCCCGCCGAAAGCCAGATCTGCCTTGGCTGCCACGCCTTCGTGGTGCCGAAGGAGAAGCAGGCCAACCGGCTGGAGATCGAGGACGGCATCTCCTGCGAGGCATGCCACGGCCCGGCGAGCGGCTGGATCCAGAGCCACACCGCCGAGGACTGGAGCCACGAGCGCTCCGTCGCTGCCGGCATGACCGACCTGCGGAACCTGGCCGTACGCGCCAATCTCTGCCTCTCCTGCCACCTGGGGTCCGCGAACCAGACGGTGGACCACGATCTCATCGCCGCCGGCCATCCCGTCCTCGGCTTCGAGCTCGACAACTACAGCGAGGACATGCCCGCCCACTGGATGCCCTTGCGCGACAAGCAACGGAAGGAAGGGATGCGCGACACGCACGGCATCCGCGCCTGGGCCGTCGGTCAGGCCGCTAACTTCCGCGCCGGCCTCGATCAGCTCGCACGGCACGCCCGCTCGCCGCATTGGCCCGAGTTCTCGGAGATGCGCTGCGAGTCGTGCCATCACACGCTCGCCGAGCAGCGCTGGAAGACGAGCCGCTACTCCGACCGCCCCGGCCTGCCGCGCTGGAGCCCCGCCCGCTGGGCCGTCCTTCGCCACCTGGTCGCCGCCGTCGCGCCCGACGCCCGCGCCTCCCTCGACGCCGACGTCGCCTCGCTCGCGCAGCAGGTGGCGCGCCTCGGCACGCCTCGCGACGAGGTGGCCGAGACGGCCGAACGCATCAGCGGCGCCCTGGCCGGTATCATCCCCCGGCTCGATGAGGCCGCCTGGGACGACTCCCAGGTCCAGCGTCTCCTCCTCGCCATTTCGGGCGATGATGAGCTCGCGGCCGACCGCGCCACCGCCATGCAGGGCTTCCTCGCGGCCAATAGTCTGGTGGCGCAGCTCCAGGCGCGCAATCCGCGGCGGGTCCGCGCCGGCCTCGCCGGCACCCTCGATAATCTGCAGAAGGAATTCGACAACGAGTACGCCTGGAATCCCGGCCGCTTCACGAGCCAGCTCGCTCAGCTTAGGCGACAAGTGGAAGGACTGCCATGAGACGATCGATCTCGTTTCTGTTGCACCGAGGCCATCCGCCTCTTCCAGGAGGCCGGCGCGTCGAGGGGCGGGAGGTCCGCGAAGCCGAGGGCACGGGCGAGAAGTCAGGGGGGACTTTGGAGGTGCAGGTGGCGAAGATCCTTTGAAGGGCGTGGCTTCGATAGAGTAGAAACCATGCGCGCCCGGTCTCTCGTCTTCGCGGCTGGCACCGCCCTGCTCCTCACCTGCCCTCTGCAGGCCGACGAGCCCGAGGCTGGCGCCTGGGAACCGCTGTTCGTAGGCTTCGGCACCGAGCCGGAGATGGACTTCGGCGGGCGGACAGTCATGTCGCTCGACAGTCTCATCAGCCGCTCGTTCTCGCGCATCGGCGACGTCGGCGAACGGCACCCCGGCGTGGCGCCGGCGTGGGAGTTCCCCGTCGGGGCCGCCGTGCTGCTGATCCAGCACGAGGTGGGCGGCCATGGCGGGCGGGCGCGGGAATTCGGTTTGAGCCCCAGCTACTCGTTCGGTTACGACCTCTCGGCCGCCACCGGTACGGAGCGGCCGCCGGAGACGAACGAGGGCAACGCCCTGCTCGCGGCGGGCGGCGTCGAGGCGGACGGAGTGATGGCAAACCGCACGCTCCTCGATCTGCTCCGGCCCGAGGGCGCCGACGGCGCGAAGGTGCCGCTGGCGATGATGGCGAAGCTCGATCTCACGCTCTATGTCTCCACCGCCAAAGATCCGGACGACGGCGAGGACTTCGTGGACCAGTACCGCGACGGCAACGACATCGCCTATTACCTGCTCTCCCGCCAGGCGCAGCGCCGAGACGCGGATCCGGCTTCGATCTGGGACGGCACCTATCAAGCGGATCTCGGCGAGCCGCTGCTCGGCAACACCTGGGACGACGCGCGAGTGACGGCGCTATGGAACCTCCTCGATCCTTCGCTGGTCGGCGCCATGATCAACTACTTCCGCGAGCATGTGCTGGGCGGCAGCGAGCGCGTCCACGCGCCGGTCGTGCGGATCTCGGACAGCCTCGGCCTAACCCTCGGCACGCGCGGCGCCCTCGGTCCACAGGAGGTCTCGCGCTTCCTCGACCTCCACGCCGCCACCCGCCGTGGCGTCTTTACGATCTACGTGCGCGATCTCGACTCCTCGACCGACCGCACCTACGGCGCCGGCGCCAGCGTTCATGCCTTGAGGCTCGGCCGCAACCTGGAGATCGGCCTCGCGGCGGACGGCTGGGAAGAGCCCGACGCCCGCGAAGGCATCCGCTCGGGCAGCGGCTGGAACGCCACCGCCGAGCTCGATGCCTTCTTCAACGAACGCTGGGGCCTGGCAGCGAAGGTGGGCTCCAAGTCCGACGGATTCTTTCCCGGCTTGCCGCTGGAGGACGGCCCCTATTTCGCCTTCGGCGTACGCGCGGCCCTGTAGCCCTGCCACTCAAGGGCAGGTCGCGAACTGCAGCGTGTCGAGGACGGGTTGGAACGGCCGCCCCACGGGATTGGCGTAATTCTCCTGGTGTCCCGTCAGCGTGTCCTCGACGAAGATCGTCACGCCCACGTTCGTCAACCCAGCCATGAAGACCCAGTAGCGCTGATTGACCGGACAGCCCTGCAGCACCTTGACGATCAGCTCCACGTTGTTCGGATCGAAAAAGGTGAAGTAGCCGGACTCGTCGGTGAGCTGCACTGCCTGAGCGCTCCCCTGGCCGAAGCCCGGAGCGTTCCAGTTCGCCCGGATGTGGAACCGCCCGCCGCGCAGGGTGAGCACCGGCCCTGCGCTCCCCACGGTGAAGACCGTCTCGGCCTCGGTCTGCAGAACCCCGGCCTCTTCCAAGCGCACGCGAATGCGGTAGGTGCGGGGCAGGAGCGGAGCCAAGGCAAAGCTGTACGCCCATTCGGGTTGAGAGAGGCATGGGGCTCCCGGCTGGGGAGCTTCCGAGTTCTCGTCGATGAGGATCAAGGTCTCCTCGCCAGAGGGCACGAAAACAGGCTCCTTGAAAACCATCGGACAAAAGGCTTCGAACTTCGCGGCTACGGGCTGACCTGAAACCGGGTTCGCCGGCTCGGTCCTGAGGTTGACGATGGATCCCGTGCGGCTGACGATGAGCGCGGTTGTGCCCAGAAGCTTTCCCGGCGCACAGAGAGCTCCTTCCTCCTTCTCCCACCGAGCCTCGACCGCGTACGTTCCAGGGGGCAGGGGGCCGATCTCGCCTTGAAAGGTCTGAGGAACGGCAGGAAACAGGGGGCAGTCGCAAGGCTCCGTGGCGGTGATCACGATCTTCCCGCTGCCAGCGACCGGAAGCTGCACTTCATTCCGCAGAGTTGCGAAGCACGACGTTTGATAGGTGAACGCGACCGCGATCACCTCTCCAGCTTTGGGATTAGCAGGGCTGAACGTCAGGACGTCGGCCCTCCCGCTGCTCGCCACGAGAAGGAGCAGGAGTCCTCTCCAGAGGATTCGTGGGATCACGGTAAGTTCTCCTCGCTATGGGCAGGTCGCGAACCGCCCCGTATCGAGAATGGGCTGGAACGGCCGCCCCACGGGATTGTCATAGGTCTCCTGGTGTCCCGTCAGCGTATCCTCGACGAAGATCGTCACGCCCACGTTCGTCAACCCAGCCATGAAGACCCAGTAGCGCTGATTGACCGGACAGCCCTGCAGCACCTTGACGATCAGCTCCACATTGTTCGGGTCGAAGAAGGTGAAGTAGCCGGACTCGTCGGTGAGCTGCACCGCCTGAGCGGTCCCCTGGCCGAAGCCCGGAGCGTTCCAGTTCGCTCGGACGTGGAAGCGACCCTGCCGCAGGAACAGATCGGGACCCGAAGTCGTCGGGGCGACCGTGAGAGCTGAGGTCGAGAGCAGCTCGGGAGGTGAGCAGCCGCCTTCACAACAGACGTCCCCTCCAGCCCGGTACTGATGAAAGAGCTCGATATCGTAGGTCCCGCGGGTCAGAGGGCCAACCTCCTGCCCGACGGTGACCGGGATCGGAGTCGCGACACAGGCGCAAGCTTCCGTCAGCGTCAACCGGACCACGCCGTCGGAGTTGCCGTCCGGCGGCGTGACAGCCCCTTCCAGGTCGTTCACGCACGCCGCGATGGTGACCGCGAACGTCACGACGTCCCCGGGTTTTGGGTTCAAGGGCGAGTGGGTGATCGTCTGCCCCCATAAGCCACAGGTGAAGCCCAGGGCGAGCGCGGCGAAACTGAGAATCCGTCGGTCCATGACAGCCTCCACGGCAACCCAAGTTTATACCACTATAGCATATCCCTCGAGCCACGCTATCATCCTCTCCTTTCGAGGAGCGACCATGCCCTTCACCGCCGCCGACTGCGAGCGCTGCCGCCGGGACTTCCCTTCTCTGTCGAGAACGCTCGACGGCCAACCCCTGGCTTTCCTGGACGGCCCGGCCGGCACGCAGGTGCCGAACGCCGTCATCGAGGCTATCGCCGGCTACTACCGCACCTCGAACGCCAATACGCACGGCCACTTCCCGACGACGCGAGAGACGGACGGCCTGCTGCAGGAGACGCGCGAGACGGTCGCGGCTTTTCTGGGCGCCGCGGATTGGCGCTCGGTCTCGTTCGGCCAGAACATGACGGCGCTCAATTACCCGCTGAGCTACGCCCTGGCGCGGGAGATGAAGCCCGGGGACGAAATCGTCATCACGCAGCTCGAGCACGAGGCGAACCGGGGTCCGTGGCTCAATTTGCAGGAGAGAGGGATCGTCGTCCGCGAAGCCGCCATCCGTGCGGACGGCCGGCTCGATCCGGAGGACCTGGCGCGGCAGATCACCGGGCGGACGCGGCTGGTGGCATTCAACATGGCCTCGAACTCTCTCGGCACCGTGAGCGACGCGGCGCTCGCGCGCCGGCTCTCCAGGGAGGCCGGCGCCTGGCTCCTCCTCGACGCCGTCCACTATGCCGCTCACTTCCCCCTCGACGTGGCGGCCCTGGACGCGGACTTCCTCCTCTGCTCGGCGTACAAGTTCTACGGACCGCACGTGGGCATCCTCTACACCCGCCCCGGGCTCCTGGAGCGGCTGAACACGGACCGCCTGCGCACGCAGGATCAGGAGGCGCCCTACCGGATCGAGACGGGCACCCTGAATCACGCGGCTCTGGTGGGCGTGAAGGCGGCGGTCGAGTACATCGCTTCCTGGGGGACGGGAGCGTCCCTGCGCGAGCGGGTCGTCTCCGCCATGGAAGAGATCTCCGCCTACGAGCACGGCCTGGGGACCTATTACTACGAGAACGTCCGCGGCATCCCGGGCGTCGCGGTCCACGGACCAGACTTCTCCGGCCGCCGGGCGCCGACGGTGTCGATCACGATCGACGGCGTCACTCCCGACGAGGCCGCCCATGCGCTCGCCGAGAAGGGCCTGCAGGTCTGGGCCGGCCATTTCTACGGCTTGCGACCCCTCGAGGCTTTAGGGCTGGCGGAAAACGGCGGCGTGCTCCGCGCCGGCATCGTCATGTACAACACCCGCGAGGAGATCGACCGGCTGTTGGCGGGCGTGGCGGAGTTGCGAGGACGGGCCTAGCGCGGCAGGTCCACTCCGCGGGCGCTGGGCGAGAGGGCGATCGCCTGCGGCAGGTACCGGCCTTCGAGCCAAATGATCCGCTGCGCTTCCACCTCCTTGCGGAGGCGCGCCACGGCCATGCTCAGCTTGTAGACGGTCGAGACGTCCTCGGCTCCGCCCCATCGCTTCGCCGCGGGCGTCTCCGCGCCGTAGAGGCTCCAGACGAAGAGCGGCACATGGATCGACTTCAGATAGCGCCGCACCGTCTCCGGGTCGTAGCGGCTCGCATCCTCTTCGTCGCCACCCAGGACCAGCACGACCGCCCGGCGGTAGTTCTCCGCCGCGGCCTGCAGACCGGCGACCGCAACGGCATCGGCGATCCGCCGCTTCTGTCCCTCCAAGTCGGCCAGCACGCGGCTGTTGATCAGGTGCCAGAAAAGGCCGCCGTCCTGGTACGTGAGCTCCCGCGACATGTCGAACAACTCGGCCGGCACCCGTGAGTTCTTGTAAGGGCTGCTCGAGAGCGAGAGAAAACGGACCTTGTCCTCCTTGCCCAGCCGCATCTCATTGCGCAGGCTGCTGACGCGGTCGTCCTTCTCGAGGCTCACGCCGTCGCGGGATTTGGAAACGCCCGACCGCCGGCGTCCGGGGATGAGCTTGCTCAGCATTTCGGTGCCGCTCGGCAGACGCACCAGGATGACCTTCCCCGGCCCGTCCTCGACGGCCGCCACCGCTAGGGCCTGTCCGTCGGCCGCGAACCAACCCTGCAAGGCTTCGGCGGGCGGCAGCGACGTTCCCTGCTGCACCTTGACCGGCACGGCAGTCAGCTCGGAAGAGACCTCGCTGCCGTACTCGCCGCCGAAGGCGACGTCCTTGCGGGCCAGCAGGCCGGGGGGAAACCACAGCTCGGCGGTGAGAACGTGGAGGACCTTCAGATCGCTGGCGGGCAGAGCGGAGCGGCCGTGCTCGTCCACCGTCAGCGGCTGGCCGTCCAGGGTGAGACCGATCGAGACCGGCTTGACGCCGCTGACGCTCTGCCACGCCAGGGCGGCCGCCTTCGGCCTGCCGTCGGCCCCGTTCTCCAGCACGACGTCCACCTCGGCCGGCGGACGCGGCAGGTTCAACCATTGAGTGACGCGGGCGATCTCCTTCCCGTCGGCATCGAGACCGCGGGCGGTCAACTGCCGCGGCCGGAGATCGGATCCCAAATCGATCCTGGCCACCCAGGGCGGACCGTCGAGCCGCGCGGCCGGCGCACCGTCGAGCGTAAACTCCACGGCCGTGACGGCGCCGCCCACCGTGACTTCGATGGGGTAGACACCCGAGATCAGGCCGAGCAACAGGGTGGCGAAAGCGATCATGAAACGTCCCGATCCGCGCGCTCCATTATGCCCTGCTTTGCGCGACAAGTCTCGCCGCCCTTCTAAGGCGTCCTTTCTCCGACCAGCTCCACTCCTATCGCCGCCGAGGAGAGGGCGATCGACTGCGGCAGGTGGCGGCCGTCCACCAGAATGATGCGTTGCGCATCAAGCTCCTTGCGGATCCGGTCCATCCCGTTGACAATGCCGGGGGCAGCCGTCACGTTCTCGCACGTGCCCCAGGCCGCCAGGGGCGAGCCGGGAGCCGGCTCCTCCAGGCACCAGACGAAGAGCGGCACGCGCAGCGCAGCCAGGAAGCGCCGGACCATGGCGGCGTCGTAAAGGCTCTCGTCCTTCTCGTTGCCCGAGACCACCAACAGCACGGCGCGACGGCGGTTCTCCCGCACCGCCTCCTGGGCTGCGACTGCCACCGCATCGGCGATTCGCCGCTCCGGATTCAGCTTGCCGGGACGCAGCCATGGGGGCGCATTCGCCGGGCCAAGGTGCGAGATCATGGTGGGAAACCCTCCCTGAGTGCCGAAGGGCGGCGAGATGTCGAAGAGATCGGTCGTCTCCCCGGAAGACTCGTACCGCCGGGTGAAAGGAAGGAGCAGGCGCACCTGCTGGTCGTTGCTGAACCTCGCCTCCCAGACGCCTCCGGGGGGATCCCATTGCCGTCGTCCTCTTGGCGGGGCTCCCAGCCCCTTCGACCCCAGCTTCCGAACGTCGTCCGCGGCGCGGACTACATAAAGGTACGCCGGACCTTCCTCGACGGCGGCGACCGCCAGGGGCGCGCCGGCCGCGGTGAGCCATCCGCCGAGCTTTTCGGCTGGCGGCAGCGATCCCTTGCGCACCCGCACGGGCACCCCCGTGAGCTCCGTCGAGACCTCGCTTCCATACTCGCCGCCGTACGCCACGTCCTTGCGCACGAGGTTCTCAGGCGAGGAGGCGATCTCCGCGCTGAGCACGTGCACCGACTTGAGGTCGTGCGGCGGCAGTAAGGCGCGGCCGGCGGCATCCAGCGGCAGGAGCTGCCCGTCAAACGTCAAGGTGACGGTGCGGGGTACCTCTCCTCTCAGATTCGTCCAGGAGAGCTTCGCGGCGCGCGGCGGACCGAGCTTGTCACCTTCGAGGAGGATGTCCACCTTCGTCAACGAATGAGGGAGGTTGACCCATTCCTCGGCGCGGGCGATTTCGCGGCCTGCGGTGTCGAGAGCCCGCGCGGTGAGCTTGTGCGGCAGCAGGTCGAGGCCGAAATCGATCCTGGCCTTCCATGGCGGACCCTGGAGCTGCCCGAGGCTCCTGCCGTCGAGCACCATCTCCACGGCGGCGACGGGGCCGTTGACGGTCAGCTCGACCGGATAGGGTCCCGTGATCAGCCCGAAGAAGAGGGAAAGGAAGGTAATCATCCTCGCAAATCCTCGTTCGCTGCGGGCCATTATAAGCAGCTATAAGCAGCGCCAGGCGCCGCGCCGCCGAGGATTCAGAGGACGAGCGAAACCGCCAGATAGGCGAGCCAGGCGATGGCGGCCGAGATCGGAATAGTCAGGATCCAGGCCCAGACGATGCGGCCGGCGACGCCCCACTTGACCGCCGAGAGCCGGCGCGTGGAGCCCACGCCGATGATCGCGCCCGTGATCGTGTGCGTAGTGGAGACGGGGATGCCGCCCAGCGTCGCGCCGACCAGGGTGATGGCGCCGGCAGTCTCGGCGCAGAAGCCGCCGATCGGCTGCAGCTTGGTGATCTTCGTGCCCATCGTCTTGACGATGCGCCAGCCGCCGAACAGGGTGCCGAGCGCGATCGCCGCGTGGCTGAGCAGGATCACCCACAGCGGCACCTTGAACTCGGCCAGCAGACCCGAGGCGACGAGCAGGCCGGTGATGATGCCCATCGTCTTCTGGGCGTCGTTGCCGCCGTGGCCGAGGCTGTAGGCGGCGGCCGAGAGAAGCTGCAGGCCGCGGAACCGCCGGTCCACCTTCGCCGGCCGCCAGCCGCGCACGATCCAGGTGACCGCCACCATGAGGAGGAAAGCCACGATCATGCCGATCAGCGGCGCGAGGACGATGAACAGCAGCGTCTTCGTCCAGCCCCCGGGGAGAATGGCGGCGAAGCCCGCCTTGGCCACCGCCGCGCCGGCATAGCCGCCGATCAACGCGTGCGACGAGGAGACCGGCAGCCCGTAGTACCAGGTGATGAGGTTCCAGGCGATCGCCCCGATGAGCCCGGCCAGGACCACTTCGTGAGTGACCACCGCCAGGTCGATCATTCCCTTGCCGATGGTCTTGGCAACGCTGGTGCCGAGCACGAAAGCAGCGACGAAGTTGAAGAAGGCCGCCCAGGCGACGGCCTTGTGAGGCGACAGCACCCGCGTCGAGACGACGGTGGCGATGGAGTTGGCCGCGTCGTGGAAACCGTTCAGGAAATCGAACGTGAGCGCGACGAGAATGATCAGGATGATCAGAGCGGTGGCGGCGGTCAAGGGCGCTCTCTCAGGCGTTCTTGACGAGGACGTTGCCGACGACGTGAGTGTAGTCCTTGCACTGGTCGCAGGCGTTCTCGAGCCCGTCGTAGATCTCCTTCCATTTGAGGATCTCCAGGGGATCGCGCCCGTTCGCCTTGAACAGTTCGGTGATCACCGTGTTGTAGAGGACGTCGGCCCGGTTCTCCAAGTCGGAGATCCGCACGATGGCTTCGTGGATCTGCCGCTGGTGCGAGAGGTTCCAGATCAGCTCGGTGATGCGCTCGATCTCGGTCGCCATCTCGACCAGGATGTCCGCGAACTGCCGCAGCCCTTCGGGAGACGAGCCCAGCTCGAAGTTGAGGAGCTGCTGGGCTACCCCTTCGACGAAATCGAGGACGTCGTCGAGGTCGGTGGCGAGGGAGCGGATGTCCTCGCGGTCGAAGGGAGTGATGAAGCTTGAGTTCAGGGCGTCGAAGATCTGCCGGGTGATGGTGTCGCCCTCGTGCTCGCAGGCGCGGAGCTGGGCCATCTTGACCCGCCGCGTCTCCAGGTCGGAGAGATGGGCGAACTCGGCGAAATGGCGAGTGGCGCGGACGAGGTTGGCCGTGTCCTTATCGAACAGCTCATGAAACCGCTCCTCCTTCGGCATGAACCATCGGATGAGGGCATCGACCTTCGCCATCCAGTTCCCTCCTGGAAGAAGATGTGACAGCGGCGCGTCATCTCTGCGACAGTGCCGGGACGGATCGTAACACCGAGGATGGGGAATCCAGAAGGAAGGGGAGTGCCGGCCGTAGCCACCGGCACTCCCGGCCGCCGTCTTGGTCCTTCAGTTGTCAAAGAACCCTGTTCAAGCCCAAAGCTCTTTGCGCCCCGGCGCTTAGCGGCCGTCCCTGCGAGAAGCCCCCTCCCGCTTTCCGCCTCTCTTTCTCCTCTCTCGATAACCTGCGCGCCGTCTTATGGCGCTTCTTGACATCAGGTGGAATATTCTGGCACACTGCGCGTATTCCATCAAGCGGAGAGCCGTTTCACTCCGTGAGGCAGCAACCCGGCGGCGCGGGAACTTCTGGAACGGGAACCAGCAGGGCCGGCCGGGGATGAAGACCGGGAGAGGGCGCCAATTCCGGCGCTTGTCTCATTAGGGCTGAGGCCCAAAGAAGGGGAAAGACCATGTCCAGGGAAACGACGTACAAGGGGTTGATCGGTGATCTGGAGCGGCTGATCACCGCGCTGCTCGCCAACTCCTCGGAGCTGCCGCAGTTGGAAGGCGTTCGCCTCCACCTCGAGCAGCTCCTGGAGGCGACGCGGGCGACCGCTCAGTTGCAGGCGGAGCTGATCGCCAGCAAGCAGGACACGAGCCGGCGGCTGCTCCGCCTGATCGGCGACGGCGCGCGGGAGGTCACCGCAGTGCGCAAGCTGCTCAAGGCGCACTACGGGCTGGACGCCGAGAAGCTGGCCGAGTTCGGCATCCAGCCGTTCCGCGGCCGCAGCCGCCAGCTCGCTCCGGGGCTGCCGCCGCCGGAGGTGCCCACTCCGGAGATCGCCCCGGCCGGCCGCCGACCCCGCCAGCCCTGAGTCCTGAAGTTCATTCCATTTCGGGTGCGCCGCGTGCGCACCCTTTTTTGTTCTTTTTACATGCCGTTCGTAAGCTGCGGAGAGACACCGAAGCTCCGGAGGAACGCCGAAGCTGCGGTGAGTCTCCGCACCTTCGGAGGCGCTCCGCGGGATCGGAGCGGCTCCGCAGCTTCGGTGAGACGCCGACCCTTCGGAGAGACATCGCAGCTTCGGTGAGCCTTCGCAGCTTCGGTGCGGCACCGCAGCTTCGATGGCGCTCCGCAGCTTCGGAGCGGCTCCGCGTCTTCGGTGGCGCTTCGCAGCTTCGGTGCCTCTCCGCAGGATCGGCGGCGCTCCGCAGCTTCGGTGGGCCTCCGCACCTTCGGCAAGGCACCGCAGCTTCGGAGAGGCGCCGTAAGCTGCGGAGCGGCTCTGTAGGCTGCGGAGACACGCCGTAAGCTGCGGAGAAGCGTAAGCAACGCGGAACGTGCTCTTTGACAGACGATTTACCGCCAGGGGCGCGTGGCGAACGCCCCTGGTCCGCTGCGCCTAACCGGCATGGTGGAGGCAGCGTTGTGAAAACTCAGGGAAGGAGGCAGCACTACAGATCTGAAAGGATTCGATCGGGACGCAAAGACTCCAAGACAACCTTCTCGTCGTCGAAGGTATAGTAGATAGCAAACGTCCGGCCGTCGCTGAAGGTAATGCAAGTGGCGTAAAGACCGCCGCGAGAGATGCGGATTCCGTTTTCGGGATCGCGGCTCAGCCGCAGGTCAATGGCGCGCATCGCGTCGTCGAAGCGGCGGGCGTCCGGGGCGAAACGCTCCCGCTCCTTGGTGAAGCGCGGAGACTCAATCAGCGGGCGAGGACTATTAGGATCGTCCAAGCTCCGCAGCTAGCTGGCGGCCGTACTCAAGCTCCGCCGCGGTAAGGGGCCGGTCCGAAAGAAACACAGTCTCGTACGGGATAGTTTCCTTGTGGCGCGCCAGCTTCCAACCGATGTTGGCATGAGAAAGCTGGCTTACTTCCGTGTTCGTGCGACCCCATAGGAGTTGGATCACTTGGTCGACGATGTTCAGGTGCTGGTCACTGAACCCCTCGAGATCCGGTTCCCTTAGCGCCAGAACACGCTCTTGGTGCAGGTCGAACTTCCTCTCACGCCGAACCTTCAGATCGGCTTTCTTCTCCATCCTCTCAAGAGTTGGCTTGAGCTTGCGCGGACCTGGGCCATGCTGAATCCTCATGTACTCCTGCCCGGTGATCGGCTCGCCGGTATGGAAATAGGCGAGGAAGTCCGAGTAGAAGAGGATCTTGTTGAGCTTGGTTTTGCCGAAGTCAGGATCGTCCGCGCACTTCTTGGCGACGTACAGGATGAGCTCCCGGAACTTCTTATCGTTGGGACGGATCTTAGCCATGACGCACCTTGGAACCATAACGGCTCAGGCTTCTTTATTATGCCAGAAAACCGTAAGCGCGGCGTAACTCACGCGAAAATCCGCGGCGCCTCCACCACTGGCGGCAGCTCCAGCGACGTTAGGAGGTTCCCGTCCCGGTCCAAGTACCGCCCCTGGCCGACATCGAGGAGGCAGCGGTTGCGGCCCTGGCGCTTGGCTTCGTAGAGAGCCTCGTCGGCGAAGAGGATCAGCTCGGCGGCGGTCTTGATGTGGAGCTCGGGGAAGGAGGCGACGCCGGCGCTCAGGGTCAGCGGGATGCGCTGGCCTTCGAATTCGAACTCCAGGGCTTCGACGACGCGGCGGAGACGCTCGGCGATGGCCAGGGCGGCCTCGCCAGCCGTGTTCTCCAGCAACAGGACGAACTCCTCGCCGCCGTAGCGGCAGCAGAGGTCCCCTTCGCGCCGCATCTCCTTGAGCTCGCCGGCGACCGCGACCAGGGCGGCGTCTCCGGCCGTGTGGCCGAAGGTGTCGTTGATGCGCTTGAAGTGATCGAGGTCGCAGAGGATCACCGCCATCGCCGCTCCCGACTCGTGGCAGCGCCGGTGCGCGTCGGTGAGGCGCTTGTCGAGGATCCGCCGCGTAGCGACGCCGGTCAACGGATCCTCGCGGGCTTCGCGGTCGAGCAGGCAGCGCTGGACGGAGAGGGATATCTGCGGCAGCAGACGGTCGAGCAGCTCGATCTCCCGCGGCTCGACGCGGCGCGGATCGCACCAGAGACGGATACGGCCGAGCACCGTATTGTCGGGCCGCGCGCGGAGCGTGCGCTCGATGATCTGCCACGGCGTGCGGCGGTGGAAGCCGGGCAGGGCCGGCGCGAAACGCTCCGGCTCGGGGACGCCCGGCTTCAGCTCTTCGGATCCCGATCCCCACCACCAGCTCGGGAGCTCGCTGCCCGGGGTGAGGATCTCGAACTGGAACCAGACGCAATTCGGCACGACCCGGAAGCACTCCATGCGGATGCGGTCCGCGATGGCGGTCATCTCCTCCGTCGGCGTGCTCATGCGCTGGCTGGCCCGGCGCAGGGTTTCGAGATCGCGGGCGCGGTTGCCGGCCCGCTCGCGCAGCAGCCCGTGGCGGGTGACCTCGACAGCGAGTCCGGCGAAGCAGAGGACGAGAAAGCCGGCGAGAGGCCAGCCGGCCCGGTCGCCCACGAGAAGGAGCGCACCGCCGGCGATCCAGCCGCCCGCGTCGAGCGACAGGGGGATGAAGATCTGCCCCCAGCGGAGCGGCGCCTCGGGCCGCCGGATCTTGCGGTCCGCCACCTCCAGACCGATCCAGAGGACGAAATAGGCCTCGGCCGCGGCGGCGAGGATCGCGACGGGATGCCAGCGGTCGAGGAGCCACACCCAGGCGCAGCCCGCGGCCAACGACGCCAAAACCGCGCGGCCGGTGACCTCGAGGGCTCGCGGCAGGAGATCCCGTCGCTCCGGCGGCGGAAAGGCGCCGAGCCGGCGCACGATGCGCATCGCCAGTTCGGCCACCAGGAAAGCCGACGCCGCCAGCATCGCGACGGGAGCCGCGGCCGAGAGCCGGAACGCGGCCGGCAGGATCATCGCGCCGAGCCCCAGCGTAGTGCTCCCCGCCGCCGGCCGGTGGCACGCCAGCGCCCCCCCGGCCAGGAGGAACAGGACCACGAATCCGACCGGCACCGGTCCCCCGGCTGTCAATGCCGGAACCTGGTAAGCAATGGCGAGCGCGACAAGCCCCCCCGCGATGGGCAGCAGGGACGCCCAGAGGTCGCGGGGCGATCGGGAAGGCTTCATCAGGTGGAAATCCTGAGGGGATGGTAGCGCAAGACGGGGGCGGACCCTAGATCCGGACAGACGAAGCCCGTAGCGGCCATCGCTGTCGCCTTTGAAGCGAAGCGAGAAGAGTCAGCGCTACAGATCCCGCACCGCCGGCAACACTCCAAACCCGTCCGCCTCGCCCACGCCGGCCAGAATCGCCTCGGCGATCGCCCGCTCGGCCAGCACGCCGATCTGGTTGATCTGCGCCTTGCGCTCTCCCGAGGAGAGGACGACGACGAGATCGCCGTCGTAGAGGGAGAGGGCGGGAGAGAGCGTGCGGTAGAAGCCGCCGAAGGCCATCTGGCAGACCTTGAGGGCGGAGGCCTTGAGGAGGACGGCGTCGGTCATCACTACGGCGAGCGTGGTGTTGCCTTCCCAGGGATGGGCGCCCTCAGGCGGCAGATTGGCCAGCACCCGTTCGGCGGAGGCGAGCTCGCGCGAGTCCGGCACCGTGCGGCAGCCGGCGAGGAGGGTGCCGTCGAGCCGGCGGACGTCGCCGAAGGCGTTCACCGCCACGGCGGCGGCGACGGTGGGACCGCCCGGCACGGTGAGGCTGGCGAAGCCGAACCCGCCCTTCATGCCGTTGGCCGGACCGAGCGCCTTGCCGACCGTGGCGCCGGTGCCCGCTCCGACGCTTCCCACCGCGACGGACCCTTGGCCGGCGGCGGCGAGAGCGGTCTCGACAACGGCGGGACCCGGCGCCACCGGCTTGCCGAGCCCCAGGTCGAAGAGAATGGCGGTGGGCACGAGGGGGACGGGAACGATGCCGGTCTGGAAGCCAAAGCCCCGCCGGGCGAGCCAATCCACTACGGAGTCGGCCGCCGAAAGCCCGTAGCCGCTGCCGCCGGCGAGGACAACCGCGTGCGCTTTGCTGGCCACATGATGGCCGGCAACCAGAGAGTCGAACTGCCGCGTGCCTGTGGCCGACCCGCGCACCTCCGCCGCCGCGAGCGCTCCCTCGGGGCAGAGAATGACCGTGACGCCGGTCAGCGCCTCGCGGTCCGTGCCGTGGCCGATGGCAAAGCCGGGGAAGGTGAGCTCGCGGGAGGGTTGAGGGAAGGGGGTCATGGAGGTAGTGGAGGATTGTAGCGGTGTGCCCTTCGAAACCGCCTCAACTTGCAACGAGCCCCGCTCCGCGTCTATCCTCTCCTGTTCCTGGAAACCTCCGGCTGGTCGTCGTCTACCCTAGAGAGAAGGATGTCAGAACCAAGAACGGCAGAGCCCTCGTCCGTGGCCTGGAGCTGGCGCGAAACCGCCGCCGGTGAGGCCGGAGCGCAGGCGCACGAGGCGGCGGCGAATCGTCGGAAGGGGCTGATCGGCGGCGCCATCGGGCTGGCGGCCGCGGCGGCGGTGTATTTCTTCCTTCACCGTCCGTTGGCTGCGGAGGTGATCGCCGGGATCGCGGTGCTGATCGCGTTGATCGCCATGGCCTCTCCCCTTGGTCTCTACAAGTTGATGGCTCACGGTCTGGACCGCTTCGCCCATGCCGTGGGGGCGGCCGTCACCTGGCTGCTGATGACGGTGCTCTTCTATCTCGTCTTTCTGCCCATCGGCCTGGTGCTGCGGGCGCGGCGCAAGCTCGGCATCTCCCGCGGCGCCGACTGCCGGCTGTCGTCCTACTGGATCTCGACCGAGGAGCGCGAGCGGGCGAGGACCTCCGAGTCCTACCGCAAGCAGTTCTAGCCCGTGAAGCTGCTCGGCATCAGTTGCTACTACCACGACTCGGCCGCCTGTCTGGTGGACGGCGGCCGCATCGTCGCCGCAGCCCAGGAGGAGCGCTTCACCCGTAAGAAGCACGACGAGGGCTTCCCCTTCCACGCCGTGCGCTACTGCCTGGCCGAGGGGGGAGTGGGGAAAGGAGAGCTCGACGGCGTCGTCTTCTACGACAAGCCGCTACTCAAGTTCCACCGCATCCTCGAGACCTATCTGGCCGTGGCGCCGAAGGGGCTGCGCTCGGCGGTGATGGCGCTGCCGGTCTGGCTGCGCGAGAAGCTGTGGATCCCGCCCCAGATCGCCGAGGCGTTGGACCGCTGCGGCGTCGGCGAGCCGCAGGAGATCTACTTCACCGAGCATCACGAGTCGCACGCGGCGTCCGCCTTCTACCCCTCGCCCTTCGAGGAGGCGGCGGTGCTGACGCTCGACGGCGTCGGTGAATGGGCGACGACGACGATCGGCGTCGGCGAAGGCAACCGGCTGCGGCTGCTGCGCGAGATCACCTTCCCGCACTCGCTGGGCCTCCTCTACTCCGCTTTCACCTACTTCACCGGTTTCCGGGTGAACTCGGGCGAGTACAAGCTGATGGGGCTCGCCCCCTACGGCGAGGGGAAGTACACGGACGCCATCCGCCGCGAGCTGGTGGACGTGCGGGACGACGGCTCGTTCCGCATGAACATGGACTACTTCGGCTACCTGGACGGCCTGGAGATGACGAACGGCAAGTTCGAAGCGCTGTTCGGCGGGCCGCCGCGGAAGCCCGAGTCGCCCATCGGCAAGCGGGAGATGGACCTCGCGAAGTCGATCCAGGAGGTGACGGAGGAGATCGTCCTCAAGCTCGCCCGCGAGGCCCGCGAGCTCACCGGCAAGCGCCACCTCTGCATGGCGGGCGGCGTGGCCCTGAACTGCGTGGCCAACGGCGTGCTGCTGCGCACCGGGATGTTCGACGACCTGTGGATCCAGCCCGCCGCGGGCGATGCCGGCGGCGCTCTCGGCGCGCCGCTCGCCGTCTGGCACAACGCCCTCGGCAAGCCGCGGACGGTGGCGGTCTCCAACGGCAAGCCGCGGGACGCCATGCGCGGCGCCCTCCTCGGGCCGGAGTTCTCGGGCGAGCAGATCCGCGAGTACCTGGAGTTCCACCGCTTGCCGTACGAGGAGCTGCCCGAGGACGGCTGGGCGCGGCGGATCGCGGAGCTGATCGCCGGCGAGAACGTGGTGGGGCTCTGCCAAGGGCGGATGGAGTTCGGTCCGCGAGCCCTCGGCGGCCGCTCGATCATCGGCGACGCGCGGTCGCCCAAGATGCAGTCGGTGATGAATCTGAAGATCAAGTACCGCGAGAGCTTCCGGCCGTTCGCGCCGAGCGTGCTGGAGGAGCGGGTGGCGGACTACTTCGAGCTCGATCGCCCGTCGCCCTACATGCTGCTGGTGGCGGACGTGGTGGAGAGCCGGCGGGTGCCGAAGCGGGGGGACGAAAAGGACCTGCCGCTCGTCGAGTGGGTGAACCGGCCGCGGTCGGACATCCCCGCCATCACCCACGTCGACTACTCGGCCCGCATCCAGACCGTCTCCCGCGAGGACAGTCCGCGCTACCACGCCATCCTCTCGGAGTTCGAGAAGCTCACCGGCTACGGCGTGATCGTCAACACCAGCTTCAACGTCCGCGGCGAGCCGATCGTCTGCACGCCGGAGGACGCCTACCGCTGCTTCATGCGCACGGAGATGGACTACCTGGTCCTCGGTCCCTTCCTCCTCGAGAAGTCGGCGCAGCCGAAGCTCGAGGAGCGGGGAGACTGGCGCAAGGAGTTCCAGCTAGACTAGTCGTTCGGAAGGAATGGTGATTCCAATGCGCAAGCTTAGCTACGTCGGCTCGTTTTTCGGCGAGATCGTCCAGTTCGCCCGGCAGAACAAGGTGTACTGGATCGTCCCCCTGGTGCTCATCCTGGGTCTCGTGATCCTGCTGGTGGTCACCAGCCAGGCGACGGCGCCGTTCATCTACACGCTGTTCTAGCGTCGCACTTGCCGTCCCGGGGGCCTTGGGCCACAATACCGGACACGATGCGCCGTTTCAAACCAGTTCATGGAGTCCTGATCGTCCTGCTCGTTCTCGGGGTGATCTGGGCGGCCGAGGTGGCCTTGGAGGGGCGGCTGAACCCTCAGGGCTTCAAGCAGGTCTCGCCCGGAACGAACGGGCAGGTGAGAATCAGCTTGGCGGACCTGCAGCCCCAGGACGTCCGCTTCTACCGCTTCCTCAACGCCGGCAACCAGGAAGTGCGGTTCTTCGTCGGCCGCGACGGGGCCGGCAACGTTCAGGTCGCCTTCGACGCCAACGAGCAGTGCGCCAAGTCCAAGCGGGGGTTCCGGCACGAGGGGGAGTGGATGGTTTGCAACAAGTGCGACAAGGCCTTCCGGCTGGCGGATACGAACTCCAACGGCGAGGGGTGCACGCCGATCCCGCTGCGGTTCCAGGAAGATGGGCAGGAGCTGGTGCTCGCCGAGGCGGACATCCTCCAGGGCTGGCGGCTGTTCCGTTGAGCACAGGGACAACTGACGTGGAATCAGAGCTTTGACGGCCCCGCCCGCGATGGTATATGGTCGCGCGGTCCGGAAAGGATAGCTATGGGCGCTGCCGACTTCGTGCTTTACGAGGAGGAATTCAAGCACCTTGAGGAGGCTCTGCGCCGCCTGCGCCAGGAGGCCAACGCCAAAGCCGTCTTCCTGATCGACAAGAACGGCCAGCAGATCGCCGCGGCGGGTGAGATCGAGCAGTTCGACACCACTTCGCTGGCGTCGCTGACCGCCGGCAACGTGGCCGCCACCGACGGGCTGGCGAAGCTGATCGGCGAGCGGGAGTTCTCGGTGCTGTTCCACGAGGGCCAGCAGGACCACATCCACATCTCCATCGTTGCCAAGCGTGCCATCCTGGTGGTCATTTTCGACGATCGCTCCTCCCTCGGCCTGGTGCGCTTGCGGGTCAAGCGGGCGAACGTGGACCTGGAGAAGATCTTCGAGGTGATGGTGCAGAAGGGTGAAAAAGGAGCGCAAGGAACGGTCCACGCGAGCCCCTTTTCCGAAATTACCGACGACGACATCGACGCGCTCTTCGGCGAGTAGCCGCGGACGCGAGCCGTCGGGCGGGCCGGAGCTGCTCATCCGGGCGTCCTTCCCGGTGGATCGTCGCGGGGGCCAGGTAGTGGAGCGAGGCATCAGAAGATGACCTTCATCAATTACGCCAGCAAGGAGATCAATTGCAAGATCGTCTACTACGGCCCCGGCCTGTGTGGCAAGACGACCAACCTGCAGTACATCTACAATAAGACCGCCCCCGAATCGAAGGGCAAGATGATCTCCCTGGCCACCGAGGCCGATCGCACACTGTTCTTCGACTTCCTGCCTCTCGACCTGGGGAGCATTCGCGGCTTCACCACCCGGTTCCATCTCTACACGGTCCCCGGGCAGGTGTTCTACGACGCCAGCCGCAAGCTGATCCTGAAAGGGGTGGACGGCGTCGTCTTCGTTGCCGACAGCCAGGATGAACGGATGGAGGCCAACATCGAGTCGATCCGCAACCTGGAACAGAATCTGAAAGAGCACGGGTTCGACCTGTCAGCGATCCCCTACGCCCTGCAGTTCAACAAGCGGGATCTGTCGAACGTGATCGCGGTCGATGAGATGTACCGCACGCTCAACTACAAGCGTGAGCCCACCTTCGAGGCGGTAGCGACGACGGGCATCGGGGTGTTCGACACCCTGAAGTCGGTCGCCAAGCAGATCCTGATCGAGCTGAAGAAGCGCTAGCCGAGAGGAGCCATGGCCAAGGCCAAACCGAAATCCCAACCCGAGCCCAAGTCGAAGTCTCAGAAACGGTCCCTCGCCTCATCCCGGCCGCCGGGCGACGATCCGGCCCTCGACGCCTTGACGAAAGGTCTCGCGGCGCTGCAGCGGCAGGACTGGGCGAAGGCGGCGGCGCTGCTGGAGAAAGCGGTCGCGACCGCCGACCGGCCGGAGCTGCGCGAGCGCGCCCGGCAGTTCCTCGCCGCCAGCCGCCAGAAGGCCCAGGCGGAGGACGCCAAGCCCGCCAAGGGACCGGACGCCGATCCCTATCTCCTCGCCGTCTATGAGAAGAACCGCGGCAACCTCCGCGCGGCGCTGGAGATCTGCCGCCGGGGCGGGCGGGACCAGAAGGACGAGCGTTTCGCCTATCTCACGGCGTCGATCCATGCCGTCGAGAACCGGACCGAGGAGGCGGCGCAGGCGCTCGCCAAGGCGGTCGAGCTGAACCCGAAGAACCGTATTCATGCCTTTCACGACTCAGACTTCGCCGAGCTCCGCAAGAACCGGGACTACCGCCCCCTCTTCGGCCTCTCCTGACGCGGAGCGCGCCGGCGGCAAGGCGCTGGCCGCGATCGGCGGCGGCACCGGCCTGTCCGCCCTGCTGCGCGGCCTCAAGCACCACGTCGGCACTCCCCGCCTGCGCCAGGTCACCGGCGTGGTGACGGTCACCGACGACGGCGGCTCCTCCGGCCGGCTGCGGAAGGAGTTCGGCGTGCTGCCGCCGGGTGACATCCGCAACTGCATCGCTGCACTAGCCGACGACGAGGACCTGCTGACCCGCCTGTTTCAGTACCGCTTCCCGAACGGCGGCGGGCTGGTCGGCCACTCTTTCGGCAACCTCTTCCTGACCGCGCTCACCGGGATCACCGGCGACTTCCACCAGGCGATCCTCACGGCCGAGTCGGTGCTGTCGGTCCGCGGCAAGATCTTTCCGGCGACGCTGGTGGACGTGCGGCTGAGGGGGCGGGGCGTTTCCGGCCGAGTCTACGAAGGGGAGTCCGCGGTGGGCCTCTCCGGCGAGGAGCTGGCGGCGGTGGAGCTCGATCCCCTGACGCCCCCGGCGTTTCCGCAGGCGGTGGCGGCCCTGGAGAACGCCGACCTCATCCTGCTCGGCCCCGGATCGCTCTACACCTCGATCCTCCCCAACCTGCTGATCCCGGGCATTCGCCAGGCGCTGGCCAAGGCGCGCGGCCGGGTGGTTCTGCTGCTCAACCTGATGACCCAGCCGGGCGAGACGGATGGCATGATGGGGATCGACCATCTTCAAGCGCTGGTGCGGCACATCGGTCCCGGGATGATCGACGCCGTCCTCGTCAACTCGGCGCCGATCCCCGAGCCGCTGCTCGTCCATTACGCCGAGACCGGCTCGGAGCCCGTGGCCGTCGATCGCGCCGCTCTGGAGGGAGCCGGCCTCGAAGTGATCGCGGCCGACCTCCTCGCCGCCGACGGCGACCTGATCCGCCACGATTCGGAGAAGCTGGCGCAGGCGGTGCTGGAGCTGACATGTCCGATCGCTCTCCCCGCATCGCCGTAATCCTCGCCGCCGGCAAGGGGACGCGGATGAAGTCGTCCCTGCCGAAGGTGCTCCACCGCGCCGCCGGACGGCCGCTCCTCGCCTGGGTGATCGACGCCGCGCGGGCGGCCGGCTGCGAGCGCATCCTCGTCGTGGTGGGCCACGGCCATGAGCGGGTGCGCGAGGAGATCGCGGGCTCTGATCTCGCCTGGGTGCTGCAGAGCGAGCAGAAGGGTACCGGCCACGCCCTGGCGCAGGCAGAAGCCGAGGTGCCAGGCGCTTCGACCCTGCTGGTCCTCTCCGGTGACGTGCCGCTGATCGCGCCGGCGACGATCGACCGGCTGGCGGCCGAGGCGGAAGCCGGTTGGGGCGCCATGGCCGTGGCCGAGCTGGACGAGCCGGGCGGGCTCGGCCGGGTGATCGTCGGCGAGGACGGCGAATTCGAGAAGATCGTCGAGGCGCGCGACGCGACTCCTGACGAGCTGGCGGTCCGGCGGATCAACGCCGGCCTCTATGCCCTGCCGGCGCCGGAGATCTTCGCCTACCTCCGCCGACTGAAGACCGACAACGCCCAGGGCGAGCTCTACCTGACCGACGCCATCACCGGCGCGGCGGCGGAAGGGCGGGCGGTGCGGCTCGTCACCCTGGACGAGCCGGACGAGGCGCTGGGGGTCAACGACCGTGCCGAATTGGCGCGCGTCCACCGGCTGCTCGTCGACCGGCACCTCCAGGCTCTGATGCGGTCCGGGGTGACCCTTCTCGAGCCCGGGCGGACCCTCATCGAGCCCGCGGTGCGTGTCGGAGAAGACACGGTGATCCACCCCGGAGTGTCTCTTTTGGGACGCACCTCCGTCGGCTCGGGGTGCACGATCCACCAGGGCGCCTGGCTGCGAGACACCAAGATCGGCGACGGAATCACCATCGAGCCCTATAGCGTCCTCGACGGCGCCGAGGTCGGCGACGGCTGCCGCGTGGGGCCGTTCGCCCGGCTGCGTCCGGCATCCCGCTTGCTTCAGGGGGCGCGAGTGGGCAATTTCGTCGAGGTCAAAGGTTCCGAGATCGGCGAGGGCGCCAAGGTGAACCATCTGGCCTACGTGGGAGATGCCACGGTGGGCGAGGGCGCCAATCTCGGGGCCGGCGTCGTCACCTGCAACTACGACGGCGTCCATAAGCATCCCACCGAGATCGGCCCCGGAGCCTTCGTCGGCAGCGACACCATGCTGGTGGCACCCGTGAAGGTGGGGGCCGGCGCCTCGACCGCCGCGGGCTCCATCATCACCAAGGACGTCCCCGAAGGCGCGCTGGCGGTGGGGCGGGTGCGGCAGAAGAATCTTGCCGGCTGGGCCGGCGGCCTGCGCCGCCGGCGCGGGCCGAAGAAAGAGGAACCCTAGAAATGTGCGGAATCGTGGGATACGTGGGCGAGCGCGAGGTCGTGCCGCTGCTGATGGACGGCCTCCGCCGCCTGGAGTACCGGGGATACGACTCGGCGGGCGTGGTGGCGGTGAAGAACGGCGATTTCCAGACCGTCAAGGCCGAGGGCAAGCTCGACCGCCTGAAGGAGAAGCTCGAGCAGCAGCCGCTCTCCGGCCATTACGGGCTCGGCCACACCCGCTGGGCCACCCACGGTCCGCCGAGCGAGCGCAACGCCCATCCCATGGTGGACTCGCGCCGCCGGCTCGCGCTCATCCACAACGGCATCATCGAGAACTTCCTGCCGCTCAAGAAGCGGCTGATGGCCGACGGCTGGACCTTCACCTCGGACACCGACACCGAGGTGGTGGCGAACCTGATCTCCTCCTATCTGAACGGCGATCTACGCTCCGCGGTGGCGCGCGCCGTCCAGGAGCTGGAAGGGATGTACGCCTTCGCCGTCGTGACCACGGCCACCCGCGGCCAGGAGATCGTGGCCGCCCGCCAGGGGCCGCCGCTGGTCATCGGTCTCGCCGAAGGCGAGCAATTCCTGGCCTCGGACCCGGCGGCGCTGCTGGCCTATACCAAGGACGTCGTCTTCCTCGAGAACGGTGATCTGGCGCGGCTCACCCCGGCGGGCATCGAGATCTTCGACCGCGCGGGCCAGCCGGTGAAGCGTCCCGTGCAGCGTCTCAACTGGGATCCCATCCAGGCAGAGAAGGGCGGCTACAAGCACTTCATGCTGAAGGAGATCCACGAGCAGGCGCAGGCCGCTCAGGACACCTTCGGCGGGCGCATCGACTTCGAGAACGCGCGCATCCTCTTCGATTCCGTGAAGATCACCAAAGAGGAGATGGAGCGCGTCGAACGCCTGCACCTGCTGGCCTGCGGCACCTCCTGGCACGCGGCGCTGGTGGGCAAGTTCCTGATCGAGGACATCGCGCGAGTGCCGGTCGAGGTCGACTACGGCTCCGAGTACCGCTACCGCGATCCGATCGTCTCCGACCGCGTGCTTGCCGTGGGCATCTCGCAGTCAGGCGAGACCGCCGATACCCTCTCGGCCATGGAAGCCGCCCGCGAGCGCGGCGCGCGCCTGTTCTCCGTCTGCAACGTCGTCGGCAGCCAGGCGACCCGCATCAGCGAAGGGGTGATCTACACCCACGCCGGCCCGGAGATCGGCGTCGCCTCCACCAAGGCGTTCACCACCCAGCTCGTTGCCCTCTACCTCCTCGCCCTCCACCTGCGCGAGTGCCGCTTCGGCGAGGTGGAGCGGCACTATCTGGACGCCCTGACCCACCTGCCGCAAGCCGTGGACGAGGTCATCCGGCGCCAGGAGCACCATATGGACGAGCTGGCCCGGCGCTACCATCGGGCACAGAACTTCCTCTATCTCGGGCGCGGGATCAACTATCCGATCGCGCTCGAGGGAGCGCTCAAGCTCAAGGAGATCTCCTATATCCACGCCGAGGGCTACCCCGCCGGCGAGATGAAGCACGGTCCGATCGCGCTGATCGACGAGAACATGCCGGTGGTGGCGATCGCGACCGGCGATCAGTTGGCCGAGAAGGCCAAGAGCAACATGCAGGAGGTCAAGGCGCGCGACGGCATCGTGATCGCCCTCACCGACCGCGATCCCGAGGATTTCGGCGGCATCACCGACGAGCTGATTCAGGTGCCCTCGGTGTCGCCGCTGCTGCAGCCGATCGTCAACGTCATCCCCCTGCAGCTCCTCGCCTACTTCATCGGCGTCCGCCGCGGCGCCGACGTGGACCAGCCGCGGAATCTGGCGAAGAGCGTGACGGTGGAGTAGGGGCGGCCCTCAGACACCCAGGTTCGGCGGGTGTAGAAAACCGTCATCGCCGCCATGTCCGCGCTCATCCCTGCCACCTCCGGAGTCATCGCGGCAGTGGTAGCCCTTATCGCGGCAGTGTCCATGGTCATTGCGGCACCTGCCGTGATAATCACGTCCGTGTCCGCGGTCACTGCGGCAGTGGCAGTGGTTATCGCGGAACCTGCCGCAATCATTGCTGACGTGTCCGAGGTTACCGCGGCAGTAGGATTCCTTACTACGGACGCGTCCGCGGTCACTTCGCCACCTGCCGTGATGATCGCGGCACTGGTAGCGATAACGACGGCAGCGGAATCGGTAATGGCGGAGCCGGCCCGGATTACCCCGAACCTCGACCTATCGTGAGCGACTCCGCCTCCCAAACCTACCGCCAACGCCGCGATGCCTTCGCCGCCGAGGAGCGCCGTCTCAGCCGGATTTCCTTTCGCTACTCGATCTTCCGCGGCGTCTTGTTCCTGGCGTTCGTTGCCTGCCTCGCGTTGATCCTTTTTCGCGGCGGCCGTCCTGGGTGGGGGTGGTGGGCCGGGGCGGGGTTCTGGCTCGTCGCCTTTCTCGCCGTCCTGCCCCATCACGATCGGGTCATCCAGCGGCAGCGCCGGCAGAGGGAGCTGCGGGCGATCAACGAAGAAGGATTGCTGCGGCTCGCCCGTGACTGGGCCGGCCTGCCGGTGCCGTCGCTTCCCGAGCCTGACGATGCGGAGCGGCCCATCGCCCGCGATCTCAACCTCTTCGGGCGGGCCTCGCTCGCCCATCTGCTCGGAACCGTCCATACGCCTCCGGGTAAGGCGACGCTCGGTGATTGGCTGCTCCATCCAGCGGGACCCGACGAGATCCTCGACAGGCAGGGAGCGGTGGCGGAGCTGGCGGGCGACATCGATCTGCGGCAGGAGATCGAGGTGGGTGTTCGCTCGATGGAGAAGTCCCCTCCCGACCTGGAGCCGTTCCTGCGCTGGGCCGAAAGCGAGCCCTGGCTCCTTCGCCGGCCCGGACTCGTCTGGCTCGCAAGGCTCCTCGCCATCCTGACCCCGATAACCCTGATCACCGCCATGGCGACGCCGCTTCCCTATGGGCTCTTTCTCCTGCTCGGCACGATCAACCTGGTCCTCGGCTACTCCCTCCGCGAGCGGACCCACGGCGTCTTCGATCGCGTCGAGGCGCGGGAGGGGGATTTCCAGCTCTATGCCGAAGCCATGCAGGGAATCGGGGGCCGAACCTATACCGCGTCCGCGTTGCATGTCATAACAGGCGATCTGGCCGCCGGCAGTGAACCCGCCCATCGCTGGATGGAGCGTCTTCATCGGTCCGTAGAGCTGTCCGACGTCCGCCACTCCTCGTATCTTTATCTGCCGCTGCAGGGCCTGCTCGTCTGGGACCTTCACGTCCTGCATCGGCTGGAGCGGTGGCAGAGGGACGCCGGCCCCCGCGTCCGCGCCTGGCTCGCGGCGTTGGGACGGTTCGAGGCGCTCTCCGCCCTGGCCGGGCTGCGTTTCGATCATCCCGAGTGGGCTTTTCCCGTGGTAGCCGCAGAAGAGGACCGGTTCGCGGCCAAGGAGCTGGGCCATCCCCTGGTCGCGGACGAGCGGCGGGTGACGAACGACGTGACGGTGGGTCCGCCGGGCACGTTCCTGCTGGTCACCGGCTCGAACATGTCTGGCAAGAGCACGCTGCTCCGCTCGATCGGCGTCAACGCGGTGCTCGCCCAGGCGGGCGGACCGGTGTGCGCGGCTTCGCTGCGGATGCCGCCGGTCACGCTGGCGACGAGCATCCTGGTGGAGGATTCGCTCGCCGAGGGAGTCTCCTTCTTCATGGCGGAGCTGAAGCGGGTGCAGCGGATCGTCGAGGAATCCGACCGGGCGCAGGGAGAAGGCCGCGTTCTTCTCTATCTCCTCGACGAGGTTCTGCGCGGCACCAACAGCCAGGAGCGGCAGGTGGCGATCCGGAGGGTGCTGCTCCACCTGCTGCGGCGGGGAGCGATCGGAGCGATCTCCACGCACGACCTGCAGCTCGCAGAGATGGAGGAGCTGCGACCCGCCATGGTGGCCGTCCACTTCCGCGAGACGCTCCACCCCGGCGAAGATCCGCCCATGACCTTCGATTACAGGATGCGGCCCGGCGTGGCCACCACGGTCAACGCGCTCAAGCTGATGGAGCTGGTGGGACTGCGGCCCGAGGAGCTCTGATGCCCCGCCAGAACGAGTTCTGCGACTACCTGATGGACCGCCTCGCCCCGTTGGGCGAGCCTTCCTACCGCTTCATGTTCGGCGGCTACGGCGTCTATCTCGACGGCCTGATGATGGCCATCGTCGCGGACGACGTCCTGCTGCTGCGGGCGGACGAGGAGAACCGGCCGGATTTTGAAGCGCGGGGGATCGGGCCGTTCAACCCTTACCCCGACAAGATCTCCTGGTCCATGCCCTACTACACGGTGCCGGACGACGTGCTCGAGGACCAGGACCTCTTCCTGGAATGGGCGGGCCGGTCTCGCGAGGCGGCGCTGCGCGCCGAGGCGAAGAAGGCGAAGGGGAAAGGGAAGAAGGGGAAGCGGGGCGCCACCCGCAAGTAGCGCCCCGCGGCAGGCTCAGGCCTTGACCACCTCGGTCGCGCCCGCCGTCGAGGCCTCGACCGGGATCCGCATCCCGTAGAACGAGCGCCAGACGAAGACGAGCGAGATGAGGAAGAAGCCGCCGGCCAGCGCCAGGCGCGGCGCCGCCTGCATCTCAATCGCCAGCTCGACGGCCAGCAGGCCGAAGAGGGTGGTGAACTTGATCACCGGGTTCATGGCCACCGAGGAGGTGTCCTTGAACGGATCGCCCACGGTGTCGCCGACCACGGTGGCGGCATGGAGCGCGGTGCCCTTCTCCTTCAGCTCCACCTCGACGATCTTCTTGGCATTGTCCCAGGCGCCGCCGGCGTTGGCCATGAAGATCGCCTGGTAGAGGCCGAAGATCGCGATGGAGATCAGGTAGCCGATAAAGAAGTAGGGCTCCAGGCAGGCGAAGGCGAGCGTGCTGAAGAACACGGTCAGGAAGATGTTGAACATCCCCTTCTGCGCGTAGGTGGTGCAGATTTCGACGACCTTCTTGCTGTCCGCGATCGAGGCCTTCTCCGCGCCCTCGTCGAGCCGGATGTTGCGCTTGATGAACTCGACGGCCCGGTAGGCGCCGGTCGACACCGCCTGGCAGGAGGCGCCGCTGAACCAGTAGATGACGGCGCCGCCGGTGACGAGGCCGAGCAGGAAGGGCGGATGGAGCAGCGAGAGGTTCTCGAGGCCGGTCGTCAGCCGGTTGGTGAGCACCACGATGATCGAGAAGATCAGCGTCGTCGCGCCCACCACGGCGGTGCCGATGAGCACCGGCTTGGCCGTCGCCTTGAAGGTGTTGCCGGCGCCGTCGTTGGCCTCCAGGTGATGCTTGGCGACCTCGAAGTCGGGCGTGAAGCCGTAATCCTTCTGCAGCTCCTGCCGGATGTTCGGCAACGTCTCGATAGTCGACAGCTCGTAGACGGACTGGGCGTTGTCGGTCACCGGGCCGTAGGAATCGACGGCGATGGTCACCGGCCCCATGCCCAGGAAGCCGAAGGCCACGAGGCCGAAGGCGAAGACGGCCGGAGCCACCATCAGGCCGCCGAGACCCAGCGTGCTGATGCCGTAGGCGATGGACATCAGGGCGACGATCACCAGACCCATCCAGTAGGCGCTGAAGTTGCCGGCGATGAGGCCGGCGAGGATGTTGAGCGAGGCGCCGCCTTCGCGCGAGGCGGTCACCACCTCCTTGACGTGGGCGGACTCGGTGGAGGTGAACACCTTGACGAACTCGGGGATGAGCGCGCCCGCCAGGGTGCCGCAGGAGATGATGGCGGAGAGCTTCCACCACAGCGAGGTGTCGCCGCCGAGGTCCGGGATCAGCAGATAGGAGGCGATGAAGGTGACGATCATCGAGAGGATCGAGGTCAGCCAGACCAGCGAAGTCAGCGGCGTCTCGAAGTTCATCGTGTCGGCGTTGGCGTAGCGGCCCTTGGCGATCGCCTCATTGATGCCGTAGGAGACGGCGCTGGTGACGATCATCATGATACGCATGACGAAGATCCACACCAGGAGCTGCACCTGCACCGTCGGGTTGGTCACCGCGAGCAGGATGAAGGTGATGAGCGCCACACCGGTGACGCCGTAGGTCTCGAAACCGTCGGCCGTGGGGCCTACCGAATCGCCGGCGTTGTCGCCCGTGCAGTCGGCGATGACGCCGGGGTTCCGCACGTCGTCCTCCTTGATGTTGAAGACGATCTTCATCAGGTCGGAGCCGATGTCGGCGATCTTGGTGAAGATGCCGCCGGCGATACGCAGCGCCGCGGCGCCCAGCGACTCGCCGATGGCGAAGCCGATGAAGCAGGGGCCGGCGTAGTCGCGCGGCACGAAGAGGAGGATGGCGAGCATCATCACCAGCTCGACGCTGATCAGCAGCATCCCGATCGAGATGCCGGCCTTGAGCGGGATGGCGTAGGTCGGGAACGGCTTGCCGCGCAGGCTGGCGAAGGCGGCCCGCGAATTGGCGAAGGTATTGACCCGGATGCCGAACCAGGCGACGCCATAGCTGCCGCCGATGCCGATCAGGCTGAAGACCAGGATGGTGATCACCTTGGCGGCGTCGAAGCCCCGCAGCCAGTAGAAGTAGAAGATCATCACCGCGCCGATCAGGAGCTCGAGCCGCAGGATGAACTTGCCCTGGGTGACCAGGTAGGTCTTGCAAGTCTCGAAGATCAGCTCGGAGATCTCGCGCATGGAGCTGTGCACCGGCATGTTCTTGAGCTGCAGATACATCACGAGACCGAAGACCAGGCCCAGCACGCAGACCACGAGGCCGGCCAGCAGCAGGTTGTGCCCGTTGACGCCGAAGAACGAGACGCTCCCGAGGTCGGGCAGCACCAGCTCGGCCTCGCTCGCCGACGCCGGCCTTGCGGCCAGCAGCGCGCAGAGGGCCGTCAGGGCGAGGACGCCGAGCCTCTTCAGCGACGGGCCGGACCGGGCAAGGAGATTGAGTTTCGACATAGTTCCTCCAAATCCCTTTGGAAACGGACGATTCACAGCGCAGACCGAGGATCGGCAATCCCGGCGCGGGCCAGGCCAATCCACGTCACGCTGACAGGGTAGGACCCCTCAAGATTCCAGGGCGGTCCGCGCTTCGCTCCGAAAGAGAGGTGCGCCAACCCGGACCGGCCGTGCAGATCCGGGGGAAGGTATCACAAACGCCGGCCCGCTCCTACTGCGGCGCGTAGCTCTTGATGAATCCCCCGTAGGCGTCATACGCGGGTTTCGGCGAGCCGTCCGGGCGCAGGATGCCCCAGGTGAGGCCGTCCGCGCCCGCGGCGTCCTGCAGCTCATAGAAGAAGACGCGCTCGACCCAGTCCCTTCCGGACCGGTCCGAGAACCAGTCGCCGAGCAGCCCGCCGTAGTAATCCGCCTGCCGGCCCTCAGAAACCTGGGCCGACTCCCAGCCGGTCTCGGTCAGCCAGAACGGCTTCCTGCCGAACCAGCCGGTGCTCCGCAGCACCTCCTTGACCGATGGGGCCACCGCGTCCCAGAACGACGGTTTGCCGCCGAACAGGGTCTTGGCCTCCAGCCGGGTGGTGACATCGCGGCTGCCGTCGCCGTCGTAGACGTGATGGGTGATGAAGTCGAGGCGGTCGCCCGCCTCGAGGAGCGTCCGCCACAGCCAGTCGTACCAGTCGGCGTCGCCGGCGGTGAGGTGAGCGAGCTCGGGCCCCCCCACCTTGGCGGCCGGGTTGCCGGAGTGAATGGCGTCGGCACCGGTCTTGAGAATAACGTCGATGTATTGCTGGCGGGAGCCGGACCAGAAGCGGGGCAGGTTGGGCTCGTTCCAGAGCCCCCAGTATTGGATCTTGCCGCGGTAGCGCTTGGCGGCCCGGAAGCAGAACCGCCGCCAGTCATCGGGGTTCCGGGGCACACCGGTGATCGCCGGACCGTCGGTCGCCCAGCCCGGGGTATAGGCGATCGTCGCAAAGACCTGCAGCCCCCGAGCCTTGGCGGCGGCGAGGGCGTCGTAGGCCCGCCAGTCGTACTTGCCGCGCACGGGCTCCGCCGCGGCCCAGATGAAGTCGATCCGCACCCAGCCGATGCCGGCGGCCCGCGCCTTGTCGAGCTGGGCCGCCAGCTCGCTCCCCTGGGGGGCGTGGATATTGACGCCGAACGGCGAAGGGGCGGCGCCCGAAGCCGCGGGGGAGACGAGGAGAGCGAGAAGGACGAAAAGGTTCAGCTTGGAGCGCATGAATTCGACTCACTTAGCATTGAGCATCATCTATACTAGCCGAGTCGGAAACGAAAATCATGGCGCTCAACCGATCCCGGCTGGAGGATCGAGGAATGCAATTCCGCGAGCTCACCGACCGCTATCAGCTCCAGAAGATCCTGAAGTCGACGCGCTTCGGAACCGTCCTGCGGGCGACCGACATTCCCTCGGGCAAGACGGTAGCGGTGAAGCTCGTCACGGCGGGACCCGGGCTCACTGCCGGCGCGGCGGAGTTCGAGAAGCTGGCGGCCGCGCTGGCGGACCTCGGACACCCGAATCTTCCCGCGGTCCTCGACTCCGGCTTCACCAGCGACGGCAGCGCCTTTCTGGTGCTCGAGCTGGTGGCGGGGCGGAGTCTCGACACGCTCGCCGGCGCGCCGCCGGCCCGGCTCCTCTCGCTGGTGAGCCAGGCCCTGAACGGCCTGGAAGCTCTGGCCGTCCAGAGTCTCGCCCATCTCAACGTCTCGCCCGACAACGTCTTCGTCGTTCCCGCCGCAGGCGGCGAACGGGTCGTGCTGCTGGGCCTCGGCACCGCCGTCTTCCGACCCCGCGAACCCGGGGCCGCCGCGGTGGAAAACGCGCGTTTTCTGGCGCCCGAGGTGACGGCCGGAGAACCCGCGGGCTGGCGCAGCGATCTCTATTCGCTGGCGCTCACCACCTGCCAGGCCCTGGGCGCCACCGTCGGTTTCGGAGAGGCTCCGGTGGTCCAACTGCCGCTCGCGGTGAGCTTCGAGCTGGAGAGCGACGAGGCGCTCCGGCAGACGCTCGAGCGCTCTCTGCGCCAGCGTCCGAACGAGAGGCCGACGCTCCGGGACCTCCGCCAGGCCTTGCGCCTGGCAATTGGTAGTGGCGCGGCGGTGAGCCCTCTCCGGGAGCCCGCCGCCGACGGGCCGGAGCCGATCCGATCGCTTCCCGGCGGCCCGCTTTCCCCCTTGCTCGCCATTCCGGACGCCTGGAAGCCCGCGGCGAACGCGCAGGCGACCTCGCCGCCGACGGACTTCCTGCTGCCCGATCCGCTGCCGTCGGAAGAAGCGGCGCCGCAGGAGCCGGACGAGGTTCTCTCCGCGGTGGACGACGAGATCCTGAACGCTCTGCTCTCCGTGCCGCCGCCCCCGCCTCGGCCGGCGGGATCGGCCGCCGAGTCCGCCGAGACGGGGAAGGCCGCTTCGGGCGCGGCGCCGGTCCGGCCGGTACCCTCCCGCTCCGCGCCGTTCTTCCGCCGGCCGGCCGTGTTGGGGGCCGTCGCCGGCACGGTCGTCGTGCTCGGCGCCCTCGCCGCATGGTGGTTGCTGCTGAGACCGCAGCCCCAGCCGGTCGCCCCGCCACCGCCTCCTCCACCCATTGCGCTCGTGAAGCCGCCAAGCAGGCCCCCCGTCGAGCGCCTGGATGAGGCGAGACTCAGCCTCGTTCAGGGCGACGACCTGAAGGCCCGCCGGGTCCTGCGATCGATCCCCTTCGGCGAGCAGGGGCTCCTGTCGCCGGCAGGGTGCAGGGAGCTGAGCGCCATCGAGGAGACGCTCGCCCTCGCCGCCCAGGAGCGGCTGCCGTCGGACCTCGCGACCGGACTGAAGGCGGGAAATCTGGAGCTCCTTCAGGCCGCGGTCGAGGCCGGCACCGGTCAGGAGGCCGGTCTGCCCGCCGCGGTCCGCGCCGACTTCGATCGCGCGCGAGGGATCGTGGACGCCTACGAGCAGGCGCGAAACGCAGCGAAACGCGGCGATCACACCCAGGTGCTCGAGCGCTACGCGACGCTGGCGGCCCTGTTGCCTCAGGCGGCCGATCCCGAAGACCTCCGCGGCAAGGCCGCCCAGGCGCTCGAGGCGGAGTCCGAAACCATGGTGCAAGGCGCCCGCTACGCCGACGCTCTCGCCCGGCTCGGGCCGATCCAGCGCACCTGGCCCGACCGCATCGGCCTCGCGGAGCGGATCGCCCGCTATCAGACCTATCAGGGAGATGAGAAGAAGCAGGAAGGCATTCTCGCCGCGCTGCCGGCTCTGGAAAGCCGGAGAAAACCCTGGGACGCCCTGCAAATGCTGACCGATGTCGAGCCGACGCCTCACCTCGCGCCCCGGTTCGCCGAAGCACGGAAGCGGCTCGAAGGCCTCCTGGCCCGGCTCGACAAGCAGCCGCCGCAGATCGTGCTGCGGGACGGCTATCTCCTCGAGTACGCCCGCGGCACCGTGGCCGAGCTGAGCTTCCGGGTCACGGATGACTATCAGGTCAAGGAGGTGAAGCTGATGGCCCGTCCGCAAGGCGGCAAATTCCAGGACCTGCCGCTCGAGACCTCCCGCACCGGCTACTCCACCGTGCGGATCGACCCGCGCTTCCACCGCAACGGCACGGTGGAGCTCTATGTGCTGGCGACCGACCTCTCCGGCCACGAAGGCGCTTTTGGCAGTCCTGATAAACCTTTGCAGCTCAAGCGGAAACAGGGTTTCGAGCGGATCCTCCGCTAGCCTTCATTCTGGCCGTCAGTACGAGCACATCAAGGCGAGCGAGAAGAAGCAGGGCCGTTCCGCCGGGCGGGCGAAGGAGATCGCCGCCCGCATGGTGAATAAGAACCGCAAGAAGGAGGGAAGGACGAAGAGTTAATGACGAATGAAGAAGGGAGGGAACCTTCGCCATTCGACATTCGACATTCTCTACACCGGCAGCAGCGGCAGCCGGCCCGCGCCCACAGCCGCGTCGGCTGTCGCTCGGGGCACCTCGGTTTCTTCCTCTTCGGGTGCCTCGCCGGGATTGCGGAACAGGTTGGACTCGAGGTTGTACTGCCGCGTGTAGAGCGCGTGATAGCGCCCGCCCAAGGCTAGCAGCTCCTCGTGACGGCCGCGCTCGACGATCTTTCCGGCCTCCACCACGAGGATGGTATCGGCCTTACGGATAGTGGAGAGCCGGTGGGCGATGACGAAGGTCGTCCGCCCCTTCATCAGCTCCGCCAATCCCTCCTGAATCAGCGCCTCGCTCTCGCTGTCGAGCGAGGAGGTGGCCTCGTCGAGGATCAGGATTCTCGGATCCGCGAGGATCGCCCGCGCGATCGCCACCCGCTGGCGTTCGCCCCCTGAGAGCTTCACTCCGCGCTCGCCGACGATCGTGTCGTACCCCTGGGGCAGCCGGGCCACGAACTCGTCGCACCGGGCGATCAGGGCCGCCCGCAGCACGTCCTCTTCCGCCGCGTGGGGACGCGCGTAGGCGATGTTCTCCAGCACCGTGCCGTCGAACAGAAAGTTGTCCTGGAAGACGACTCCCAGATGCGAGCGATAGTCGCCGAGCCGCAGCTCCGCGAGATCCTGCCCGTCCACCAGAATGTGGCCGGACGTGGGGCGATGGAACGCGGCGACCAGACTGATCAGAGTGCTCTTGCCCGATCCCGAGGGCCCGACGAGAGCGGTGGAGGTCCCCGGAGAGGCCACGAACGAGACTCCCTTCAGCACCGGCGTGCCGGCCTGATACTCGAAATGAACGTCGTCGAACTCGATCGTCCCCTCGACCCGCCGCAGCGGCTTGCGCGCGGTCTCTCCCGCGTCCTCCGTGACCTCGTTGCGGATCTCCCGGATGCGCTCCAGACCGGCGAAGGCCTCGGTGATCTGGCTGCCGATGTTGACGATCTGCACCACCGGGCCGACCAGCATGCCGAGGTAGAGAGTGAAGGAGAAGAAGTCGCCCACCGTCATCCGTCCCGCCAGGACGTCCCGCGCTCCTACCGCCATCATGGCGACGCCGACCACGCCGAGCAGGAGCGTCGAGGCGGCGCCGATGGTCGAGAAGCCGGTCATCGTGCGGGCGACGTTGCGGAACAGCCGGTGCGCCCCCTTGGTGAAGACCAGCGCCTCGCGCTGCTCCGCCTGATAGGCCTTGACCACCCGCACCCCCGAGAAGGACTCGGTGAGCCGGCCCGAGATCTCGGCGTTGATCTTCGAACGCTCGCGGAAGAGCGGCCGCAGGGTGGTGAAGGCGTACTTCATGATGAAACCGAAGAGCGACACCACGGCGAGCGCGATCAAGGTGAGCTTGGCGTTGAGATAGAAGAGGATGCCCAACGCCAGCACCGCGGTGACCAGGCCGCCGATGATCTCCACCAGTCCGGTGCCGACGAGATTGCGGATCCCCTCGGCGTCGTTCATGACCCGCGAGAGGAGCGCGCCCGCCTTGGTCTGCTCGAAGTAGCCGACGGAGAGGCGACCGACGTGCCGTTGCACCTGGCGGCGCATCTCGGTGATCGAGCGCTGGGCGGCCTTGCCCAGCACCTGCGACAGGGCGAAGGAGGTGACGGCCTGCAGCAGCGTCGCCGCGCCGGCGACCAGCACGAGCAGCGTCAGCAGCTCCCGGTTTCCCTTGCCGATCACGTCGTCCAGCAGGAACTTGGTGGTACCCGGCAGGATCAGACCCGCGAGACGGTTGACCGCCATCAGGAGCAGACCCAGCAGCAGCCGGCCCTTGCGCGCCCGCACCAGCTCGATCGCATCGTCCAGGATGGTTCGCGTCTTGAGGGGCTTTTTCTTGTCCGGCCCCGAGGTCTCAGCCTTCGGCCTGGTCTGCCGTGAAGAGACCAGACCGCCGTAGAGCCCCTGGCGGGCTGGCCGGCGCGGAAGTGTGGCGGTAGGTTCGGTCATGGAGGAGAGAACGGGGCGGGGCAGGAGGGAGATTCCCGGGGGGGCATCGGTCCGGCCCTCCTAGTCTCCATGGAGACGAGAGAAGAAGGAGCCGATCAGCCCTCCGAAGCCCTCACCACCGGTCGATCGGCCACACCTCCTGGACCAGGTCCCACGATCATTGCCTGCTCTGCACCTTCACCTGAACCGACTCGTCCAGCTTCAGGCTCACCACCGTACCCTCCGGGATGACGACTTCTTCGCCGAGGGTCTTGGAGGCGATCGCCGTGCCGGCAGCGGCGCCGATAATGGCGCCGATCACGGCTCCCTTGGAGCGGTTTCCCTTGCCGAGGACCCGGCCCAGGATCGCGCCGGCCGCCGCGCCGCCACCGATCGTCGCCGCGTCCTTGCCCGTCTCGCTGCGCCCTTGCTGGACGAACGACGCGTCGATCGGCACCGTCGTTCCCGAGGGGAGGACCAGGTCGGTGAACCGCAGCGCGAGCTTCGCCTGGCCGCCCACCTTGCGCAGCGGCACCGCCTCGGTCACCTCGCCCAAGATCTCCGAGCCGGCGGGAATGGCGACCTCGCCATCCTCCATCACGTCGTGAGTGACGCGAACGCGAAACGCATCGCCAGGCGCGCTGGTATTGCTCGCCACACCTTTGGTGAACTCGACGTCGAGCACCGATCCGGCCGGAACGGTGACCGTCGTCGTGCGCGGCGGCTCGGGGATCTCCTCACGCGGCGCCGGCTGGGGCTCTTCACGGGCCGGTTCGGGAGCGGCAGCCTCTTCGGCGCTTCGCTCTTCGGGCTCGGGCCTCGGCGCCGGCGCGGTAGGTTTCCGGGCCCGCGACTGCCGTTCCCGGTCGCGGAGGCGCTGCTCGCGCGCATCGAGCTCCGCTTGCTTCGCTGCGAGCTTGCGCTCCTGGGCAGAGAGCTCGGCGCGCTGCTCGTTGACGTTCGGCGGCGTCTCCTCGGGCACCTCCACCGATCGCGGCTCGGGCCGCAGCTCGTTGGTCTGCGGCTGCGCTGCCGCCTGGTTGGCATTATGTTCGGTCGCAACCTCTCCGGCGCGCTCCTCACTGCGCTGGCAAGCGAAGGCGAAAAGCGCCGCCACGCAGAGGAGGGCTGGCAGGAGAGCTCGGATTCTTAGGTTTCGCATGGTCGGGTCCTCGCTTCCTCGATGTCTCTTTTCAGAACAGGAGCAAGGCGGATGCCATTCCGTATGGAGGCGTGCAACTCGCTGAGAGGTATGGATTTCCGAACACCTGTCCGCTTCCGGCAGCGGCGTTCTTCTCTCCTGCCGAGGACGCTAACGTCGCCGCGAGGGATCGAAACGGATGACATCGCCAGGCCGGTCCGGGGCGGCGCCGGGCGTTTCTTCTTCCGCCGCAGTCTCGGCGGCGGAGACCTCCTCGCCGGGAGATCCGAGGCGCAGGCCGAAGTCGGCGGAGGGGTCCGCGAAGGCGGTTAGAGCGGCGAAGGGCACCGTGAGCCGCTGGAAGGCACCGCCGAACTTCAGCACCACGGAGAAGGCCTCGGGGGTGACCTCCAGCTCCCAGAACTGGTGCTGCAAGACGATGTTGATCTCCTTGGGATGCTGCGCGCGCAGGAAGCCCGGCATCTCCACGCCGGGATGATCCGTGCGAAACCCGACATAGAAGTGGTGCTCGCCTGGCAGACCGTGCTCGGCCACCTGCGCCAGAACGCGGCGTACGGCGTCCCGCAGGGCGTCCTGGAGAATGGCCGCGTAGTCGATCCTGTCGGGATCCATGGGCGGGAGCATGGTCGCCGACTTGAAGGTTGTCAACAGGATCCTACGGCGGATCCGCCGTGCCGGCCGGAGTCCACGGTCCACAGCGGAGGACCCGCCAGGCCGCCTTCCAGCTCCCCGTCCAGGCGCCGTACTTGCGGATCGCTCCTGCCGCGTAGTGGCTGCAGGTCGGCCGGAACCGGCAGCGGACACCGAGAGCCCCCAGCCGCGGAGAAAGGGTCGCTTGATAGAGATGGATGGCGCCGAGCAGGGCGCGCGCCGAGAGCTGATCGCGGGGTGAACGTACGAGATCGAGCCCCAGCACGAGAAGGAGAAGCAGCACGGCGACCCACGCCTTGCGGCGGCGGAACCATGGCATGGCGGAAACTCTACTGCCTTACCAGGGCAGCGTGCCGATAGCGGCTCGCCCCAGCCACAGCGCGATGAGGGCAGCGACGTTGGCGAGCACGAGGGTCTCGAAGCGCACCGCCAGGCGAAAGGGGCGTCCCGTCATCGTCCATCCCCAGGCCGCCCAACCCGCGATCAGCTCCACGGCCACAACGGGCGAGAGAGGGTGATCGCGTAAAGCGGCGGACCACTCCCCTTTGGCCAGGTGAGCGAAGGCGCGGGTCATGCCGCATCCGGGGCACGGCAGGTGGAGGAGCCGCCGGCTGAGGCAGATCGCGCTCGCGGCATCCTCCGACGGCACCCAGACGTGAAGGATGGCGAGCCCGGCAAGGCCCGCGAGCCCCGTGATCCACCAGAGGCGCGCGGCCGGACTCGTCATTCCACTCAGCGGTTGGCCATCCCCTGGAGAATGGCCATGCCTCCCCAGAAGAAGATCCAGACGACGGACAGCACCAGAAGCACCGTGCCGATCACCCCCAGGATCACCGCTGCCTTGGCCAGGCCCTCACCGGCGGCGGGGGAGCGCCCTTCGCGGATCGCCTTCTGCTCCTGGCTCCCCAGGTACCATGCGATCGGGGCCAGCAAGCCACAGCAGACGACGCCGAGGATGCCCAGGACGAGAGCCGTGACCGCCTGGGTGCTGGAGGACTGCGGTTGTGGTTGTGGAGGATTCGCTACGCTCATCGTGCCTCCCAATTAGAAGCGATCAGAAGCGATCGGCGTACTCGCTGAGACCGGGGATCATGATCCGCTGGCCGTTGACCGCCTTGACGATCAGGAAGATATGGAAGATGAAGATGAGCGGCCAGATGATCCAGAGGACGCAGCCGGCGAAAGGTATGAAGTGGGTGATCATCGTGATGACGATGGCGAGGATGATCTCGGCCACGAGAAGCACGATGCCGTGTTTGGCGTGCCACTGAACCTCGGGATCGTTCTTCTCGACGACCAGCGGCACGACCGCCAGAATGCCCAGATAGGCGAGGACGAGCATCAAGCCCCGGTTCGGGCTCACCGTTCCTGTCGGAGGCGGGGTCCCGGTCGGCGGAGGCGGCGGCGTGTACGAAGGCGGCGGGGGAACGTTCGGTTCACTCATCGCAGACCTCTCCTTTCAGGGCAAGGATCATGGGGACTCTTTGACGGCAGTCTATACAACCGCAGGTCTCTGAACAAGGACGGGAGTTCACGGAGACGCTTCTATTTCATCAGCTTAGAGGATTCAACCCCGAGATCGGCCATCGCCTCCCGCAGAACGTCGAGCCGCTCTTCGTGTACCGCGAGCACCAGCCGCGCCGCCACGCCGTACTCCTCGCTTTCCAGCTCGACCTCGGGGGGCCGGAGAAGACGCTTGACCGCGCCGACCTTCTCATAGGGGATGTCGACCGCGATCCGCACCGTCGGCACGCGCGCGACGACCTGCAAATTCTGGAGGGCTTCCCGGGTGGCCGCCGCGTAGGCACGGGCGAGCCCGCCTTTTCCCAGCTTGGTGCCGCCGAACCAGCGCACGACCACGGCCAGCGTGTCGGAGAGACCGGCACCCCGGAGCACCTGCAGGATCGGCACGCCCGCCGTGCCGGCCGGCTCACCCGCGTCGCAGCTGCGCTCGCGCGGTGGCGATCCCAGCCGCCAGGCCCAGCAGTGGTGCGTGGCGTCCGGGAGCTCCCTCTCCAGGACCGCGAGGGCGGCCTTGGCCGCGGTCTCGTCCGCCGCCGGCCCGATCACCGCCAGGAAGCGCGAACCCTTCTCGCGGATCTCGGCCCGGGACTCCCCGGCGGGAGCGAGATAGGAGGCCATTCCGGATCAGGGCAGGCCGGTCACCCGCTGGTAGATCGCACGGTAGCGCTGGACGATAGTGTCCTGGCTGAACTGCTCGACCGCCCTGCGCCGGCTGGCCTCGCCGAACCGCCGCCGCAGGTCCTCGTCCGAGAGCAGCCTCAGCGCCGCCGCCGCCATGCCTTCCACGTCACCCACCGGACAGAGGAAGCCGGTCTCGCCGTGCACCACGACCTCGGGGAGTCCGCCGGCGTTCGTCGCGATCACCGGCACCTCGCAGGACATCGCTTCCAGGGCGGCCAGGCCGAAAGACTCGCTCTCGGAGGGGAGAAGGAAGACGTCGGCACCAACCAGCACCTCCTCGATCAAGGGCAGACTGCCGATGAAGCTGATGGCGCCGCAGATGTGGTGCTCGCGGCAGTACTGCTCGACCTTGCCGCGGTCGGGGCCGTCGCCCACCAGGATCAGCCGGCTGGGAACGCGGCGCTGCACCCGTTCGAAGACCGCGATGACGTCCATCACCCGCTTGACGGGCCGGAAGTTGGAGATGTGGACCAGCAGGCGCTCCCCGGGCCGGGCCCAGCGCCGCGCGCCAGGGCTCTCGCGGGCCTGCTCGAACCGGGCCGGGTCGATGAAGTTGGGCACGACGTCGATCTGATTGGAGATGCCGAGCTGCTCGACGGTGGTGCGGCGAAGCGATTCCGAGACGGCCGTCACGGCATCGCTCTCGACGATCCCCCAACGGGTCGTCTCCAGATAGTTGGGATCGTTGCCGACCAGAGTCACGTCGGTGCCGTGCAGGGTGGTCACCACCGGCAGCGGCTGCGGCGAGACGATCTGCCGCGCCATCACGGCGGAGACGGCGTTCGGGATCGCGTAGTGAACGTGCAGCACGTCGAGCGGCGCGTGGCGGGCGACCTCGACCATCTTGGTGGAGAGGGCCAGCGAGTACGGCGGGAAGTTGTCGAACAACGGATAGGTGGGCGTCACCACCTCATGGAAGAAGGTCCGCGAGTTGAGGAAGGAGAGGCGCGAAGGCAGGGCATAGCTGATGACGTGAACCTCGTCCCCCCCCTCGGCGAGCGCCATGGCGAGCTCGGTCGCGACGATGCCCGACCCGCCGTAGGTGGGGTAGCAACTGATGCCGACTCTCACCGCACGCCTCCGGGAAGCAGAGCCATCGGATCGCCGACCGCGAGCGGCAGGCGGCTCCAGAACGGCTCGCCGAACGTGGCGTTGATCAGCAGCCCGAAGTGACGGGCCCGCCCCTCGACGGTGTGCCAGAACTCCGGCGTCGAGATCTTGGTGACCGGCTTGCCGTCCTCTTCCTTTATTTGGTCCGGCTGGTGGAGCTGGCTGCGGTAGGCCCGCAGCGACTCCAGCTTGCTCTCCCAGGTCTCGGTCACGTCCACGATGAAGCTCGGCGGGAAGAGATCGTGCTGCATGTAGGAGAAGACGGCCGCCGGCCGGAACGGCGGGCCCCATTCGGGAGCGCGGTTCGTCAGGCCGGAGTAGAAGCAGGCGGCCTCGACGAGCTGATGCGCCCGCGTGTGGTCGGGGTGCCGATCGTGCGGCGTCGGTCCCAGGATCAAGTCGGGTTGCCAGCGGCGGAGGATGCCGATCAGCGCGTCCTCCTCGCCGGGACCGTTGCGCAGGCCGCCGTCGCCGCAGTCGAGGAAGGCGAGCTCCACGGCCCCCAGCGCCGCCGCGGCCCGCTCGGCCTCCTCTTTGCGTTCCTCCGCCGTGCCGCGAGTCCCTCGCTCGCCGCGCGTCAGGTGCAGGACGCCGACCTTCCGTCCCTGGCGGGCGAGCAGCGCCAGAGCGCCGCCGCAGCCCAGCTCCAGATCGTCCGGATGGGCGCCGATCGCCAGCACGTCGAGCTTCACGGCCGCCGTCGTTGCCGTCATGGCACGATCACCTGCAGGTGTGCGCCGTCGAGCTCCATCTGCTCCCAGTAGCTCTCGACGAACTGCCGGCCGTACTTGCCCGGAAAGTGCGCCGAGGAGATGACGCGCTCCTGTGGCTTGCCGAGCGGCAGGCAGGCCTCGCGGAGCTGCTGCACGCGCCGGTTCTCCACCTCGTTCTTCCGCGCCGCGGCGGCCACCGCCTTCTCGCCGAAGAGGTCGAGCGCGCGCAGGATCTGCTCGCGGGTCTTCTCGAACGGACGCTCCAGATTGGGATCGGCGGCCAGGGCTGGCTCGCGCAACGCCGTCAGCGTCTCCTCGATCCGCTGCCGCGCCGGACCTACCAGGTCGCCGCCGCTCCGCTCCGCGAGCCAGCGGTCGAGGCCCCCCGGCTCCCCGAGCAGAGTCGCGAGGGGAATGCCCAGGTCTTCCAGCTTCTCGAGCTGCTTCGCCTCCAGGACCAGCGATTGTGGCCGCAGCGTCGCCCAGGGGGCTTCCACTTCCAGGATTTCGTGAGTCCCCGCGGCCTGCGCCATGTAGGACAGCTCGCCCGACCCCAGGACTTGCAGGCAAGTGCCGAGGACGGCGTCCTGCACCGCGGGACGGGCCAGCACTCCCGGCGAGATCACCGAAGGGTTTTCCTCCACGATCCGCAGCAGCTCTTCGATCGGCTCAGGCTTGCTCTCGCCGCCGCGCAGCGCGAATCCTTCGTCTTGCCACTCGATTCGGCGGCGCTGGCCGTTGCGGAGAAGGAAGAGGGGGCTCGCTCCACGCTGCGGGCTCACCTGGAGGGGATAGCCCCGGGATTCGATGTCGGCATCGCGGCGAGCGAGCGTCTCCTCCAGTTGGTGCCGGCGCTCGATCAGCCGCCGCAGCCACGGCCGCTGCGCCGATTTGAGCGCCGGGTCCATGGCGTCGAGCAGCAGCGGACATCGCGGGCCGAGCAGGTGGGCCATCAGACGGCAGAAGGCTTCGCCAAAGCGGGCGTTCGGCCGGTACCAGCGGGCCACCGTGCTCAGCCACTCGGCGTAGAAGCCGCCCGGCACGGCCGCGCCGATCTCGCGCAGCATGTCCTCGACGGCCGGTCCCAGCGTCCGCATGCCGAGCGGCGCCAGCGGCTCGGGATCCGGCCCCAGATCGAAGGCGCGGGCGCCTTCGGCGGTCAGCACCGCGGTCTGGGTCGCCTCGGCCCAGTCGTGGTCCTCGGTCGCCACCCAAAAGACCGCCACCGCCGGCTCGCCGGCTTCCTCGAGGGCCGCGGCCCAGCGAGAGGCCGCCACCATCTTGGCCAGGCAGTAGAGCGGACCGCCCAGAAGCCCGGGCTGCTGGCCGGTCACCACGACGCGCGTGGCCGGATCGGCGAGGCGCTGGGCCAGCCGGTCAGCGTTCTCGTTGCCGTAGGCGCGGTTCGAGATGGCCAGCGCGCGGGCGAGATCGCCGCGGCCGGCGGACGCGGAGCTCGCGGGAGACGGCAGCTTGCCGGCCGGCAGGAACCGCAGCGGCGCCAGCAGGTCGAGATCGCGGCCGGCGAGCCAGGCCGTGGGAAGCGGCGCCAGGAGCCGGGCCGCGGCCAGATCCAGCTCGGCGTCAGGCCGGCTTGAAACCGGTAAGGATGAGGCGTTCACTGTCACGCTCGTAGGAATCTCCCCCAAAATTGCCGAAAAGCGAGGCGACCTCCAGGCCTACCCAACGCAGGCCGATGGTCACTTCTTCCGGCTGATAGAGGCGCACGCTCTCCAGGAACGTGCGCGACGGCTCGCCGGGCGCGCTCACCACGATCCGCTTGTTGATCCGCTGGCTGCCGGCGTCGTACCAGCGCTCGATCTCGACCGACCGGCCTTCCAGCACCTGCGACTCCCGCGGCTTCAGGCCCGGCAGCACCCGCCCCGGGTTCATCAGATCGATCAGGAACCGCCCGCCCCGCGAGAGGACCCGCACGATCTCTTCCAGCACCCGGAAGTTCTCCCGCTCCTGCTCGAAGTAGCCGAACGAGGTGAAGAAGTTGAGCACCCAGTCGAAGCTGCCGGCGGCGAAGGGCAAGAGCCGCATGTCCCCGGCTACCCGCGGCAGGCCGCACGCCTGCATCCGGGCGAGCAGGGTGACCGACAGGTCGACGCCGAGCGTCCGGTAGCCGCGCCGGCGCAGCTCGACCGTGTGGCGGCCGGCGCCGCAGGCGAGGTCCAGCACCGCTCCGGGACGCGTCCCGCCGAGATGGCGCTCGACGAAATCCACGTGCGCCCTGGCCTCGAACTCGTCGCGGTGGGAGTACAGCTCCAGATACTCCTCGCCGAACCATTTCTTGTACCAGGGCATGAAGGGGATGATATCGGAGCCGCTCTCTCCAAGAACGATATGCTATGGCCTATGCCCCCCCGCCCCTGGCGCCGCGCCGCCGGCGCCGCCATGATCGTCGGCTTCCTGCTCCACACCGTCACCGCCATCCTGGCCTGGCGGACCTGGGGCAGCCTCGGCCGCGGCAACGTCCTCGCCTGGATCGACTTCCCCGTCTCCCTCGCCTACCTGCACCTCGACGGCACGCCGCTGCTGACCTGGAGCCTCTTCGCCGGCGGCCTGCAATGGGCGATCATCGCGGCCTTGCTGTCGATCTGGCTGGGGAGCACGGTGCGGCGGGCGTAGGGGATTCGGTCCAGGGGCCTCAGCGGCTGGAGAGGGGGAACACGGAATTCCTTCTCGCGCCCCCCACGTTAAAATCCCCGCCATGGTTCCCATCGGCTCGCTCTGCATCGATCCACCGCTCTGGCTCGCGCCCATGGCCGGGGTGACCGACCGCGACTTCCGGCTGCTCGTGCGGCGGATCGGCGGCGTAGGGGTGGTGTCGATGGAGTTCATCTCTTCGAAGGCGATCGTCAACGGCAACCAGCGCACCCGCGAGCTGATGTATTTCAGCGGCGAGGAGCGCCCGCTCGCCATCCAGATCTACGGCTCCGACGTGGCCGTCATGCGTGAAGCCGCGCTGGTCGTCGAGGAGCTGGGCGCCGACATCTGCGACATCAACATGGGTTGCCCGGCCAACAAGGTGCTCAAGGGGTGCGCCGGCGCCGCCTTGATGGGCGACCCGAAGCTCGCCGAGACCATCATCCGCACGGTGCGCGACGCGATCTCGATCCCCCTCACCGTCAAGTTCCGCCTGGGGCTCGACGACAACCGCCGCAACTACCTGGAGCTGGGGCGGATCTGCGAAGCCAACGGCGTCGCCGCGGTCGCCATGCACGCCCGCACCGCGCGCCAGATGTTCACCGGCGAAGCCGACTGGAGCCACCTCGCCGAGTTGAAAGCGGCGCTCTCCATCCCGGTGATCGGCAACGGCGACGTAACCGAGCCCGAGGATGCGCTCCGCATGATGGCCGAGACCGGCTGCGACGGTGTGATGGTCGGCCGCGGCGCCACCAAGAACCCCTGGCTCTTCCGCCAGATCGCCGCGAGGTTCTCCGGCAGCCCCCTCAGCGAGCCGACGCTGGCCGACCGGCGCGGCCTAATCCTGGAGCACTTCCGCATGGTGGCCGAGCGCGAGCACTCGAAGTTCACCCTCCACAAGCTCCGCAAATTCACCGGCTGGTACACCCACGGCCTGCCCAACGGCCGCAAGCTGCGCCAGGCCATCAACCAGCTCCCCGACGTCGAGACCTTCCTCGCCACGGTCGAATCGTTCCTCGATGATCTGCTCGTCGAGGAAGCCGCGTAGTTCAGATTGAACCGACGCCCGCGCGGGGCGGACTTACTACGCGGAGATCGTGCGTCTGGTACTCCACGGGAGGGCTCGCACATGGATGCGAAGCGGCAGATCGACCGGTTGATCTTCGTCTTCAGCGCTGACTCGGGTTCCTTCAACGCGTTCCTGGACAGCGCCAAGAAGGTGCTGCGGATCAAGGGCTGCACCCTCTGCGCCATCACCCACGGCCTGGCGGGGGAGAAGTCCGAGTGGCGGGAGTGCAGGGAGGAACTGGGCGTGCAGATCGACTACGTGCACCGCGATGAGATCTCCGAGGACCTCCGCCGCGTCGCCGGCGACAACCTCCCCTGCGTCGTCGCCGGGACGAATGGCGACCTTGTCTACCTCCTCGGACCCGACGTTCTGGAGCGCTGCCGCGGCAGCGTCGCCGATCTCAAAGGCCGGCTGAGAGTCTTCGCCGCTATGCGGCAGCTCGAGCTGCCCGAGGTGGTCGAGGCCTGACCTCCTCTCCCGCCTGGGCTATGCTCTCCGGCCGTGACGGAGCACACGGTCGACCTCGACGTTCCCCCTGAGCAGGCGCTCGCCGCGGTCGGCCGTGCCGCCGAAGAATGGGGCGCGGAGTTCCAACCCGGCGTCTCTGGCGGCGAGCTTCACCTCCCAGTCGTCGCCGGCATCCGCCGCGGGCTGGTGACCGGCAACGTGGAAGTTCAACCGGCGGGTGAGGGTTCGCGGGTGGTCTTACGGCCGGAGAAATCGATCTACTACGTCCAGACCTCCTCCGTAGCGGTGCTCCTCCTGGCTGTTGGCGGCGCGCTTCTGACGATGCTCTGGCCTTTCTATCCGAAGCTGCTCCCTATCGCCCCCTTCGGAGCCATCCTCGCTCTCGGCGGCTGGTTCCTGGTGATCTCGCGCCTGCGCACCAGCGGGCCGGACGAGTTCCTGGCGGCAGTGGCGGCTCAGGGGGAGCCTTCCTAGGGGAATGTCACCCTTCCCTCTCCGGTTATACTGGTGCGGTTCGGTTCTTTGGCAACTTGGGGGTGTACCGGTTTCGACGGGGAACAAAGCGGAGCAGGGGTGGCGTGTCGAGCTTCCACTCGTTAACACCGGAAGAAATAACTGCGAACGATAACTTCGCACTCGCGGCCTAAAAAGGGCTCGTGACGTCCCGCTGGTGGGCCTTGATTCGCGGCGCCCACCGGGACGACGCTAAAGCGGATCAATGGATGCGGAGGCCTTGCGACGCACCCAGATACAAAGCAAGGCTGGCTGCCACGCCAGGTTGGCCTTCTCCCAGAGCGCGGCGGCGAGACCTAGAATAGAGGGCTACACACGTAGATGCTCCTGATACGCGTTTCTCGGACGTGGGTTCGACTCCCACCACCTCCACCAAGCCAAATCCTCTCCAAGCTCCTTCACGACAATTTCTCTCCATTTCGCGACAACATCGGCTCGCGGCAGGTGAGCCGACGGTTGCGGCAAAATCTCCCGACATTGCGGCAAAGGAGCCCGTTTCACCGCAAAGTCTCCGGGCTTTGCGGCAAACGAGTCGATTTTGCGGCAAGTGAGCCGATCGGGTGACGAAGTCTCGCTACTTTGCGGCTGGTGAGTCGATCGGCAGGGAAAGTCTCCGGACTTTGCCGCCCGATCGACTCACCAGCGCCAAAGTCGGCTCATCGGCTGACAAAGTCCCGCCATCTTGCCGCTAGTGAGCTCATCGGCTGAAGCGACGAGCTCATCTGCGGCCATATGAGCTGATCGGGCGGGAATGTCTCCTCACTTCGCGGCTGATGAGCCGACTTCGCGGCAAGTGAGGAGATTTGACGGGAAGATCCGGAGACTTCGCGGCAGGTGAGGAGATGTGACGGGAGATCCGGAGACTTCGCGGCAGAGTCAGCTTCTCTCGAAGGCCGCGGCGATGCTGCGCTCGTATGGCGGCTCGAGTACGCCCACCTCGGTGATGATCGCCGTAATGATCTCCGCCGGCGTCACGTCGAAGGCGAAGTTGAGGGCAGGCGTGTCCTCCGGGGCGACGCGGGTGCCGAAGACCTCCGTGACTTCGTCGGCGCGGCGTTCCTCGATGGGGATGTCCTTGCCCGTCGGCGTCGCGCGGTCGATCGTCGAGAGCGGCGCCGCGACGTAGAAGGGGATCCCGTGGCGGTGCGCCAGCGCGGCCACCGTGTAGGTGCCGATCTTGTTGGCGGTGTCGCCGTTGGCGGCGATGCGGTCCGCGCCGACCACGATGCGGTCCACCAGGCCTTGCGACATCAGGGCGCCGGCGCTGTTGTCCGTCACCAGGCGGAAAGGGATACCCAGCCTCTTGAGCTCCCAGGTGGTGAGGCGTGCGCCCTGCAGCAGCGGCCGCGTCTCGTCCACCCAGACCTGCCCCACCTTGCCGTCGCGCCAGGCGGACTGGATCACTCCCAGGGCCGTGCCGTAGCCGGCGGTCGCCAGCGAGCCCGTGTTGCAGTGGGTGAGCACCCGCGTTCCCGGCGTGAAGAGCCTGGCGCCGTGCTCGCCGATGCGCCGGTTGATTCGCACGTCCTCGGCGTGCAGCTCGCGGGCCCAGTCGAGCAGGGCGGCGGTGGCCGCCTCCGGTCCCCGCGCGGCGTTGGACTCGAACACCTTGCGGCCCCGCTCCAGGGCCCAGCGAAGATTGACCGCCGTCGGCCGGGTGCTCCCCAGGAGATTCGAGACCTCGTCGAAGCGACTTGCGAGCTGCCCGGCATCGCGCACCGTTCGCAGGCCGAGGACCAGGCCGTAGGCGGCGGCCACGCCGATGGCCGGCGCGCCCCGCACGGCCAGGCGGCGAATGGCTTCCGCCACCTGCTCGGGCGTCTCGCAGTCCAGCCACAGCTCCTCGACCGGCAACCGGGTCTGGTCGAGAAGCTTCAGGCCAGGGCCCTCCCAGCGCATCGGCGAGAACGGCTCGCTCATGGGGCGCTATCTTATCCGTTCGCTCCGGCACCGCTGCTATGATGCGCGCCGTGAAAGGCGATCCCAGAAATCTCGGTTTTTCCACCCGCGCCGTCCACGCCGGCCAGGAGCCGGATCCGCGCACCGGGGCGGTCGCGGTGCCCATCTACCAGACGTCGACCTACGTCCAGCACGGCCTGGGCGAAGGGGCGGAGTACGAGTACGCCCGGGTGCAGAACCCCACCCGCAGCGCGCTCGAGAAGCAGGTCGCGGCGCTCGAAGGCGGCCACGCCGGCCACGCCTTCGCCTCCGGTATGTCGGCCATCGCCTGCCTGATGACGATTGTCCAGGCCGGCGACCACGTCGTGCTGTCGCGCAACGTCTACGGCGGCGTCTACCGCTACGTCACCCGCATCCTGGAGCGCTACAACCTCTTCTTCTCCTGGGTGGACACCCGCGATCTGGCGGCGATCGCGGCGGCCATGCGGCCGGAAACCAGGCTGGTCTACATCGAGACGCCGACCAACCCGCTGATGGACATCACAGACATCGCCGCGGTCTCGGAGCTGGCCCACTCCCGCGGCGCGCGCGTGGCCGTGGACAACACCTTTCTCTCGCCGTATTTCCAGCGGCCGTTCGAGCTCGGCGCAGACTTCGTCCTCCACTCGACCACCAAGTTTTTGAACGGCCACAGCGACTCGATCGGCGGCGTGCTGATCTCTCGCACGCCGGAGGACGCCGAATGGTTCGCGCTGGTGCAGAAGTCGGCCGGCGCCATCCTCTCGCCGTTCGACTCTTTCCTGGTGATGCGCGGCATCAAGACCCTCGCCCTGCGCATGGAGCGGCACGAGCGCAACGCAGCCCGCATCGTCGAGTATCTGGCGGATCATCCGAAAGTCAGGCAGATCCTCTATCCAGGCTTGCCGGACCATCCCGGCTACGAGATCCAGAAGCGGCAGGCCTCCGGTTTCGGCTCGATGATCACCATCGAGATGGGGAGCTACGCGGCGGCCAAGGCGATGCTCGACCGCATGCGCGTGATGAGCTTCGCCGAGAGCCTGGGCGGTGTGGAGAGCCTGATCTCGCACCCCGCCTCGATGACCCACGCCTCCATCCCGCCCGAGCGCCGGGCGCAGCTCGGCCTCACGGACGGCATGGTGCGGCTGTCGGTTGGAATCGAGGAGGTCGAGGATCTGCTGGCCGATTTAGATCAAGCGCTGACGTAACCCACAAGCGTTCCCTCTCCCGTTGGAAGGGAGGGCGATGGGAGAGGGGGACAGGGGTGAGGGGCCTAGTCCTCGTCCGAATCCGCGAACGCGATCTCTTCCTCTTCCTCGTCGTCGCCGAACGCGGCCTGCTTGTCGACGCTGCCGGCGATCCACTCGAGGAACCGCTGTTCGCCTTGGCTGACGCTGAAGGAGAGGATCTCGGGCAGCTCGTAGCTGTGCAGCTCGCGTATGGTGGTCGCGACGCCCTCGAACTCCCCCTCCAGCGTCTTGATGATGAGCAGCAGCTCGCCATCCTTGCAGATCTTCCCCTTCCAGCGATAGGTAGAGCGGATGCCGGGGACGACGTTGACGCACGCGGCCTGGCGCCGGGCGACGATCTCGCGCGCGATGAGATTGGCCTGTTCTTCGGTTCCCACCGTGGTGACGACGACGATCGCCTGCATGGCGGCCACGTTACAGCACTCCCTTCGAGGGAGTCAATTGAGCGAGTCAATCGCGCCAGACTCGCGTCTCCGGATCGTAGAAGAGCACCCGGACCTTGCCCGTGCGGTTGAAGACTCTCACCGCCGCCAGGCGACTCTGGTGGTCGGTGAAATACAGCGTGCCGGGAGTCGACGTGCCGAGCGGATCGAAGGACGCGAGGTCCGACTGGTTGAAGCGGATCGGATCGTCGAGCCCGGTGAGGGGCTTCCCCGGCGAGCCGGGATCGGTGGGCGGCGGTCCCGGTGGAAAACCGAAGCCCACACCGCGGCCCAGGTTGGACAGCCGCCGCGGCGGGCCCACCTGAGGATCCACTCCTTTATCGATGTCGCGCGTGAGGACGCCGTCGCCATCCCCGTCGCGGTAGAGCGTGAAGGTGACGGCGCCGGTTTTCTCGGTACGGAACTTCACCGCCACCCTGGCGCTGTTCCGCACGGCGTAGGCCCGCGCCAGGCGCAGCACTCCGACCAGTTCCTCGGCCGCCAGGCGCACCCGCAGATCGCCGGAGATCCGCAGCAGCGGCGGCGCCGCGATGGCCAGCAGAGAGCCGAGCAGCGCCAGCACGGCGAGCAGCTCCGCGAGGGAGAATCCTCTCTGGTTCATGATGGCCTCCGCGAGGCCCCGGGCGGGGCGGCAGCAGCGTGGCCCCGCCCCGCCCGGAGCGCTTCAGCGGGAGTCCTTTCCGGAGCTGGAGCGGCTGGAGTGCACCTTCTCCTTGAGGGTCGTCTCGCCGGAGAGCGCGACATAAGGCTTGAGGAGATCGAAGGTCTTCTCGCCGATGCCGCGTACGAGCATCAGGTCCTCGGCCTTCTTGAACGGACCGTTCTGCTTGCGGTAGTCGAGAATGCGCTGTGCGAGGCTGGGGCCCACCCGCGGCAACAGGGCGAGCTGGGAGGCGTCGGCGCTGTTGACGTTGACCTTCTTTCCGTCGGCGGCCAGCCCGGGGACGGCCGCCAGGAGGATCATCAGGACGACACCGGCCACGATGCGATTTGCGTGTTTCATGACTCCCTTCCTTTCTTTGCGTATTGCGTTGACGTCAGGATTTCGGTAGACCTTGGTTCCCTTCCCGTTTGGTTTTTCGGTTCGCCGTCTCTCTCGTCCACCTCCTCTCCGGGTTGACGGGCGGCGATAGGGATCAAGGTCTCTGCCAAGGGCAGGAAAGGACGTAAACGACTGTAAGGAAAGGAGATTGCGAAAGGCCCCGGGCCGGGGTCCGTCAAAGGATCAGGCGGGGTGAGACGGGGAAGGAGGCGCCGAGGTCCGCGGGACCAGCGGCGGCGGGGGTTTTCGCGCCTGTCAAAGGATTTGGCGCCGCGCGCGATCTTTTGCGGGTCGCGGGCCTTTCGAGTACAGTACCCGCGCCATGGCGGAAGAACGGTCGATCTGGCGCGAGTACCTGGAGGCGTTGATCATCGCCGCGGTCTTCCTGCTGTTCACCAACACGTTCGTCATCCAGACCTTCTACATCCCCAGCCAGTCCATGGAGGACACCCTCCTGGTCGGCGACCACCTTTTCGTCAACCGTTTCATCTTCGGCCCCACGGCTACGGCATTGGAGAAGAAGCTGCTGCCGTTCCGGCCGGTGCGGCGCGGCGACATCGTGGTCTTCCGCTCGCCGAAGGAGCCGACGCTCGACCTCGTCAAGCGCTGCATCGCCGTGGGCGGCGACACGGTCCAGGTCATCGACCAGCAGCTCTACATCAACGGCGAGACGGTGGACGACAAGAGCTACGCCCTGCACAAGGGGTCCGGCTTCCTCGACGCGCCGCCCATGCGAGACAACTTCGGACCCGAGGCGGTGCCGCCGGGCAACTACTTCTGCATGGGCGACAACCGCGACAACTCCTACGACTCCCGATTCTGGGGGCCGCTGCCGGCCCATTTCGTCAAAGGGCGGGCGCTCTTCATCTACTGGTCCTACGGCGGCCGGACCTCGACCGGGCAGTGGGAAGGCATCGTCGCCAAGCTCCGGGACCTGGCGGAGACGGCGATCGGCTTCTTCTCCAAGACCCGCTGGGAGAGGACGTTCCGCCTGATTCGCTAAGCCGTTCCATGCACGCCGAGAAATCGCTGCTCCGGGAATACCTGGAGGCCTTGCTGATCGCGGTGATCTTCGCGACCTTCGCCCGCACCTGGGTGGTCCAGGCGTTCAAGATCCCGTCCGGCTCGATGGAGAAGAACCTGCTGATCGGCGACCACATCCTGGTCAACAAGTTCATCTATGGGCCGACGTCCGGCCCCTGGGAGGAGGCCCTCCTGCCGGTGCGCCGGGTCCGGCACGGCGACGTCGTGGTGTTCAAGTTCCCGGACGACCCCACCCGCGACTTCATCAAGCGCTGCATGGGCCTGCCGGGGGACACCTTGAAGATGATCGATAAGGACCTCTACATCAACGGTCGCCACGTCGACGACTCGTCGTTCACCTACTACGACGACGGCGAGACCTACCCGCGCGACCTCTTCTTCCACCCCAAACGAGTGCGCGATAACTTCGGCCCCAAAACGGTGCCGTCCGGCAGCTATTTCTGTATGGGCGACAATCGCGACAACTCCAACGACTCCCGTTACTGGGGTCCGGTGCCCGAGAGCTACGTCAAAGGCCGGGCATTGATGGTGTACTGGTCGTTCGCCAATGACGATGAGGTGGTCGCGTGGCCCGGTTACGAAGGGAGGGTGCGGCAGATCGGCCACGTGGCTCTCAACTTCTTCACCCAGACCCGCTGGGATCGAACTTTCCGCCTGGTGCGGTAGACTTGGCTTCTCAAAATACCTGCACGGAGGGAACCATGCCACGACGGAGAGCGGAACGAGGCGAGGGAAATATCGGGTGTATCCTCTGGCTGCTCGCGCTCGGCATTGCGCTCCTGATCGCCTGGAAGGCGGTGCCGGTCAAGATGCAGAGCGCGGAGCTGTACGATTTCATGGATGAGGCGGCGAAGTTCCGGGCCGAGCGGACGCCGACCGAGGAGCTCGAGAAGCAGATCCTCGAGCGCGCCAAGCAGCTCAACATCCCGCTGGAGAAGAAGAACGTCCGAGTCGAGAGGAAGGCGGGGGACCGCATCTACATGGAGGTCGAGTACACGATCCCCGTGGAGTTCCCAGGCTATACCTATCCGTGGCACTTCCGGCAGACGCTGGACCGTCCGATCTTCAGCATCTGAAGCGCGGCTGGCTCGCGGTCCTCGGGGGCGGCTTCGCCCCCGGGGCGCTGACGGGGACCCATCTCGCCGGCCTGATCTTCTTCCTCAACCCCGGTCTGCCGTTCTCCTTCGTCCCCGTGCTGCGCGGGGTTCTCCTCTACGCCGGGCTGCTCGGTCTGGTCAGCCTCGTCCTCCACCTGCCGTTCACCTGGGGACGGCCGACGCGGGCGAGCCGGGTCCTTCCCTGGAGCCTCACCGTGGCGCTCGCCGCCTCGGGGCTGCTCGACTGGAGCCATGCCTCCTATTTCTCCTACTACCTGCCGCCGGGCATCAACGAACGCCTGATCGCGACCGCCCTCTGGCTCTCGCTGGGCGCGCTGATCTCGTTCTACACGGCCCTGCTGCACTCGCTCCATCACCGGCGTTACGGGCTCCGCAGCCGCTCCGCCTACGTGCTGCTGGCGGCGCTCTCGGTCTATGCCATGGTGGAGCGCCGGGAAGCCTTCCGCCTCCGCCCTTCCCCCACCCCGCGGCCCGCGGCGGTCGAAGCGAGCCGGCGTCCGGAGCTGTGGGTGATCGGCATCGACTCGGCGACGCTGGACGCCATCCTGCCTCTGGCGGGCCAGGGACGGCTCCCCTTTCTCGCTTCCGTCCTGCAGGGCGGCGCCTACGGGCGGCTCACGTCCCTCTCGCCAACGCGGCGCGACACCGTCTGGACCACCCTCGCCACCGGCAAGTACCCGTTCAAGCACGGCATCGCAGGCCGGCGGCCCTATGCGGCGGGTTTCCTCGCTCCCGGCGCCGAATTGCGCCTGCTGCCGATCGGGATCTCTTTCCGGCGTTGGGGCACCATGGGAGGCGGACCGCTGCCGCCGGGAACGGCGGCCCGGGAGGCGCTGGCACTCTGGGAAATCCTGCCGCGGCTCGGCGTTCCCTCCGGGGTGGTGGGTTGGCCGGAAGCCGCCCCGACTTCCGGTGAGGCGGTTTTCGGCCTCTCGGACCACTTTTTCGGTCGTCAACGGGGGGAGAGAGACGCCTGGCCCGCGGATCTGGCCGAGCGGGCGCGTCTCTTTCAGCCGGGGCCGGGCGAGATCGATCCGGTTCTGCGAAGCCGTTTCGGACCACGCCTGCCGGAGTGGCTGCTCGAGGCATTGGCAGGCGACCTCTGGCGCCATTCTCTGACGCTCGCTCTCGCCGACCAGAACCCTCAGGCTGGCGCGGTCTTTCTCCTGCTTCCAGGGCTGCGCGACGTCTCGCGGCGCACCTTCGGCGGCTTCAGCGCGGTGAAGTTCGAGGGCGCGCAAGGGGCGAGCACGGCCCGGATCGCGGCGGAGCGGTTGGCCGCTTACTACGGGCAGCTCGACGCCCGTCTCGCCGAGGTCTGGACGCGGAGAGATGGCCCGCGGCTGCTGGCGGTGGTCTCGGCCTATGGCGTGGACGCCCAGGGAGGATGGCGGCGGATCTGGGGAAGGGTGGCGCCGGGCAAGGCTCTGGGGGGCGAGTTCCTGGACGCGCCGGACGGCGCCATCCTGCTCTACGGTGCCGGAATCCGACCCGGGGCTCTTCTCACCGGAGCTCGGCTGGTGGACGTCGCCCCCACGCTGCTCTACGGTCTGGGCTTTCCGGTGGCCCGGGATCTCGACGGCCGGGTGCTCACGGATGCCTTCGACAAGGGGTTCCTGGCGGAAAATCCGGTGACGTTCTTCCCCTCCTACGAAGGGCTGGCGAAGGCGGAACAGCCGTCCCGATAAGTTTCAGTCCTGGTCCTGGGGAGCTCGTTCAAGACCGACTTTCTCTCTCACGCCTTTTGCGCCACCAGCTTGGGCGCCGGCCCGCGGAAGCTCTCGCGCTTCATCGCGCAGCTTCCCTCGAAGGTGGCGCCGTCTTCGATGACGAGGGTCGGCGTGTCGATCTCGGCAAAGACTTTGCCGCTGGGGGCGATCTGGACCCGCCGCGTCGCCGTGATGTTCCCCCGCACCGTGCCGGAGATGAAAATCTGCCCCACCCTGAGCTCGCCGTCGATCTCCCCCGTCTCCCCCACGATCAGGTCACCCTCTGAGTCCACCTTCCCGGTGAGCTTCCCGTCGACGCGGAACGAAGCGTCGAAGCGCAGCTCCCCCTGCAGATGGCTGCCGTTGTCCAGGAAGCCGTTCAAGTCGCTCTGCTTGCCGTCCGACTTGAAGATCATCGGTTCTCCCCCCGCTCGTTCAGTGCATCATAGAGCCGCATGAGCTCCTCTTCCGAATGGAAGTGGATCCGCAGGTGCCCTCCCTTGCCCTGCCTCCGGATCTCGACCCGGGTCTGCAGGCGGCGGGTGAGCGTCTCCTCCGCGGCGGCGGTATGGACCTCGACCGGACGGTCCGGCTTCTTCGTTTTCGGCCGCTCCCGTGGCGCCGCGGCCAGCCGCTCGAGGTCGCGGGCCGAAAGCCCCTCGCGTACGGCCCGCTCGGCGAGGCGGATCTGCTCCTCGGCCCCCGCGAGCGCCAGCAGCGGACGCGCCTGGCCGGCGGTGAGCTTGCCCTCGCTCAGCAGCTCTCGCACCTCTTCCGGCAGGCGCAGCAGGCGGAGCGAGTTGGTGACCGTCGTGCGGGCCTTGCCCACCCGGCCGGCGACCTCCTCCTGCGAGAGCCCGAACTTCTCCTGCAGGGCGGCATAGGCCTCCGCCTCCTCCAGCGGGTTCAAATCGCTGCGCTGGAGGTTTTCGACCAGCGCCAGCTCGAGCAGCTCGCGGTCATCGGCGACCTCGCGCACGACGACGGGAACCTGTTCGAGACCGGCGCGCCGGGCCGCCCGCCAGCGGCGCTCGCCGGCGATGATCAGCCAGCCCTCCCCTTCCGGGGTCACCACCAGCGGCTGGACGATCCCCTGGGTGCGGATCGACTCGGTCAGCTCCTCGATCGCGGTCTCGTCGAAGCGGGAGCGGGGCTGCAGCCGGTTGGGCCGCAGGCTGGTGAGCGGCAGCGTACGGACCGCGTCGGCGGGCGCCTTCTCCAGCAGAGCGTCGAGGCCGCGGCCCAGGCCGCGCTTCTTGGCGTTCAGGCCGCCCTCCGCAGCAGCTCGCGCGCCAGCGCCAGGTAGGCTTCGGCGCCGCGCGACTTGATGTCGTACTGGAAGATCGGCAGGCCGTGGCTGGGCGCCTCGGCCAGACGGATGTTACGCGGCACGATGGTGTCGTAGACCTTGTCGGCGAAGTGGGAGCGGATCTCCTCGGCCACATCCTTCGAAAGGTTCGTGCGGTCGTCGTACATGGTCAGCAGGATGCCGGCGATGGCGAGACGGGGATTCAGTCCTCCCTGGACGCGCCGGACGGTGGCCAGCAGCTCGCTGATCCCTTCGAGGGCGAAGTACTCGCACTGCAACGGCACGAGGACCCCGTCCGCCGCCGTCAGGGCGGCGACCGTGAGGTGACCCAGCGACGGCGGGCAGTCGAGGAGAACCGTGTCGTAGCGCCCGTTGATCCCGGCGAGGACCCCCTTCAGCCGCTGCTCCCAGCCAGGCTCGCCCACGAACTCCACCTCGACACCGACGAGGTCGCGCTGTGCGGGCACGAGGTCGAGGTTGGGAAATCCCGTCGGGCGGATGGTCTCTTCCAGGGGAACTTCGCCGGTCAAGGCATGGTAGAGGTGGGGATCGACCGTTTTGGCACCGAGGCCACGGGTGGCGTTGGCTTGCGGGTCGCAGTCCACGAGCAGGACGCGGCGCTCCAGGGCGCCGAGACCGGCGCCGAGGTTGATGGCGGTGGTGGTCTTTCCCACCCCGCCCTTCTGGTTCGCGATGGCGAGGATCATCGAATCGTGGCTTTCAATTACCCTGAGATCCGGCGCAACGCCAGGATGCGCCGCTTTTCGCTTCCTGCGAGCTTGACGGCCCCGCAAGAGACCAGCTCCGGCGGCAGTTCGGGATCGTGCTCGCCCACCCAGAGCAGGACGCGCCCATCTTCCCGCAGGCGGTCCGCAAGCGCGCTCCAGGTCTCGGGATCGAGCCGGAGGGCCCTCGAGGTGATCACGTCGACGCTCTCCGGCAATCCGGCGGGCAGCGGAACCTGGACTCTAACATTGCGGCAGGGGCAGGGCAAAGACGCCTTGCGGGCGGCGGCGAGGAGGAAGGCCCACTTCCGCTCCCGCGCTTCGGCGAGCGTCATCTCCAGGTTCGGACGGGCGGCGGCCAGCACCAATCCGGGGAAGCCGGCGCCGGAACCCAGGTCCAGGCCGCGCCGCGCCCCGGCCGGCAGCAGCGGCAGCGCCGCCAGCGACTCGCCGTAGTGCCGCTTGAGAATCTCGCCCGCCGTCCCCGGCCCGACCAGGTTCGTCCGCCGGTTCCAGCGCCGCAGCTCCCCATAATGCTCATGGAGGGCCGAGATCGACCGGGGCTCCAGTGGCACGGGAGACAAGCGGGCGATCTCGGCGGTGAAAGCGTCGGGCGGGATCTCGGGAAGATCGTAGGCCATCGAGGGATTTCTCAGGAGAGGAGGGGTTTCACGTGGAACCTCGCCCCGCGGACGTTCCACGTGAAACATGCCGCGGTCGCCCTAGACCGGCCGGATCGTCACCCGCTTGAAGTACCCGTCGCCCTCGCTCTCGGTCACCACGCCCGGATCGTCGGCCAGGGTGACGTGAATGATGCGCCGGTCGGCGGGGTTCATCGGTTCCAGGATGCGCGGCCGGCCGCGGCGGCGGACGTCCTCGGCCATGCGCTGGGCCAGGCTGCGCAGCCGCTCCTCCCGGATCTCATGAAAGTTGTCGCAGTCCACCCGCACCGCCACCGCCTCGCCGCAAAGGCTGCGGATCATTCGCGGCAGCAGGTGCTCGACCGCCATCACGAACTCGCCGTCGTCGGCGAAGCACCAGTCGACGTCATCGCCCGAGAGATCCACTTCCAGGCGCTCCTCGCCCTGAAAGATCTGCGGCGCGAGCTCCAGACCGGCGATGCGGATCAGCAGCTCGGCCGCCTTCGCCGCCGCGTCGGCCAGCGGACCGCTGGCCACGGGAAACCGATCCGCCACCCGCCGCGGCGTCTCGGGCAAGGTCACCAAGCCGCCGTCATCCAGGGCGGCCGATCGCGGCGCCTCCGCATCGCGAACGGGCCGCTCCAGCCGCGCCTCCTCACGGCGCCGCCGGGGCCGCTCCCGGCCAGCCTCCCGGCGGTCGCCCCGCTCGCCGCGGGGGCCTCTCCTTTCCCTCCTCCCGCCCTCCGGCCTGCCACCCTCCGGGCGCGGCTCTGCCCGGCGCGGCGGGGGCGCCGGACGCGCGGCGCCGGGCGCCACGGGCTCCCGGGACAGGTAGCCCGAAGGTGGAGCCGGTGGGTGGGAACGTCCGGCCGGCACCATCGGCAGCGGCACCGGGGCCTCCCGCCGCGGGTTGTCCGGATCCACCTCGATCACCACCTTGCGGCGCGTCTTCAGGAAGCCGTGCCGCTTCTCCAGGCTGCGGTAGGCGACGTAGCTGGGATCGAGGTTGAAGTAGTTGGCGGCCTGGATCACGGCCTGCTGCAGGGTGTCGCCGGAAAAGAAGCGTCGCTTGGGGTCGTTCATAGCGGTCTCGTGCGGGAACTCCTCATCAGGGGCCATCACGCCTCCTCCCGCTGCTGCAGACGGTTGTAAACCTGGAGCTGCACGATGGTCAAGACGTTGTTGGTGAGCCAGTAGAGCACCAGGCCGCTGGGAAAACCCAGGAACAGGAAAGTCATGAAGATGGGCATCAACTGGAACATCCGCCGCTGCATCGGGTCTCCGGCCTGCGGACCCATCCTCACCTGCAGGACCTGGGTGATCCCCATGATGATCGGCAACACGTAATAAGGATCGTGCACCGAAAGGTCCTTGATCCACAAGATCCACGGCGCCTTGCGCAGGTCGACGGCCGTGGACAGCAGGCTATAGAAAGCGAACAGGATCGGCATCTGCAGCAGCAGCGGGAAACAGCCGCCCGCCGGATTGACTCCGGCTTCCTTGTAGACGGCCATCACCTCTTCGTTCATCTTGCGTTGCATTTCGAGGTTCGGCTTGCCCGCTTTGTCGCGGAGCTTGGTCCGGTAGCGGTCGCGAACCGCCTGGACCCGCGGGTTCAGCTCCTGCATCTTGCGCATCGACATCGTGCTGCGGTGGGTGACCGGCAGGAGCACCAGCTTGATGAGCACCGTCATCAGGATGATGGCCCAGCCGTAGTTGGCCACGATGTGATCGTGGATCCAGTGCAGTCCGGCGAGGAGCGGCCGGGCGAGGAAGCCGAAGTAGCCGAGCTCCACCGTACCTTCGAGGCCGTAGGGGAGCGCCTGCAGCCGGTCGTACTCCTTCGCTCCCCAATAGGAGACCAGCGACAGCCGGTCTCCGGCCGGCCGCAGGACCACGAAGAACTCCCGCGGCAGGGCCTTCTGCTCCTTGGTGATCTCATCCTTGGGCGGCACCGGCTGGAACGTCGCCCCGTCGCCCGCCGTCTGCACCAGCACCGGCTGGAGCAGCGCCCGGTCCAGACCCTCCCGCGGCACCTGCGCGGAGAGGAAGTAGGTGTCCGCGAGGGCGATCCAGCGCAGCGACTGCCCGGCGATCGCTAGCCCGTCCACCGCTCCCTGGGAATCGAGGACCTTCACCTCGTCTCCCGCCTTGTAGACGGCCCGCCGCCGCTCGAAACGGCTCTTCATCTCCTCCGCCGTGGGGTTGCGGATGCCGGGGCCCAGCAGCACACCCCAATCGGTGCGGCCCGGAACGCGGATCTCCACGTTCAGCAGGCCCTGCCGGTCGAAGTGGAAACGCTTCTCGGCTATACCCAAGGGGCCGCTGTAGCGAAAGAGGACGGACTGGCCCTGCGCATCCATCTCCGCCTGGAAGAGAGCCCCGTCGAGCGGATGGGGCTGCAGGCCGCGGCTCGTCAACGAGTAGGGATACGGACCGCCGGTCCTCGCCCGCACCAGTTCCAGCGTGCCGCTGTCCGGCGTGCTCTTCTCCGGCACCTGCATCGAGACCAGCCGGGCGCCGCGGTTGGAGAAGACGGCGCGGGTGCGTCCCTGCATGAGCACGATCCGCTCCTCGCCGGCGGCCTCGATCCGTTCGCCGGGAGCGACCGGGGTTGTCGTCGCCGGCGCTGTCGGAGTGCTCGGCGCGGCACCCGGGCTCGGGCCGGGGGCAGGAGGGGCCTGCTCCTGAGGTGCAGGGGGAGACGGCTTGGTCGCCGGCTTCGGCGGCGGGAAAATGGTGTACCAGATGAGAATGACGCCCAGGGAGAGCAGAAAGGCAAGGAGCAACCGGCGAGTGTCCACGGGGGCTTGGGTCCTCTTTCGTCGTGCGTTCGTCGGGAGCCGACGGCCGGTTCTACGGCAGGTCGACTCCGCCCGGATGGAATGGATGGCAGCGGAGCAGGCGGCCCGTCGCCAGCAAGCCGCCGCGCCAGAAACCGTGTTTCAGCAAGGCCAGCCGGGCATACTCCGAGCAGGTCGGGGTGAAGCGGCAGGCGCGCGGGAGCCAGGGCGAGACGCGGCGCTTGTAGGCGCCGAGCAGGAAGATCAGGAGGCGCGTCATGCCCGCCGCTCGCGGAGGCCGGAGAAGAGCCGCAGCAGCTCTGCCCGCAGCGCCGGAAAATCGCTCTTGCCAGCCTCCGGCTTGAGATGGATCACCATGTCCACGGCTGGAAGCTGACTGCGATCCTGCCATCGCCGGTAGATCTCTTTGATCCTACGCTTGAGCCGCTGGCGCGCCACCGCCTTGCCGACCTTGCGGCTGGCGGTGATGCCGATGCGCGGGTGACCGAGCTGGTTCGGTGCGAAGTAGATGATGGCCAGCGATCCGTGCCGCCGGCGTCCCGTCCGGTAGCACCTGAGGTAGTCACCCCGCCGCCGCAGCCTCTCCTCAGAGGACAAGCGCTCGCCCGCGAGACCCGGCGCGGGCCCGGACGGGCGCTCGCCGCCCGGCATCAGACGCTCAGGCGCTTGCGTCCCTTGTTGCGCCGCCGCGCCAGTACCGCGCGGCCGTGGCGGGTGCGCATCCGCACCAGGAAACCGTGCGTCCGCTTGCGTCGACGGTTGTTGGGCTGATAGGTCCGTTTCACTGGGAACCGCCTTCTTCGAAATCGTGGTCATGGATCGCGGGACTGCCGGTCCCCGAGGGACCGCCCGCTCGCATCGAACGAAACCCGTAAAATAGTTCACCGGCAGGGCGGCCGTCAAGGACGCCGCCGTCGCCGGTGAACACGAATGGCGGAGAGGGTGGGATTCGAACCCACGGACCGGTTGCCCGGTCAACGGTTTTCGAGACCGCCCCATTCGACCGCTCTGGCACCTCTCCGGTGATCTGCTTGCAGATCGATTGGCGGAGAGGGTGGGATTCGAACCCACGGTAGAGTTCCCCCTACACACGCTTTCCAAGCGTGCTCCTTAAGCCACTCGGACACCTCTCCAGGATCTTGCTGCCAAAGAACGAGACGCTACGGCACTCGCCGCAACGACGCGAAGAAGCCGCGCAGGAGCGCGGCGCTCTCGCTTTCGAGGACCCCCGCGGTCACCGCCAGCCGGTGGTTGAGCCGCGGATCCTGGACCAGGTTGCCCAGGGTGCCGCAATAGCCGGCTTTGGGATCGGCCGCTCCATAAACCAGCCGCTCGACGCGGCTGTTCACCAGGGCCCCGGCGCACATCGCGCAGGGCTCGAGAGTCACGTACATCGTACAGCCCGCGAGCCGCCAACCTTGCAACCGTGACGCCGCCTCGCGGATCGCGAGGAGCTCGGCGTGGGCCAGCGGATCGCCGTCGCTTTCGCGGCGGTTGTGGCCTCGGCCGACCACCTCTCCCTCCCGGACCACCACCGCACCGATCGGCACCTCACCGATCCCGGCGGCGCGCCTCGCCTCGGCGAGTGCTTCCGTCATCCAGACCTGATCTTCCGGTCTCTCCAAGGCAGGTCCGCCGAGCGGAGGCGTATCTTACCCGAAAACCCCCGGTCTGAGCAGGTAAACGCCTCGGGGGCACCAAAATTCCGGGAATTCGCGACCTCCTCAAAGGGTTCCCTGGATGGCGTTCTTTACTTCCCCGACCCCAAGCCGTAGCATGAAGGCCTGCAGTGGCCCGCGAAGGGTTCGGGTCCTGTGCATCGGTCCACACCGAACCTCGTCAGGCCCGGAAGGGAGCAGCGATAAGGTGTCCGGTCGAGTGCCGCAGATTCACCGGAACCCTTCGTCGACCACTGCCAAGATCCCATGACGTACCAGGTCCTCGCGCGCAAGTGGCGCCCGCAGAATTTCTCCAGCCTCGTCGGCCAGGCACCGATCGTCACGGCTCTGCGCAACGCTCTGCAGGAGGGGCGCATCGCCCAGGCCTATCTCTTCTCGGGCATCCGCGGCGTCGGCAAGACGACGGCGGCGCGGGTCCTCGCGAAAGCGTTGAACTGCGAGCGCGGCCCGGCGGCCGATCCCTGCAACGAGTGCGTGACCTGCGCCGAGATCACCCGCGGCTCCGACCTCGACGTCATCGAAGTCGACGCCGCCACCTACTCCAAGGTTGAACAGGTCCGCGACCTCACTGAAAGCCTCAAGTACGGTCCCGCCCGCGACCGCTACAAGGTCGTGGTGCTCGACGAGATCCACCGTCTCTCCCGCCAGGCGTTCGACGCCCTGCTGAAGATCGTCGAGGAGCCGCCGCCGCACCTGGTCTTCATCTTTGCCACCACCGAGATCGACGCGGTGCCGGCGACGATCCTCTCCCGGTGTCAGGAGTTCCACTTCCGGCGCGTGCCTTCGGCCGAGCTTGCCGCGCACTTGCGCAACATCTCTGTCCAAGAGGGAATCCAGGCGAGCGCTACCGCCCTGCGGCTCATCGCCCGCGCCGGCGAAGGGAGCGTGCGTGACTCGGTGGCGCTGCTCGACCAGCTCGCCACCTTCGGCTCGGGGGCCATCGCGGACGAGGACGCCGTGCGGCTGCTCGGTGGGCTCGATACCGCTCTCTTCCAGAAGCTGATCGAGGGTATCCTGGCGGGCGATCCCCAGACGGTCGGCGCCGCCGTGCGCCGGGTGGAGGAGGAAGGCTGGGACCCGCGCCACGTCTATGGTCAGTTCCTCGCCTTCTGCCGCGACGCCCTCCACCTCGCCATGGGCGGCTCGCCCGCGCAGGTGGACCTGCCGGCCGAGGAGGCGCAAGCGTTGGCCGCGGCGGCCAGGGCGAGCGGCTATGAGAACCTCCTGCGGCTGCTCAACCAGCTCCTGACCAGCGAGCCGATCGTGCGCCGCAGCGAGACCGGAGCGCTGGCGGTCGAGATCGCCTGGTTGCGCGCCGCCGAGCTGCCGAAGCTGACGCGGGTCGAGGAGCTGCTGGTCGCCGGCAACGTGCGGCTGCAGGCTGTCCCGGGCGCCACGCGGTCCGCTCCAGCGGCGGCGCCTCGTTCCGGACCCGCTCCAGTGCCGCCGGCCCGGGCCTCAGCGCCTCCCCCTGCAGCAAAGAGCTCGGCGACGCCACCGCGGTCCGCGCCGGCGTCGCCGAGCCGCAAGGCCGATCCGATGACCGTCTTTCGGGAAGAGGCGGCCAAGCGCAATAGGAACCTCGGCGGTTTTCTGGACGCGGCCGCGGAAGTGCGCTTCGAGGATGGCGGCGTCAGAATCGTTCTCGCGAGCGGCGATACCTACTCCCGAACCCGGTCAGACTCCTACCGGCCGGCCTTGGAGGAATTGGCGGTGGTCGCGTGGGGCCCGGGGACTGGACTTGATATCGTGGAGGACCGCAGGGCGCCCGGGGACCCTCAGCCGGCCGTGCTGAAGCCGGTGCCGATGCAGGAGGTCGAACAGATCCCGGCCGTTCAGGCGGTCCTCGAAATCTTCAAGGGCAGCCGGATCGAGACGGTGGAAGACCACGCCAGCTATCCGGAGGAGTGAGACTGATGAGCAGCATGCGGCAACTGATGAAACAGGCCCAGGAGATGCAGGAGCGCCTCCAGCGCGAGCTCAACGAGCTCGTCGTCGAGGCCAGCGTCGGCGGAGGCATGGTCACCGTGAGGATGAGCGGCCACAAGCAGCTCGTCGGCTGCAAGATCGATCCCGAGGCCATGGATCCCAACGACCCCTCGATGCTGGAAGATCTGATCGTCGCCGCCGTCAACGAGGCCGGCCGCAGGGTCGAGGAGACGATGCAGGGGAAGATGGGCTCGATGGCGGCCAGCCTGCCGGGCCTGTTCTAACCTCTCGCAGAGTCGATGTCCGAACCCCTCTCCCGGCTGATCGGCGAGCTCTCCCGGCTGCCGGGCATCGGCCCCAAGACCGCCACCCGTCTCGCCCACTATCTCCTCAAAGTGCCGGCCGCGGAGGCCGAGGCGCTGGCGCAGGCCATCGTCGAGGTGAAGGAGAAGCTCTTCCACTGCTCGGTCTGCAACGCCATCACGGCGGTGGACCCCTGCCGCTACTGCTCCGACCCCCGGCGGGACCGCGCCCGGATCTGCGTCGTCGAGGAGCCGTTCAATCTCGAGCCCATCGAGCGCACGGGCGAGTACCACGGTCTCTACCATGTGCTGCTGGGCGCTCTCTCGCCGCACCGGGGGATCGGCCCCGACCGCCTGGCGGTCCCCGGTCTCATGGCCCGCCTGGAGGGGATCGAGGAGGTCATCCTGGCCACCAACCCCAACGTCGAGGGTGAGGCGACCGCCCTCTACCTGGCCCGGCTGCTGAAGCCCCGTGGCATCCGGGTGACCCGCCTCGCGTTCGGTATGCCCGTCGGCGGCGACATCGAGTACACCGACGAGGTGACGCTGGGCCGGTCGCTCGCCGGCCGGCGGGAGATGTGAGCTTCGGCGATCTGTTGCCCCGGATCGTCGTACCGCCTCCCGGGCCGCGCTCCCGCGAGCTCTCGGCCGCCCTGCGGCAGTTCGAGGCACCGGGAATCAACACCCTCCCTGCCGGGGATCCCCTCCAGCCTTCCCTGATCTGGGAGGAGGCCCAGGGAGCCAACGTCCGCGACGCCGACGGCAATATCTATATAGACCTCACCTCGGGATTCGGCGTCGCGGCGGTAGGACACCGGCACCCGCGGGTCGTGCAGGCGGTGCGCGAGCAGGCCGGCAGGCTGCTCCACGGGCTGGGCGACGTCCACGCCCACCCGTTGCGGATCGAGCTGGCACGAAGGCTCTGCGCGCTCGCGCCCATGGACGATCCCCGGGTCTTCTTCGCCATCTCCGGCGCCGAAGCGGTGGAGATCGCATTGAAGACCGCGCTGGGCGCCACGGGGCGGCCGGGGATCGTCGCCTTCGAGCCGGCCTACCACGGCCTGACGCTCGGCGCCCTGGCGGTCACCTCACGGGGCGAGTTCCGCACGCCGTTTGCCGCCCATCTCCACAGCCACGTCAGGCGGCTTTCCTTCGGTGCCGATCTTGAGGAGGTCGATGCGGTCCTTGCCGAGGGCCACATCGGCGCCATGATCGTCGAGCCGGTCGTTGGCCGCGAGGGCGTGCTCATCCCGCCCGCCGGCTGGCTTACCGGGCTCTCCGAGCTCTGCCGGCGGCATGGCACGCTGCTGATCGCCGACGAGATCTTCACCGGCTTCGGCCGCACGGGACGGCTCTTCGCCGTGGATCAGGAAGGGGTTCGTCCCGACGTCCTCTGCTGTGGCAAAGCCCTGGGCGGCGGGCTGCCGATAGCCGCCGTCGTCGCTCGCCGCGACCTCTTCCGCTGCTGGGAGACTCCCGGCGAAGCGCTCCACACCGCGACCTTCGTCGCCAACCCGCTCGCCTGCGCCGCTGCCCTGGCTGCGGTCGACATCCTCGCAGACGAGAACCTGCCCGCGCGCGCCGCACGCCTCGGTGAGGACCTCGGCCAGCGCCTCGCCGCCTGGCCGGAGCGGTTCGGATCCATCGAAGGCGTCCGCGGCCGTGGTCTCCTCTGGGGAATCCAGCTCCGCTCCCGGGAGAGCGCAAAACGTTGGGTTACGGGCGCTCAGTCGCGCGGCATCCTGCTCCTCGCCGGCGGACCGGAGGGCAGAGTGGCGCAGCTCGTGCCGCCGTTGACGGTTGAAGAGGAGCAGCTGGCGGCGGCGGTGGAGATCCTGGAGACCGCGCTGGACGACGAGCTGAGACGCTGAGGTCTCTTAGAATCACCGGCATGCTCGCAGCCCCCCGCTTCAAGATCGCCTTCATCGGCACCCACGGCGTAGGGAAGACGACGCTCTGCTACGGCCTCGCGGCCCGCCTCAAGCGGCGGGACGTGGCGGTCGAGGTGGTCCACGAAGTGGCGCGGCGATGTCCGCTGCCGATCAACGAGGAGACGTCGGTCGCGGCGCAGTCGTGGATCCTCCACAGTCAGATCGCCGAGGAGCTAGTCGCTCAGGCCCGCTACCCGGTCGTGGTCTGCGACCGGAGCGTGCTCGACAATTACGTCTACCTGCTCCTCGCGGCGGGCAGGCAGGAGGGGCCGGAGACGCTCGTCCGCCACTGGATGGAGGGCTATGACCTGCTGGTGCACGTTCCTCTCCTGGAGCAGCCGAGCCCGGACGGCATCCGCTCACCTGATCCCGGCTTCCAGTTCGCTGTCGAGGACCGGCTCCGCCGCGAGCTGGCCGAGCGGGACCTGCCGGCCCTGCATCTCGATCCCGCGGCACGCTCCGGGTGGCTCGACCTGGTGGAGAAGTGCGTCTGGGAACGGTTGCGTCCTGCTCAGCTCCCTCTCTCTCTATAAGGCTGACGCGCGGTGCCCACCTTCGACCTCCTGTTTCTCGGGCTGCTCCTCGCCCTGCTTGCCGCCGGAGCTTTGGGGCTCTGGGCCACGCTGCGCCGGCCGGCTGCGACTCCGGCGCTGCAGGCCCTCGGCGAAGGCCGGTTCGCCGCCGTCTTGGCAGCCGCTCGCACCGACGCCCGGGCGAGCCGCGACGAGCTCTACGCCGCCGCGGTCGCCGCCAAGCATCTCCTCGAGCTCGACCGTGCCCGGTTGCTTCTTGAACGCATCCTTGCTCGGGATCCGCGCGACGGCGAGGCCTGGTTGGAGAGCGGCCTGGTGGCGGCTTACGCCGGCGACCGGGCGGCGGCCGAGCATGCCTTCGCCGAGGCGGCGCCCCTGCGCTCAGACCTCCTGGAGTCCCTGACCTTGCACCGTGCGTGGCTGGCGCTGCGCCAGGGTGATTCTCAGACCGCCCACCGCCTCTTCAGCGAAGTCGAGGCGCCGCTCGAGAACAAGCTCCGCTCGGATCTCGGCAGCGGCGAGCCGCTCTTCGCCGAGTGGTTTCTGCAGGCCGCCGCCCTCTGGCGAGCCGGCGGCGACTCGCAGCGCGCCGAATGGGCCCGGCGCGAGGGCCGGACCTCCGCACCCGAGAGCCGGCTCGCCGGGGTCATCGCGCCAGACGCGACCGACCGACCTCCGCTACAATAGGCGGCACTTTGGGGGTCGAGAATCTTCTTCGGCGATGGGAGATCTTCTCCCACTTCACGGATGAGCAGCTCGTGCAGCTGGCGGAGTGCGCGACGCGCGATCGTTTCCATCCGGGGAGCACCGTCGTCAAGGAGGGGGAGCTGACTCAGGACGCCTATCTGATCGAGAGCGGCGGTGTACGCATTCAGCGCAAGACGCCCTACGGGCACTTCAGCCTGGCGGCGCTCCCGGCGGGAACGCTTTTCGGCGAAACCTCGTTCGTCGATCGCGTCCCGCGCTCGGGAGACGTGGTGACGACCGCTGAGACGGTATTGATCGTTCTAGACCACGCCTCGCTTTCGGGTCTCATGGAGCGCGATCCGCGCTTCAAACTGGCGCTCTACTGGGCGTTCTGGAAGAGCTTGTCGTCCAAGCTCCGGCAGACCAACCAGAACCTCTCCCGGTTCTTTTCCGAAACCGGCAAGCCGCCGAGCGCCGAGCCGGCCTCACCCCGCCAAGCCACCGGCGAGTTCCGGGTCGACCTCGCCTCCAAGCGCAAGCTCTTCCAGGAGCAGAAGCTCTCGAGCCTGGAGATCAACTTCCTCACTTCCCTGTCCAAGGAAAGGAAGTACGGCCCTCACCAGGTCATCTTCCGCGAAGGTGAAATGGGCCACGAAATGTACGTGGTGCTCGAAGGACGGGTGATGATCAGCAAGTTCATCCCGGGCGCCGGCGAGGAGGCCCTCGCCTTTCTCGAGCGCGGCGGCTACTTCGGCGAGATGGCGCTGATCGACAACGAATCGCGCTCGGCCGACGCCAAGGCCTACGACGGCGGCGCGGTGGTGCTGGTCATCTCCCGCGAGGTGCTGGAGGGTATCCTCGATATCCACAAAATCTCGTCGATCCGCTTGCTGACGATCCTCTGTAACCTGGTCGCGAGCCGGTTGCGCGAGCTGGACGACAAGATCATCGGTTGGTTCATCATCGCCGGCGGTTCCGGGATCTCCTGGCCGGTGCCGCCACCCCAGCCTTAGAGCCGCTCCCCGCCAGCGCCGCCAGCGCTTTGCCCACCAGGGAGGAGAGGGGCAGTCTGGCGCGGCCGGCCTCGTCGAACCAGCCGGCCGCGGTACCCTCACACACCTCGCCGCCCCAGGAGAGCTCCGCCCGGTGCACCGCGATCTCGAGATCGCGGTAAGTGATGCCATGCCGCGCCCGGGCGGCCTGCGGCCCGAGGGTCCAGACGCCGCCGTAGCGGGAGGCGAGCGCCGCCTCAGGCGAGATCAGCTCGGGGGCGCCGTTGCGCTCCAGAGTTACCCAGGGCAGCTCCCAGGTGCCCGCGAGCAGGGTACTGTCGTCGGGACGGCGGAAGAGGAGCACTTCGCCGCCGTTCTCCACGACAGCCACCAGGAGCCGGTACCGTTCGCCGTCGCGTTTCTTCTTCGGGGTGGGATAACGCTCGGGATCTCCCTCGCGTGCCGCGCGGCAGTCCGCGCGCATAGGACAAAGGAGACATTTGGGCCGGCGCGGCGAGCAGAGGGTCGCGCCCAGCTCCATCAAGGCTTGATTGCTGTCGCCCGGCCGCCGGGGATCCAGCAGATCCGCGGCTGCGGCGAGCAACTGCCGGCGAGAGCCGCCCGCACGCGGCTCGTCGCCCAGTGCCAGGTAGCGCGAGAGGACGCGCTCGACGTTGCCGTCCATCACCGGCGCCACCACCCCGAAGGCGATGCTCGCCACCGCGGCGGCCGTATAGGCCCCGATACCCGGAAGAGCGAGCAGGCCCTCCAGGGTGCCCGGAAAGCCTCCCGCTTCTGCAATCCTTCTCGCCGCCGCATGGAGCTGGCGGGCACGCCGGTAATAGCCGAGACCGGACCACAACGTCAGCACTTCCTCGATCTCGGCCTGAGCCAGATCCTCCACCGCGGGAAACCTTTCCAGGAAGCGGCTGTAAAAAGGGAGCACCGTCTCCACCCGCGTCTGCTGGAGCATGATTTCGGAGAGCCAGATTTTGTAAGGATCGCTCGTCCGCCGCCAGGGCAAGTCCCGGCGGTGCTGGTCGTACCAGGAAAGAAGATCGTCGGCGAGCCGCATCGCGCCATTCTAACCGGGCGTTCGCGGCCAAAATGGCAGAGTTAAATATCGATGCGTCAAAAAGGACCGGCCCCGACTGAACGCAGGGGCCGCCACTCCTTCCCCGGAGGGAAGGAGAATGGGGGGGAGGCCCCATCTCTCCGGTTGGCTATTGTGGCTGTACCCCTGTAGTTAGGGGATTTCGGTCGGCTTTTAAAGAGGGTGAGATCTTGCGATCTCTAAAACTGGTAGGACTTGGTTTGGTGGGTCTGGAAACCTCCCCCCTCTTGCGTTTGTCCTGCTAGCTGCTTCTTGCAACAGCCGTGCCCGACCCGGAATTCCCCCGGCCGGGATTTTCGCTACGGCCTGTCGCGAAGGCGAATGCCCCCTCGCGCCGGGACGGCGCAAGGGGGCTCAGGGGGGAGGCTCCCTGGGTTGTTGGTTGGCTGGGTTGGCTGGTCTACCCCTGCTCAGGGGATCAGGAGGGGATCTTTAAAGGACGAGATCACGTTAGGATCTCCAATGAGGATGGCTAACTTCTTCGGCTGGATGGAACCTCCCCCTCGTTGCCTACTGATATGTGCCCCATTCTTCTTGCAAGTTGCGTGCCGAACCGGCGAGATACCGCAGCTTCCTTTAAAACAGGCGTTTACGCAGGGCTGTCCCCTGCGAATCCGAGAGGGCCCTTCCCCAGAGTACCTTCCTTCGTACAAATTCGTCGCTCAGAATTTGGCATTTCTACATGGGGTGGTCCTCGGGGTTTGAAGAGATCCGGATGTCGGAGTTTCGAGAAAACCGCACCGTCGGATGGAAGGAGTACCTGGATCTCCCCGAGCTGGGGCTCTTTCGCCTCAAGGCGAAAGTTGACACCGGCGCCCGCACCTCCACCCTGCACGTGGATTCGTTGACCGTGCTGGAGGTCCTGCCGGACGGCTCCGAGCTGGTGGAGCTGATGATCAGGCCCGATCGCCGCCGGCCCGAGCTGCGAGTTCAGACTCGCGCGCGCGTTCTGCGGCGGATGCGCGTCGTCGACTCCGGCGGCCATCCCGAGATCCGGCCGGTCATCGAGACGGAGATGGTGCTCGGGCCCGTCCGTAAGCGGATTCTCCTGACCCTCACCGACCGGTCGCGCATGCTGTTTCGTATGATCCTCGGGCGCAAGGTGCTGGAAGGAGACTTCCAGGTGGACGTCTCCGGGAAGTACCTGTTCCGCAAATGGCACCTGCGGCGCTCGCCGGGAGGCCGCCGCTCCTCGCGCGGCTCCGCCGGACCTCGGGACTGAGAAGGAGGAGCGCGCCCCGCATGAAGATTGCCATCCTGTCGCGCAAGGCGACGCTGTACTCGACCGCGCGTCTCGTCGCCGCCTGCCGGCAGCACGGCGCGGAGGTGACGGTCCTCGATCCGTTGCGGTGCGTGGTCAAGGTTTCCAAGAAGCGGCCGGAGGTCTTCCACGACGGCGAGCGGGTCTGTGGTGTGGATGGTGTGGTGCCGCGCATCGGCGCCTCGATCACCTTCTATGGCCTTGCCGTCCTGCGCCAGTTCGAGATGATGGGGGTCTTTCCCGCCAACGAGAGCCAGGCCATCTCGCGCAGCCGCGACAAGCTGCGCAGCCTGCAGCTCTTGTCGCGCTACGACATTGGCATCCCGCCCACCGCCTTCGCCCGCCGTCGAGAGGACGTTCGTTCGGCCATACGCAGGGTCGGGGGCGCGCCGGTCATCCTCAAGCTCCTCGAAGGGACGCAGGGAAAGGGGGTTATCCTGGCGGAGTCGGTCAAATCCGCGGAGTCGGTGCTCGACGCCATGAGCTCGCTGGGGCAGAATTTCCTGATCCAGGCCTACATCGAGGAGGCGCAGGGGACGGACTACCGCGCCATCGTCGTCGGCGGCAGGGTGGTGGCCGCCATGTCCCGTCGCGCCGGCGAGGGGGAGTTCCGCAGCAATCTCCACCGTGGCGGCAGTGCCGTCGGAGTCGAGCTCGACGGTGCCTATGCCTCGACGGCCGTTCATGCGGCGGAAGTGCTGGGCCTCAATATCGCAGGCGTAGACATGATCCCCTCCAAGGAGGGCCCGATGGTTCTCGAGGTCAACAGCTCCCCCGGCTTGGAAGGGATCGAGGCTGCTACCAGGGTCGACGTAGCCGGCGCGATGGTCGGCTTCGTGCTCGCTCACGCACCGCAGGGCCATCCCCACACCCGCGGGCGCGGCTAGGTCGTTCGGCCGGGACATGACCGCGCACGCGCTCCTCACCTTCGCCGGCACGCCGGTTGCGCCGGGAGAGACGGTCGAGCTGCGGCTCAAGGTGGCTGAGTCCTATACCGCGGAGCCGGTCACCGTGCCGGTGACCGTCGTGCGGGGCGCACCCGGCCCGACGGTCTTCGTCACCGCCACCGTCCACGGTGACGAGCTCAACGGCGTCGGCATCCTTCGGGGCCTGCTGAACGACACCGACTTCAATGCCCTGAGGGGAACGCTGATCGCTGTTCCGGTCGTCAATGTTCCCGGCTTTCTGAACCAGGACCGCCGCTTGCCCGACCGGCGGGACCTCAACCGCAGCTTTCCGGGCAGCCGGCGCGGCTCCTTGACCGCCCGTCTCGCCGAAACCCTGTTCCGCGAGGTCGTTCGCAAGAGCGACTTCGGCATCGATCTGCACACCGCGGGAGGCGAACGCACGAACTATCCGCAGGTACGCGCCGACCTCTCGCGCCCGGGAGTGGCCGAGCTGGCCAATGCCTTCGGCTGCTCCCTGATCATCGCTGGCGCCGGCCCCGAGGGATCGCTGCGCCGGACGGCCGTGGCCGCCGGCGTACCCACCATCGTCTACGAGGCGGGAAGCGCCCGCCGGCTGGAACGGCCGGTTATCGCAGTGGGGATCGCCGGCGTGCTCAACGTGCTGCGCCATCTGAAGATGATGCCGGGGGAGCCGGCCTCGCCGCCGCAGCGCCTGCTGATCGACAGCACCCGCTGGATCCGCTCCAAGACCGGTGGGATTCTCGATCTGCGTGTGGAGCTGGGACAACCGTTGCGGCGGGGCCAGGCGATCTCGGTGAATACAAATCCCTTCGGGCGCGAGAGAAGCCCGCTCAAGGCTCCCTACGCCGGAGTCGTCCTGGGGCTGACGCAACTCCCACTCGTCCACCCGGGCGACGCCATCTGCCACGTCGCCCGGCTCTCCCCGCGCGAGATCGACGCGTGGGGGGAATACTGGAGCCAAAACGGTAGGATTGGGCCATGAAGAAGCTGCTGCTGATCTTCGGTCTCCTGCTGGGGGTGGCGATCACGGCGACCCTCGCCGGCATCCTCTTGGGAGGGAAGGGGCGCTTCAGGTCCGGAGGCGCGACCGTGCTCGTCTGGCGCCTCGCCGGCCCGGTACTGGAGCAAGAGGCCCCGCGGCTCCCCTTCTCCGACGGCGTCGCGATCGGCAGCATCGCCCAGCTCTATCCGGCTTTCCGTGCCGCCCGCCAGGATCCCGGCGTCCGCGGCCTGGCCGTCTACATCCAGGACGCCGATTTCGGCCTGGCTCGGGCGCAGGAGCTGCGGCGGCAGCTCTTGGCTCTGCGGCGGGCCGGCAAGTTTGTCGAGTGCTTCCTGGAGACCGCCGGCGAGGGCGCCAACGGCACCCTTGAGTACTACTTGGCGACCGCCTGCGAGCGCATCCATCTCGCTCCGGCGGGCGACCTCAACCTGCTCGGTCTGTACGCCGAGAACCGGTTCCTCCGCGGCACCTTCGATAAGCTCAAGATCGATCCCCAATTCAATCAGGTCGGCCGCTACAAGAGCGCCGTCGAGACCTATATCCGGAACGAGTACACGCCGGAGTCCCGCGAGGCGATCGCCGCAGTGCTCGACGGCTACTACTCCCAGCTCGTCTCCGCGATCGCCGAAGCGCGCCACAAGAGCGATTACGAGGTGCGTTGGCTGATCGACGGCGCGCCCTTCTCCGCCGAGGAAGCTTCGGCGCGTGGCATGATCGACCAACTCTCCTACCCGGACCAGTTTCGCGACGGACTGAAGAAGCGCGTCGGGAGCGAGCCCGACTACGTCGCGATCGAGGATTACCGTCCCGCTCCGACCCGCGCCGGCAAGCGTGTCGCCGTGGTCTTCGCCCTCGGCACCATCGTCAGGGGACGGGGAGGCCCGGCCCCTTGGACGGAAGAGGCCTTTCTCGGCTCGGATGACATGGCCTCACTGTTGCGCGACGTGGCCAAAGACCGTTCCATTTCCTGCGTCGTGCTGCGCATCGACAGCCCGGGCGGCTCCGCCCTCGCCTCCGACCTCATCCTGCGCGAGGTCGAGAAGCTCGGAGAGCAGAAACCGGTGGTGGTCTCGATGTCCGACACGGCCGCTTCGGGCGGCTACTACATCGCCGCCAAGGCCCGCAAGATCGTCGCCGAACCGGCGAGCCTGACCGGCTCGATCGGCGTCTACGGCGGCAAGCTCGTCACCCGGCGCTTCGAAGAGGAGATTCTGGGGCTGGGCCACGACGGACAGAAGCGCGGCGCCAATGCCGACATCTACTCACCCCTGGAAACTCGCTCTCCGCAGCAGGACTCCCGTCTGCAGCAGCTGATGATCCGCACGTACTCCCTCTTCGTCGGCCACGTCGCCCACGGCCGGAGGATGAACCGGCAGGCCGTGGAAGGGGTCGCGAGCGGCCGCGTCTGGACCGGAGCGGCGGCCAAGAAGATCGGCCTCGTCGACGAGCTCGGGGGTCTCGACCGAGCCATCGAGATCGCCCGCCGGGAGGCGGGGATCGACCCCGGAGAGACGCTCGCCGTGGACTTCTATCCGCCGCCGCCGTCGTGGCTCGATCTGTTCTTCGAGAAGCGCCAGCCGCGCCTGCCCGCCGCCCTGGCGGAGATCGTCGAGGCTCTTGAAACCGACCCGCCACGCCTGCTTGAATTACCTCCCGACTTGGCGCGGCTGGTGCGGCCGTTCTAGTCTGAAAGGCTTGACAGGATTGTATTTGCAGCAGATTTAACGGCTTCTCTACAAAATGGGGGTTGCAGTGTCGCTCGCCTGTGCTATGATGTTTTCGTCGTCGTCACCTAAGCCGCTTCGGACGCACTCCTCCCAGGACAGAGATTTCCACAATCTGTGGAAATCTTGTGGAAATTGAGCATCGTTGCGCTTGGTCTGAGGTGTCATGTCCCAATCTCTGTGGTCTCTCCTTCAAAGACAGTTGCAGCAGCACCTCGATCCGGAGGAGTTCGCCACCTGGTTCCGGCCTCTCAGGGTGCGCAACGAGGATGGGAACCGGCTGGTGCTGGTGGCACCGAACTCCCGCTTCCTACATACCCTGGAAGAGAGCTACAGACCGACGGTGGACCGGGCCGTTGCCGGCCTCGGTGGCCGCGGCTTCGAGGTGCTGTTCTCCATCGAAGAGACCGAGGTCTCCTCGGACGAGCCGATCGCACCCTCGCATTTCAATCCAAAGTACCTGTTCGAGAACTTTGTCGAAGGCAAGTCCAACGAATTCGCCTCGGCGGCGGCCAAGCGGGTAGCCGAGAACCCTTCTCTCTCCTACAACCCGTTCTTCATCTACGGTGGCGTCGGTCTCGGCAAGACGCATCTCCTTCACGCCATCGGCCATGAGATCCAGCGCAGCCAGCCGCAGCTTCGCGTCCTCTACCTGGCGGCGGAGCAGTTCGTCAACGAGCTCATCAACTCCATTCGCTTCGATCGCATGCCGGCCTTCCGCGAGCGCTACCGCACGATCGACGTGCTGATGATCGACGACGTGCAGTTCCTGGCCAACAAGGAACGAACCCAGGAAGAGTTCTTCCACACCTTCAACACGCTCTACACCAGCCAGAAGCAGATCATCCTCTCTTCGGACTCCTCGCCGCGGAACATCCCGACGCTGGAGGAGCGGCTGCGCAGCCGTTTCGAGTGGGGGCTGATCGCCGACATTCAGCCGCCGGACCTGGAAACGAAGGTGGCGATCCTGCAACGCAAAGCCTCGCTCGAGAGGATCCAACTCCCGGAGGAGGTCGCCGAGTTCATCGCCCAGCAGGTCAAGTCCAACATCCGCGAGCTCGAGGGTCTACTGAACCGGGTGCTCGCCTTCTCGTCGCTCACCGGCAAGCCGCTCACCCTCTCTCTCGCCCGCGAGACCCTCAAGGACATCCTCCCGGAAGAGGGAAAGAAGCCCCCGGCCGCCGAGATCGTCAAGCTCGTCGCTCGCCACTACGACCTCAAGGTCTCCGAGATCAAGAGCAAAAGCAACTCGCGGCAGATCGTCATTCCCCGCCAAGTGGCGATGTACCTCTGCAAGCGCCTGACGGATCTTTCCTACCCGGAGATCGGCAAACTTTTCAACGACAAGCACCATTCGACGGTCATGTACTCGGTCGAGAAGGTGCAGCAGATGCGCGACTCCGACCCCGACCTCGACCGCACCCTGCAGAACTTCGAGCGGCATTTCGCTTAGTGCCGCCGAGTTGGGGATGACCACCAACCTGATGGCGATGATCGCCGGTAGGCTCAGGCACATCGCTTGCACATTCCTCTCCGCGAGCCTAGCGCTCAACGCAGGAAAGGTCTGCGGATGGGGCTGTGGAAGCAGTGCGGATTTTTTACGGTCTCCACACTTTTCCTTGGCCCCTCCTCTCCTCTCCACAGGTTCTGCACAGCCGAACCCGAAATCTAAGATTCCCGTCTTGAGGAACTTAGACCCTCTTTCCTCGTTTCCGCAGCCCCTATCTACTACGACGGCTATGCTATATTCAGGTGTCTTCTAGACGGAGAAGAGTGAATGGAAATCCGCGTTACCCGCAGCGAATTTCTGGGCGAGCTCGCCCCGATGCAGGGCATCGTCGAACGCAAGACGACCATCCCGGTTCTCTCCCACCTACTGCTGACGGTGCGCGATGACAAGCTCCACCTGGCGGCGACCGACCTCGACGTCTCCCTCACCTCGTGGTGCGAGGCGGATGTCAAGAACGAAGGCAGCGTCGCCGTCCAGGCTAAGAAGCTGATGGAGATCATCCGCTCCCTCACGGGGGAAGAGGTGCTGCTCGCCCTCGAAGAGCCGCGCGTGCTCACCATTCGCGCCGGGAAGTCGCGCTTCCGAATTCACGGCCTCTCGCCGGATGACTTCCCCACCCTCCCCTCCGTCGAAGACGGCCGGCGGGTCGAGATTCCCTTTACCGACTTCCGGCGCATGATCGCCAAGATCCTCTTCGCCGTGTCGGCCGAAGAGTCCCGGTTTCAGTTGAACGGCGCGTTACTGAAGCTCAAGGACGGCGCCCTGGAGATGGTGGCGACGGACGGCCACCGGCTCGCTCTGGTCGAGGGAGGCCTTGAAGGCGCCGGCGTCGAGGACTCCGTCCTCGTTCCCCGCAAGGCGCTCCAGGAGCTTCAGCGCTTCGAAGGCGAGGGCCAACTGACCTATGGCCGCGGCGAGCACCACCTCTCTTTCCTTCTCGGCCGGCGAGAACTGATCTGCCGCATCCTCGAGGGAACCTTTCCGGACTATGAGAGGGTCATCGCCAAGGACAACGACAAGAAGGTGCTCTTCAACCGCCGCAATCTGGTGGACGCAGTCCAGCGCGCGGCCCTGATGACGGGCGACCGCGCCCGCGCCGTACGCCTCCAATTCGCTCCCGACCAGGTGGTGATCTCGGCGGTGAACTCCGACCTCGGCGAGGCGGTCGAGGAGGTTCCCTGCGACTACGAGGGTCCCGAGTTTCGGGTGGGAATCAATCCCGACTACCTCACCCAGTTCCTCGCCGCGGTGGATACGGAGAAGATCCGCTTCGAGCTCAAGGACGAGAACACGCAGTGCGTCGGTTACCCCCAGGACGGGCCGGATTCCCGTTATCTCTGCGTCATCATGCCGATGCGGATCTGAAGGGCGGGTCGAGCCCTCGTCCTGCCTTCCAGACCCGCCCCTGCCCTAAGCCCAACATGGATAGCGGTCGTCTCGCGGATTGCGAGAAGATCCCTCTTCCATGCTCACCCATCTCGCCGCCCGTGACTTTCGCAATCTAGCGCCTCTTTCCTGGCGCCCGGCGGCGGGGTCCCACCTCCTGCTCGGCGGCAACGGCGCCGGTAAGACGAGCCTGCTCGAAGCCGTCTACGTGCTCGCCACTACCCGGAGCTTTCGCGCGTCCCAGATCGCGGACTGCGCCCGTCATGGTACCGGCTCCTTTCACGTGCAAGGGGAGGTCGAGACCGACCGCCGTTCGACGCTGGAGGTCGGCTGGATGGACGGCCAGCGGATGAGAGCCCTCAACGGCAAAGTTACACCCCTCGCCGAACACTTAGCCGTTCTTCCCGTGGTGGCCTGGACGGCGGCGGCCGAGGCCGAGGTTCTGGTGGGTGCTCCCAAGGCGCGGCGGCGCTTCATGGACCGGGGCCTCGTGGGCATCCGCCCGTCGGCCTTGGAGGTCCTCGGGCGCTATCGCGAAGCCCTGCGGCAGAAGCGGGGTCTCCTCCTCGGCGCCGGAGCCGGCATCGAGATCTGGAACGAGATGCTGGCCGCGACCGCCGCGGACGTGATCGCGCAACGCCACCGTTACATCGAGCGGCTCAAGGACCATCTGACCCGCGTGGTGGCGGCTTCGGGCCTGCCGTTTCCGCCCATCGAGCTCCACTACCGGCCCTCGCCGGCCAACGGCCTCGAGGGGCAGGAGATCATCGCCGACGCGCTGGACCGGATCGCCGACCGCGAGCGCCGCCGGCAGATCCCCCTCCTCGGTCCGCAGCGGGACGAGTTGGAGATTCTTTGGGGAGGCCACGAGATCCGCCGAGTGGCCTCGGCCGGCGAGCGGAAGGCCCTCTCCCTGATGCTGATTGCCGCCCATGGCAGGGTCATGGAAGAGGCGGGACGCCGTCCTCTATACCTGTTGGACGACCTGGACGCCGAGTTGGCTCCGCCCACGGTGGCGGCCGTCTGGAACGTCCTCAAGGGGGAGGGTCAGCTCTTCTCCACCTCGAATCGTCCGCAAGTGTGGCTGACCCTGGAGGTGGGGACGATCTGGGAGGTGGAGAGGGGCGAGTTGAGGCTCATCTCGGCCTAAGCAGGCCGTGGGAATCCGGTCCCTTCGATCTTTGTTGAAAACTTTGCAGAGGCGCGGCTGCCACACCGTTTCGTAGACTTCTCCGGGGACCTGGAGAAATTGGGTCTAAGCTATTGAAAATTCAGCGCTAATCGGGCTCGAAAAGGGGTCCGATTCGTGGTACAATTTACTTATCTTTGGGCCCCCCTCCGGCGGGGTTCCGGCCAGCCCAGGTACAGAGCGGAGAACCTGTTTTGATGAATCCAGAGTCGACTTATACCGCTGAGAATATTCAGGTCCTGAAGGGCCTCGAGGCGGTCCGTAAGCGCCCCGGCATGTACATCGGGGATACGGACGATGCCTCCGGCCTCCACCATATGGTCTTCGAGGTCGTCGACAACTCGGTCGACGAGGCCCAGGCCGGCTACTGCTCGCGGATCGACGTCACCATCCACACCGACAACTCGGTCACCGTTGAAGACAACGGCCGCGGCATCCCGGTGGACCTCCATCGCGAAGAGGGGCGGTCGGCGGCCGAGGTCATCATGACCGAGCTGCACTCCGGCGGTAAGTTCGACAAGAACTCCTACAAAGTTTCCGGCGGTCTGCACGGCGTCGGCGTCTCCGTCGTGAACGCCCTCTCCGAGACCCTGGAGCTCGAGATCAAGCGCGATGGCCAGGTGTGGTTTCAGACCTACCGCAGAGGTCTGCCCGCGGGGCCGATTCGCCCAACAGCGACGAGCGATCAGACCGGGACCAAGGTTCGCTTCTGGCCGGACCCTGAGATCTTCGCCATCACGGAGTTCGGCTACGAAACCCTGGCACAGCGCCTGCGCGAGCAGTCGTTCCTCAACCGGGGCATTCATATCCACCTCAAGGACGAGCGGACCGACAAGGAAGCGGATTTCGCCTACGCGGGAGGCATCGCCTCCTTCGTCGAGCACCTGAACCGCAACAAGCCGCCGCTCCACCCGCAGCCGATCTTCCTCTCCGACACGCGGGACGATGGCACCGGTCCGGAGGTGATCGAGGTGGCCCTGCAGTGGAACGAAGGCTACCAGGAGCTCATCTACGCCTTCACCAACACCATCAACAACCGCGACGGCGGTACCCATATGATCGGCTTCAAGGCGGCGCTGACCCGCACCATCAACACCTACGCGGCGGGGCACGGCCTGTCGAAGAACCTGCAGGAGAACCTGACCGGCGAGGACGTGCGCGAGGGTTTGACGGCCATCATCTCGGTCAAGATCAAGGACCCGAAGTTCTCCTCCCAGACCAAGGACAAGCTCGTCTCCTCGGACATCAAGGGCTGGGTCGAGCAGGTCGTATTCGAGAAGCTCTCCAACTTCCTGGAGGAGAACCCGCGCGAGGCGCGGCGGATCGTCGAGAAGTGCGTCGAGGCGGCGCACGCCCGCGAGGCAGCCCGCAAGGCGCGCGACCTGACCCGCCGCAAGGGCGCCCTCGACGCCTCGAATCTGCCCGGCAAGCTGGCCGACTGCTCGGAGCGCAACCCCGAGTTCGCCGAGCTGTTCCTGGTCGAGGGTGATTCCGCGGGCGGCTCGGCCAAGCAGGGGCGCGACCGCAAGTTCCAGGCCATCCTGCCGCTCAAAGGCAAGATCCTCAACGTCGAGAAAGCGCGCTTCGACAAGATGCTGTCGTCCGACGAGATCAAGATCATGATCACCGCGCTGGGCACCAGCATCGGTAAGGACGACTTCGACATCGCGAAGCTGCGCTACCACAAACTGATCATCATGTGCGACGCGGACGTGGACGGCAGCCATATCCGGACGTTGATCCTGACCTTCTTCTATCGCCAGATGCCGGAGATCATCAGCCGCGGCTATCTCTACATCGCGCAGCCGCCGCTCTACAAAGTGACGCATGGCAAAAGCGAGACGTACCTGAAGGACGACCGCGAGTACCAGGCCTTCCTCGTGGACCGCATCAAGGACGCCTGGGAGCTGGAGATCGCGCACGGCGATGGACGGGGAGGCAACGGCGACGGCGGCCGTCTGACCGGCGCGCGCTTGGCTCACTTCCTGGAGAAGATCGCGCTCTTCCGCCAAAACCTGGACAAGCTCTGCTCGCGCGGCTATCCCGCGGACGCCATCAAGGTGGCGTTGCAGAACGGCATCAAAGACAAGCTGTCGCTCACCGATGCCGCCAAGGTGGAGCAGGTCGCCCGCATCATCGAGGCCTCCGGTTTCCACGAGGTCGTCGTCAGCCAGGACGAGGAGCACGGCACGCGGTCTGTCCGCTTCCTCTCGAAGCGCGACGGTGTCGAGCGCGAAGTGCGCATCGATTGGAACCTGGTCACCAGCGCCGAGTACCGCGCGATGGCGACCAATCAGCTCGGGCTTGAGGCGATCTCGGCGAGCGGCTTTACCTTGGTCAAAGGGGAACAGATCACCGCCCATGACACCCTTGAGGAAGCGCTGGAAAACCTTTACGACGGAGCCAAGAAAGGCCTCTCGATCCAGCGCTACAAGGGTCTCGGCGAGATGAACCCGACGCAGCTCTGGGAGACGACGATGGATCCCGCCAAGCGCCGCCTTCTGCGCGTGCAGGTCGAGGACGACGTGGACGCGGACGCCATCTTCACCATCCTCATGGGCGACGAGGTCGAGCCGCGCCGGGCATTCATTCAGGACAACGCGCTGGAAGTGCGGAATCTGGACGTATAAAAAACGGTATGAGCGATAACAACGATCAGACCCTTCCCTTCGAGCAGCCGATTCCGGTCGGCATCGAAGAGGAGATGAAGCGCAGCTATCTCGATTACGCGATGAGCGTGATCATCGGCCGCGCGCTGCCCGACGTGCGCGACGGCCTCAAGCCCGTGCACCGCCGCGTGCTCTACGGCATGTGGGAGAGCGGCAACCGCGCGGACCGGCCGTACAAGAAGTCGGCGCGCATCGTCGGCGACGTCATGGGTAAATATCACCCGCACGGCGACACGGCGATCTACGACACGGTGGTGCGCATGGCCCAGGACTTCGCCATGCGCTACCCGCTCGTCGACGGCCAGGGCAACTTCGGCTCGCTCGACGGCGACAACCCCGCGGCGATGCGGTACACCGAGGTGCGCCTGACCAAGCTCGCCGAGGAGATGATCCGCGATGACATCGACAAGGAGACCGTGGACTGGGGGCCGAACTACGACGGCTCGGAGCAGGAGCCGCTCGTGCTGCCGGCGCGCGTCCCGAACCTCCTGGTCAATGGCGGCTCCGGCATCGCGGTCGGTATGGCCACCAATATCCCGCCGCACAATCTCGGCGAGGTAGTGGACGCGGTGCTGATGCTGATCGATAACCAGGAGGCCACGGTCCGCGATCTGATGACGGTGCTCCCCGGGCCCGACTTTCCAACGGCGGGTTTCATTCACGGTCTCGACGGCATCCGCTCGGCCTACACCACCGGGCGCGGCATCATCCAGCTCCGCGCGAAGACCGAGGTCGAGACACACGCCCGCACCGAGCGGCAGTCGATCGTCATCACCGAGATCCCCTACCAGATCAACAAGAAGAAGCTGGTCGAGCGCATCGCCGAGCTGGTGCGCGAGAAGAAGATCGATGGCGTCTCGGACCTGCGGGACGAATCGGACCGCGACGGCATCCGCATCGTGGTCGACGTCAAGAAGGACGCGATCCCGGAGATCATCTTGAACTCGCTGTACAAGATGACGCAGATGCAGACCACCTTCGGCATTATCTTGCTGGCGATCGTCGACAACCAGCCGCGGGTGATGACGCTCAAGGAGCTGCTCCAACACTTCCTCAACCATCGCAAGACGGTCGTCATCCGCCGCACCCGCTACGACCTGCGCAAGGCCGAGGAGCGCGCCCACATCCTCGAAGGCATTCTCAAGGCGCTCGATCATCTCGACGAGGTGATCGCGACGATCCGCGCCAGCCAGACTCCCGCCGAGGCGCGCGAGAACCTCATCTCGCGTTTTGCATTCTCCGAGCCGCAGGCGCAGGCCATTCTCGACATGCGGCTGCAGCGCCTGACCGGTCTCGAGCGCGACAAGGTCGTCGAGGAATACAGAGAGCTGATGGTGACGATCGAGCGGCTGCGGGCGATCCTCGGCTCGGACCGCCTCGTGCTGGAGGAGATCAAGCGCGAGCTTGCCGAGCTCAGGGAGTCCTACAACGACCGGCGGCGCACCGAGATCATTCCAGAGACGCACGACATTTCGATCGAGGACATGATCGCCGACGAGCCGATGGTGATCACCGTCACCCAGGCCGGCTACATCAAGCGCTCGCCGCTCTCGCTCTACCGGGCGCAGGCACGCGGCGGCAAGGGCCGGACGGGCATGGTGACCAAGGAGGATGATTTCGTCGAGCACCTCTACGTTGCCACCGCCCACACGACCATCCTGGTCTTCACCGAAAGCGGCCGCGTACACTGGCTGAAGGTGCACCAGATCCCGGAGGCGGGTCCTGCGGCGCGCGGCAAGGCGATCGTCAACCTGCTCGACCTCGAGCCGACTGAACGCCTCGCGACGACGGTGGCGGTGCGCGAGTTCCGCGACGATCGTTACCTGGTGTTCGCGACGACGAACGGCACGGTAAAGAAGACCGAGCTCTCGGCTTTTGCCAACCCCCGCGAGGGCGGCATCATCGGCATCAACATCGACGAGGCCGACCGCTTGCTCGCAGTGCGCGAGACGGATGGCAACAAGGACATCCTCCTCGCCACCGCCAGGGGCTTGTCGATCCGCTTCGCCGAACGGGAGGTGCGCGCGATGGGGCGCGCCACCTATGGCGTCAAGGGTATCGAGCTGCGGCCCGGCGACCGCGTGGTCGGCATGGAGGAGCTGGATCCGCAATGCCAAGTGCTCACCGTCGCCGGCCGCGGCTACGGCAAGCGCACGCCGGTCGAGGAGTATCGTCGCCAGGGCCGCGGCGGCTTGGGCATCATCAATCTCAAGGTGACTCCGAAGACCGGCGAGGTCGTGGGCGTGAAGTCCGTCACGCCGACCGAGGGCCTCATGCTCATCACCCAGGAGGGGATGATCATCCGCCTCAACGTCTCCGGCGTGCGCGAAGTCGGCCGCTCGGCGCAGGGCGTCAAGCTGATGAACCTGGATGCCGAGGACCGGATCGTAGCCGTCGCGAAGCTGGCTGAACAGGACGAGGAGACCGAGATCGAGCTCGCCAAGGACGACGGCGGTCCGGTGCCGGCCGAGCTGGAGCTGGAGGCGGCTGAGGACGAGATGGAGATCCTCGACGAAGCGGATTTCGAAGATGCTGACGACGAGGACGGCGGACCCGACGAGACCGTGCATTAACCCTCTCGCAGTAAGGAGGCCTGAGCCTATGCAGTTCTTTCTCGACACCGCTGAGATGAAGGAGATCGAGACCGGCCTCGAGTGGGGCATGGTCGACGGCATCACCACCAACCCGTCGCTGATCGCCAAGTCCGGCCGGGCATACCTGCCGACGGTGCAGGCCATCGCCAAGCTGGTGCCTGGCCCGGTATCCGGCGAGGTGCTGGCGACGGAGTACGAGGAGATCCTCACCCAGGGCCGCAAGCTGGCCGGGCTGGCCGAGAACGTGGTGGTGAAGGTGCCGCTCACGCCGGCGGGGCTGCGCGCGGTCGCGACGCTGAAGAAGGAGGGCATCCGGACGAACGTGACGCTCTGCTTCTCGGCCGCCCAAGCGCTGCTCGCCGCCAAAGCCGGTGCCGGCTACATCTCGCCCTTCATCGGCCGGCTGGACGACGTGGCCGAGGAGGGAATGGAGCTGATCGACCAGGTGGTGACGATCTACCGCAACTACGGCTTCGACACCAAGGTCCTCGTCGCCTCCGTGCGACATCCGATCCACGTCGTGCAGTCGGCCATGCTCGGCGCGGATGTGGCAACGATACCTTTCAAGGTGCTGGAGCAACTCTACAAACACCCGCTCACCGACGTAGGACTGGACCGCTTTCTCGCCGACTGGAAGAAGACGGGCAAAAGCTTCGACGAGTCGTAGGTCCCTTCTTGGCACCCCAGCCTCAACCAACTCCGGCGCCGGGGAAGCTCTACCGTTTCGCCTGGGGTCTCTACCTCGTCCTGGCGCTGGCCGGGGTCCTTTGGATCGGCGCGAAACGGGGGGTCATCCCTCTCTCCCTCTTCATCGATTCGCGTCACTGGTGGCTGGACCTCGCGCTGGGTCTGGGCTCCGGCTTTCTTCTCCTGGCCGTCTGGTGGGGGGCCGAGCGGGCCTTGCCGCTGGCAAGAGAGCTGGAAGCCCGGCTCGCCAGGGCGCTCGGGCCGCTCAGCGTCTCTGAGGCGGTGGCGCTCGCCCTGCTCTCCGGCTTTGCCGAGGAGCTGTTCTTCCGCGGCGCCGTGCAAGGGGCTGCCGGATGGCTCGCGGCGACGCTCCTCTTTGCACTACTGCACAGCGGACCGGGCCGGGCGTTCCGGTTGTGGTCCCTCTTCGCTCTGATCGCCGGCGGGCTCTTCGGCGCGGTCATGATCTGGCGAGGCAATCTGCTGGGGCCCGTGGTCGGCCATTGTATGGTGAACGCCATCAACCTCCGGCGGCTCACCAGCCGGGCAAGCGACTCTGTTAGACTGCCGGCGGGCGAAGCTGCCCGAGATGAAAAGGAGACGTGACGGGATGGGAAGCGATTCACGGGACGTGCTCGCGCGCATTGACAAAGAGCAAGAAGGTTATCTCGAGGAGCTGAAGGACTACATCCGCATCCCTTCGATTTCGACCGATCCGGATTACAAAGCCGACGTACTTCGCGCGGCGGAATTTCTGCTCGGCAAGATGCGCGAAGCGGGGCTTCAGGCTGAGCGAATCGATACGGCGGGCCATCCATTGGTCTACGGTGAGTGGCTGGGAGCGCCGGGCAAGCCGACGGTCCTCTTCTACGGCCATTACGACGTGCAGCCGGTCGACCCGATCGAGCTGTGGCGCAACCCGCCTTTCGAGCCGGCCGTCGAAGGGGACAAGCTGGTGGCGCGCGGCGCGACGGACGACAAGGGCCAGTCCTACACGCATGTCAAAGGCGTGGGCGCGATGCTCGCCGAGCGGGGCAAGCTGCCGGTAAACGTCAAGTTTCTAGTCGAGGGCGAGGAGGAGGCGGGCGGCCAGGCGATCGACGAGTACGTCCGCCGGGACGGCGGCAAGCGGCTGGCCGCCGACTGCGTCGTCATCTCCGATACCTCGCTCTACGCGCCCGGCCAGCCGTCGCTGATCTATGGCTTGAAGGGTCTGTGCTATATGGAGCTCAAGGTCACGGGCCCGAACCGGGATCTGCACTCCGGCACCTTCGGCGGCGCGGTCTGGAATCCGCTCAACGCGCTCTGCCACATCATCGACCGCCTGCGCGACGCGAAAACGGGAAAGGTGCTGATCCCCGGTTTCTATGACGACGTCCGTCCGCTCGCAGCCTGGGAGCGCGAGGAGTTCGCCAAGCTGCCCTTCGATGAAGATGCGTATCGTGAGGAGCTGGGCGTGAAGGCGTTGTTCGGGGAGGAAGGGTACACGACGCGTGAGCGCACCTGGGCGCGGCCGACGTGCGACGTCAACGGCATCTTCGGCGGCTACATGGGCAAGGGGGCGAAGACGGTGCTCCCCTCCTGGGGGGGCGCCAAAGTCTCAATGCGTCTGGTACCCGACCAGGAGCCGAAGAAGATCGCGGAGATGTTCACCGCGTACGTTCAGTCCATCGCGCCGCAGGGTGTCACCGTCGAGGTGACCACGCTCCACGGTGCCGATCCGGTCGTCGTTGAAACCGAGGGACCCATCGTCGACGCCGCGATGGACGCGATGGAAGAAGTCTGGGGAGCACGGCCGGTGCGTGTTCGAGAGGGAGGATCGATTCCTATCGTCTCGACATTCGCCTCGGTCCTGAAGTGCCCGGTCCTGCTGCTGGGTTTCGGTCTCCACGACGACGGCCTGCATTCCCCGAACGAGAAGTTCAACATCAGTCATTTCTACAAAGGGATCCGGTCCGTCGCGCGGCTGCTGGATCGCCTGGGCGATCTATGAGGAGCAAGGACAATCTGGAGCGAGAGGTCAAATTCCGGGGAGCGGAGCTCGACAAGCTGCGGGAGCGGTTGCTCGAGCTGGAGGCGGAGCGGGTCGGCCCGGCGGCCTTCGAGGACAACTGGATTCTGGACCGCGCCAGCGAGCTGCTCTCCTCGGGCCGCATCCTCCGTCTGCGCACCGACGGCACACGGTCGCGGCTGACCCTGAAGGGGCCGATGCGCCTCGAGGGCAACTTGAAGATCCGCGAGGAGCGCGAGGTGGGCATCGAGAATGCCGAAGAGGCGCAGGCGCTGCTGGAGAACCTGGGTTATCAGGTCGTGCGGCGCTACCAGAAGGTCCGCGAGGAGTGGCAGCTCGGCGGAGTGACGATCGCCCTTGACCATACACCGATCGGCGACTTCGCCGAGTTCGAAGGCGACGGCGCGGAGACCGTAGCAAAGCGCTGTGGCTTCGATCCCCAGAAGGCCGAGCGGCGGTCCTACCTGCGCCTTTACGACGACCACCTCAAGAAACATCCGGACTCCCCTCCAGAAATGGTGTTCCGGTAGGCCTTCTCCCACAGCGGTGAGTCATGCAGGCTAGGCGGATCCGCGCGCTGGTGCTGGCGGCGGGGCTGGGTACGCGGCTGCGTCCGCTGACCGATCACACACCCAAGCCGCTGCTGCCGGTGCGCGGCGTGCCGATCCTGGGCCACACGCTGGCGCAGCTCGCCGCGGTCGGCTGCGAAGCGGCGGCGGTGAACCTTCACCACTTGGGAGACCAGATCCGGCAACGCTTCGGCGACGCCTTCGCCGGGATGCCGCTCACCTGGTCGGAGGAGCCCGAGCTGCTCGGCACGCTGGGCGCGCTCCACCCCCTGCGCGACTTCTTCGCGCCGGCGGATCTCGTCCTGCTGATCAACGGCGACAGCCTCTGCCGCTGGCCCTTGCGAAAGCTGATCCGCAGACATGTCGCCGGCGGCGCCCAATCAACCCTGCTGCTGGCCGCGCGCCCGGATCCGACGGCCTTCGGTGGTGGGGTAGGAATCGACCGAACCGGGAGCGTTCTCTCTTTCCGGCCGGGAGATCCCGAGCTCGGCGAGGTGGAGCGTCGTTACGTCTTCGCCGGTGCCCACGTCTTTTCACCGCGTCTGCTCTCGCGGGTCGGTCCCGGTAGGTCCGACATCGTGCGCGAACTCTACGTTCCCATGCTGGAAGCGAGGGAGCGGATCGATTCGCTGGTCGACGGAGGGCGCTGGCACGACCTGGGAACCCCGCAGCGCTTCCTCGAAGGCGTGCTCGACTGGGCTCGCGCCGATTGGCCCCAGCGCCTCTGGCGCCGCTCCTGGATCGCGACCGGAGTGACCTTGGCCGGAAAAGCGAAGGTGCGGCGGTCGGCAGTCGAGTCCCGCGCGCAGGTGGGTGAGAGAGCGCGGGTCGAGCGGTCCGTCCTCCTGCCCGGCGCACGGATCGGCAGGGGCTGCGTCGTTCGCGAGTCGATTCTCGGCTTCGGCGCCGCGGTACCTCCCGGCACCTGGGTCGAACGGCGGATCATCATGCCGCAGTTCGCCGGCTTCGCGCCGCGGCTCGACGATTCGGTCGTGGGCGGAGCCGTCTATACAACTTTCGGGCGCGACGCCGAAGGTTGAACGGGCGCGGTCCCTCTGTCATCATGCGATAGCGTGGACGTGCCGTCCGCGCTCCCCAGGATACCGCCGCGGCCTTGAACCCTTTTCGCCTCCTCATCTTCGATTGGGACGGAACCCTCATGGATTCCATCGGGACCATCGTGGCGTGCACCCAGACGGCGGTGCGGGAGCTGGGGTTGAGGGAGGTGGCCGACGAGACCATCCGCGGCACGATCGGACTCGGGCTCCGTGAGACCGTCGATTTGCTGAGTCCGGGTTGCGACGAGGAGATGCTCGCGCGGATCCTCGCGGGCTACCGGAAACACTGGCTCTCGACCTTCCGCGATAAGCCGCTCCTGTTTTCCGGCGTCGATGGGATGCTGCTGAACCTCGCGAACGAGGGTTACCTGCTGGCCGTCGCCACGGGCAAGGGCCGGCGCGGTCTCGACTATGCCCTCGGGCAGACCGGACTTCGCCAGATCTTCCATGCCACCAGGACCGCCGACGAGGCGGTCTCGAAACCTCATCCGCAGATGCTCTTCGACATCCTGGGCGACCTCGGAGTCGAGCCCAGGGATGCGGTCATGATCGGCGATACCACGTACGACCTGGAGATGGCGAGGAGCGCGCGGATGGCGGCCGTGGGGGTCTGTTCCGGCGGCCATGGCCGTGAGGAGTTGGAGCAGCTCGGCCCGCTCGCCTGTTTGGATCAGGTCGTCGAATTGGCGCCGTGGCTGGCGCAGCGGACCGAGCTGGTGACCGCTTAGGGCGCAACACTGCGCCCCCTACCAAGGCCGCGGTCTCCAGGAACTGACTACTTACCCTTCCTCCACGCCGATACCATTCCCTCGAGATCCTTGACCTGCTGCGGGTTCGGCGCCGGCTGCGCGGTCTTTGCCGCAGCCAGAGCCTTCTCGCCGTAGCTCGCCGCGTTCTTCTTGTCGTTCTGTTTGGCGAGCAGCATCGCCTTGGCGCGGAGATTGGAGAAGGTCTCCTGCAGCGCCAGCGAGGCGTCGAGCCAGCGCGAGGCCTCGTCGAGGCAGGTGTTGTTCTGGATGCAGTAGTTGGCCGCCTGATAGGGCGTCTGCCAGCGGACGGCGTCCTTGATCTTCGTCATCACGAGCGCCGGAGTGTCCACCTCCAAGCTGAAGGGCACCCGCAGCTTCTCCCAGCGCAGCACGACCTTGGAGGAGGTGTCGGTGGTGTCCTCGAAGGAGAAGGCCATCCGCTCCAGAGGGTTGGCGACCGGCTCGGGCTTCACCTGGATGCGCAGCGCGTCGTTCTCCTGCTTGTAACTGAAGGCGCCCCACTCGTCGGCGTCCTTGCTGAAGATGACGGTCCAGTCTCCTTCGGTGGGGATCGTCTGCAGGCCGTAGATCCCGGCCGGCAGCTCATGGCCGTCGACTTTGACGGGAGTGCTGAATTTGATCGTCGTGTTCTCGTTGGCGCCGGTGCGCCAGACCTCGCCGTAGGGCACGAGCTCGCCCCAGATCTTGCGGCCCTTCACGCCAGGGCTGCTGTAGCGGATCGTCACCTCGGTGACGCCGACCGTCTGCGACACGTAGGCATTGGGGCTGGGGCGGGGTAGGTCGAGCTGCTGCGCCAGCGCGGCGCCGGCGGCGAGCTGAAAAGCGATGAGGCCGGCGGCCGGCAGGGCCGCGCGAAACGGAAGCGTTGTCATGAGGGCTCCTCCTTTTGCGTAGGATTCGAATCGTCAAGCAGGCAAAGACTCTAGCAGAGCCGGTTTTCCGCCGGAGTAACCGTCTTGTAAAACCGAGTGTGCCCTCAGCGGTATCTCGCGCTCTCCTGCAGCGCTTCGCCTTTCATCGCCTCGGCGCGCCGCCGCGACTCTGCCGCCTCAGCGCGAGCCCGCTCCTCGTCCCACTCTGCGGGCGACCGCACCCAGCCCTGGACATTGCGATGGACGAGATCGGCGATGAAACGAATGTGGTCCGGCCGGTCGTTGAGGGCGGGAATATAGCGATATCGCCCGCCGCCGGCGTGCAGGAAGATCTCGCGGTTCTGCTCGTCGATCTCCTCGATCGTTTCCAGACAGTCGGCCGAGAAGCCGGGGCAGACGACGTCGAGATTACGGAGTCCGGACTTCGCCAGCGCCGTTATCGTTTTGTCGGTGTAGGGCCTCAGCCACTCCTCCTTGCCGAAGAGCGACTGAAAGGAGACGTCCCACTGCTCACGGGGCAGCTCCAGCTCCTCGGCGGCGAGGCGGGCCAGCTTGTGACACTCGCAGAAGTACGGATCGCCCGCCAGGAAGTACCTTTTCGGGATGCCATGAAAGGAGAAAAGGAGCTTCTCCGGCGCGCCCTCCCGCTCCCACAGCTCCCGGATGCTTGCCGCGAGAGCCCGGATGTAGGAAGGGTCGTCGTGGTAATGATGAATCGTGCGGATCTCCGGCACCCATCGCCAGGTCATCAGCTCGGCGGCCACCGCGTCGATCGTCGAGGCGGTCGTCACCGCCGCGTATTGCGGGTAGAGCGGCAGCACCAGGATGCGTCGGCAGCCGTGGCCGGCGAGCTCGCGCAAAGCCGCCCGGACCGAGGGGTTGCCATAGCGCATGCCGACGGCAACGTGGACCGGGGAACCGATCTCGCGCCGCAACACCTCCTGGAGCGCCGCTGCCTGGCGGTTGGCGATCACGAGGAGGGGAGAGCCCTCCGTCAGCCAAACCTTCTTATAGAGGGCGGCTGATTTCGGCGGCCGCGTCGTGAGCACGAACAGGTGGAGGATCAGCCACCAGAGCGCTCGCGGCATCTCGATGACACGCGGATCGAGCAGGAACTCGCGGAGATAACGCCGCAGCGACGGCGTGTCCGGCGCGTCGGGCGTTCCCAGGTTCGCCAGAAGGACGCCCACCGCCGGAATTTCGCCGTGCTGGAATTCGGGCTGACCGAAGTACTTCACTCCCGGAAGTCTATCCCAGCATCCCGAACACCTCTCCCACCTGCTCCCAGCCGATACGCATCAGGAAGGTGTTGTTTCTGCCGTAGGACTTGGCGCCGAGGATGAAGAAGTTCGGCTCGGGATTGGTGAGGGTGTCGGCGCCGTGGGTGGTCTGCCCCAGGCAATCCGAGCTGCCCGCGCCGAGGATGGCCGCCGACAGCTTGATGGGACCGCAGGTGGCATAGCACTCGTGAACCTGGAGCTGGCGGTAGAGCCCATGATCTCCCACCGAGCCCGTCAAAGACAGGACGCGGTCTACCGCAATGGTCTCCGGACCGCTGCCGTTCCTGAGGACGACCTCGAAGCGGCCGTTCGTCTTCGCGATGTGCTCGACGACGGCGCCACGGCGGGCCTTCACCGCCGGAGAGGATCCTTGCGCCAGCGCCTCCGCTTCGGCCGCGAGGCCCGCGCGCTCGGGCAGCGGATCGCCCTCGCGAGTGCCCCAGCCCGGCTCGGGATTGCGCAGCACCCAGATCACCTCGGTTCCCGGCGCCTCTTCGGCCAGCCTTGCGAGCTCGCGAGCCGCGGTCTGCGCCGAGTGTCCGGCGCCCGCCAGCAGAATCTTCTTTCCTGCCCAGCTCGCCGCTTCGGAGGAGAAATCGGGGATGTCGCGCCGGATCTCTCTTGCGAGTCCGTTTTCGCCGGGCGCGGGGATGCCGCCATCGCCGAGCGTGTTCGGATTTTCCCAGGTGCCGGTGGCGTCGATCACCGCATCCGCCGTCTCCGTCCACTCGCGGCCCGCGCCGTCCGCTAGGAGAAGACGGAAAGGACGCCGGCCGCGCTCGGCGGTCGCGATCTCCTCGTGCTTGAGCAGACCCTGGCGGCCGATGGAGAGCACGCGGGTGCCGAGCCGCAGGTGCGGAGCGATCTCCGGCAGGAACGCGAGCGGCTCGAAGAGGCGCGCGGCGAGGTCGTGACCGGTGGGGCATTCAGGGCCGGCCGGCACCTCCCGGCCGGCAGCCCCCAGATGGCGCCGCATGCGCGGTGAGACGTTCATCTCCCAGGGAGTGAACAGGCGGACATGACCCCAGGCGCGGACGTTCCCCGCGACGGCGGGTGACGCCTCGTAAAGAGTGAACGGAAAACCTCCCTCGATAGCGGCAAGCGCGGCCTCGAGACCGGTGGGACCGGCACCGATGATGGCGATGCGGGGTTTGGCGTCAGACATTCCTTGTTCTCCTTCTCAAAAGCGGGAAGCCGCCCTCTCGCGAGCGGGCAGGATCTCCAGGCAGGTGGTCCACCAGCCGGTCAGGATCGTTGCGACGAACTCCTCGGGCAAGCCCTCGCGCCGCATCTCGGCGGCGAGAGCCTGGTGGTCGTAGGGAAGCGGCACCAGATCGACTCCGAGGCCGTCCTCCCGAGCCTCCAGCAGCGCGTACCAGACATGGGTGTTGCCGTCGTTCGCCGGACGCCCGATCACCCCGACGTTGATGACGTCCCGTCCGGACGGCAGGCGACGGTGCCAGTGAAGGCCGGTGTGGGTGCAGAGGATGGCGTCGCAGCGGTTCTGGTCGAGCAACACCTCCAGGAATGGAGCAGGCGAGGTGCTGCGGAAGAGGAATTCGTTGACGCGCCGGGGGGAGCCATGGACGAAGAGCAGCTCGCGGTCGCCGAGCCGAACGCGCCGCCGCTTGGGCAGTTTGCCCATCCATGCCTTGAACTCCAAGGAGCAATTGCGGGCGGTGTAGCCATAGGAGATCTCGGCGAAGTGGTTGTCGCGCGGATCGGTGTAGCCGCAGTTGCAGTCCTCGCGGCCGGAGGCGAGGGACTCCTCGTAGTTGCCTTGGATCGTCAACACCCTACCCGCGTTGAGCAACGGCCGCACCTTCTCGGGATTGGGACCGAAGCCGCCGAGGTCGCCGAGACAGTAGATCGCCTCAGCCTCGCGGCAGGAGGCGTCCTCCAACAGCCGGGCGAGCGCGAGGTGGTTGTTGTAGACGCCGCCGAAGACAGCGATTCGGGAGTAGGGCCCTTCGACCGAAGTTGAATCCGCGAGTCCGGCAACGAAGGCCTGCAGAGCCGCGGCACGGGCCTGAGCGTCCAAACGCAGGCCGGCGTCCGCCGCGGCCTGGCGGAACTCGGCGAGAGGCACCAGCTTCTCGCCCCAAGTGGCCATGCCGCGGTGAGCGGTCAGCTTCGCCGTGGCCTGGCGCGCCTGCTCGTCGAGTCTTTTAGGCGGCTGATAGGACATGCTCTCCTCAGGTCCGGCAGCTCACGCCGTAGACGTGGCAGGTCCAACAGGCCGAATGCTCCAGCGGGAACGTGCCGAGGCTGTCGGCCAGGGTCTCGCCCATCTTGGCCGAAGGCTCGTTGACCAGGATGGGGCAGACCCACACGCCGTGGCCGGTCGCCATGCGGGAGGCGCTGCACTGCAGGTGGTCCCATCCTTCCTCGGGAGCGTCGCCCTTGTGCAGCCGCTGCCAGCTCTCGTAAGCGCCGCCGCGCTCGGCTTCGGCGCCGATGTGGAACACGGGAAGGATCTTGAGACGGGGCCGGTCGATGCCGATCGCACGCAGCAGCGCGAAGAACTTTTCTTTTCCCGAGTCGGTGGCCGCTTCACCGCAGACCTCCGTGACCGTGATCACCGGGTTGAGCCCGGCCGCGGCGAGATTGCGGATGCCGGCGAGAATCCGAGTGAAAGTCCCTTCACCGCGGATGGGATCGTTGGTGTCGGCATCGTAGCCGTCGAGCGAGACGCGGAGATCGAGCGAGTACTCGGAGGCGTCCGCCAGGGTTTTGAGGCGAGCGCAACGGTTGGAATCGAGCAGCAGACCGTTGGTCAGCACGCTGGCCGGACCGACGGCGAGCGTCGCCTCCAGGATGGCCTCCATCTCGGGATTCAGAAAAGGCTCGCCGCCCGTGAAGTAGTACTCGCGCACTCCCAGCCGCACCGCCTCATTCAGATAGCGGCGCACCTCGGCGAGCGACATCATCTCGTGCGTGTGATTGGTGGGAGAGCACGAGACGAAGCAGTGCGTGCAGGCGAGATTGCAGAGCGTCCCGCCCACCTGGAACCAGAGCGTGTCGAGCGACTTCAGCGAGACGCGCGGGGCGTTCATGCCGACTCCAGGAAAGTCAGGGAGTCCGCCACGCGGCGGGCCTGCTGGAGATTGTGGGTGACGAGGACGATCGCGTGCCGCTCCCGCAGGCGCAGGATCAGCTCCTCGATCGCGGCGGTCGAGACCGCGTCGAGAGCGCTGGTGGGCTCGTCCAGCAGCAGGATCTCGGGCTCTCCGGCGAGGGCGCGAGCGAGGCAGAGACGCTGCTGCTGGCCGACGGAGAGGCTGGCCGCGGGCTCGCGCAGGCGATGGCGGACCTCTCCCCAGAGCGCCGCTTCCCGCAGCGCCGTCTCGATCCGCTCCGGCCAGGCGCGGCGCGGCAGCCGACGGGTGTGTCGCACGCCGAACAGGACGTTGTCGGCGATGCTGCCGGGGAAGACCACCGGCTGCTGGAAGATCATGCCCACCCGCGCGCGCAGCGCGTCCGCATCCACGCCGCGACCGTAGATGGAGCGGCCGTGAAGCAGGACCTCCCCCGAAACAGCGAGCTGTGGAGTCAGGTCGATCAGCCGGTTGAGGCAGCGCAGGAGGGTCGTCTTGCCGGCGCCGGAGGGCCCGAGGATGCCCAGCACCTGCCGCGGCTCGAGCCGCAGGTCGACGGCGCGCAGCAGGAGGCGCCGGTGGGTGGACACGGACAGCCCTCGCGTTTCGAGCACCGGCTCGGCCGTGAGAGTTTCCCGTCGCGGAGCGAAGTCAAGCATTCTTCGCCTCCTCATGGAGGCGCAGACGCGCCGGCAGTGCCGCCAGGCTCAGCCCCAAGACGAGCGCCAGCAGTACGAAGGCGGCGCCCCAGAGGTGGCTCTCGACGGCGGGATCGAAGGAATCCTGGGCGAGGACAAAGATGTGGTAAGGCAGGGCCACGACCGGACTGTCGCGAATCCCCGAAGGCAAGCCGGCACCGGAGAATACCGCCGCCGCGAACAGGATGGGCGCGGTCTCGCCCGCGGCGCGCGCCAGCCCCAGCAGGGCGCCCGAGATCAGGCCGGCCGCGCTCTGCGGCACCAGCACGGACCAGACGATTTGCGAACGCGACAGACCAAGGCCGGCCGCCGTTTCCAGGTACTTCCGCGGCAGGCTCCGCATGCGCTCGATCACAGCGACGCTCAAGGTGGGCAGGATCATCAATCCCAGGAGAATTCCGCCGGCGAGCCACGACTTGCCCCAGCCGAGAAAGCGGGTGAACACCATCAACCCCGCGACGCCGAACAGGACCGATGGCACGGCGTTGGCCATGTAGAGCGCGACGAGGAGCCTTCTCCGGGCCTCTACGCCGTTCACGTAGACCACTTGCACGAGCGCCACACCCATCGCCAGCGGAGCGCTCACCGCCAGGGCGGTCACGATCAGGATCAGAGTGCCCGCAATCTCATAGAGGACGCCGCCGGAGGCCCCGGCGCCGAGCGCCTCGCGAGTCAGGAAATGCCAATCGAGAACATCGATCCCCCGCCAGAGGATGGCGCCGGCAATCCCCAGCAGGATGGCGCAGGCGACCGCACCGCAGAGCGCGACCGAAAGGAGGAAGCCGCGGTCGAGCCACCTACGCACGGCCATCCCTCCGCATCGCCAGCCGCGCTCCCGCCAGGTTCACCAGCGCCACTACGCCGAAGAGCACGAGCGACAATCCCATCATCGCCCCCCAGTGGAGCAGATCGCCGTAGGCGAGGAAGGTCTCCGACCCTCCCAGCTTGGTGGTGAGCGTCTGGCCGGCGCCGGTGAGAGGTTGCAGCGAGAGCAGCCGCTGCGGCCACTGATTGTCCTGCCGGCCGATGACCAGAAAGACGGCAATCGTCTCTCCCAGCGCCCGCCCCAGGCCGAGGAGCACAGCGGAAGCGAGACCAGGGAGCGCTTGCCGCAAGCTGATGCGAAAGGCCGTCTCCGCGCGGTTCAAGCCGAGCGCCCGAGCAGCCAGCCGCTGGGCGGCCGGGATTCCCGATAAGGCGTCGTCGGCCAGCGTCATGATCGTGGGCAGGACCATCACGCCCAGCAGCACGCCGCCGGTGAGCAGCGTATCGCCGCTCAGCGGCTCCCAAGGCGACAGCAGTCGGTGCATCCAATTCCGCAGCAGGAGTACGCCGAGCAGGCCGTAGACCACCGAGGGGATCCCGGCCAGGAGCTCGATGGCTGTCTTGATGGCGAGGCGGCCGCGGCGCGGCAGGACCTCGGCGGTGAGCAGGGCGGCGCCGATCCCCAGCGGCGCCGCGGTGAGCAGCGCGACGGCGGAGACGGCCAGCGTGCCGTAGACCATCGGCAGCACCCCAAACCGCTGCGCCCGAAAGAACCAGCTCTCGCCGAGCAGGAAATCCATCCCCGCGTGGCGCCAGATGGGCAAGCTCTGCACCGCGAACAGCGCCAGCATGCCGAGGAAGGCGAGCGCCGCCAGCGACGCGAACCCCATGCTGAGAAGACGGGTCAGCTCCCAGCGGCGGCGCCGGATTGCGGGCAGGGGCGCGGCTTCGATCATCGGGCCGCGGCCTTCCCGGAAACGGCCAGATAGCCGTGCTTCTCCACCAGAGCCTGGCCGCGGGGGCTCAGGAGGAAGTCGACCAACGCCTTCGACTCCCCGCGTGGCGGGCCGTCGGTGACCACCTGGAGAGGCCGTGCGAGCGGATAGCTGCCGTCGCGGACCGCGGTCAGCGCCGGCTGGACGACCTTGCCATCTTCCTTCTTGATGCCCAGCGCAAACACCCGCTTGCCGTCCGCCCAGGAGGATGAGAGCTGCGAGATCGCACCCTGCGTGGACGCCACTTTATTGAGGGCCTCCTCGTTCGCTCCCACTTCAGGCAGGTTGACCAACGGAGCTTTCTGGGGATCGCCGTAGGCCCAATGGGCGAACACCTCCCAGGTGCCGCGCCCCGGCTCCTTGTTGAAGAAGACGATGCGCCGTTCCGACCCGCCGAGCTCACGCCAGCTCCTGATCCGGCCCTCGTAAATCCCCTGCACCTCAGCTTTCGAAAGCGAGTGCACGCCGCCCACCCAGACGTCGCGGGAGACGACCAGCGCCACCGCGTCCGACCCGATGCGGATGGGCTGGAAATGAGCCTTGGGATAGCGGGTGCGGTCTTCGTCCTCCAAGGGGCGGGAGATCATAGCGATCTCGGCGCGGCCGTCGCCGAGCGCGGCGATACCTCCTGAGCTCCCGCCCTGGGTGTCGACGTGGATGGTCAAGCCGCGCTCGGCGCGCAGGATCTCGGCGGCCTCGGCGACCACCGGGTTCACGGTGGTCGAGCCGTTGATCCGTAGAGGCTTGGCGGCGAAGGCGAGCCCCGCTGCCAGCAGGCATCCGAACGTCAGCAGCAGCTTCCCGGTCCGCAGCAAGGCTGGGCCTCCGTGGTCACTTGATAGTCCTGTCCCTTGGTTTCCCGCGGATGGCGCAGCGCCGTGCGCGAACAGTCGAAAGGTTGAGCGTCCGCGAGTGGCACCTCTTCCAGAGGCCCGACGAACTCGAAGCAGGAGCGGTAGGGCTCCCGCTGATAGAGGTGGAAGGTCTTGTCGCAGACGGCGTAGCGCTCGCCCCGGCGCATGCGGTGGTTGTCGTCGTCCAACACCTCGCGGAAAGGCCCCTTGTAGATGACGGCCTGGCGCCGCTCCAGGCAGACGCCTTCCTTGCCCTTGAAAGCCTCGACGGTGACTGAGCGGAACTCGATCCCGGAGACCGTTCTCCAGGGCTCGCGCTGCCGCTCGAGGATGCGGATGCCGTGGAATCCCGCCGCCTCGAAAGCCGCGAGGAAGCCGCTCTCGGTCATCGCCCCCGAGATGCAGCCGCTCCACAGCTCGGGATCTCGCTGCAGCTCCTCCGGCACCGGCTCGTCGCTGACGATGTCCGAGATCACCGCCCTGCCGCCGTTGCGCAGCACGCGGTAGATCTCACGGAAGAGCCGCGGCTTCTCCTGGCTGTCCACCAGGTTCAGCACGCAGTTCGAGACCACCACGTCGACCGAGGCGTCGGCGACGAGCGGCCGCGTGCGCCGCAGCTCCTCGGCGAGAGCGGCGGCGCGGAAGAGTCCCTCGGCGCTGGCGGCCGGCTCGCGGGACAAGGCCTCGTCCAGCAGCTCGAAGTCGAGAGCCAAATCCTGAATCCGCCCGCGCCGGAACTCCACGTTGGCGAAGCCGAGCCGCTCGGCGACCACGGGCGCGTTGCGCCGCGCCACCTGCAGCATCTCGTCCGTCATATCGATCCCGATCACCCGTCCCGCAAGTCCTACCACCTGCGCCGCGATGAAGCAGATCTTGCCGGTGCCGCTGCCAAGGTCGAGCACGACCTCTCCCTGCCGCAGATGGCGGCTGGGATCGCCACAGCCGTAATCGCGCTCGAGCACCTCTTCAGGGATCACCGCGAGGTAACGCGGGTCGTAGTCCACCGGGCAGCACAGATCGGCCACGCGCTCCTGCGCGCCGCGCCGATAGCGGTCCTTGACGACGTCTTCCACTTCTAGCAAAGCCATCGAGTCTCCTCCACGCACGTACGGATTCCATGCAACACGGATTACCGAGAGCGGCGCTCCGTCTCGGGGCTCCGGGCTTCAGAAGCTTGAGCTTCAGGGAGCTGGAAGAAGGGGCGGGGAACGACCGGTGATCGTGGCCGCCAGGGCAGGACGCAGCCGGTTCGGACCGGCGGCAACGAACGGCCGGCAAAACGCGGCGAGGAGACGACGCAGCAGCCTGGAAAGCAGACGCCAGCGGTCTTCCCGTTTCGGCCTTGCGGCCAGCCAGGATTCGAGGTCGGCGCGGCAGTCGAGATCCGCCAGCGGCTCGAGGAGCAGGACGTCTCGTCTGGCCCTCCTCAGGGCGCGCAGCAGGCCGCGCAAGGTATCGCGGCGGCACCAGCGCGTGGCGGAGCCGAGGTTCTCGATCGGCCGTCGGACCGCCAGGAGATAGAAACCGCCGTCCGGGCTGGGGCCGAGCACCACGCGGTCGGGATCGTCAGCGAGAAGAGCCAGCGCCCGCGACACCTGCTGTCCCGTGAGCCCCGGCACGTCCGTACCCACCACCAGCAAAGGACCGGCGCCGCGCGCGAAGGCGTCGAGCATCGCCCGCTCCAGGCGCGAGCCGAAGCCGGAGCCGTCCTGTGCGGTGTGCCGGACATCCGCGGGAAGCGCAATCGACGAGGGCGAGCAGACCTCCAACCGGCAGCCGCCCGCCCGTCCCGCCGCGAGGGCCGCTTCGAGGCAACCCTCGCGCACTCCGATCTCCACGTCTCTCAGGCTCCGCGGCAAGAGAGAGCGGCGCTCGCTCTCGCGGGCGGCCCCGAGAGTGAAGACGAGCAACGTGGGTGAGAACGGCCGGTCCATGGGGCTCAAAAACGTATACGGCTGCCGAGATCCGATCAGATGAGTAGCATCGACAGTCAGTGTACACGAGCGGAGCGAGGGTTCAATGACGGGCTGCGCTATGATCGGCGGATCTTGAAACGGTTCCTGCTCCTCGCCCTGCCTCTCCTCATTCTTACGATGGCCGTCTTCCGGTTCGCGCTGGAGACCTTGGGAATGGCGCCGGACCCGGAGGCGCTCTCTCGCCATGGGGTGGCAGGGCTTCCGCAGTGGGTGACGCTCGCCACCTGGGCGCTGGAGTCCATCGGTCTCGCCGCCCTCTTTCTGATGATCCAGGGCCGCAGCGGCCGCTGGCTCGCCGGTCTGCTCACAGGCTGGATCGCCTGGGTCTTCCGCGGCCCGCTGCTGGTGGTCACCGTCGCCGGCCTCGCGGGCCTGCCACCCGGGCCCTGGTGGTCGATGGCCTTCTCCTGGTGGGTGCTCTACACCCTCTGCGGTCTCCTGCTCGGCGGCGTGGCCGCGGCCGCCGGCCTGCCGCCGTAGCCCTGGCAAGCTCTATGCTAGGCTCTCGCCTCCCAAGGACCTGAGGGCCTTTTCACACCTTGAAGATCGCCGCCGTCGGGAGTGCGCTCCCCCCTCACTATTACGACCAGGAGACGCTGCTCGCGGCCCTTCGCAGCCGCTGGTCGGACCGCCACTTCAACCTCGACCGTCTGGAACGTCTGCACAAGAACGTCCTGGTAGGCGGCCGACATCTGGCGCTGCCCATGGAGGAGTACGACGAGCTCACCACCTGGGGCCGCGCCAACGACGCCTGGATCCGGGTGGCCCAGGAGGTCGGCGAGAAAGCCGTGCGGAACGCCCTCGACCGCGCGGGCCTCACGACCTCCGATGTCGACGCCCTCATCTTCGTCACGGTGACGGGCGTCGCAACACCTTCGATCGATGCGCGCCTGATGAACCGTCTCGGCCTGCCGCCGCGGGTCAAGCGAATGCCGATCTTCGGCCTCGGCTGCCTCGCCGGTGCGGCGGGGATCGCGCGCGCGGCCGACTACGTCCGGGGGTATCCAGACCAGGTGGCCGTGCTTCTCTCCGTCGAGCTCTGCTCGCTGACGCTGCAGCCGGAGGACCTCTCCATTCCCAACCTCATCGCCTCGGGCCTCTTCGGCGATGGCGCCGCCGCCGTGGTGGTCACCGGCGAGAACCGGAAGGCCGACGGACCGCGGATCGTCGACAGCCGCTCGGTCTTCTATCCCGATTCCGAGCGGGTGATGGGTTGGGACATCTCCGAGACCGGCTTCAAGATCGTCCTCTCGTCGGACGTTCCCTTGGTGGCGCGGGACAAGCTGCGGCCGGACGTGGACGCCTTCCTCGCCGAGCACGGCCTCACTCGCGCCGACATCGTGTCCTGGGTCTGCCATCCCGGAGGACCGAAGGTTTTGGAGGCGATGCAGGAGTCGCTCGAGCTACCCGAAGGCGCACTCGACCTCACCTGGAGGAGCCTGCGCGAAGTGGGGAATCTCTCCTCGACCTCGGTGCTCCTGGTCCTGGAAGAGACAATGGAAAGACACCGGCCGCCCCCCGGCAGCTACGGCATGTTGACCGCCATGGGGCCGGGGTTCTGCTCGGAGCTGGTGTTGTTGGAGTGGTAGGCGGCGACTAGCTTATGAGGTTGTCATAGTCCGCATGCGTGCCGATCCAGAACCACAGAAACCATCCGGCACCTCGGAACTCAGCCAGTTCCTCAGGGGAGAGCTCCCGAACTTGCTGCTCGATCTTGGCGACTTTAGCCATGCCCCTCTGTCTCCGCAGAAGAAGTATAACAGGCCAAAGGTTTTGCATCTCCTTCTCGTATGATGCTCAAGGCTCGAACCTCACCCCTTCGCCGGCCGAGCCCCCCGCACGTAGAGCGCCTCATAGAACGCCTTGCCGGACCGGCTTTCGTGGATCTTGCGGGCTCTTGCAAGACGGCGGAGAACCGTCGACACCGCTGAAGGTTTCACGGGCTTGTCCAACTCGTCGGCATAGCGCCGGTTGACCTCCGCCGCGATGGCGTGCGCCCCGAACTCTTCGCCCTCGGGCTGCCTCTCGACCACGCGTTTGACCAGCCGGCTCACCATGGGCCGGTCGCCGAAACGGGGGATCGTCTCTTCGCGTTCGGGCTCGGCGGGTGCCTGTGGGACGGTGTACTCCGCCGTGGCCTCGGACGCAGCCTTCAGGGCCTCGTAGCGCTGGACGACTTTCTCCAACTCGGCATCGTGGAAGGCGTGCCGCTCGCGATGGTGGGTCTCCTGCTGCGCATGGAAGGCCTTGCGCTCCTTGTGCTCCGCGATCCTCGCCTCCATCTTGGCCAGGATCTCCGCTACGGAAAGGCTTTTGCTCATCGTGCCTCCAAGGTGACGCGACGTGCTCCGAGAGAGGATTGAGTCGCGTCATTCCCTGAGAGCACCAGACACTCCGGGTCAAGATCGCGTCACCGGCAGAATACCGCAAGTTGCTCCAGCCATATACAGCCCAAGTAAGGGTTTGCTCGGTGCATTCCCTTCGCACCTCCATCCGCGCATCGCAAAAAGTGACGCGGCATTCATCCGGCCGAGTTTGAATAAAGGGCCTTGTCGCGCCATTGGCGCCTCAGAATGACGCACATAAATCCGAGATCGGCACGCTGCCAGGGCGTGTTGCGTCATTGTGGGTCCATTGCGACAGAACGCGGAGGCCTTCTGCCTTGCGGAGGACATGCAGTGAAGCGCGACGAAGGCGTTTTGCAGCGTTTCATGGCCAAAGTGACGCTAAGTTGGTTCTGATCGCTACAACTTGATCGCGGTGCCGGACCACGTATTCTCTCCCGAATCCTCCCTTACCGAGTTGGGGACCGACTGCCATTCCCGCTATATTTCCGCCCGCATGCGAGCCCTCCTCGGCGCCGACACGCGCGTCCTCTTTACCGTTCTCATCGGATTGGTCGCCGCCGGACGGCTGGTCGAGCTGCGGATCGCGGGCCGCAACTTCCGCAACCTCCTCGCCCGCGGTGGCGTCGAGGCGGCGCCGGAGCACTACCGCTGGATGGTGCTCCTGCACGCTGGATTTCTCTTCGCATGCCCGCTGGAGGTCTGGCTGCTCGGTCGGCCGTTCCTGCCGGCGCTCGGCTTCCCGATGCTCCTCCTCGTGATTCTGGCGGCAATCTTGCGGTGGTGGGTCATCGTGACGCTCGACGGCCGCTGGACCACTCGCATCGTCTGCCTGCCCGGCATCGGGCCTATCACTGGCGGTCCGTACCGGTTTCTCCGCCATCCCAACTATCTGGCCGTGATCGTCGAGATCTTCGCCCTGCCGCTCGTGCACACGGCCTGGCTCACGGCACTCATCTTCAGCGCCCTGAACGCCGTAATCCTGAAGGTACGGATCCGTGCCGAGGAGGAGGCGCTCTCCCGCCTCTCGGACTACGGCGCCGCCTTCGCGGGTCGGCCGCGGCTGCTCCCGGGAGGACGATGAGCGACGAGGATATCCTCGCCGGTATTCAGGAAGTAGCCCGCATTCACCTCGGATGGGAGGGTGCTTTGAGGCCGGAGCTGCGTCTGATCGAGGACCTGCGCCTCGACTCGATCCGCTTGCTGACGCTCGCGGTGGAGGTGGAGAACCGTTTTCGCGTCTTACTGGACGAACTGGATGAAGGCGCCATTGCGACCGTTGGCGATCTTGTGTCGGTGATCCGGAGGAAACTGGGTGGTTGAGACGATCCAAAGCTGGCTCGAGCGGGCGGGCCGCCATCCGGAAGGCGGCCTCCGCTTCCTCGACCGGCACGAACGGGAAACCTGGTTCGGCTGGGCGGAGGTCCGCGAACGGGCGCTCGCCGTGGCCGGAGGGCTGAGCACTCTCGGCATCGGGCGCGGCGATCGAGTGGCGCTGATCTTTCCGACGGGCATCGAGTTCTTCGCGGCGTTCTTCGGCGCGCTGCTCGCCGGCGCCGTGCCGGTGCCTCTCTATCCGCCGGTGCGGCTCGGCCGGATGGGCGAATACCTCCGCCGCACGGCGCAGATGATGGAGCGGTCCGGCGTCCGCCTGTTGCTGGCGGACTCCCGCGTGCGGCGCCTCATCGGCGAAGCCGTGGTCGCGGCGAAGCCGGACCTCGGCTGCCGCACGCTCGTCGATCTGCCGCAGGGCACGCCTGAGATCGTGAAGGCCGAGCCGGCCGATCTCGCTCTGATCCAGTTCTCCTCCGGCACCACGGTGGATCCGAAACCGGCGGCCTTGAGCCACCGGGCGGTGGCGGCGCAGGTCGAGATCCTCAACGGCTTCTGGCGCGACACCGGGGAGCTGCGCCACAGTTGCGTCTCGTGGCTGCCGCTCTACCACGACATGGGGCTGATCGGCTGCGTCTTCCCCGCCCTGTCGCGCGACGCGACGCTGACCTTGATCGGGCCGGAGGTGTTCGTGGCCCGCCCGGCCATCTGGTTGCGGGCGATCTCGCGCTATGGCGGGACCGTCTCTCCGGCCCCCAACTTCGCCTACAACCTGTGCGTGAACCGCATCGCCGACGCCGAGATGGAAGGCGTGGACCTCTCCTGCTGGCGGACGGCCTTGAACGGCGCCGAGTCGGTGGCCCCCTCGGTGCTGCGCGCCTTCTGCGACCGCTTCGCCCGCTGGGGGTTTCGGCCGGAAGCCCTCACCCCCGTCTACGGCCTCTCGGAAGCCGCTCTCGCCGTCACCTTCTCGCCTCTCGACCGGCCGTTCCGCAGCCGGCGCTTCGACCGCGAAAATCTCTCCCGGGAGGGTGTCGCCCGGGAAGCCGAGGTGGGCCGCGAGATCGTCTCGGTGGGCCGGCCCGTGCCGGGGTTCAGGCTGCGCGTCCACGACGAAGCCGGCTGCGAGGTGCCCGCCGGCAGGGTGGGACGGATCTGGATTCAGGGGCCGTCGTTGATGGAGGGCTATCTCGGCGATCCTGCGGCGACCGCCCGCGCCCTGCAGAAGGGCTGGCTGGACACGGGAGACCTGGGCTTCGTCTTCGACGGCGAGCTCTATCTCACCGGGCGCGCCAAGGACGCCATCATTCTCCGCGGACGCAACTACGCGCCGGACGAGATCGAGCTGGCGGTGGAGGATGTGCCGGGCGTGCGCACCGGCTGCGTGGTGGCCGCGAGCTGGCTGCCGGACGACGCCCCCGGCGAGGAGCTCGCCCTGTTCGTCGAAGTTTCGCGGGAGATCACCGCGGAGGAGCTGGAGGCTCTGCCCGAAGCCTGCCGAGAAGCGGTGCTGGGCGCGACCGGCCTCGCCGCCGACCGGGTTGTGGTGCTGGCGCCCGGCACGCTCCCGCGCACCTCATCCGGCAAGCTGCGCCGGGCCGAGACCCTGCGCCTCTACCTCACTGGCGAGCTGGAGCCGCCGGAGCCGGTGACGCCGCTGCGGATCGCGGGTGCGATGGCGCGGTCCGGGTTGGCGTTCACGCGTCTCCGCCTGGAACGCGGTTCCGAGGACGTTGAATGAGCGGCGGCGGGACCGACCTGCTCGTCGTGGGCGGCGGTCCGGCCGGGCTCGCCACGGCCATCCGCGCGCGCCTCGCCGGGCTCGACACCGTCGTCCTCGACCGCTCCCATCCGCCGATCGACAAGGCCTGCGGCGAAGGGTTGATGCCCGACGCCGTGGCGCGCCTCCGGGAGATCGGAGTCGAGCCGCGCGGGTTCCCGTTCCGCGGCATCCGCTACTTCGACGGCGACGTCGTGGCCGAAGGGATCTTTCCCCACGCCGGCGGCCTCGGCGTGCGGCGAACGGAGCTGCACGGGGCGCTGGTGTGTAGAGCCGCGGAAGTCGGCGTGGACCTGCGCTGGGGCGTGAAGGCCGAGGGGCTCGGACCCGAGGGCGTGCAGACCGGACAAGGGACGTTCGCCGCGCGCTGGATCGCCGGGGCTGACGGCCTGCGCTCGCCGGTTCGCCGGTGGGCGGGGCTGGAGGCGGGAGAGGGGCGGTTCCGCCGGTTCGGCGTGCGGCGGCATCTCGCGATGGCCCCCTGGAGTGATTTCGTCGAGGTCTACTGGGGGCCCGCGTGCGAGGCCTACGTCACGCCGGTGAGCGATGACCAGGTGGGCATCGCCATGCTGTGGAGCGGCGGCAAGGCCGGCTTCGACGCGCTTCTCGAGCGGATCCCGACCCTGCGCGCGCGCGTCGCCGGAGCCACCGTGGCCTCTAAAGACCGCGGCGCCGGTCCGCTCCATCAGCGTGCGCGGGCCGTCCGGAGCGGCAATGTGGCACTGGTGGGCGATGCCGCCGGCTACCTGGACGCCATCACCGGCGAGGGGCTGGCCGTGGCTCTCCATGAATCGGCGGCCCTGGTCGACGCGATCGTGGCCGGGGACCTCGGCCGGTACGCCGCCGCGCACCGGCGCGTAAACCGTCTCCCGAACACCATGACTTCTGTGGTGCTGGCCCTCGAGAGACGGCCCCGGCTGCGCGCCCGCGCCGTCCGGGCGCTCGCCGCGGAGCCGGCGCTCTTCTCACGGCTTCTGGGAATCCACGCACGCACCCTGCCGCCGCGCCGTCTGGGCGTGGAAGGAGCCTTGCGGCTCGCCTGGCGGCTGGTCGCGGCTTAGAATTTTGGCAGTTCCATGGCGCGCTGGCGCCGAGGAGGCAACCGATGCTTCGCCGGAGGACTTTCCCCTTGTTCGTGGCCGTGTGCTCGCTCGCTTCGGTCCTCTCCGCCGAGAACTTGACCTTCGAGCTCGATCCCAAGGCCACTCTCATCACGTTCACCTTCGGGGCCACCCTCCACACGGTCCAAGGCACCCTGCAGGCCAAGCAGGGAATGGTCAAGATCGATACGGAGACGGGCGCCGCCAGCGGCTGGATCGTCATGGACGCCACCAGCGCCCGCACCGGCAATAACCGGCGCGACCGCAAGATGCACGAGAAGATCCTGGAGAGCCGGCGCTTCCCCGATATCGTCTTCGACGTGCAGCGGGTCAGCGGCAATATCCACCGCACCGGGAGCAGCGACCTGCAGCTCCATGGCTACCTCGATTTCCACGGCGATCGCCGCTTGGTCGAGCTGCCGGTGGTCGCCACCGCCGACGGCAACCGCGTGACCGCCACCGGCAACCTGCTCATCCCCTATGTACAGTGGGGGCTCAGGGATCCGAGCTTCCTGCTCCTGCGGGTCGAAAAGGAGGTGCGGGTGACGGTGAAGGCGGTGGGACGGCTGGCGGGGTAGGAGATCCAAACCGCTCCTGCACTGCGTCTGCCCTTCGAAACCTCACCCCCTGGCCCCCTCTCCATCAAGTGGAGAGGGGGAAGAAGTAAGGGAATGCCGCCCCGCGTCTGAACGTTCCTTGTATGCCGCGCCACCCTCGGCCGGCCGTTCCCCTACAATAGGACCCGATGAAGAAGCCCGCCGTCCACGACTGGTCTCCGTTTGTCGCCGCCGAGCGGCCGGTGGAGCAGTTCTCTGTTCACGGCCGGCAGCGTCTGGCGCTGGCCTACGCGAACACCTACCACGTCGGCATGTCGAGCCTGGGGTTCCAGCGGGTCTACGAGCTGGTTCACCGCCGGCCCGGCTGGTCGTGCGAGCGCTTCTTCGAGGACGGCTTCGGCATGCCGGTGTCGGTCGAGAGCCGGCGGCCTCTGGACGAGTTCCGGTGCGTCGCCTTCTCCGTCTCCTTCGAGCAGGACTTCGTCAATCTCCTGCGCATGCTCGACCGCGCCCGCGTTCCGCTGCGCCGCCGCGAGCGCCAGCCGTGGGACCCGGTGATCGTCATGGGCGGCTCCTGCGCCTCGATCAATCCGCTGCCGATGTCGGAATTCGCCGACGTCTTCGTGCTCGGCGCTGCGGAAAATGTCTTGCCGACCCTGCTCTCCGCTCTCGAAGAGGAGGAGGACCGCGAGGCCGTGATCGCGCGCCTGGCGGCTCGTGACGGGTTCTACGTTCCTGCGTTCCATCATCCCGAGGACGAGGGGGACGACCTTCCCAAGCTCAACAAGCTGGAGCTGAGCGCGGAGCAGATGCAGGCTCCGGGCCACCTGCCGACGACCGCCATCGTCACCCCGCGCACCGAGTTCGCGGAGAAGTTCCTCATCGAGATGTCGCGCGGCTGCCCCGAGAAGTGCCGCTACTGCTGGGCGACTTTCGGCATGGGGCGCTTCCGCTGGCACCCGACGGAGCACATCCTGGCGTCGCTCGAGCGGGCCCGCCCGGTCACCGACCAGCTCGGCTTCGTCGCCACCGCCGTGGGCGACCATCCGGACATCGAGCTCATCCTGCGCGAGGCCAACCAGCTCGGCTTCCGCACCTCGGTCTCCTCGATCCGCATCCCCGCCGTCACCGAAGGCGTGCTCGCGGCCCTTCATGCCTCAGGCGACCGCTCGATCACCCTGGCGCCGGAGACGGGCACCGACGAGCTGCGCGCGAAGATGGGCAAACCGATCACCAACGAGACGCTGCTGGGCAAGATCCGGCTGATCTTCCGGCACGGCTTCACCCAGCTCAAGCTCTATTTCATCGTCGGCCTGCCGGACGAGACGATGGAGGACGTGCGGGGCATCCTCGACCTCGCGGCGGCGGCGCGGGCCATCCTGCTGGAGGAGGCCGCGAAGACGGGGGTGATCGGCAACGTCCACCTCGGCGTCAACGTGCTGGTGCCGAAGCCCTACACTCCCTGGCAGCGCGAGCCGATGGACGACGAGCGGAGCCTCAAGGAGAAGCTCGCACTGCTGCGCAAGGGCGTGGCGCGGATGCCGAACGTCTCCATGGGCTCGGTGTCGGTGCGCCAGGCGATCTGGCAGACCTACATCAGCAAGGCCGGCAGCGACGCCGCGGACGCGCTCGAAGCGGCGGCCCGCGGCGAGTCGATCAACTCTCTGCTGCACCGCTTTGCGCCCAGGATCCACCCGGAGGTCTACCGCCGTCTGGAAGGCGACCTCCGGTGGCATTTCATGCGCCAGGCGTAGGCGCCCTACCTTCTGACGTAGGTTCCCTTCTCCGAGAGCGCGCGGTCGATCGAGAACCGTCCGCTCCCCTTGATCAGGACGGCGAGAGCGATGCCGATGGCGAGGATGTGATACTCGAATCCCTCGCCCTTCTGGTTGCCGCCCCAGTTCATGAAGAAGCCGTTGGCTTGGTGGACGGTGATGACCGCTCCCACCATCACGCAGAGAATGCCCAGAGCACCGAGGCGGCCGAGGAGGCCGGTGATGAGGGAGAGCGCGCCGAAGAACTCGCAGAAGATCACCAGGAAGACGATCGCCGCCGGCAGCATCTGCGACATCCCCTGCATGGTGGCCGAGTACCCGCCGCCGCCGAACCACCCCAGCAGCTTCTGCGCGCCGTGGGGGAAGATGACGATCCCCAGGGCGAGCCGCACGATCAGCATTCCCACGTCGTCGTCCGTCTGCATCAGTTTCTTGAGCATCGGATCCCCTTTCCGCTCGTGACCGTTCGCCGGGATTGTCGCACGACCCGGCGGCGGATTACGTCTCGGGGAGGCTCTCGACGCGGATGCGGGCGTCCAGGGCGCGGGCGCTCCGGCGGTCGGGTCCGGCGAGGAACGGGTTGATGTCGAGCTCGCGGATGCGCGGATGGCGCTGTGACAGCTGCGCCAGGCGCAGCAGGATCTCGGCCAGCAGCTCGCGGTCGGCGCCGGGCTCGCCGCGCACGCCTTCGAGCAGCTTGAAGCCACGGATGCCGTGGACCACCTCCCGCGCCTCCTCGGCGTCGAGCGGCGTGACCGCGAAACGGACGTCCTGGAACACCTCGACGTACTTGCCGCCGAGGCCGAACATCAGCAGCGGGCCGAAGCGGGGGTCGGTGGTGATGCCGAAGATCACCTCGTGGCCGCCGCGCGCCATCTCCTGCACCAGGAAGCCCTCCAGAGGATGGCCGGCGGCGGTGGTCCGCGCTTCCATCTCCGCCGCGGCTTTGGCGAACTCCGTCTCGTCGCGCAGGTCCAGGCGCACCGCCCCGACGTCGCTCTTGTGGATGAGGCCGGGAGACACCGCTTTGAGGACCACGGGAAAGCCGATCTCGCGCGCCGCATCTGCGGCTTCGGCCCCGTTCCGCGCCAGGCGCCAGCGTGCCAGCGGCACGCCGTAGAGCTCCAGCACGCGGAAGGTGGAGACGGGATCGAGGTAGCCCTCGGACACCGTGTCGAGGATCGCGGTCACCTGCTCGTCATCGGTATCGAACACCGGAGCGGGGAGATCCGCCGGACGGCGGCGCCACGCGGCGTAACGGGCCAGCAGGAGCATCACCCGCGCCGCCGATTCCGGGAAGCGGTAGACCGGCGGCAGATCGTGGGCCGTTTTCACGGCGTCGTAGAACTCCTCGGTGGCCATCATCACCGCCAGCACCGGCTTGGTCCGCTCGCGCGCCGCAGCGCCGATGGCTTCCATCACGTCGATCGGGTTGGTGAGGATGGGCGTGACGTTGATCACCATCGCCATATCCACCTCGGGGTCGTCGAGCACGGCGGCGACCGCGCGGGCGTAGTGCTCGGCCGTGGCGGAAGCGATCATGTCGACGGGATTGCCGACGCTCGCCTCGCGGGGCAGGAAGGAGCGCAGCTCGTCGCGCGTCGCTTCGGAGAGCTCGGCCATCCGCAGGCCGAGGTTGACGCAGGCGTCCGTCGCCATGATCCCCGGGCCGCCGGCGTTGGTGACGATGCCGACCCGGAATCCGCCGGGCAGCGGGCAGCGCGCCAGCGCCCGGGCCACGTCGAACAGCTCCTCGATGGTGTTGACGCGCAGCACGCCGCACTGCTCCAGAAAGGCCGAGACGGTGACGTCGGTGCCGGCGATGGCGCCGGTGTGGCTGGTGGCCGCCCGCGCTCCCTCCGGGGTGCGGCCCGACTTGACGACGAGGATCGGCTTCTTGCGCGTCACCCGCTTGGCGATCTCCGTGAACCGCCGCGGGTTGCCGAACGACTCCAGGTACATGGCGATGACCTTGGTGACGGGATCGTCCTCCCAGTACTCGAGCAGGTCGTTGCCGGAGACGTCGGCCTTGTTGCCCATGGAGACGAACTGCGTGAGGCCCACCCCCAGGTCCTTGGCGACGTTGAGGATGGCGACCCCCAGCGCTCCGGACTGGCTGACGAAGCCGATCGCGCCCCATCTCGCGGGCGTGGGGGAGAAGGTGGCGTCCAGCCGCATCTCCGGGTCGGCGTTGATGACCCCCATGCAGTTGGGGCCGATCATCCGGATGCCGGTGGCGCGGACCGTCTCCCGCAGCCGCCGCTCGAGGGCGGCGCCTTCCTCTCCCGTCTCGGAGAAGCCGGCGGTGATGACGATCAGCCCGCCCACGCCCTTGGCGAGGCAATCCTCCACCACGCTCTGTACCCGGTCGCGCGGCACCATGATTACGGCGAGGTCCACCGGATCGGGGATGGCCGCCATCGACGGGTAGCACTTGAGGGAGTGGATGGCGCCGGCCTGCGGATTGACCGGGAAGATCGCGCCGCTGAACTCGTTGCTCACCAGGTTGTGGAGCAGGCGGAAGCCCAGGGAGTCGCGGCGGCGCGAGGCGCCGACGACGGCGATCGAGCGGGGCGAGAAGATGGGATCGAGCGGACGCTGCGGGGATGCGGTCAAGGTTCTGGTTCTCCGGCCTTATTCATATCCGGGGGAGATCGGCCTTGTCCCCACCCTGGAGGGCAGGGGCCAGAATGAGCAACCGCTCCGGCGCCAGCCGCACCGTCAGAGGCAGCCGCTCCTGGCAGAGGTCGCCGTCCACCTGGGCCGGCGCCCCGGCCGGCTGCGCGAAAACGACCTCGCGGACCCGGCGGATCTCGACGTCCCGCCGGCGGACGTGGGCCGAGCGGAGGAGGTCGAGGGCGAAGGCCAGGGTGGTGGCGCGGCCGGTTCCGCGGAAGAGGAGCAGATCGAGCCAGCCGTCGTCCGGCCGGGCGTCGGGCGCCAGGCGGAAGGCGCCGCCGTAGTTGGGGATGTTCGACACCGCGGCGAACGTGGCGCCCAGCGTCTCGCCGTCGGCTGTGATCGCGAGCTGCGGGTAGGAGTAGCGCCACCACTCACGGAGCCCCTGATAGACGATCGCGCTCTTGCCGAACCGCCACTTCAGGCGCGTGCTCAGGGCACCGAGCACGCTCGCGTCGAGGCCGGCCGACACCATCATCAGGAAGGGCTGCCCGCTGGCGAGGCCGACGTCGAGCGGACGGGCCGTCAATCTGCCGAGGACGCTGGCGGCGGCCACGGGGTCCGCGGGCAGGCCGAGAGCCCGCGCCAGCACGTTGGTGGTGCCGCCGGGGAGAATCCCCAGGGCCGCCGGAGAGCCGAGCAGTCCGCAGGCGACCTCGCGAACCGTGCCGTCGCCGCCGAACGCGAAGACGACCTCTGCCTCGCCCGACACGTCGCGGGCCAGCGCGGTGGCCTCCCCGGCGAAGGCGGTGGGGACGGGTTCGGCCGCAAATCCCCCTTCGCGCAAGGCGGCGAGGATCGCGTCCAGCGCCCGGGCATGCCGCTGGCGCCCCGACCTGGGGTTGTAGATCAGAGCGGCGCGGCGCATCGCGAAGCGCTCAGAAGAGGGAGCCGGTGGTGCCGGGCGGCTGGCGGAGCCCGAGGTGCTGATAGGCACGCCGCGTGGCGATCCGGCCGCGTGGCGTCCGCTGCAGGAAACCCTCCTGGATGAGGAAGGGCTCGTAGAGGTCCTCGATGGTGCCGGTATCCTCGCCCACCGCCACGGCCAGCGCCTTGAGGCCCGCGGGCCCGCCGTCGTAATGCTCGATCAACGTGGAGAGAATCTTGCGGTCGAGGTCGTCGAAACCGTACTCGTCGACCTCCAGCAGGGTGAGGGCCCGGCGCGCGATTTCCTGGTCCACTGCCCGCGCCCGTTCCACCTGGGCGAAGTCGCGCACCCGGCGCAGCAGGCGGTTGGCCACGCGCGGAGTGCCGCGGCTGCGGCGGGCGATCTCCTCGGCCCCCGCCGTCTCGATGGCCACTCCCAGGAGACGGGCCGAGCGGAGAACGATCTCCGTCAGCTCCTCCGGGCGGTAGAAGTCGAGCCGGTGGACGATGCCGAAGCGGGCGCGCAGAGGCGCGCTGATGAGACCGGCTCGCGTGGTCGCCCCCACCAGGGTGAAGCGGGGGAGCTCGATCTTCACCGTCCGCGCCGCCGGCCCCTGGCCGATGACGAGGTCCAGCCGAAAATCCTCCAAGGCGGGATAGAGGATCTCCTCCACCGTCGGACCCAGGCGGTGGATCTCGTCGATGAACAGCACCTCGCCGGCGTCGAGATTGGTCAGGATCGCCGCCAGATCGCCGGCCCGCTCGAGCACCGGCCCGGCGGTGGTGCGCAGGGGCGCGCCCATCTCGCTGGCGATGATGTGGGCGAGGGTCGTCTTGCCGAGACCCGGCGGACCGAAGAGCAGGACGTGGTCCAGGCTTTCCCGCCGCTCGCGCGCCGCCCGGATGAACACCCTCAAGTTGTCGATGACCTTGCGCTGGCCGATGTACTCGTCGAGCTTGTGGGGACGCAGCGCCGGCTCGACGCCCAGGTCCTCCGGATCCGGAGCGCCGGAGAGAATGCGGTCGTCTACGGCGGGCATGGGGCCATTGTAGATGAAGCTACGCTCTCGACAGCCGGTTCAGGCTCGCCCGCAGCAGCTCGTGGAAGGCGGCGTCCGGCTTCTCGCGGCGGGAGTCGGAGACGGCGCGCTCCGCCAGGCTGGCCTTGTAGCCGAGGTTGACCAGCGCCGAGACGACGTCGTGGTCGTCGGGACCGGCGGCGGCCTTCTCCGGCAGCTCGGCCGCGAGCTCCCGCATCTTCTCCCGCAGCTCCAGCACCATCCGCTCGGCGGTCTTCTTGCCGACACCGGGGATGGTGGCGAGGCGGCCGAGGTCGCCGGCGGCGATGGCGCCCAGCAGGTCTTCCGGCGGCATGCCCGAGAGGATCACCCGCGCCAGCCGCGGGCCGATGCCGGAGACGGCGATCAGCCGCTCGAAGAGCAGCTTCTCGCGTTCCGTCCAGAAGCCGAAGAGGGCGATGCCGTCCTCGCGCATGTAGGTGTGGATGAACAGGCGGATGCGCTCTTCGGGACGCTTTTCGATCTCGTACCAGGTGGAGAGCGGGACGTGGACCTCGTAGCCCACGCCCTGTACGTCGAGAAGAAGGCGCTCCGGGGTGGCCCGGATCAGGTTGCCCTGGAGATAACCGATCATCCCTGCTGCTCGGGTGCGATCCCGAGCTGCTCGAGGAGCTGGCGGTCGTACTGGACGTTGAGCTCCCGGCGCCGCTGCTCGATGAGCGCCGCCTGCAGGCGGGAGAGCTTCTCCTGCAGCAGGCTGGAGCGGGTCTGGTCGCGGTTCGAGGCGTACTGCTTCGGGTCCCAGCCCTTGTGCTCGGTCACCTGGAAGAGCAGCGCGCCCTGGGCGTCCGCGACGGGGCCGCCCGTCTGGCCGGCCTGCAGCGCCATGGCCGCCTTCACCAGCTCGGGGTTGTAACCGATCTCCGGGATCGTTCCTCCCTGGCCGCCGAACTCGGCGGTCTCCTTGACTTGGACCCCCAGCTCGGCGGCGATCTGGTCCAGGGATTTACCCGCCCGCTTCGCTCCCTCCAGCTTGGCCATGGCGGCCTGCTGCAGCTTCTGGCCGGCGGCCGCCGTCCGCACGCGGGGCTCGACCTCGGCCAGCTCGGGAGTGCGGGGCGGATAGATCTCCTTCAGATAGACGATCGCCCAGCCCTGCGGCACCTGGACCGGCTGCGAGACCTCGCCCTTCTTGAGCGAGAAGGCCGTCGTGCTCAAGGCCGAGCCGGGGCCGATGCCGGGCAGAGGATCCTGGGCGCCGAACTTGCCCGTCTCGGCGAAGCTCACGCCCGGGTTCTGCGACGCTAGCGTGCGCAGGTCCTCGATACCGCGCGGCTTGTCCTTGGTCAGCCGGCCGGCCAGGTCCTTCGCCCGGCTCTCGGCGAGCTGGCGGGACTTCTCGAAGCTCAAACGGGCGCGGATCTGCTCCTTCGCTTCCGCGAAGGGACGCACGCCGCCGGCGCGCTTGTCCATCACCTCCAGCAGGTGATAGCCGAAGGAGGACTTGACCGGTCCCACCAGCTTGCCGGGCAGCGCGCCGAAGGCCGCGTCCTCGAACTCCTTGACCATCGCCTTGCGGCCGAAGTAACCGAGATCGCCGCCGCTGGCCTTGGAGGCGGGATCCTCCGAAACCTCGCGGGCGACCACGGCGAAATCCGCACCGCCTTCGATGCGCTTCTTCGCCGTCTCGATCAACTGGCGGGCGTCCGCGTCGGTGTGCTTGTCGTTCACCATGACGAGGATGTGGCGCGCCCGCACCTGCTCTTCCTGCGTGAAATCGGCCTGGTGCGCGTCGTACCAGCTCCGCAGCTCCCCGTCGGTGACCTTGGCCTGGTCGGCCATGCGGCTGGCGTCCACCAGCAGGTAGGCCGCCTCGCGCTGCTCCGGCAGGCGGAATTCCTGCTTGTGGGAGGCGAAGTAGGTGGCGAGCTCCGCGGGCTGCACCTCGGCCTCGGCGGCGAAGCGGGCCCGGGGGAGCTGCAGATAACGGATCTTCGCCCGCTCGACCTGCTCCCGGTAGGCCCGCTGGACCTCGTCCTCGCTGACGTACAGGTTGGCGGAGAGCGCGTCGCTGAGCTTCTTCAGCAGCAGCTCCTGCCGGATGTCCTCCTCGAACGTCGCGGGATTCATCTGGTTGGCCTGCAGGATCTGCGTGTACTTCTCCTCGCCGATGAAGCGCCCCTGCTCGTCTTGGAAGACCGGCTCCTTGAGGATGCGCTCCCGCAGCTCGGCGTCGGTGACCGCCAGGCCGAGCCGGCGGGCCTCGGCCATCAGGATCTTCTGGTTCACCGCCCGGTCCAGAGCCTGCAGGGGGAGACGCATCTGCTTCTCCACCTCGGGCGTCAGCTGGTCGCCGTAGACCTGGCGGTAGAGGTTCTGGATCTGGCGGTACTCGCGCTGGAACTCGGCGACCGACACCGTCTCGCCGCCGACCGTGGCCGCCACGGCCTGCTGGCCGCCGCGGCGGAAGCTGGCGCCGAAGTCCGCGGCCAGCGCCAGAATGAACAGGGCGATGATCACCCAGAGGATCCAGGCGAGATTCTTGAGATTGTCCCGAAATACCTTGAGCATGAAGAGACTCCTTACCTCTAAGAGGGACCCGCCACTTTAGCAGCGACACGCGGGGAGGATCAAGCCTGAAAAGTCCCGCCGTCTTGCTCCGCTCGACCTCACCCCAGCCCCTCTCCTAAAGGAGAGGGGCTTCGAAAGGATCCCTTTTTCTTCGTTTTCCCCCTCTCCTTCAAGAGGGGGCCAGGGGGTGAGGTCGAGCGGGCAACCTTGATCCAGGCATGTTATATTGACCTTCCTACATGAAAGGGAATTGAGTGCCGGCCAGGAAGGCTGCCCGACAGCGCAGGGACTGGTACAGCGTCTCTGTGGAGACCGTCAAGGGTGCGAGCCTCCTGCTGTTGAGCGTGGCCATCGTGGCGCTGGTCTTTTTCGGCTACAAGACGTGGGAGCGCCAGTCGCTGCAGCGGGACGCTGCGGCGGTGATCGACGAGGCGAGCGGTCTCCTCCAGCGCCTGCGCGGCGAGAAGCGAGCGGTCAGCTTCGCCAGCGAGTTCACCGCCGCCCGGCTGAGCCTGCAGGAAGCCCAGACCAGATTCGCGAAACAGGAGTTCCGGGGCGCTCTGGAGAGCGGCGAGCGCAGCCGCAACGTGCTGCTGTCGATCCTCGACGCCCTGGCGCTGCGCGGCGACGCGGGGCAGGCCCGGTTCATCTCGATCGAGGGCGAGGTGGAGTACCGGCGCGGCGACGGCGGCGAGTGGCAGGAGGCGCGCAGCCGTGTCCAGCTCCAGCCCGGCGACTACGTGCGCACCTCCGAAGGCGGCTCAGCCGAGATCATGTTCCTCGACGGCAGCCTCTACACCGTGCGCCCCAATACCCAGTTCATCGTCTCCGCCGGCAGCACGGGACGGGCGGAGCAGTCGATCGAGATGGAGTACGGCTGGGTGAACCTCAGCACGTCGCAGAAGCCGAGCAACGTCCGGACGCCCGGCGCCGTGGCGCGGGTGCGGGAGGAGTCCGAGGCGTTCGTCGCGGTCGACAAAGCGACCAACCAGGGCCGGTTCGGGGCCTACCGCGGCAGTGTGGAGCTCTCCTCGAAGGGCGGCCTGACCCGGCAGATCGGCGCGCTCGAGGAGGTGGTGCAGACCGGAGACCTGCTCGCCGAGGCCAAGCCGATGCCATCCCGTCCCGAGCCGCTGGAACCCGGCGACAACCAGTCTCTGGATCTCGAGCAGACGCGGCGGCTCGTCCTCTCCTGGTCGCCCGTCGGCGGCGCCACCCGCTACGCCCTGCAGGTCTCGCGCAACCACCTTTTCGTCGACAACATCATCGACGTCGAGAACCGCTCCCGGGCGCGCGCCACCCTGGGATTGCGCGGCGAGGGGACCTTCCAGTGGCGGGTCGCCGCCTTCGGTCCGGACGGCGTCAAGGGTCCGTGGAGCCTGCCCTGGCGGTTCCGCGTCACCTCCACGCGGACCGCCGGCGGCGAGAGAAAGGACACCACGCCCCCCGAGCTCGACCTCGAGGACGTCAAAACCTACGGTAGTATCTTCATGGTCGCCGGCCGCAGCGAGCCCGGGGCGAGGATCGAGGTCAACGGCGAGCAGGTCAAGAGCGGCGTCGACGGCGCCTTCACCAAGCCCGTCCAACTGACCAAAGAAGGTTGGAACATCATCGAGGTCCGCGCGCGGGATGCGTGGGGGAACGAGACCGTCCGGCGGCACCGTGTATTCGTCGAAAGTCCTTGAGAGGATGACCGCCGTCGCCTAAAAACCCGTAAACTCCCGTCGCTCGGCCGCATTCCGCGGCGGGTCTTCCAGAGAAGGAACCAGAAAGGCAGATGCCCCTCGCCTCGTTGCTACGCTACTTTTCCAAAGACCTGGCCATCGATCTCGGGACCGCGAACACCCTGGTGTACGCACAAAACCAGGGCATCGTCGTCCGCGAGCCCTCCGTCGTCGTCATCAACAAGATCACCAACCGCATCGAGGCCGTCGGCAGCGAAGCCAAGGAGATGCTCGGGCGCACGCCCGGCAACATCGAATCGATCCGGCCGATGAAGGACGGCGTGATCGCCGACTTCGAGGTCACCGAGCGGATGCTCGAGTACTTCATCAAGAAGGCCCACGGACGCAAGATGTACGTGCATCCGCGCATCGTCATCGGCGTCCCTTCCGAGATCACCCAGGTGGAGAAGCGCGCCGTCCGCGACTCGGCGATGCGCGCCGGCGCTTCCGAGGTCTTCCTCGTCGAGCAGGCGATGATGGCCGCCATCGGCGCCGGCCTGCCGATCACCGAGCCCTCGGGCAACATGATCGTCGACATCGGCGGCGGCACCACCGACGTGGCGGTCATCTCCCTCGCCGGCACCGTCTACAGCCGCTCGGTGCGCATCGCCGGCAACGAGATGGACGTGGCAATCATCCAGTACCTCAAGCGCAAGTACAACCTGCTGATCGGCGAGCGCACGGCCGAGCAGATCAAGATCGAGCTCGGCTCCGGCTATCCGTTGAAGGAGGAGCTCAAGATGGAGATCAAGGGACGCGACCTCGTCGAGGGCGTTCCCAAGACCCTGTCGATCTCCGACGAGGAGATCCGCGAAGCCCTCGCCGAGCCGGTGGCGACCATCGTCGAGGCCGTGCGCATGGCCCTCGAGCGCACGCCGCCGGAGCTCTCGGCCGACATCATGGACAAGGGCATCGTGCTGTCGGGCGGCGGCGCGCTGCTGCGCAACCTCGACCAGCGTCTGCGCGACGAGACGGGCCTGCCGGTGGTGCTGGCCGAGGATCCCCTGGCGTCGGTGGTGCTCGGCACCGGCAAGGTGCTGTCCAACATCGATCTGCTGCGCAAGGTCTCCATCCGCTAACCCGGGTCTGGGAAGCGGTCGCAAACCGTGGACGAACGCCGCACCGGCTGGGTCCTCATCATCGTGCTGGTCGGCCAGCTCGTGTACCTGGCGATCCAGGGCGCGCGGGCCGGCGAAACGCGGCTGGAGGTGTTCGGCCTGCGCCTGCTGGGCCCGATGGCCCGCGGCGTCGCCTCCATCCCCCGCAGCTTCGCCGGCGCCCGCGAGGAGGTGAAGCTGCGCGGCACCCTGCTGGAAGAGAACCGCGAGCTGCGGCGCGAGGTGCGGGAGCTGCGGCTGCGCCTGCTGCGCGTCACCGACATCGAGGGGGAGATGCTGCGTCTGGGCGCCGCCGTGCGCTACCCGACGCCGCCCGCCGGCCGCATCCGGGCCGCCGACATCGTCTACGTCGACCACGCCTCCTGGCTGCGCACGCTGGTGCTCTACACGGGCGAGCAGCCGGCGCGGGTCAACCAGCCGGTGCTCTCGCCCGACGGCCTGGTGGGCCGCGTCATCACCGTCGCCGGACCCTACGCCAAGGTGCAGCTCATCACCGACCTCGCCGCCAGCGTCGGCGGCATGGTCCTGCGCACCCGGCGCCAGGGAGTGGTGCGCGGCGGCGGCCGGGGCAGCGGCGGTCTCGAGCTCGACTACGTGCCGCTCCAGGCCGACGTGCGGCCGGGCGACCGCGTGTTGACCGCCGGCATCGACGGCGTTTATCCCCGGGGCATCCCCGTCGGCGTCGTGCTCTCCGTCGCCAACGGCGGGCAGCTCTTCCACCGCATCCAACTCGCTCCCGCCGTCGACTTCGGCTCCCTGGACCAGGTCTATCTGCTGGAGTATCCGGCCGTGCCGCAGAGCGTCAAGGAGGTCCGCCCCGGTGCAAATCCTTAAGCTCCTCGCGGCGATCACCCTGGCCGCCCTCGTCCATTTCGCCGGGATGCGCCTCTTCCCAAGCTTCGGACAGGCGGTCGACGTCTTCCTGGTCGTGGTGGCGCTCCACGGCCTGCGGGGGAACTCGCTGTCGGCCCTGCTGGTGGGTCTGCTGGTGGGCCTGCTGCAGGACTCCCTCTCCGGCGGTCCTTTCGGCCTCTACGGCTTCGCTGATACCATTATCGGCTACGTCACGGCGCGCCTGGCGCAGCGCCTGGTCATCCAGCGTGCGACGGGCGTCCTGGCGGTGGTGAGCTTCTCCTCCGTGCTGCAGCAGGCCATCCTCGTCGCTCTCGCCTTCCTGCTGCTGCCGGTGCCCGAGCCGCCCAGCCCGCTGTGGGCCGCCGTCCGGGCCGCGGGGTGCGGACTGGTCGGCGTCGCCGCCTACGTCGCCAGCAGCCACTGGCGCCGCACCGCGGAAGTCCGGCGCCGCGGCCGCATGAGCAAGCTCCGTCTGGGTTGAGGCCTCGCCATGCAGGTGGTTCGCGAGCATCGAGATGATCTGATCGGCCGCGTGCGCGTGCTGACCGCCGTGGCAACCGGTCTGCTGGTGGCCATCGCCACCGGCTTCTGGTTCGTCCAGCTCGTCCAGGGCGACTACTACCGCGAGCTGGCCGAGAACAACCGGCTCCGCAAGCTCCCCATCAAGGCGCCCCGCGGCCTGATCTACGACCGCAAGGGGCGCCTGCTGGTCGAGAACGTCCCCAGCTACAACCTGATGCTCGACCGCAGCCGCGCCGAGCATCTGGACCGCAGCCTCGCCTTCGCCGCCGAGGTGCTCGAGCTCCCGCTGGACGAGCTGCAGGCCCTGATGGAGACCTACCGCCCGATCCCCGAGTTCAAGCCCGTGCTGCTGGCCGAGAATCTCACCCTTTCGCAGGTGGCCCGCTTCGGCGTCGAAAGCCTGGAGTACCCGGAGTTCGAGGTCGAGGTCCAGCACCTGCGCCTCTACCGCCACCGCCAGCAGACGGCGCACCTTCTGGGCTACCTGGGGGAGGCCACGGAAGAGGAGATCGCGGCCTCCCGCGGCGCCTATCAGCCGGGCGATCTGGTCGGCAAGAAGGGGATCGAGCAGACCTACGACGCCATCCTGCGGGGCGCCGACGGCGAGCGCGTCGTGGTGGTGGACAGCCGCGGCGAGCTGCTGCGGGAGTACGGCAGCAACCCCGCCGTCCCCGGCCGCAACCTCAAGCTGTCGATCGACCTCGACCTGCAGCAGGAGGCCGCCCGCTGGCTGGACGGTCCGGAGAAGGTGGGCGCCGTGATCGCCATGGATCCCCGCAACGGCGAGATCCTGGCCCTCGTCTCCTCGCCGTCGTACAACCCCAACATCTTCGCCCGCCGCCTGCAGCGCGCCGACTGGCAGGCGCTGGTCGACGACCCCAACCACCCGCTGCAGAACCGGGCGATCCAGAACACCTACTCGCCGGGGTCGACCTTCAAGATCGTCATGGAGACCGCCGGACTGACCGAGGCCGTCTTCAACGAGCACACCGCGGTCGGCTGCTCCGGCGCCAAGTCGTTCTACGGCCGTCCGTTCCGCTGCTGGCGGGTCGGCGGCCACGGCATGGTGAACGCGCACTCGGCGCTCAAGCTCTCCTGCGACGTCTACTTCTACACCTTGGGGCAAAAGATGGGCATCGAGCGGATCGCCCGCTACGCCCGCCTCTTCGGCCTCGGCTCGCCCACCGGCATCGACCTCAGCGGCGAGAAGCGCGGTCTGGTGCCCGATCCGGACTGGAGCCTCGCGGCCCGCAAGCACCCCTGGTACCCGGGCGAGACGATCTCCGTCTCCATCGGCCAGGGGCCGGTGCTGCTCACCCCGCTGCAGATGGCCGAGATGACCGCCCTGGTGGCCAACGGCGGCTACCGCGTCATCCCCCATCTGGTCAAGGACGCCAGGATGCCGCCGCCGAAGCGCGTGGCGCTCGACGACGAGGCGCTGCGCGCCGTCCGCGGCGGCATGTGGGCGGTGGTCAACGAGCCGGGCGGCACGGCCTACGGCTCGGCCCGCCTGCCCGGGGTGGAGATCGCCGGCAAGAGCGGCACCGTGCAGGTCATCGCCTACGCTCAGCGCATCAGGCCGGAGAGCATGCCGTTCAAGTACCGCGACCACGCCTGGTTCACCTCTTTCGCGCCGGCCGAGAATCCGGAGCTCGTGGTCACCGTCTTCGCCGAGCACGGCGGCGGCGGCTCCCGGGTGGCGGCGCCCATCGCACAGGCTGTCTATGCAAAATATTTCGGGATCGATTACGGGAAGCCACCCGCTCCATGAGGACCGGCCGCGCCTGCGGCTGCTCTCCTCGATCGACGGCGGGCTGGTGATCTCCGCCTTGCTGCTGGCCGCCATCGGCCTGCTCACCGTGCACAGCGCCAGCGCCGAGCTGCCGGTGGACTACTTCCCACGCCAGGCCGCCTGGGTGGCCGTGGGGCTCGTCCTGCTCGTCATCTCGATGAGCTTCGACTACCACGTGCTGCTCGACTTCTCGGTGGTGCTCTACGGCCTCGGGCTCGCCTCCCTCGCCGCCGTGCTCGCGGTGGGCGTCGAGCGGGGGGGCGCGGCCAACTGGCTGCAGATCGGACCCTGGCAGTTCCAGCCGTCCGAGTTCGCCAAGCTGGCGACCGGCCTCTTCCTCGCCCGCTACCTCGCCGGCCTCAACATGCGGGTGCTCGAGCTGCGTCAGATCGCCATCGCCATCGTCATCGTGGCCGTACCCATGGTGCTGGTTGCCGTCGAGCCGGACATGGGCGGCGCCGGCATGTACGCGCCGCTGCTCGCCTGCATGCTGCTGGTGGCGGGCATCCGCGTGCGCATGCTGGTGATAGCGGCCGTGATCGGGCTCGTCCTCGGCTCCGGCGTGTGGATGTTCGGCATGAAGAGCTACCAGCGCCAGCGCGTGCTCACCTTTCTCGCTCCCGAGACCGATCCGCTGGGAGCGGGCTATCAGGTGCGCCAGAGCAAGATCGCCGTCGGCTCCGGCAAGCTGCTGGGCAAGGGTTACATGCAGGGCACGCAGAGCCAGCTCCGCTTCCTCCCCGCCCGCCACACGGACTTCATCCTGGCGGTGCTGGCCGAAGAGTGGGGGTTCCTGGGGGTGGCGGCCGTGCTGGGGCTCTACGGCATCTTCTTCACCAGCGGCGCCCGCATCGCCATGCGGGCCCGCGACCGCGCCGGCATCCTCCTCGTCATGGGGCTCCTCTCCATCACCTGCTTTCACGTGCTCTACAACAGCGCCATGGTGGTCGGCTTCATGCCCAACACCGGCATCCCCCTGCCGTTCCTCTCCTATGGCGGTTCCTTCACCATGATCAACTTCATCGCCACGGGGATCATCCTCGGGGTGGATATCCGCCGGTACGTGAACCGGTAGGGCCCACGCGTCGAATCCAAAGCCGGTCCGATGTTCGAGAGACCGTGAATCCACAAAGCCGCGAGGACGGCTCGGGCTCGCCGACTCCGCTATGATTCCCGCCGCCATGAGCAACAAGATGCTCATCGAGAGCGATCCGCACCAGACGCGGATCGCCGTGTTGGAAGACGACCGCCTGACGGAGATCTTCGTCGAGCGCCACCGCCACCGCGGGCTCGTCGGCAACGTCTACAAGGGCCGGGTGACGCGGGTGCTCCCCGGCATGCAGGCCGCCTTCGTCGACGTGGGGCTGGAGCGCGACGCCTTCCTCTACGTCAGCGACGTCGCCGCCGACGTCGAGGCCATGGAGGACCTGGAGCTCGACGACGCCCGCGCCGATGAGATCGCCGGCCACCAGCAGGGCTCGCCCTCGATCGACGACCTGCTGAAGGCCGGGCAGGAGATCATCGTCCAGGTGGTCAAGGACCCCTTGCCGAGCAAGGGCGCCCGCATCAGCACCCACGTCACCCTGCCGGGACGCTACCTGGTGCTGCTGCCCACCGTCCGCCATTTCGGCGTCTCCCGCCGCATCGAGGACGAGGCCGAGCGCGAGCGCCTGCTCGGGGTGCTTCACGAGCTGCCGGTGCCTGGGGGCGGGCTGATCGTGCGCACGGCGGGAGAGGGCAAAGGGCGCGAAGAGTTCGAGAGCGACCTCGTCTACCTCTCGAAGCTGTGGGAGAAGATCCGTCAGCGCGCCACGCGCGTCTCGGCCCCCACCCTCCTCCACCAGGATCTCGACCTCGCGCTCCGCGTCGTGCGCGACCTGCTGCGCCAGGATTTCACCGTCCTCTGGGTCGACGGCGAGGAGACCTACGAACGCATCGTCGAGTTCCTCGACCAGGTGCAGCCGTCGCTCGTCGGCAAGGTCAAGCTCTTCCGCCAGCGGGCCACCCTCTTCGAGCAGTTCGGCATCGAAGAGCAGATCGAGGCGGCCCTGAAGAGCAAGGTGTGGCTCAAGTCCGGCGGCTACATCGTCATCAACCCCACCGAGGCGCTGGTGGCGATCGACGTCAACACCGGCCGCTTCGTCGGCCAGAACAACCTTGAGGAGACGGTGCTGCAGACCAACCTCGAGGCGGTGCAGGAGATCGTGCGCCAGATCCGCCTGCGCGACCTCGGCGGCATCATCGTCATCGACCTGATCGACATGGTGGAGGCGGCCCACCGCGAGCAGGTCTTCGCCAGCCTGGAGGGCGAGATCAAGAAGGACCGGGCGAAGACCAAGGTGCTCAACATCTCCGAGTTCGGCCTGGTGGAGGTCACCCGCAAGCGCAGCCGCGCCAACCTGGAGCGTCTGCTCACCCAGCCCTGCCCTTACTGCGCCGGGCGTGGCCGCATCAAATCGGTGGCTACCATCTGCCTCAACCTGCGCAAGGACCTGCTCCACATGCGCGACCGCATTGGCAACACCGAGCTGCTGCTGCGCGTCCACCCGGAGATCTCCCGCGCCCTGCAGCAGGAGGAGCGGGCCATCTTCGACGAGCTGGAGCGCTCGCTCGGCGTCCACATCCTCCTGCAGAGCGATCCCGAGCTGCACCACGAGCGGTTCGATGTCGTGGAGGTGTGAGCCCTTCTCCCTCCCCGGCTACACCGGCGAGCTGAACCCGGCCTTCCGCCCGCTCGATCTCGAACGGGCCATCCGCGGCCTCACCGATCCGGCCGCGGCGCTCAAGACCCTCCACTGGGGGCGCAACTACCTCTACGTCGCGAGATTGGAAACTGCCTCCGGACCCGTCGAGGTGGTCGTCAAGCAGTTCCGCCACGACCACCTGCGGGACCGCCTCCGCCGGCGCCGGAGCGGCAGCAAGGCCGCGAAGAGCTGGCGGGTGGCGAACGCCCTCCTCGCGGCGGGCCTCTTCACCCCCGAGCCGGTGATGCTCGTCGAGTCCGAGAGCGAGGCCGGACCATCCTCTTATATATGCCGCTACCTGCCGGATGTCCTCGAGGCCCGCTACCTCTTCCGGGCCGCCAGCGCGGGTGAGGAAGCGGCGCGGTTTCCCGGCGTCGACTTCCCGGCCTTCGTCGAGGAGCTGGGGCGGACCCTCCGCAGGCTCCACGACGCCGGCTTCTGGCACCGCGACATGTCCGGCGGCAACGTCCTCCTCCGCTTCGGCGCGGACCGCCGGCCCTCGGCCCTCTACCTGGTGGACCTCAACCGCGCGCGGATCGGCCGTTCTCCGAGCGTCTCGGCAAGGCTTCGCGACCTCTCTCGCCTGGCGCTCTTCCGGCCCGAGCACCAGAAGCTTCTCCTCGCCAGCTACTGGGGAGGTATAGGGCCGCCCCTGCAGCGGCCCCTCTACCTCGCCTACCACCACGGATTCCGCTTCAAGAATGACGCGAAGAAGACCCTGCGCGGCTGGCGCGACCGGGCGAAACGGCTCCTGCTGCCGCGCGGCACCCACGCCCACATCCCCGACGCTCCGCCAGAGGCCGGCGTCCGCGACAAGATCGTCTGGGACCCCCTCTCCGATCAGCCGCACCAGCACGCCGGCCGCCTCGACAAGGTCCGTGTGCGCCTCGCCGACGCCGGGGCCCACGCGGCCGAGGCCGCCGTCATCGCTGCGGCCCTGCCGCGCATCCGGCGGCGGTACAAGGAGCTGAAGAGAGAGCTCCACCGCTCGCCGGTCGACTTCAGCGGCATCGGCGTCTGCGTCCGTCCCTGGCCGGAGGCGCCGGAGACCCTCCTCTCCCTGATCGAGGAGCTGAGGGTCCGCCACGTGCTCCTCCGCCTCCATCCCTGGGAGGAGGATCACGCCGCCGAGGAGGATCTCGCCCGCGAGCTCCACGCCCGCGGCTGCGAGCTGACGTACGCCCTGCCCCAGAACCGCGACCTGGTGCGAGATCCCGCCCGCTGGCGCCGCGCCCTGGAAGAGATCGCGCCGCGCTTCGTTCTCTACGGCCGGCGCTTCCAGGTGGGGCAGGCGATCAACCGCAGCAAGTGGGGGATCTGGAACCTCGGCGAGTACGCCCGGCTGGCCGGCGTGGCGGAGCAGGTCCTGCGGCCGTACGGCGGGGTCGAGCTGCTGGGGCCGGCGGTGATCGACTTCGAGTATCACGTCACCGCCGCCGTGCTCAACCGGCGGCGCGCCGGCTTCCGCTTCGACATCGCCTCGGCCCTCCTCTACGTCGACCGCCGGGGAGCTCCCGAGAACCGCCAGGCGGGCCTCGATACGGCGGCCAAGGTGCTGCTGCTCAAGGCGATCGCCGGCACCTCGCGCAACGCCGTGGACCGCTGCTGGATCACCGAGGTGAATTGGCCGCTTCGCGAAGGACCCCACTCGCCCGCCGGCCGCGACGTGGCCGTGGACGAGGAGACCCAGGCGGACTACCTCGTCCGCTACTACCTGCTCGCTCTCGGAACGGGCGCCGTCGAGCGGGTCTTCTGGTGGCAGGTAGTGGCGCGCGGCTACGGCCTCGTCGATCCGGCCGACCCCTCGGCGCCGCGCCGGCGGCCCAGCTTCCACGCGCTGCAGACCCTCATCCGCGAGCTGGACGGCGCCCGCCTCGAAGCCGTCCTCCCCGCGCCTCCTCCCGCCTGTCTCTACCGTTTCCGCCGGCCCGACGGCGCCAAGGTCATCGCGGGCTGGAGCGCCGCGGACCGCTCCGTCAAGGTCACGCTTCCCCGCTCGGCCATCGCCGTGACCAGCCGCGACGGCGAGGAGCTGGCTGTTCCCGAAGGAGTGGAGGTGGAGGTCAGCGGCTCGCCGAGGTACTTCCGGCTCGGATAGGAGCTGCCAGGAAGGCGAATGTCAATGCAGCGGGTTGTGAGAGGGATTCCACCAGTCAAGCCCGGAGAAGCGGCTGAAGGCGTCCGTCCCTGCTGACGAGCCGGTACGGCACCCCAGCCGCCGTCGCGGCGAGGAAGGCGTCATTGACGTCGTCCCCTTTCAACTCGAGATCCTCGCACCAACGTCGCCATTGCGCGCGGATGCGCTGGGTCCATGGCGTCTCGCGGAAAAGACTCTCTTGAACCGCGGAGAGAAACTCGACAGCCTCTTGCAGGGAGGAGGGAGTGCGGAGGATGCGGGGATGGGTGACGATCCTCAGGAACACCGCTTCCACCAGTGGCGGAAAAGTGACAGTAGCACCTGTTCAAGGTCTTTTCCAGCCACGAGCGTAGCGAACTCCGGTACCTCTGCAGCGTCGAAACCTGGACTTCGGCCTAGGACTCAGACGTGGCGGAGGGGGTGGGATTCGAACCCACGGGCCGCGTGAACGACCGGCGGTTTTCAAGACCGCTGCTTTAGACCGCTCAGCCACCCCTCCGGCAGGATCTTCAACAGCTTACTGCGGCGCGGTAATCCGCTCCAGCCCTCCGGCGAACGGGCGCAGGGCGTCGGGGATGACGACCGAGCCGTCCTCCTGCTGATAGGTCTCCAGCACGGCGATCAGCGTGCGGCCGACCGCGAGGCCCGAGCCGTTCAGGGTGTGCAGCAGCCGCGGCTTGCCGCCGGCCGGGCGGTACCTGATGTTCGCGCGGCGGGCCTGGAAGTCCTGGCAGTTGCTGCAGGAGGAGATCTCGCGGTAGGCCTGCTGGCCGGGAAGCCAGACCTCGATATCGTAGGTCTTGGCGGCGCCGAACCCCATGTCTCCGGTCGAGAGCGTCACCACGCGGTAAGGCAGCTCAAGAAGCTGCAGCACGCGCTCGGCGTTGCCGGTCAGCTCCTCCAGGGCGTCGTAGCTCGTCTCCGGCGTCGTGAGCTGCACCAGCTCGACCTTGTTGAACTGATGCTGGCGGATCAGGCCGCGCACGTCCTTGCCATAGGAGCCGGCCTCGCTGCGGAAGCAGGGCGTGTACGCCGTGTAGCGGACGGGCAGGCGGGCCTCGTCGAGGATCTCGTCGCGGTGCAGGTTGGTGACCGGCACCTCGGCGGTGGGGATCAGGTAATAAGGATGGCCTTCCAGCTTGAAGAGGTCCTGCTCGAACTTGGGGAGCTGGCCGGTGCCGAACAGCGTCTCGCGGTTGACTATGAACGGCGGCAGCACCTCGGTGTAGCCGTGGGCGCGGGTGTGGAGGTCGAGCATGAAGTTGATGAGGGCCCGCTCGAGCAGGGCGCCGGCGCCGAAGTAGGCGGTGAAGCGGGCGCCGGTGAGCTTGGCGCCGCGCTCGAAGTCGAGGATGCCGAGCGCCGGCCCGAGGTCCCAATGAGCCTTTGCCTCGAAGTCGAACGTCCGCGGAGTCCCCACCGTCCGCTCGACACGATTGGCGGTCTCGTCCTTGCCCACCGGCACGCTCTCGTGCGGCAGATTGGGGAAGCCGTGCTCGATGGCCAGCAGCTCCGGCTCGATCGCTTGCAGACGACTCTCCAGCTCCTCGATGCGCGCCTTGAGCCGTCCGACGGCGAGGATCTCTTCGGAGGCGTCGCCCCCTTTCTGCTTGACCTGGCCGATGGCGCGGCTCGCCTCGTTGCGCTGTCGCTTCAGCTCCTCCACCGCGACGAGACCGGCCCGCCGTTCGGCGTCGAGACGCAGCCACTCATCGAGCGGCGCCGGGTCCGCGTTGCGCTTGAGGAGACCCTGGCGCACCGTTTCGGGGTTTTCGCGGAGGAGGTCGCGGGCGAGCATGGCGGGGAAGTGTATATCGGGGGCGCATGCACCCCAAGCCTGAATTCGGTCGGTCTGCCCGCACCGCCGCAGAGGCTGGGAAGGTATGGCTTCGTCGGCCCAACGCTCACCCCCCTCTCCTCCGTAGGAAAAGGCAGCGAGTCAGCGATAACATCCGGCAGCCGCTTCCGGCGGCCGCCCTCGCCAAGTTCAGGAATCGCGTGAACGATCCGTCCGTCTTTGCCTCGTTCCGGAGCGAGATCCTCCGGCTTCTGGCGCCCCTTGCCGCTCTGGCCGCGATGGCCGCCTTCGCGGCGCGGGAGATCGATCCATCCGGCGCCGCGGAGAGCGCCTACCTCGCCGTGCTCGCGACCGCGGTGCTGCTCACCGTCGGCTTTCTCGCCCGCTGGCCGGCGATCGAGCTGGGACTGGGCGCTACGCTCGCGACGGCCGCCGTCTGGTCCCTGCCTCCCGGTCCGGGACGCGGCGCGGCGGTGGTGCTCGTCCTGATCGCGACGGTGGCGGTGGCGGCCGGCCGGAGGTTGCTGGTTCCGGGAGCGGGTCTGGAGGGCGTGATCCCGCTCGCCCTGGCCCTGCAGTTCCTGCTGCGCGGCGAGCTGCTCTTCGAGCCGACGGCGTCGTTCCGCACGCTGGTGGCCCTGATCGCTCTGCCGGTGGCGGGCGCCGCGGCGGTCGCTCTGCTCGCACGGCGCCACAGCGTGCCTTTCGCGCTGATCGCGGGCGCCACGGCCATCCTCCTGGCGCCCGGCTTCAACGTGGCCGCCACGCTGTCGCTGATCGCGCTGGCGGCCGGAGACGTTCTGGCGTGGGAGGACCTCAGCTGGCGCGCGAAGGCGGCGGCCTGGATCGTGCTCCTGGCGCCGATCCTCTGGGAGCCGGGGCCGGGGCTCGCGGCGGCGGTCTGCGCGCTGGCCCTCTGGCGGCCGCGGATCGCGCTGGCGCTCGCGGCGCTGGTGTCGGCGGGGCTCGGCTGGCTCTATCAGACTCCTTGGGAGATGATGGCGCGGCAGCTCGCCTGGCTTCCGCTGCTGCTGCCGGCGGCGCTGATACCGGAGCGGCAGGAGATCGAAAGGGTGCTGACTGCCGTTCTCATCGCCGCCACGGTTCCCCAGGTGCCGAACCTCGCCACCCTGGCGGCGCCGCTCGCCCTGGCGGCGCTCGCGCTGCGTCGGAACCGCGCGGTCACCGTGCCGCAGCGGGTGTGGACCGGCGCCCTGCTCGGCGGTACGGCGCTGCTCGCCTCCTATCCGTGGCTGCGCGAGGAGCCGCTCGCCGAGGCCCTGTCGCTGCTCGGGTGGCCCGGCCCGGCGCTGGCGGCCGCGGTCGCCGCCGTCTTCCTGGCGCTCGCGGGCCTCGGATCGTGGATGGGCCGCGGCTGGAGCGAGCCTCTGCGGTCGACGCGGCTCGCCGGGCTGGCCGCCGCCTGCGTGGCTCTCGCCTTCCTGCTGCGGCTTCCCGCTCCCGGCACGGAGCTGCTCGCACCGGAGGTGCCCGTCGTGATCGACGCCGGACACCCGGTCTGGGAAACGGGGGTGCCGCAGGCGCCGCTGCGTAGCGTGGTCCTCGAATCGAATCTGGCGAACGGCGCCAGCCTGACTCGCGGCACGCCGGTGGCCACCCTTCGCCTGCGCGACGCGGCGGGCCGCACCGTCGGCTGGACGCTGCGGGCCGGCGAGGACGTGGGCGAATGGGCGGCGCGGCGACCGGATGTGGCGCGGACGGCCACGCGGCCGCCCCGCGCCTGGATCTCCTGGGTGGCTGGCGACTTCTTCGGCCAGCGCTACCGCTGCCGCTGGCGGCTCGCGCAGCCCGACCGCTTCGTCCAACTGCGGATCGAGCGCGCGCCCGGCGCGCCTCCCGATCTGGCGCTCGCCCTCTATCAATTGGAGGTCAGGCGGTGAGGCCCGGGGAGGCCGCGAGGACGATCCTCGTTCTGGCGGCTGCCACCGCGGTCGCGGCGATCCTGGCGTGGCGAGGGCCGCTGCCCGTGGACGATCCGTTCCGAGGCACGCTCATCATCCTGCCGCTGATCCTCGGCGCCCTTCATGAGATTCAGCGCTGGGCCGCGCGTCTGGGAGGCAGGAGGCTCTCCGTTCAGGGGACGGCAGGGGAGCTGGCCGCGCTCGCCGTGCTAGTGCTGCTCGCCCTCGCCCGGCCGCACCTGGCGCTGGCGCGCGGCGAGGAAGTGCTCGCCGCCGGCTTCCTGCTCGTCCTCGGCTGCCGAGTGGCCCGGCAGGTCCTGGCCTTGCGGCCGCTGCTGGGACAGACCCTGCCCAAACGTCCCTCGCCCCTGTTCTTCTTCCTGCCGTTCGCGGTCTACCTCGCGATCCTCCCCTGGTCGGCGCGACACCGGCAGCCGGACGGCGACGAGCCCTACTATCTGCTGGTCACTCACAGCCTGGCCTACGACTTCGACGCCGACCTGACCGACAATTACGCGCGGCAGGATTGGCGCCATTTTCTGGACCGGGCCATTGCGCCGCAGCCGGGCGATCCCGTGGGACCCCATGGCGAGCGGTACTCGCGGCACAACGAGCTGCTTCCCCTGGCGCTCGTCCCGGCCTACCGCCTCGGCGGCAAGCTGGGGGCCCTGGCGACCATGGCCTCTTTCACGGCGCTGCTCGCCTGGATGATGCTGCGGCTCGCCCGCCATTACGTCCGCGGGCATCCCGGGGAGGCCCTGGCCGCCTACGCCCTGACGGCCTTCGCGCCGCCCCTTCTGCTCTACTCCTACCAAGTCTGGGTGGAAGTGCCGGCGGCGATCCTCGCCACGGCGGCGCTCGATCGCATCCTCAGCCTCGACGGCCAGCGGAGCTGGGGCCGCAAGGAGTGGCTGGGTCTCGGCGTGCCCGTGCTGCTGCTTCCTCTGCTCAAGCTCCGCTTCATCCTCATCGCCGCGCCGCTGCTCCTCATGGGCTGGTGGCACGCCGGGCGGCCGCGACGGCCGGTATTCATCCTGGCCGGGCTCCTCGGCGCCGTGGCGGGGGGCATGCTGCTCTACAATCAGGTCGTCTACTCGAATCCCCTGAAGATCCATACCTGGCAGGAGGTCGATCCCCACCGCTACAGTCCGGCGTCCTATCTCAAGGGCGGCTTCGGCCTGTTCTTCGATGCCGCCTTCGGGGCTTTCGGTTGCGCGCCGATCTGGCTCCTCCTTCTGCCGGCCGCCCTGCTGCTCGCCGCCCGGCGCAGCCGGCTCCTTCTGCATCTGGCCGCGCTGAGCCTGCCGTATCTGGTGATCGTGGCGCCGCGCGTCGAGTGGTACGGCGGCTGGTCTCCGCCGTTCCGCTACGCTTTGATCGCGCTGCCGCTGCTCGGTATCTCGCTGGCGCCGCTGCTGGCACGCCGCTGCGAGCGGCCGGGAGCCTGGGCTCTCCTCGCGGGCCTGGGCGCGCTGACGCTGGCGCTGACGCTCGTCTGGGTGGCGGTCCCCGGCTGGACGTACAACTTCGCGGACGGCCGGACGTATGCGCTCGACGCTCTGGGCAGCCGGCTGGGACTGGATCTCGCCCGCTTCTTCCCCAGCTCCATCCGGCCGCGCACCGCCACCTGGCTATGGCCGCTGCTGTCGTTTCCGATCGTCTCGCTCCTCTGGTGGCTGCCGCCGCGGCGCGGGCCTCGCGGCGAGCCGCCCGGGCCGGCAGCGGCGCTCGCCGGAATCGCACTGCTCCTCGGAAGTGCGGCGCTACTTCTTTCGGCGGCTTCGCGGGTGCCGACGCGCCTCGTCGAGCTGGAGGACGCGCAGGTGTGGAAGAGCGGCGGCCATCCGCATCCCGACCGCTGGGTGGTCGAGCGGACGCGCTACCGCGGCGGCTGGGTGCTACGGGTGAGCGAGCATCTGAAGGCGCCGGTGGTGCCCGGAGGAAGGAAGGTCAAGCTCACGCTCCACGCAGAGTTCATCCGCAACCAGCCGGTCCCCTTCACCCTGGACATCAAGGAAGGAGACCGCCTGCTCGCCTCCTGGACTCCCCGCCGCGAGCGCGTCTGGCAGCGGATCGAGGTGGGTCCGGTCGACTGGCGCGCCGGCGAGCCGCTGATCCTCGCCGCCCACGGACCGCATCCGCCGGGAGCGCTGAACGGTGCGATTTTGGATTCCGTGGAGATGGAGTGGCCCCCTCACCCCCCCGGCCCCTCTCTCCCCGGGGGAGAGAGGGGAGAACGGCCGTGACAGAGCTTTTTTTCTCCCTCCTCTCCCTCGGGGAGAGGAGGGGTAGGGGAGGTGAGGGGGGCGGAGGAATCGCCGCATGCTGACCGCCTCCGCCGTCGTCCCCACCCTCGGAAAGAGCCCGCTTCTCGTCCCCTGCCTGGAAGCGCTGCGCAAGGAAGGCGCCAAGATCATCCTCGTCGATCAGGGCGAAGCTCCCGCCGAGATTCCCGACGGCCTCGCCGACCTTCGGGTGCGGCCGGGACGGAATCTCGGCTTCGCGGCGGGGACGAACTCAGGGATCGAGGCGGCAGCCGGCGATTGGATCGCGACCGTCAACGACGACGCGGTGGTGGAGCCCGGCTGGCTCGGCGCTCTCGTCGCGGCCTTGGATGCCGACCCTCGCGCCGCGGCGGCCCAGGGGGTCAACGTCCGTTTCGACGCGTCGGACCTCGCCGACGGCTGCGGCGTGGCCTGGAACCGCTGGTGGCAGGCGGTGCAGGTCGGGCACGGCCGGACGGCCCCCGCGACGGCTGGCCCCGCCCGCGAGGTCTTCGGCGTCTCCGCCACGGCCGCGGTGTTCCGCCGCCGCGCCCTGGGCGCCGTCGCTTCCGGGAGCGCGATCTTCGAGCCTGCCCTCGGCTCGTATTACGAGGACGTGGATCTCGCCGGCCGGCTGCGCGCCGCTGGCTGGCGCGCTCTCCTGGTGCCCGCGGCGCGGGCTCGCCACGCCGGCTCGGCGACAGGGGCCACCCTGAGCCGCGAACGCTGGCGCCTGATCTATGGCAACCGCTACCTCGCCGCGGCGCGCCTGCTGGGGAACGCGTTCTGGCCGCGGCTGCCCCGCATGGCGGTCCGCGATGGCGTCGATCTCGTGAAGGCCGCGGCGCGCGGGGAAGGGGACCTCGCCGCCGGAGTCCTCGCCGGCTGGAGGCGGGCCGCGCGGCTGCTGCCCCAGTTCGCCCGCGGCGGGCCGCCCGCCGTGCCTTTGGGCGAAATCCGCGGCTTCCGGTAACCTCTCGCTGTGAGTCCGCTGCCCCTCCTGACGGGCGTCGTCGTCCACTGGCGCAACGAGGATCTCCTCGCCGAGCTGGCGGCGTCGTGGCCGCGCGATCCTCGCTTCGAGCTGCTGGTGGTGGACAACGGCTCGGCTGCGCCGCTGCCGGCGGGAATCCGCGTTATCCGGCCCGGCCGCAACCTGGGCTTCGCGGGCGGCGCCAACGCCGGGGCCGAAGAAGCGAAGGGCGAGATCCTGCTGATCCTGAATCCCGACGTCATTCCTGAGCCGGAAGCGCTCGACCGCCTGCTGGAGGGCTTCGAGGCTCATCCCGAGGCTGCGGGTCTCGCGCCGCGCCTGACGGGACCGGCGGGAGAGTCGCAAGCGGCGTGGCAGCTCCGCCGGTTGCCGTCGCCCTGGACCTGCCTGCTGCAAGCCTTGCCGCTGCCGGAGCTCTCTGGCTCGAATGCCGAGCCCGCGGCCGGCACCCCCGTCGAGCAGCCGGCGGCGGCGGCCCTGGCCTTGCGCAAAGAGGCCTTGGCGCGGGTGGGCGGCTTCGACGCCGCATTCCATCCCGCCTGGTTCGAGGACGTGGACCTGGCCCGCCGCTTCCAGAAGGCCGGCCTGGCGATCCTCTACTGGCCGGCGGCGCGCTTGCGGCATCGCCTGGGGAGCACGGTGCCTCGCCTGGGGTACGGGCCCTTCCTTTATATCTATTACAGGAATCTCACCCGCTATCTTGCCAAGCACCACGGCCGCGGCTGGGCGGCGGCGGCGCGGGCGGCGCTGGTGCCGGGAGTCGCCGTCCGGCTCCTGTTCTTGCCGCTGCGCCGGCCGCGGCGCGCGGCGTCGCGGCGGGAGGCCTTCGCCGGCCTTCTCGCGGTGCTCGCCGGCGCCTTGTCCGGCTGGACCCGGCCGCGGCGCTTCACGGAGGGGGCGCTCCCGTGAGCAACGAGACGGCGGTCGCCGTCTGCATCGTCACGCACGACTCCGCGCCCGACCTCCCCGGCTGCCTGGAGTCCATTGCCGCCCAGCGCCACCGGCCGCTGGAGATCGTGGTGACGGACTGCGCCAGCCGCGACGGCAGCCTGGAGACGGCGCGGACCCACGCGCCGGCCGGCATTCCCTTTCAGGCGGTCGGCCTCGCGGAGAACCTCGGATTCGCGGGCGGCATGAACGCCGCCTTCGCGCACACGCGGGCGCCGTTCATCCTCACCCTGAACGCCGACGCCCGCCCCGGTCCCGACTACGTGGCGCGGCTCATGGCCCGCGCCGCGGCCCATCCGGACCTCCGCGTCGGCGCAGTCACCGGCCGTCTGGTGCGGCCGGCGGCAGACGGCCGGCCGCGCCTCATCGACGCCTGCGGCATGCGCCTCGCCCGCACCTGGCGCCACCTCGACCGCGGCTCGGGCGAGGTGGACCGCGGCCAGTGGGGCCGGCCCGAGCGGGTGTTCGGCGCCACCGGAGCCGCCTCGCTCTTCCGTCGCAAGGCGCTGGACGACGTCGCGATTGACGGCGAGATCTTCGACTCCCGCTTCCATAGCTTCCGCGAGGACGCCGAGCTGTGCTTCCGCTTGCGCGAGCGCGGCTGGGAGGTGCTCTACGAGCCGGACGCCGTGGCCGAGCACCGCCGCTTCAGCCTCCCCGAGCGGCGGAGCGCCATGCCGGCGACGGTCAACCGCCAGTCGCTCAAGAACCGCTACCTGCTGCGGATCTATCACCAGACGCCGGGAAACCTCCTGCGCACTTTCGTGCCGGCGTTGGCCCGCGATCTGGGAGCGCTCGGCTGGGTGCTGCTGCGGGAGCGCTCGTCGCTCGGCGCCTACGCTTGGCTGTGGCGCCACCGCGCCGAGCTTCTGCAACGCCGCCGGACCATACAGCAGCGGCGGACGGTGCCCGCACGCGAGATCGACCGCTGGTTCTCCGTCGAGGGGCAACCCTTATGAGGCCGCTCTCGGTGGCGCTGATCGGCAGCCGCGGCATTCCGGGACGGTACGGCGGCTACGAGACCCTGATGGAGGAGCTGGCGGTTCGGCTGGTCGCGCGGGGCTTCCGGGTCACCGTCTACTGCCGGTCGCATTCGACGCCCCGGGACCTGCGGTCCTGGCGCGGCGCTGACCTGGTGGTGCTGCCGACCCTCCGCACCAAGCACCTCGACACGCCGCTCCACACCTTCCTCTCCTGCCTCCACGCCGCGAGCGCCGGCTACGACGCGGCCCTGGTGGTGAACTCGGCCAACGCGCTCTTCGTGCCGCTCCTCCAGGTGGCCGGAATTCCGGTGGCGCTGAACGTCGACGGCATCGAGAAGCGCCGGGCCAAATGGGGAGCCTTCGGGCGGAGCGTCTACGCCCTCTCCGAGCGGTTCGCCGCCGTGCTGCCGGACGCGCTGGTGACCGACGCCGAGGTCATCCGGCGGCACTATCTGGAACTCTACGGAGCGGACTCCGTGCCGATCGCCTATGGCGTCGATCCCCGCCCGCCCGCCGAAACCGGGGTCCTCGCGCGGCTGGGGCTCGCCTCCCGCCGGTATTTTCTATACGTCAGCCGCTTCGAGCCTGAAAACAATCCACACCGGGTGGCCGAGGCTTACCGCCAGGTCGGCGGCGATCTGCCCCTGGTGATGGTCGGCGGCGCGCCCTACGCGGGGAAGTTCATCGCCGGCTTCACCCGCGGAGCCGATCCCCGCATCCTCTTCCCAGGACCCATCTACGGCGAGGGCTACCGCGAGCTCCTTTCGCACGCTCTCGCCTACATCCACGCCACCGAAGTAGGCGGCACCCATCCGGCGCTGGTGGAGGCCATGGGGTACGGGAATTGCATCTTAGTAAACGACGCACCGGAGAACCGCGAAGTGGGGGGAGGAGTGGCGTTTTACTTCAACGTCGAGGAGCCCGAGAGCCTGGCTGCACGGCTGGAGTGGGTGCGCGGCCATGCCGCGGCCGCCCGCGCCCGCGGGCGGGCGGCGGCCTGGCGGGCGGCGCTCCTCTTTTCCTGGGAACGGGTGGCGGACCGCTACGCCGATCTCTTGACGCGTCTAGCGGGCCGGGCCTAGGTGCGCTATGCTAGCGGGGCATAGACGGATAGTGCGGTTTGCACGTTAGAATATGCAACTCGGAACGGGGCGGTACCTGATCTCGCAATAGGAATCCATGCTCAAAGAACGAGCTCGCATCCTCTCGGTCGCGATCTTCACGCTTGACCTGCTGCTCGTTTCCGCCGCTTTCCTGTGCGCCTACGGTCTGCGCGACGTCGTGCTGCCGCGGGTGGCTCCGGGAACGTTCCCCAGCCATCTCTACGCTCTCAAGGAGTACCTGCCGCTGCTGCCGTTGGCGCTCACCATCTGGGGCGCGCTGCTGCTCAGCTCGGGGCGGTACCGCTCGCACCGCACCGTGCCGCTCCTCGACGAGGCATGGGCGATCATCAGGGTGTGCGTGAGCGGCGCCATCATCTTTACTCTCGCCCTCTACCTCAGCCGGTGGGACGAGCGGCTGCTGGGCGACGACCGGATCAGCCGCTTCTGGGCCCTGCTCTTCGCCGTCTTCTCCTGTCTCTTCCTGCTCACCGAGAAGCTGGCGCTCCGGCTGACCTCGCGCTACGTACGCTCGCACGGCTTCAACTACCGGACCGTGCTCATCGTCGGCACCGGGCCGACGGCGTTGCGCATGGCGGAGTCGATCCAGGGCCACCGCTTTTGGGGATTCCGCGTCCTCGGCTTCGTGCGCAACGGCCACAAGCCGCAGGAGCCGTGGCCCAGCCGCTACCCGATCCTCGGCGAGATCGCCGACATTTCGCGGATCGTCGAAAGCAGCGTGGTGGACGACGTCATCTTCGCCGTCCATCGCCGCGAGCTGGACCGGTTGGAGGACCTTTTCCTGAGTCTTCAGGAGCAGGGGATCCGCACCCGCTTCGCCATGGATCTCTTTCCCCACACCCGGGCGCGCGTGGAGCTGGAAGACCTCGACGGCATGCCCCTCCTCTCCTTTGCGACGACGCCGACGAGCCAGCTCAAGCTCATGCTCAAACGGACGCTCGACGTGGCGTTCGCTTCGCTTCTCCTCCTGCTCGCCCTGCCGATCGTCGGCGTGATCGCCCTGATGATCAAGGTGACATCCGGCGGCAACGTCCTCTTCCGTCAGACCCGCTGCGGTCTGAACGGCCGGTCCTTCACCCTCTACAAGTTCCGCACGATGGTGGAAGACGCCGAGGAGCGCCGCCGCGAGCTGATGCATCTGAACGAGATGAACGGCCCTGTCTTCAAGCTGCGGAGCGATCCGCGGGTGACCTTCTTCGGCCGCTTCCTCCGCCGCTACAGCCTGGACGAGCTGCCGCAATTCTGGAACGTGCTGCGCGGCGACATGAGCCTGGTGGGACCGCGCCCGCCGATCCCCGAAGAGGTGGCGAAGTATCAGCGCTGGCAGCGTCGCCGGCTCGCCATGAAGCCGGGCCTGACCTGCCTCTGGCAGGTGAGCGGGCGCAACGACGTCGACTTCGATCGCTGGATGCAGCTCGACCTCGAGTACATCGACTCCTGGTCGCCGACGCTCGATTTCAAGATCCTGCTGAAGACGATTCCGGCCGTGCTCTCGGGCAAAGGCGCTTCGTAGAACGCTGCCACTCACATCGCATGGTTTTGAGCGCAGGCTCTGCGCTCGCTCGTGCCTTCCACTTCGAGACATCCACGCCTTTCACGAGAAGCCAGAGGCAGAGCGACATCTCCCCGACGAGCGCGGGGAGCGAGATCCTTGAATCAGTTTGGTATGCGGCCCCGCGCGCATCCATCCCAGCCCCCAGGGCGCGAGCTTCGCGGATCGCGGGGGGCGCGACGCCCCCGGCATTTCCCATCGCGGTCCCTGCGATCCGCGGGATTCCCCCGGGAATCCGCGACACAAACCCCGACGGGGGCATCACGCCCCCCGACGATTGCGAAACAGCCCCCGGCGGGGGCAACACAAGGGAAGCCAATTGAATGATTCCCCCTCCGAATTGCGAAACAGCCCCCGCGGGGGCAACACAATCCCCCGGAGTTGCGACACGCTCCCTCGGGGGATCGTTTCTCCCCCCGCGGGGGGAATGACGCAATCCGGAGGGGGAATCTCGCGAACTCCGGGGATTGTGTCGCGCACCGTCTCCGTTGCGATGCAATGCAGGACCGAACAAGGCGCCGAGAGGATTTTGTGCTGCAACCCCGGCTTGCGGGGAGACGCCCTCTCGGGGGCAGAAAGGCAGAACGGCTCCCTTCCTTCGCATCGGCGGGGGAGAGCACCACGTACCAGAGGGGCCGTAGCGCGTCCCAGAGGGTAGGATCCGCGAACCGAAGGGGGGACGTCACGCCCCCGCTTCGCTGCGGCGCATCTCCAGTCACTGCTTGCGCTGCTCGTATTCGTTGCGTTTCATGACGCAGAATTGCATCGCGACAGTTGCACCTCCGCCCGGCGATGAACCGCCGGGCCCCCTGAAGGGGACTTCAAGCCGGGTTCACCCGGCGTCGTTCGTAGCCCGGACATTGATGTCCGGGCGGCTTCAGCCCCTACGGGGTTCGCGCCTCCCGGCCCAGGGTCTCGTTCAAGGCTTCCAGCAGCACGGCGACCTGATCTCCGCTCCCGAACATCTGGTTGACGTACGTCTTCTCGACCGCTCCCCGGAGCGATAGCGGTTCGCCTCTCGACGCCTGAAAGCACAGGGCCTCGAACGCGTCGCGGAGGCGGTTGAGCGACCGGCTCACGATGTTCGGCAACCGACCGGCGTAGTCCGGAGCGTGCAGGCGGGCGTGGAACCCCGCCAGATCGGCCAAAGCCGCACGCAGGCCCGCGGGCTCGGAATCGCCGGCCCGCTCGCCCAGAAACTCCTCCAGCCAGCAGGTCAGCAGGCCTTCATAGGTCTTCGGATCGAACGGGTCGGTGAACACGGCCGGCGATACGGCGCACGGCATCGTGCCGGGTCCGCATCCGCAGTCGACGGCCGCCGCTCGAACCTCCGCGAGCGTCGCCCGCAGCGGGTCCTCAGGGGGATAAATGGTGTCCGCGCTGATTCCGAGCACCGGGTCTTCGAATCGCAATCCCGTGTGCTGCCGGAACCGCGTGTCCCACCCGAAAGCCACGTACTGATCGAAGATCTGCGGCAGGCCGGCGATGACGAACACGCCGGCCTGGTTGTCGATCCGCAGGACGCCTTGGGGAACGACGATCTGGAGGGGGCCGATCGGATTGCCCTCTCCCGCGGAGAAGCGGGTGTATTCCGTCGGCATGATGTCCCAGACGATGCCGAGGTCTCCCGTTTCCCCGCCGTCGGAGGCGAAGAAGAGGCCGACCCATGGATCCCGGCTGAAATCGACGAGCCACGTCGGCACTCCGAGGATCTCGGCGGCCGAATAGTGCTGGGCGACGGCCATGGCGTCCTCGAACGAGAATCCGAGCCGCTCGGCGATGGCGTGTCCGATCTGGCACGCGCTGGCGGCCCGGACCCGCAGCGCGGCCTGCCGCTCAGGACCCTCCGGCAATCCGCGGTAGATCTTCGCTCCAACCTCCCAGGTGTCCTTCCGCTGTCCGCGGTAGAGCCGGCGGCAATCCGCCGCGGGCGGGATCGGCCTGCCATAGCCTCGCCACCACATGAGATTGTGGAAAGCGAGGTGATACACGTCCTCGAACACGAATCCGGTCTCCTCCCGGTCGTAGCTCGATCGCAGACGAGCGAGCGTCTGCAATTCGTCGATCAGACCGGCCGGCGGCTCCGGCAGGCCGGGGTTGGGACCCAGGCGGACGGCCTGGTACTCCCGTAGCTTGCGCTTGAAGACGTGGCTCCCCTGGGCGGCTGCGCGGAGAAGCGTGAGGAACGCCCAGCCACGGGCGTCTTCATCCGTGAGCTGCCGCTCGAGCTCACGGAAGCGGAGATAGGCTTTCTGCCAGGGGCGCTCGCCCGTGATACGGTGCCTTACTAACGAACGCATTACGGCAGCATCCGGACGAGGCGCCCCGTCAGTCTTGCGGACCGCCTAAGCCGCCGCCAGTCCTCGCACCTCGTAACGAAACTCGACCATGCCGCGGGCCTCATAGGGGTTAGACGTCGCTCCTCCTCGCGAGTAACCTTATTGGAGACTCTTAAAAGGCGAGCGCCGGAGCAAGCCGGGGGCCTCATAGGGGTTGGGCGGCTAACGATCTCACTTCTCGGACAACGTATGGGCATCGCGGGCCAAGAGCCAGCGGCCGTCGGGTTGTTTGCGGTATACCGTCATACGGTGCCCGGCGAGCTGCGTCGCCTCCCCGCCGGCGCGCGGGGTCACGGACAACGCGTCCCGGCTCCGCGTGAAGGCCACTTCGCCGACGACCACGACCTCCTCCAACTCGCTGACGCAACCAATCCGAACCTGTTGGTGGGCGGCCGAGAAGTTGGTGGAAAATCCATCCCTGCCGAACGGCGCCTGGCCCGGATTGAGAAACACGACATCGTCCGCCATCAAGGTGAGCAAGCGGACAAGATCGCCGGCGTTGACGGCATCGATCCAGGTGGAATGCACCTCGCGGATTTCTCGTTCATCAGGTCCCATCTGCAACCTCCGTCGCCAAACAGCATGATCAACCGGCAGTCAGAGTGCCAGAGTTCCGTGCCAAAGAGCCGCATGGCCTCGACGTTGCCGTGCTCGACGGCTGCCGGAGCTCACTGGGCTGAAGAGGAGCTACCCACCAGCCGCTCGCACAGCGTCTCGATCCGCCGCGCGATCTCGTCCCAGTCATAGCCCGCCGCCCGCCGCAGGGCGTTCTCGTGCAGTTGGGACCACTCTTCCCGGTCCGCCAGCAGCCGCTCGAGCGCCGCCGCCAGAGCCTCGGGGGTAGGAGGGCAGCACAGGCCCTCGACGCCGTGGCGGACCAGCTCGGGAACGGCGCTCTCGGGGGACTCGCAGTAGACGACCGGCAGGCCGGCCGCCATCGCTTCCAGCGGAAAGAGGCCGAACCCCTCTCGCTCCGAGGGCTGAACCGCGATCCGGGCGCGCCCCAGGTTCTCCCAGACCTCGCGGCTGGTTTCGACGTGCCCACGGAAATCGACCCGGTCGGCGATACCCAGCTCGGAGGCGAGACGGGCCAGACCTTCGCGCTCGGGACCGTCGCCGAAGACCGTCAGCAGCACGCCGGGATGGCGCGGAGCGAGGAGCGCGACGGCCCGCAGCAGCAGATCGATCCGCTTCTCCCGCAGCAGACGGCCGGCGTAGATGAGGGGAGGTCCCTCGCCGTGCCTGGCCGCGGCGGCGGTCTGTACCGCGGCGACCTCGATACCGCAGGGCACCAGCTCGACGCCGCCACGCCGCCGCCGGTGGCGGGCGAGCCGTTCCTGGGTGAGCCGGCTGGTAGCCGTCACCGCGGTGCCGAGCTGGCCCGTGAGCCACTCGACAGCCTTGTAGGCGGGCGCTTTCAGGCGGCCGACGTAACCCTTCCAGTAGTCCCCCCAGTACTCGTACCAGGTGACGAGCAGGGGTTTGCGCGCCAGAGCGCACTTCAAGGCCAGCGGCAGGATGTGGATGTACGGCATGTTCGCCGTCTCCACCACGTCGAAACCGCGCACGTCCACCCGCGGCACCGTGAAGGCGAAGCGGATCGCCTTGCGCGTACTGCGCCGGCCGGAAGCGTTGTAGAGCGCGCCCAGCTCCCCCAGCGACTGGACCGTGAGGCGCGGCGGGATGCCCGGCAGTGGCCGGCAGAAACCGGCGAGCGTCACCTCGTGGCCCCGCCGGCAGAGCGCCGCCGCCAGCTCGTAGTTGCGGTGCTCGACCCCGCCGATGAAGTCGGGATAGACGGTCTCGTAGAGGATGAGGACCTTCAAGCTACTTCCACGGGATCAGCGACGCGATCTCCGCCGAGCGCCGGTTGATGGTGGAGAGCAGCACGCCGCAGGCGAAGGAGAGGGCGGCGAGAAGGAAGAGGGCCGCCGAGAGGACGGCGAGCGGCAAGCGCAGCACCAGTCCCGTGCGCAGGTACTCGGCGACCACCACGCCGCCGCCGGCGAGCGACAGCGCGAGGAAGAACAACGCCAGCAGGCCGAAGCAGGTCATCGGCTTGTAGTCACGGAAGAAGGTGAGGATGGCGAGCAGGATGCGGTAGCCGTCGCGATAGGTGTGCAGCTTGCTCGGGTTCTCGCGCGGCCGGGCACGGTAGCGCACCGGCACTTCCGTCACCGGGAAGCACTTCACCACGGCCTGGAGCGACAGCTCGGCCTCGACCTCGAACCCCTGAGCGATGAGCGGCGTCGACTCGAGAAACCGCCGGGAGATCACCCGATAGCCCGAAAAGAGATCCCGCGTGCGTACCCCGAAAAGCAGCCGCACCAGGAAGATGAAGAGGCGGTTGCCGAACGAGTGGCCGGCGCGGAAGGCCCCCTGCTCGAAATCGGTGAGGCGGGTGCCGATGACCATGTCGGCGCCGGCCTCGGCGGCGGCGAGGAGCCGGGGGGCGTCCTCGGCGGGGTAGGTGTCGTCGCCGTCGACCATCACCAGGTGCTCCGCGCCGTCCGTCCGCGCCTTGCGAAAGCCGGAGAGGAGCGCGAACCCTTTACCGGGGCGGGGCTCGCGGATCACCTCCGCGCCCGCCTTCAGCGCCTCTTCCGCCGTGCGGTCCCGCGAGGCATTGTCCACCACCAGGATCCGCGCCGCGGGAAGGGCAACGCGGAAATCCGTCACCACCTTGGCCACCGTGAGCTCTTCGTTGTGACAGGGGATGACCACCGCCACGCGCGAGGGGTCAGCGGTGCTTTTCGGGTAGGCCTGGAGCGTTTCGGTCAACGTTACCTCACCCCCCGGCCCCCTCTCCTAAAGGAGAGGGGAGACGAGTTACGAGGCTCCGCGAGCCCCTCTCCTTTAGGAGAGGGGTTGGGGTGAGGTCGAGCAGGCAATCCACCATCGAAACGGAACCACTCCTTGGCGATCGACAGGTCGGCGGAATCGTACTGTATCCCGGCTCACCGGCCATAGACGATCCACAGCACCGCCAGACCCCAGAGCAGCATGTTGACGAGGAACGGCGGGTCGCGAAGGATCGCCTCTGTCGGATTGCGTTCCCCCGGACGCTGGTACATGAGGTAGAGATAGCGGAAGATGCCGTAGAGCACCAGCGGGATGGTGTAGATGAGGTTTTCGGTGTGGAACTTCCGCACCGTCTCCGGGGCCACCGCGTAGAGCGCGTAGGACACCACGGCCGAGGCGGTGACGACGTTGATCATCTGATCGAGGAAGGCCGGGCTGTAGTGGTCGAGCACCGGACGCTGCCCCGCCGCCGCGCCGGCGAGCAGAGTGATCTCGTGGCGGCGTTTGGAGAAGGCGAGGAACAGGGCCAGGAAGATCGTGCACAGGAAGAGCCAGCGCGACACCAGAACGCCGGTGGCCTCCGCCCCCGCCACCACCCGCAGTACGAAGCCGAGGCTGATGGACATCACGTCCAGGATCACCATGTGCTTGAACCACAGGGTATAGAGGATGTTGAGGGTCAGGTAGGCGCCGAGGACCGCCGTGAACAGCAATCCCAGATACCAGGAGATGGCGAGGGCTGCGGCGCCGAGCACGCCGACCGCGGCCACGGCGGCCGGCACGCCGAGCGTGCCGGCGGCCAGCGGGCGCAGCCGTTTCAGCGGATGCTGGCGGTCCTCCTCGCGGTCGCGGAGGTCGTTGATCAGGTAGACGGCGCTGGAGGCGCAGCAGAAGGCCACCACGGCCAGGAACGCGCGCGCCGCGGCCCGCTCGACCAGCAGCAGGTCGCCAAAGACCAGCGGCGCGAGGACGAAGAAGTTCTTGGCCCACTGCGCGGGCCGCAGGGACTGAAAGAGCGGTCGGATCACCGGCGTATTCTAGTAGGCTTCCTCGCCATGTCCGCGGAATCCCGAGCGTCCGGTTCCTGGAGAACCTTCCTCCTCTACGCCGGACCCCTGCTGCTCCTCCTCGTTCTCGCCATGATGCCGCTCGTCCGTGGCACGGAGACACTGATCCTCCGCGACGTCCTCAACTCCCACTTCCCCATGAAGTGGGCGCAGGCCGAGGCGATGCGCCATGGCTACTTTCCCGAGATCGATCCTTACCGTGCGGGCGGTCAGCCGCTCGCGGGCAACCTCAACGCGGCGCCGTTCTATCCGGACAACCTCCTGTTCCTCCTGGGCTCCACCTTTTGGGCCTTCAACGCGCACTTCTGGCTCCACCTGCTCCTGGCGCCGTTTGCCTTTTACTGGCTAGCGCGAAGCTGGGGCCTCGGCCGCGAGCCCTCTTGGGCGGCCGCGGCCTGCTGGACGGTCTCCGGCTTCTACCTCTCGCACCTCAACTTCTATAACCTGATCGCCGGAGTCACCCTTGCCCCCGCGCTGATCGCCGCCTGCCTCACCTTCGTCCGCTCGAGAGAGCGGCGCGGCCTGCTGGCTGTCGTCGTGGCACCGGTCTGGACGCTGCTCATTCTCGGCGGCGATCCGCAGACGGCGCTCCTCACCTTGCTGCTCGCAGCCGCCGCCGTGGCTCTGATCTGGCGCGAGCGGCCGGCCGGCTCAGGTTGGCGGAGTCTCGCGCTGCTCACCGCCGCTTTCCTCTGCGGGACGTTGATCGCGCTGCCTCAGCTCGTCGAGTTCCTGCGCATCCTCCCCCTCTCCTACCGCGGCCACGTGGGCTACAACCGGCAGACGGTCACCACCGCGAGCTGGGATCCGCGGCAAGCCGCCGAGTGGCTGATCCCCTTCCTCTTCGGCCGGCCCGATGTCTTCTCCAACGGCGCCTTCTGGGGGAGCGCGTTTTTCACCGGCGTTCCTCCGTATTACCTGTCGCTCTATCCCGGGCTGCTCACGCTGGCCCTGGTCGCCGCCTCCGGCCGGCCGCGCGACCGCAGGGCCGGCTGGGCCTGGGGCGGCATCGTCTTCGGCGTCTTCATGTCGCTCGGACGGTTCAATCCGCTCGCCGAGTGGCTTCTCACCTCGCCGGGTCAGAAGTCGCTCCGCTATCCGGTCAAGTTCTGGCTGCCGGTGGCGATCGGCGCGGCGCTCCTTTGCGGGGTGGGATTCGAGCGGCTCCGCGCTGCCAGCCGTGGAGAGGCGCCGGCCGGCGCCCGCCGGGCCTTCCGTTGGACCCTGCTGCTGCTCGCCCTGGCCTTCCTCCTCTTCTGGGGTTTCCTCAGCTTCGCGCCACGTCCGGCGGAGGCCTGGCTCGACCTGTTCATTCCGCGGCCGGCGGCGTTCATCGCCTACGAACGGCTCCGCTGGGCCGGGCTTTCGCTGCTCTCGCTCGGGGTGCTCGCGGCACTCGGCCTCGCGCTGGGGGTCACCCGCCGTTCCTGGCGGCTCGGGGGGGCCTTGCTTATCGCGGTGCACGCCGCGGCGCAGCTCTGGCTGCTGCGTCCCCTCTATCCGATGGACGCCGTGGTGCCCTATCTCATGCCGCCGCCGGCGCTCGCCTGGGTGCCGGCGGACCTGGCGGTGGCGAATCCCGACTACAACTATCTCTTCGGCCCTTCGACCTTGCGCCATGGACGATTCCCGGAGCTCCACCACCGCTGGCTGGAGCGCCGTTCGTTCTTCGAGCTCTATCCGTTCAGCGGGCCGGTCTGGGGAAGACGTTACGAGCTGAACACCTCGCCCGAGGGGCTGGACACCTTCCTGACGCGCATGGCCCAGATCGCGGTCAAGGGCGCGAAGGACCCGGAGCGCCTCCGGCTGCTCGCCGCCTGGGGCGTCGGCCGGCTGCTGCTCAACCATCCTCTCGATCCGCTGCCGCCGCACGCCCGGCTGCTCATCACGATCCCCAGCTTCGGCCACGAGCTGTGCATCTACGAGGTGACGGACCGCGCGCCCGAGGCCTTCCTCGCCCGCCGGATCTTCCGCGAACGCGATCTGCCGGCGGTGTACCGGCGGCTCATGAATCCCACGTTCGATCCGCGGACGGACGCGGTCCTCATTGGGCCCGGACCGTCCCCGCAGACGACCGGCGGCGGCAGCGCCCGCATCCTTCGCCGCGGGCCGGAGAGCCTGGAGGTCGCGACCGCGGCCGGTCCCGGCGGCGCGCTCCTCGTCATCCAGCGCGCGAACCTTCTCTTCCACGCCACGATCGACGGCCGTCCCGCCAGGGTGCTCACCGCGAACGCCCACCGTATCGGCGTCCAGGTGCCGGCCGGCGCGCACCGGGTGCGGCTGGAGATCGATCGCGCGCCGCTGCGGCGGTCGCTGCTGGGGACTCTGGCCGGGGTTCTGCTGTTGCCGGTGTTTGGGTGGTGGGGAAGCCGCCGCGTGCAATCCGGCGCGCTGCTAGGATAGGCAACCCTCGCCATGGCCACCGTCCCTCGTAAACCCATCCGCAAGGTCCTGATCGCCAACCGCGGCGAGATCGCCGTGCGGATCCTGCGGGCGCTGCGGGAGATGGGGATCCGCGGCGCGGTCATCTACTCGGAGCCGGATCGGCTGGGCCTGCCCGTGCTGCTGGCTGACGAGGCCTACCCGATCGGTCCGGCGCCGTCGCGCGAGAGCTATCTGCGGGGCGAGGCCATCGTCCAGCTCGCAAGGGAGATCGGCGCCGACGCCATCCACCCGGGCTACGGCTTCCTCTCCGAACGCGCGGAGTTTGCCCGCCTGTGCCGGGACGCGGGGATCACCTTCATCGGCCCTTCGCCCGAGGCGATCGACGCCATGGGCTCCAAGATCGAGAGCCGGCGGCTGATGATCGCGGCCGGTGTGCCCGTGGTGCCCGGAGGCCAGGACCCGCTGCCCGACCTCGACGCCGCCACGGCCGCCGCCGAGGCCATCGGCTACCCCGTCATGCTCAAGGCCTCCGCCGGCGGCGGCGGCAAAGGCATGCGGAGGGTGCCGTCCGCCGCCGAGCTGCCCGGCGCCTACCGCGCCGCCCGCTCCGAGGCCGGCGCCAGCTTCGGCGACGACTCCGTCTACGTGGAGAAATTCATCGAGAACCCGCGGCACATCGAGATCCAGGTGATGGGCGATCTCCACGGCCGAGTCGTGTCTCTCGGCGAGCGCGAATGCTCCCTGCAGCGGCGCCATCAGAAAGTGGTAGAGGAAGCGCCGTCGCCGGTGGTCACGCCCGAGCTGCGCCGCCGCATGGGCGAGGCCGCCGTGCGCGCCGCGGCCGCCGCAGGCTATAGCAACGCCGGCACCTGCGAGTTCCTGCTCGCCCGCGACGGCAGCTTCTACTTTCTTGAGATGAACACCCGCTTGCAGGTGGAGCATCCCGTCACCGAGCTGGTGACCGGCGTCGATCTGGTGCAGACGCAGATCCGCGTCGCCGAGGGCGAGCCCCTCGGTCCCGAGCTCGACGACGTCGAGCCCCGCGGGCACGCCGTCGAGGTGCGCCTCTACGCCGAGGACCCCTACCAGCGCTTCGCGCCGTCGCCCGGCAGGATCCGGATCCTGCGCTGGCCCGACGGCCCCGGCGTACGAGTCGACAGCGGGATCTACGAGGGCTCCGAGGTGTCGATCCACTACGATCCGATGCTGGCCAAGCTCATCGTCTGGGCCGCCGACCGCGAGCGCGCTCTCGAACGGCTGGGCCGCGCCCTCTCCGAGCTGCGTATCGAAGGGATCCGCACCACGGTTCCGCTCTTCCAAGCCCTGCTCGCGGATGCCGACTTCCGCGCCGGCAACCTGGACATCGGCATGCTCGACCGCAAGCTGGGCGCCGGCGAGCTGCGGCCGTCCACCGACGGCGCGCCGGACGACCTGCCGCTGATCGCCGCGGCGCTGGCTTATTACGAGCGCGCCAACCAGACCGCCGCCGGGTCACCCTCCGCGAACGCCTCTCGCCGTTCCCGCTGGGGCGCGGCCGGCCGGCACGGCGCGATGCGCGGGGGATCATGGACCTGATCGTCCGTCTTGGGATCCGGGAAGAGCGGGTGCGGGTCCGCCGCGTCGACGGCGGCTTCGAGGTGGCCCTCGGCGACCGCACCTATCACGTCGACGCCGGCGCCGCCCGCGGCGGTCTCCACAGCCTGCGCATCGACGGCGCCCAGCACGAGGTCGCCGTCCATCGCGCGGACGAAGACGTCTACTGGGTGAGCACCGGCCAGCATTCCGCGGCGGTTGAAGTCGTCGATCCTCTCACCCATCTCGCCTCGCAGACCCGCGGCGGCAAAGGCGGCAAGCGACGGCAGAGGGTCAACGCCTACATGCCCGGCCGCGTGGTCGCCCTGCTCGCCGAGGAAGGGCAGGAAGTCGCCGCCGGCCAGGGCATCGTGGTGCTCGAAGCCATGAAGATGGAAAACGAGATCGGCGCCGAGCACAACGGCAGGATCGGCAAGATCTTCGTCCAGCCCGGCCAGGCGGTCGAGATGGGGAATCCGCTGTTCGAGCTGGAGTAGCCCGGCGATTCATCGCCGGCTGAGGGACGGCATTCCTGCTCGAGGCTCCTGCTATCATCCGGTCGTTCAAACGGTCACGTATTCGAGGGGAGCCGCGCCATGAGCGAGCCGACGTTCCGTTCCGTCGTCGAGATGTTCAAGCACCGCGTCGCCTCGACGCCCGGCGCCGAGGCCATGTCCGGCCGCCGTGACGGCCGCTGGTACTCCATGACCTGGGCCGAGGCCGGCGATCGGGTGCGCGCCGTCGCCTGCGGCCTGCTGAGCCTGGGGTTCAAGAAAGGCGAGCGCGCGGCCATCCTCGCCACCAGCAGCCCAGACTGGGTGATCGCGGACCTCGGCATCCTCTCGGCCGGCGGCGCGACGTCGACGATCTACACCTCGAACACCGCCGAGGAGAGCGCCTACATCCTGGAGAACTCCGGCGCCCGCTTCTGCTTCGTCGAGAACCCGCTGCAGGAGGAGAAGATCCGCGAGGTGCGCCAGCGCGCGGCCGACGTCGTCAATCTCATCCTGATGAACGGCGAGCCGGCGGACGATGACGGCTGGACCCTGACCCTCGCCGAGCTGGAGCGCCGCGGCGCGGCCTGGGACACGGAGAACCCCGACGGTTTCGACCGCGCGGCTGCCTCCGTCGGCCCCGGAGATCTGGCGACGCTCATCTACACCTCGGGCACCACCGGCAACCCCAAAGGGGTCATGCTCACCCATGACAACTGGCTCTTTGAGGCCAAATCCATCGCCGATCTCGGCGTGCTGCTCCCCGACGACCGGCAATTCGTCTTCCTCCCGCTGGCTCACTCCTTCGCCAAGGTCCTCGAAGTGGCATTCATCGGGACGGGTGTCCCTACTGCGATCGACGGCGTCATCGACGACGTCGCGGTCAACCTCGCCGCGGTCCGGCCCACCCTGATGGCGGGCGTCCCGCGCGTCTACGAGAAGCTCTACAACCGGGTGGTGACAGGCGCCAAGGAGGGCAGCCCGCTCAAGTACAAGATCTTCCAGTGGGCCCTCGGGGTGGGAGGCGAGGTCTCCCGTCTGCGGCTGCAAGGACGGAAGCCGGGCGGATTCCTCGCCCTCAAGCACCGGCTGGCCGACAAGCTCGTCTACTCCAAGATCAAGGCCCGCCTGGGCGGCAGGCTCCGCTTCCTGATCTCCGGCGGCGCCCCGCTCTCGCGTTCCATTGCCGAGTTCTTCCATGCCTGCGACATCCTGATCCTCGAAGCCTACGGCCTGACAGAGAACTCGGCCGGCGCCACCTCCAACCGGCCCGAGCACTACAAGTTCGGCTCCGTGGGCCGGCCGCTCAAGGGGGTTGAGATCCAGATCGCCGACGACGGCGAGATCCTCATCCGGGGCCGCAACGTCATGAAGGGCTACTACAACCTGCCCGAAGCCACCGCCGAGGCGCTCGACGCCGACGGCTGGCTCCACTCCGGCGACGTCGGCCAGCTCGACGCCGAAGGCTTCCTCACCATCACCGACCGCAAGAAGGACATCCTGGTGACGGCCGGCGGCAAGAATATCGCTCCCCAGAACATCGAGAACATGCTCAAGGCGAGCTGCCCCTATGTCTCGCAGGTCGTCATGCTGGGAGATCGGCGGCCCTTCTGCGTGGCCCTCATCACCGTCAACGAGGACGCGACGGGGAAGTGGGCGCGAGAGCAGGGCATCGACTACAAGGATTACACCGACTTGGCGTCCCGTCCCGAGGTCAAGCAGCTCATCCGCGAGGCCGTCGACGCCGTCAACGCCCAGCTCGCCTCCTACGAGCGCATCAAGGACTTCCACCTCCTCGATCACGACCTCTCCCAGGCGACCGGCGAGCTGACACCGAAGATGAGCATCAAGCGCCGGGTGGTCGAATCCCGGCATCGCGACGTGCTGGAGGGGTTCTATAAAGAGACGATGGCACAGTTGTAGGCGCCCCAAGATAGGTCCGTGGTGCTTGGGGAAGCGTACACAGGCATAGTGTACTTTGCTTAGGGTAGGGGCGGGTCTGGACGGCGGGTGGCGGCGCGACCCGCCCTGCAGTCCGACGCCGAGACCAAACCGAACCCCCCTCCTTTCCATATCCAACAATGTCCCTTTTTTTCGAAGACTTCGAGGTCGGCCGGACCCAGGAAGCCGGCAGCCGCACGGTCACTCGCGAGGAGATCCTCGAGTTCGCCAGGAAGTTCGATCCGCAGCCGTTCCACGTTGACGAGGAGGCGGCGCGGCGGTCGCCTTTCGGCGGTCTCATCGCCAGCGGCTGGCATACCGCCGCCCTCTGCCATGGCCTCCTGGTCGAGCAGTTCCTGGGGAGCGACTCGGGAAGCATGGGCTCGCCCGGCGTCGACGAGCTGCGCTGGCTCAAGCCGGTGCGTCCGGGAGACACCCTGACCGTGCGCACCGAGGTCGTCGCGGTCACGCCGTCGCGCAGCAAGCCGGGCGGGCTGGTGAAGCTCCGCTACGTGATGCGGAACCAGAACGGCGAAGAGGTGATGACGATGATCGCCAACGGCTTCTTCCGGCGCCGCGGCGAGAGCCGCAGATAAGAGGAGCGCCACACCGGCATACACCCCTTCTTCGAGAACGGTTAGGATTCGCGGATGCCGCGCCGCCTGCTGCTGATCAGCAACTCGACCAACCACGGCCAGGGCTACCTGGACCACGCGCTCTCCGAGATCGACGCCTTTCTGGGGCTGGTCCGCAGCCTGCTGTTCGTTCCCTTCGCCTTGCAGGACCGGCAAGGCTACGGAAAAAAGGTCCGGGATCGTCTCGCCGCCGGCGTCGAAGTGAGGACTCTCGCGGCGGACGAGGCAGGGAGGCGGATGATTCAGCAAGCGGAGGCGGTCTTTACGGGCGGCGGCAATACCTTCCGACTGTTGAAGACGCTCCAGGATTCCGGCCTCCTCCCCGTCCTTCGGGAAAGGGCTCTCGCCGGCATCCCCTATATCGGCAGCAGCGCCGGCACGAACATCGCGGCGCCGACGATCCGGACGACGAACGACATGCCGATCGTCCAGCCCGCCTCCTTCGACGCCCTGGGGCTCGTTCCCTTCCAGATCAACCCTCATTACATCGACGCCGAACCCAACTCGACCCACATGGGTGAGACCCGGGAGCAGCGGCTCAAGGAGTTCCACGAGGAGAACACGACGCCGGTCGTGGGCCTCCGCGAGGGGGCGTGGATCCGGGTGGAGGGAGGCCACGCCACTCTGGGAGGGGCGCGAGGGGCGAGGATCTTTCGACAGGGTCAGGAGCCGGAGGAGAGACGGACGGCTGATGTCCTGGACGATCTTCTTTAGGGACCGCTACCTTTCAACAGAATCACCTCCGGTCCACCTTCCATTTTCCATACACTCTCGGCGAAAGGCCGGTCGAATGTAGCGAAGCGATCGGCTTCTCCGCTCGAGACGAGGTGTAGCGCGTCAGCAAACTCCAGATCCCTGCTGTAGAAGTTCAATGCCTGTAGGACGGTGCCCCGATCTTCCATCTCGATTCTGGGGTAACTGAGAAGCCGACGGAAAATCTCCTGAATGGACGTCCGATTCAGCCTGTGGCCTGTAGCGCAGGACCCACTCCGTCTCGAGGAGGACGGTCTTGCAAATCCAGAGCTCACCCGTCTCGAAGACCTCGCGGGCCGCTGCAGTTTGATCGGGGTCGTCAGCGGTCACGAGCCGGACGATGACGTTGGTGTCAACGGCGATCACCGGCGTTCCCGAGCACCTTGTGCGATCAGTTGCCCTTTGGTGGACAGGCGCGTGACGGGTGGGTTCGAAGACTTCGCCATAAGGGCCTCTCCCCCGCCTGCAGTAAGACGGCGGTAAGAACAAGCTAGTCGTTGGCTTCTCCGGGTCAACTCCGTTGGACCCGCTAGTGACCACGATCGAGTCCGCGGTCACTGCCGCAGTTGTCGCGATGACCGCCAGTAGTGCCGCGGTGACCGCCGCAGGAATCGCGGTCACGGATTCCGCGACCGCGATGACCGGCGCCGGACGGCGGATCAGCCCCGCCGGGAAGGTATAGAATTCCTCGTTGCTCAAGGAGTTGCGCCGCTAACCGGAGGAAGCCGACGCATGATTCCCGTCAAGCCCCACATCGCCGAGAACGCCCACATCAAGAGCCTCGCCGAGTACCAGGAGATGTACCGCCGGTCGGTCGAGGAGCCGGCGGACTTCTGGCGCGAGATGTCCGGCATCGTCGACTGGTTCGCTCCGCCGCGCAACATCATGGACGTCGACATGGAGGAGGTGGACTTCGCCTGGTTCGGCGGCGGCCGGCTGAATGCCTGCTTCAACTGCGTCGACCGCCACCTGCCGTATCGGGGCGAGCAGACGGCCATCATCTGGGCCGGCGACGAGCCGGGGGAGTACCGCTACATCTCCTACAGGGAGCTCAAGCACAACGTGGCGCGCATCGCCAACGTGCTGCTCCACCACGGCGTGCGCAAGGGCGATCGCGTCTGCATCTACCTGCCGATGATCCCGGAGCTGGCCTACAGCATGCTCGCCTGCGCCCGCATCGGCGCCGTCCACTCGGTGGTCTTCGCCGGCTTCTCGGCCGAGTCGCTGCGCGACCGCATTCTCGACGCTGGCGCCAAGGTGGTGCTCACCGCCAACGAGGGCCTGCGCGGCGGCAAGCGCATCCCGCTCAAGCACACCGTCGACCAGGCGATCGAGGGTCTGTCGATGGTGGAGCGGGTCTTCGTGGTGCGCCGCACGGAGAAGGAGGTCCCGCTGCGAAAGGGGCGGGACCTGTGGATGGAGGACGAGACCGCGAAGCAGCGCTCCACCTGTCCGGTGGAGTGGATGGCGGCAGAGGACCCGCTGTTCATCCTCTACACCTCGGGCTCGACGGGCAAGCCCAAGGGCGTGCTCCACACCACCGGCGGCTATCTCGTCTACGCCGCGCTCACCCACCGGCTGGTCTTCGACTACCATCCGGGCGACATCTATTGCTGCGCCGCCGACATCGGCTGGATCACCGGTCACAGCTACATCCTCTACGGACCGCTGGCCAACGCCGCGACGACGGTGATGTTCGAGTCGATCCCCACCTACCCGGACGCCGGGCGGTACTGGCGGATGGTGGACGATCTCGGGATCAACATCTTCTATACGGCGCCGACGGCCATCCGGGCCATCGCCAGAGGCGGCGACGAGTGGGTGAAGATGTACAAGCGCGACTCGCTGCGCATCCTGGGCACCGTCGGCGAGCCGATCAACCCCGAGGTGTGGCTCTGGTATCACGATGTCGTAGGGGAGAAGCGCTGTGCGGTGGTCGATACCTGGTGGCAGACGGAGACCGGAGGCATCCTGATCACGCCGCTGCCGGGAGCGACGCCCTGCAAGCCGGGCTCGGCCACCCTCCCTTTCTTCGGCGTCCGCCCGGCGATCGTCGACGAGCGGGGGCAGGAGCTGGAAGGCAACGACGTGTCGGGCAATCTCTGTCTGCGCGGCACCTGGCCGGGGCAGGCGCGCACCATCTACGGCGATCACCGGCGGTTCCGCGAGACCTACTTCTCGCAGTATCCCGGCCTCTACTTCACCGGCGACGGCTGCCGGCGCGACCAGGACGGCTACTACTGGATCACCGGCCGGGTGGACGACGTGCTGAACGTCTCCGGCCACCGCCTGGGCACGGCGGAGATCGAGAGCGCTCTGGTTGCCCATGAAGCGGTGGCGGAGGCGGCGGTGGTGGGCTTCCCGCACGACATCAAGGGGACGGGGATCTTCGCCTACGTTCATCCGACGCCGGATTACGAAGCCTGGGACCGCGAGGAGCTGATCGGCGCGCTCAAGGAGCAGGTGCGCCACGCCATCGGTGCCATCGCCACGCCGGACCGCATTCAGGTGGTCTCGGGCCTCCCGAAGACGCGCTCGGGCAAGATCATGCGCCGCATCCTGCGCAAGATCGCAGCCGGCGAGTACGAGGAGCTGGGTGACATCACCACCCTGGCGGACCCTTCGGTGGTCGAGAAGCTGGTGGACGAACACCGCTCGTACTCCGTATAAGAAAAAGGGGTATGTACCTCGCGCAAGAGCCGTGCTAGACTTCGTCCAGCTTTTGTCGTTGGAGGCCCCCTCTCTCCGGTCTGGCACGTCCCCGCCAGCGGGGACTTCGTCTCGACTTTCCGATTCCCTGAAATCCTCATGACCTGGCAGGCCGCGACGGCGATCCTCCGTGGAGCGGCCTGCGTGGTGTCCCTCCTCGCCCTCGGGTTGGCCGCGCCGCCGGCCTCGGCCCAGGTCGAGGGCTTCCATTACACCCGCGAGATCACGGTCCCGGCCGCCGGCTGGGTGCGTGTGCCGCTCGACCTCGCCGCCCTCCAGCACCTGGCGCCGGGAGCGGCCGACCTGCACGTGTTCTCTCCCGCGGGAGAGGAGCTGCCCGTAAGGGTCGAGCCGGCGGCGACGCGCAGCGAGCGGCGGCCGGTCAAGGTGCCGAAGCCCGCACGCACCGCGGACGGCGGTTGGGAGCTGGTGCTCGACCTGGGTGCCGATCCGGTGCCGCACGAGCGCCTCTTTCTCGAGGGAGCTCACCCGCCGCTCTCATCGCCCGACACCATCGAGAGCAGTGCCGACGGCTCGGCCTGGCAGCCGCTCGCGGCCGGCGAGCCTAGTCAGGCCGGCGCCAGCGACGACTCGGAATGGCTGTCGATCTCCTATCCCCGGACCGAGGACCGTTACCTTCACCTCCACTGGCCGCGGGAAGCGAAGACGCCGGAGATCCTGACCTCCGAGGTGGAGGTGGTCAGCGGACCGACCCAGTCGGTTCTCACGCGGAATGCCCAATGCGAAACGGGCCAGCCGGGGGCCTCCTTCTGCACCCTCGCCCTGCCGGGCGCCCGCCAGGTGATGCGGCGGCTCACGCTGGAGGTGACGGGCGCGGGGAGGGTCGGCTACCGCCTCGACGCGCCTCGCGACGGGCATTGGCAGCTCCAGGCCGAGGGAGTGTGGCAGCGGAGCGGCGGCAGGACGCGCCATCTGATCGTGGGTGGGGCGGAGCCGATCGCAGATGCCCTTCTCCGGCTCGGGCTCTACGGCTCACCCCAGGCGCCGCCACGGCTCGTGAGCTGGGGCGTCGAGCTCTCCGTGCAGACGGTGCTCTTCCGGGCCGAGGCTGCGGGCCGCTACACCCTCGGCTACGGTGGCGCCCCGCGCCTGGAAGCAGGGAGAACGGATCTGCCGGCCGGCGCCGAAGCGGTCTGGCTGGAGCCTGGAGCCGAGATCGAGCATGCTCTGCCTTCTCTGGCACCGGCCGCCACGGCGCCTGCCGTCCGCCTGGGAAACCGCCGCCGCACCGCCTCCTGGAGGGTGATCGCGCCCGCCGCGCGGCCGGGGCTGCTCGTCCGTCTGGAGTTGCCGGATGCGGTCTACGAATCCGCACGCGCCGATCTGGGAAACCTGCGCCTGGCGGCGGGCGAGCGCCAGATCCCCTACTTCCTCTGGTCGCCGGCCGCGCCGGCGCTGGTGATCCGGGAAGGCGCGCTGGATCCGGAGCCGAGCGACCGGAGATCGCGGGAGAGCGAAGCGGAGATCCACCTGCCGGAGTTCGGTCTGCCGCTGACGGAGATGGACCTCTCCGTCCCGCCTTCGCCGCTGCGCCGCACCGTCGGCGTCCGCTATCAGGAACCGGCCCAGCCTCTGCGGCCGAACGGGCGGCGGAAGACCCGCCTGGCGCTGGTCCGCGAGACCTGGGAGTGCCGCCCGCAGCCGCCCCTGCCGTGCCACGAACGTCTCATCCTCCCCGGCCAGGCGCCGCAGGTCCTCTCGGTACGCTTTCACGACGGCGACAACCCGCCACTCGCGAACCTGGAGGCGGCGGTCTGGCGGCGGCGCGACGTGCTCCTCTTCGTCTGGCCGGAGACGGAGGATCCGGTCCGCCTCCTCGCCGGCCCCGACAATCTGAGGGCTCCCTCCTACGACCTGTCGGCCCTCGGAGAGACCCTGCTCAGCCGTCCCTGGCAGCCCGCCGAGCTGAGCCTCAGGGGCGAGACCGCCGCCCCCGAGCCCTGGTGGAACCGCTGGGTCATGCCGGCCACCCTGGCGATCGCGGCCCTCTGCCTGCTGCTCCTCCTGCGGCGCATCCTCGCGGGAGCGTGAAGCTCACCGCCCGCCCTCCAGGAACTCCACCGCGCCGTGGACCACTTCGGAATCGTGCAGGATCCGGTAGTGGCCCAGACCGCGCGTGGTCACGAGCTCGGCGCCCGGCCAAGCGTCGGCGATCGCCGCGCCTTCCTGCCAGGGAATCTCATGATCTTCCCGGTCGTGGAAGAGGCGCAGCGGCACGCCGAAGCCGGCGGCGAGCGTGGGGACGTCGAACCGCTCCATAGGGGCGCCGATCTGCCGCTCGATCCATGCCTGCATGGCCCGACGGCCAGGCTCCGCCAGACCCATCGCCGAGGCGAAGCGCCGCGTCACCATCACCGGATCCGCCGGGGGGCTCACGAAGACGACCCTTCCAGGCTCGAAGCCCCGCGACATGGCGATGGCGGTCGAGGCCCCACCGAACGAATGGGCCACGACTCCGGCCAGCGGACCGACCGTGTCGGCGGTGCGCAGGAGGGCTTCAGCGAACTCCACGAGCGAGGTCCGGCGGCCGGGCGATTTTCCGTGGGCGGGACCGTCGATGGCGACCGCACGATAGCCGGACATCCTCAGCGCCGGCACGAAGGAGGCGAACTGCGCGCCATAGCCTCCCCAACCATGGACGAGCAACACCACCGGTCCCGTTCCCCAAGACCATGCCCGGAGAGCGCTTCCCCGCCACGGGATTTGGACCGGCTCGCCATGGGTGAGGACGTCGGCCACGCGCGGCGAGACGGCCGGACGCGGCGGCGTGAGGAAGAGCCGGCCGGCCGCCGCTCCGGCCAGCTCCGGGAAGGGGCCGATGGCGCGGAAGGCAGCACGGATCGGCCACGGTGCGGCGCGATCCCAGGAGCGAACGTTCGTGCTGTTCTTGGAGTAGGCGGACGCTGCGACGGTCGAATTCATGGCGGCTCACTTTCTCCGGTAGCGGTCCAGCAGGGCTTCGAAGGCGAAACGGGTGCGCTCTTCGACTTTGGGGTCGCGAAGCAGGCGCGCGGCGTGGGTCCAGCCGAGCATGATCCCGTAGAGCTCGTGGGCGAGCTGGTCGGGATCCAGCTCGGGATCGAAATGGCCCTCCCGCGCGCCGGCGCGCACGGTGTTGGCGAGCAGGTCGAGCCAGTCCCGCTGGTTCTGCACCAGCAGATCGCGCACGGGGCCCGGCCGGTCGTCGAACTCGATGGCCGTGTTGACGAACAGACACCCTCCCGCATTCCCGCGGCCCCAGGCGAGCCAGTTGTCGAAGAGCGCCCGGAGGCGGGGCTCGCCGCGGGGTGCGGTCAGCCCGGGCTTGACCACGCGATCGACGAACTGCTGCCGCGTCGTCTCCAGCACTTGGACCTGCAAGGCTTCCTTGGACTTGAAATGGGCGAACAGTCCGCTCTTGGAGAGCTTGAGGTCCTCGGCGAGGCGGCCGATGGAGAGCCCCTCGAGGCCGATCTGCGCCGCGAGCCCTGCGGCGTGATCGAGAATGGCTTGTCGGGTCAGCTCTCCTCGCGTAGTGGCCATCGCACCTGGAGAATAGAACGATCGTTCGTATCTGTCAAGGGGTGGGCGTGTCAGCGGCCCAGGGTGGCCGACATCCGCCGCACCGCCTCGGTGAGCAGCGCACGGGAGGTGCCGATGTTGAGCCGGGCGAACCCGGCACCCTGCCGTCCGAAGTCGAGCCCTTTAACCAGCGCCACGCGGCCGAGCTCCAGGAACGCCGCCGCCGGATCGTCGCCGAGCCTCAGGGCGGAACAGTCGAGCCAGGCCAGGTAGCTCGCCTCCGGCGGCTCGTATCCGATCTCCGGCAGCCGGCTCGCGAGGAGCTCGGCGAGGAGCTTCCGCGTCCGGTCGAGATGCATTCGCAGCGCCTCCAGCCATGGCCCGCCGTCCCGAAACGCCGCGATCCCGGCGAGCACCCCCAGGTTGCTGGCCCGATAGCGCACCTCGTCTGGAAGCTGATCCAGCAGGGCCTTCATCCGCGGCGAGCCGGTCACCGCCAGGGCGCATTTCAAGCCGGCCAGGTTCCACGCCTTCGAAGCGGAAGTGAGCACGATCCCGTTCTCGGCCGCCGAGTCGCCCAGTGTCAGGAACGGCGTGTGCGCCGCGCCGGCCAGCACGAGCGGCCCGTGGATCTCGTCGGAGAGGACCAGCACGCCGTAGTGCTCCGCCAGCTCGGCGATCCGGGCCAGATCAGCCGCGGGCCAGACCTGGCCGGTGGGATTGTGCGGGTTGCACAGCAGGTACGCGCGGGCCCCGGCACGAAACGCCGCTTCGAGACCGTCGAGATCGAGCCGCCAACCGGCGTCCGTGCGCGCCAACGGCACCGCGACTACGCTGCGGCGCGCCTCGTCGAGGATATGGAAGAACGGCGGATAGACCGGCGGGTTGATGACCACGCCGGCGCCGGGCGGAGTGGCGACCCGGAGGATCTCCGCCACGCCGACCATGACGTCGGGCACGACCTGAACCTGCGCCGGATCGACGGGCCAGGCCAACCGCTCCCGCGCGAACCCGGCGAAGGCCGCGGGCAATGCGCCGGCGTCGGCGTAGCCGGTGTCGCCCAGCTCGATCGCCCCGTGCAGCGCCTGACGGATCGGCTCGGCGAGCGGCACGTCGAGCTCGGCGATCCAGGCGGGCAGAACGTCCGGTGGATAGCGCACCCACTTCGAGCTCCGCCGGCGGCGCAGATCCTCCAGCGACACCGTGTCGAACGCCGCCAGCAAAGCGGCTCGGTCGACACGATTGACGGTGGTGAACACCCGGTGGTCTAACAGAGAAAGAGAGGAATGGCTCCTCGGGAGGGACTCGAACCCCCAACATTGCGGTTAACAGCCGCACGCTCTACCATTGAGCTACCGAGGAAAGTGGAAAGAATTCCTCCGGGGATGGGCCCGGGACGCGGAATTCTAGGTGGATCGGGTACCGCTGTCAACGCGGCGGCCGGCCTTGCGGACCGGCCGCCGGTCGATCCTGTTTACATCGTATTGTCCAGAAACGGCTTCAGCTTCGTCGCCCGGCTGGGGTGACGCAGCTTGCGCAGCGCCTTGGACTCGATCTGGCGGATGCGCTCGCGCGTGACGTTGAACGACCGGCCCACCTCCTCGAGCGTGTGCTCGGAGCCGTCGCCGACGCCGAAGCGCATCTTGAGCACCAGCTCCTCGCGCGGCGTCAGGGTCTTGAGCACCTTGCGCGTCTGGTCCTTCAGGTTGGCGAAGATCACCGAGTCGATCGGTGAGGTGGCGTTCTTGTCCTCGATGAAGTCGCCGAGGTGCGAATCCTCCTCCTCGCCGATAGGGGTCTCGAGCGAGATGGGCTCTTGGGCGATCTTCATGATCTTGCGCACCTTGGAGGCCGGCAGATCCATCCGCTCGCCGATCTCCTCCGCGGTGGGCTCGCGCCCCAGCTCCTGCACCAGCGAGCGGCTGGTGCGGGTGAGCTTGTTGATGGTCTCGATCATGTGCACCGGGATGCGGATCGTCCGCGCCTGGTCGGCGATGGCGCGGGTGATCGCCTGCCGGATCCACCA